>JAXJUM010000038.1:0-111599 GCA_036309045.1 Acutalibacteraceae bacterium
ATTGCAGTAGTCTAACTAGCATAACAATACCCGACAGTGTTACTATTATTTATAGTTATGCATTTTATGATTGTAGTAGTCTAACCAACATAACAATACCCAACGGTGTTACTACTATTGGTAGGGATGTATTTTATAATTGCAAGAGTCTAACTAGCATAACAATTCCAAATAGTGTAACGACTATTGGTAGTGATGCATTTAAGTATTGCAGTAGTCTAACTAGCATAACAATCCCCGACAGTGTTACTACTATTGGTAGGGCTGCATTTTATAATTGCAAGAGTCTTAAAGATGTATATTATACAGGCGATGAAAGTCAATGGAATAACATATCAGTAAATGAAGGAAACGATTACCTTACAAATGCAACTATTCATTTTAATTTTATAGAACAAAAAACAGGTGATTTAAACAATGATGGTACAATTTCTGTAAGCGATGTTTTATATTTAATGAAATATTTGATTGGTGGTATGGAATTAACAGACAGCCAGCTTGTATGTGCAGATGTAAATAATGATGATAAATTAACACTAGCAGATGCAGTTATGCTTCAAAGGGTTGTTCTTGGAATAATTGAACTATAATACTTATGAATAAAATTAATTGAATTTTTGATACCGCTCATTTGAGCGGTATCTTTTTAGTTTATACAATCTTCGATGCTGTTTACTAGCTATTAAGCAGAGAGTTTTATTCACTACTTAAATAAAGATTAATATAAAACAATGTTAAAATCACAGCTGAAAAGGTTTAATATTGTGAATATCTCTTTACACTTTTTTCTCAAGGATATTTGAACTATACTACATTCTGTAAAGAGGCATAGTATTGTTGCCTCTTGCTCACCGGTGGTAAGCTACCATTAATAGAGCAGATTCTTCGATTATTCCAATAACCAATAAAATATCTTCAGACAAATTTTTTAGTTCCTCTACTCTCATTTTTGAATTATTATAACGACCATATAATAATTCTTCTTTAAATCTTGCCCACATGCTCTCACAACGTGCATTATTATGACATCTACCACCGGTACTATTCATACTTTATTGAATGCTATATTTCTTTATTGCTTTACTATTTGGAATAAAACCTCTTTTTTATGTATAACAATTCATCAAAATTTATAAAAATATAATTCTCTGTACACATTTATTGTTTTTTTTGTGTTTTAGTGTTGCCTGAATTTATATTTCGTGTTATGATTTAATCTGATTTGTTTACAAATAATGTGAAACGAAAATAATTTGAGAGGGAGAAATTTTTATGGAGAAAGAAACAAAAAGAAATTCCTTTAAAGGTTCCATTGGTTTCGTTCTTGCTGCCGCAGGAAGTGCCGTTGGTCTTGGGAATATCTGGAGATTTCCATATCTGGCGGCAAAGGATGGCGGTGGACTGTTCCTTGCAATGTATATTATTTTAGCATTAACATTTGGATTTACTTTGCTTACTACGGAAATTGCAATAGGAAGAAAGACGAAGCAAAGCCCTTTGACTGCTTATGGAAAAATCAAAAAGAAGTGGAAATGGCTTGGTGTAATTTCCTGCCTTGTTCCTGTAATTATTATGCCATATTATTGTGCCATAGGTGGTTGGGTACTTAAATACTTTTTGGTATATCTTACAGGCAATGGAGCAACTGCCGCCGAAGATGGATACTTTACGTCGTTTATCAGCAGTAATGTTGAACCAATTATAATGCTTGTGATATTTCTGGTTGCTACTGCGATAGTAATTTTCAGAGGAGTAAACAAAGGTATTGAGTCTTTTTCAAAAATACTTATGCCTGCTTTGATTTTGCTTGTTGTTATTATTGCAATTTTCTCACTGACCATTAGCCATACAGATGCAAATGGTGTTACAAGAACAGGTCTGGAAGGTTTGAAAGTTTATGTTGTACCTGATTTATCCAATTTGACTGTGAAAAGTTTCTTTTCTATACTTCTGGACGCAATGGGACAGTTGTTTTTCAGTCTGAGTGTTGCTATGGGAATTATGATTGCTTATGGCTCTTATGTTCCTGATGATGCAGATTTGGGTAAGTCAATTAATCAGATTGAAATTTTTGATACAGTTGTTGCTTTTCTTGCAGGTGTAATGATTATTCCTGCTGTTTATACATTTTCAGGTACAGAGGGAATGTCAGCATCAGGTCCAAGCCTTATGTTTGTATCATTGCCTAAAGTTTTTTCTGCTATGGGTTCTATGGGTAATGTTGTAGGATGTTTGTTTTTTGCAATGGTTCTTTTTGCTGCTCTTACAAGTGCAGTATCAGTTATGGAAGCTGTTGTATCTAGTTTTATGGACGAATTTAAAATTTCAAGACCAAAAGCAGCAACTATTGAAACTGTTATTGCACTGATAGTTGGTGTTGTTGTTTGTCTTGGCTACAATATGCTCTATTTTGAGGCAAAATTGCCGAACGGTGCAACAGCACAGATTCTTGATATTATGGATTATATTAGTAATAATATTCTTATGCCTATTGTTGCTATTGGTACCTGTATTCTTATTGGTTGGATTGCCAAGCCTAAAACTGTTATTGATGAAGTTGAAAAGACAGGAAAGAAGATGGGCAGAAAGATTCTTTATGTTGCTATGATTAAAGTTATTGCTCCTATTATGCTTATTGTACTTTTCTTAAAGTCAGTTGGCATATTAACGGCAATTTAAGCCGAGGTTAAGAATGATAGATTTCAAAAAAGGACTTAAGGATGGTATTCCAATAGCACTGGGTTATCTTTCAGTTTCGTTTACCTTTGGCTTGCAGGCTGTAAATAGCAACCTTAGTTGGTGGGAGGCTGTGTTTATTTCTCTTACTAACTTGACTTCCGCCGGACAATTTGCAGGATTGGATATTATGATAAGAGGTGGAGGTTTCTGGTTTGAGATGGCTTGTACTCAGTTTATTATTAATATAAGATATGCATTGATGTCACTTTCGCTTTCACAAAAAGTTGATAAAAGTGTTAAGGGCATACACCGTTTTCTTACAGGCTTCGGAATTACAGATGAAATATTTGCTGTTTCAATGGGTAACGATGAGCCTGTAAGCAACAAATATTTGTATGGGGTGATAATTCTTCCGATTTTAGGTTGGGTATCAGGTACATTTTTAGGTGCAGTTGCAGGGCAGGTTTTGCCTGATGTTGTAAGAAGTTCTCTAAGCCTTGCTATATATGGTATGTTTATTGCTATAATTATTCCTCCTGCAAAGAAAAATAAATCTGTTATGAAAGTAATAATTATTTCTGTTTTATTAAGCTGTGCTTTTAAATGGATACCAGTTCTAAATGGAGTTTCCAGTGGGTTTGTTATTATAATTTGTACGGTAATTTCTGCTACGGTGGGAGCTATTCTTTTTCCTGTTACAGAAGAAAAGGAGTAAAGTTTTGAAGGAAATAATAAACTTTATAGTTAATGGATTGAATTATAATTGATTTATAATTAAGATATGAGGAGGACAAGCAATGAATATAAAGGATTTTTTTATTTATCTCTTTATTATGGCAGGGGTTACATATCTTATCAGGGCAATACCATTTGTAATTTTTAAAGGGAAAATTACGAATACATTCATAAAAAGTTTTCTATATTATGTTCCTTATGCTGTTTTGGGTGCTATGACATTTCCTGCAATTCTTTTTTCAACAGGAAATTATACTTCGGCAGTTGTGGGACTGATTGTTGCCTGCATACTTGCTTTTAAAGAAAAGAGCTTACTTACGGTTGCTATTTTTGCTTGTCTGGCTTCATTTATAGTAAATGTGATTTTTATGTAAAATAATTTCTACATTTTGAAAGATATTTTAATTTAATTATAAAAAACATAAAGTACCATTATTATATACGAGTATGTCAAAATATAAAATCAGAAAGGAGAATATTAATGGCTATTCCAAATGATCCTGTAATGTTGTTGTCATACATAAATACGCAGTTACGGGATTTTTATTCTAACTTGGAGGAACTTGAGAAATCTTTAGATGTTAACATTGAGGAAATAAAATCAAAATTAGCCTCAATAGGTTATCAATATGATTCTAAATTAAACCGTTTTGCTTGATAAAATATGTGTATCAAATAAAAAGCAAAGCCGAAAACCTTTAATGAAGGTTTTCGGCTTTTTGGCGTTTCTAAGAGGATTTGAACCTCCGGTCTAGATTTTGTAATTGCTTTCAGCAAAACTCTGGTCAAAATGTAAAAGCGGCTGTAATCTACACCACATTAGATATCGCAGACCTTGTAACAGAAATATGTTCCTGGAGTAATATTGTCATCATCATAATATAATAACCCTAACTTACTAAACATAAAACTCTTCTTATAATCCTGTTTTATCAATTTGTCATAAGCCCTTTGATATGATTCAAAGCTCCCTCCACCAATAGCAAATGTCATATGAAAGATATAATCATCGTCATGGTCTGCCGGGCAAGGTCCAAATTTTTATATAGCCTTTCATTCAGTTTTCTCTGTGCCTCTAACAATTCTGGTGTCTCTTTTACACGAAGGCTCATACATCCCGATGGTATACCACCTAACACATTTGATGGAAATAAATCCATATCAACAAACTCAATTTCAAATGGTGTAAGTTCCTTCACAAAGCTTTCAAAGAATGCTTCCATTTCCTCTAAATTCGGGATAGAAAATGGTTGCTTAAGAGAAATATGCTGTGGCAATCTTGCCATTTCAAATCCCATTCCACCATACTTATTAGCCTGTAACATCATTCTTCTTCCAAAATTTTCAGCTTCATTGTTTGCTATTAAAACTATTGTTGCTTTCATTTGTTTAACCTCTTTTCACAAGTTTAATCAGTTGCTCAATCTTCATTTCGCCTAACTCTTGCTTATCAATCTCAGCATCTCTTTGCCCTACGGATACAGACCCATTATTCTGCTCATTTTCGCCCACAATAACCATATACGGAACTTTGCCATATTCTACCTATTGAATCCCTTAAGTGAAAATCAAGTTTGGATCCATAGAAGGAACCATCGCCCTCATTTACCACATAGAATTTACACATTCTCTGAACTGTTTTTTAAGTGCTTCAGTAGCTAATTGCCAGTCTTCATCACTGCTTATAGAATTTTCATAATTTGTTGTTCCTTTCTCTTTTAAGCATATTCGGTAACAACATAAGAAAAGCACCCAAAAGACCATAATAATACAGTCTTAAGGGTGCAGTTAGCACGGTTCCACCTTAACTTTTCACTTTGGATTCTAACAAATCCTATCCTTTAACGCAGGAATACGGTAACACTTACTTATTTCAGCATTACAGCTCTGGAATGGTTTTCGTCTACTTTCCACATAAACAGCTTCCACCAAATGCTGTTCTCTCTGGATGTTTCCAACTAAACTACTCTTTTCCGTCATCACTTTTCTTATTTTGTTATAGGCGATTATATCACTACTTTTTATTATTGTCAATGCTTTATGCAATAGTTTCTTACATAAAATACCACTCGTTGGCAAGGACCAATTTCGCTATTGATATACACCCAAAAACTTAGATACTCTTGAAGTCACGTTGAGAGCATTTTTAATATCAACAAATTAGAAAAACGGTATTCAGCAGAGGGTTATATAAACTTTGCCCGTGCTTTGAGTAAAACTACCGTTTCAGGATTTGATAGTAACTTTGTAATAAGCTCGGTACTGTCTTCTTTACTTTCTTCGGTTGACTTTTCCTTATTAACGGATTTATCTGTGAATGTATAATCTTGTCATATCAGGCTCGCCGTCACCTTGTGCCATACAGAAAAATTCCCAGCCGTATCGCTCGTAAAATCCTGTGTGGTCAGTAACAAGATAAACAGGAGAAATGCCCTTTGATTTTAAATCATCTACCACCATATTAAGAAGCACACCTGCTATTCCTTTTTTGCGGTAGCTTTCTTCTGTATAAACGGCACAGACATTGGGAGTCAAGTCCTTGTGGTCGTGAAAGTCGTTTTCGATAACGCCCATTCCACCAATGATATTGTCGCCGTCTAAGCAAAGATACCAGCCATATTCAGTCTTACCGCTGAGATAATCCTCCATACACTCAAGGTACGCTTCTTTCGGTACACCCCATTTGTTGTTAAACCATTGAGCAGCACTATCCATCAATTCAGGCTTTTCTCTTAGTGTTATGTATTTAAATTCACTCATATCAATTCTCCTTCAGTTATTAGTTAAAGTTTTGTAGTCGGTGTATTCGAGTACACCACTTATGTTTTCAAGTGCTTATAATTTTTCAATATAAGGAATTAGATGATTATTTATAAGTTCCATTCTCGGCTTTGGATTATATACCAACGAACAAGTCATACAAATAACGGTATCTATCTCTGGTATAATTGTCACTAAGGAACCACCTACACCATTCATACAATAAGAATCATACTTTCCTGTACTATATTCTTTTCGTATTATTTTTATTGTACTATTCTTCTTGTAAATCCACCATAAATATCCGTAGCTTTCTTCTCGCTCCTTCAACATCTCATGAATGTATTGCTCTGAAAGGATTCTTTTACCATTATACAAACCATTGTTTAACACTAACACACCAATCTTTGCAAAGTCATCTGTTGTGAGTGATAAGCCCCATCCAGTTGTATAATATCCACTTGGGTCTTTTACCCAGCCACGATTATCCCTCGCTTTATAAAATGCTTCTTGTGATGCTCTGTCGTAAACATTTGCATTTGGCACATCTGGAATCCCTAATGGCTCAAATAAATATTTTGTTGCAAATTCTTTTAAACTCATATCCGTAGCTTTTGCTAAAACATTTGATAATACTTGAATTCCAAGTGTTGAATAGTGGAATCTTTCTCCAATCTGTTCCTTTCCACCAACCTGCTCTAAAGCCTTGCATCCCCAATCTTCGCTAGTACACACCTTAGTCCACGGTTCACTTTTGAACTTATACGGAACAGTCATTGTAAGGAAATTTTCAATCGTTACTTCTTTTAACTGTTCTTGATTTCTTTTTAATTTATATTCTGGAAAAAAATCTAATACTTTTTGATGAACACCTTCTAAATATCCTTTATCAATCGCAATCCCCACAAGGATTGCTACAATACTTTTCACTATCGAAAAGGTATGTATTGATTCATTCTTATGTGCATCTTCAAAATACTCTTCAATGACCTTTTCGCCATTTTTATATGCGATAATACCAAGTGTATTAGCATATTCTTTTCCTACAACTTCTCTTATTTTTTTCATCATCTTATACCTCGTATATTCTTAAGATTTGAACATCCATCCCATATTTTCATATTCATCACACTCCACAAATTCAAGTTTATCTCTCAACCTCAATAATCAGCTCGGAGAATATGCCTGATGTGCTGATTGTGTTTTCGGCGGTTTCGTTTTCGCTAAGCTCAACTGATTCGTCGTTTTTGCGAGTGATGAGTTTACATTTTCTACCGTTATTTATGAGCTTGTAGTTATCTGCACTTTCAAGGTGAACAACTGTTTTTGCCTTGAACTGGTTTACATCAAGCTTTGTACAGTTACCTAAAATGTAGATTTCATAGTCAGTCTTTGAGGTAAGCTCCAGACTTCCCTCAGTGTCACGGATGTAAATCTTCTCTGCGTCGCCGTCGTACTCTAAACGGCTGAGGCGTAAATCCTCAATAAAAAGTTCCTTAACGCTTGCTGAAATTTCTGTGTGCTCGGTGAACTTTTCAGGAAGCAGGAGAGTAATATCTACACTTTCCTGGGCTTCAAAACGGCTGACCCCCTTTTTGTTCACAAGTTCTACATCTAACTTATTACGCTTTTCGTCAAGTCTAACCTTGAAAAGAGAGCCGATGTCAGTAAGGGTTTCGGAAGAAAGCAAAATGTGGATTTTCTCGTCCACGCCCGTTTTGAGGGTGATTTTCCTTGCTCCGCCTAAGTTTATGTCAAAGTGCTTTTGGGCATCAATATCATAAACGGTTTCACTTTCGAACATTGCAGGCTTTTCATCCTGCTTTTTGACTTCTTCGAGCACAAGCTCGTCAAGGGTGAGTTTAAAAAGCTCTGCAAGGATAATCATATTTTCTACATCAGGGAGACCACGCTTTGTTTCCCACTTTGTTATTGCCTGACGGCTTACTCCGATTTTCTCGGCTAATTGTTCCTGAGAGAGTCCCTCTCTTAATCTATACTGCTTTAATTTATCACCAAAATCCATATTTATCACCTTTACTCCTTAATTAGTGTGTATGCTGAAATTTTTCTTACCGGCATACACAAAATAATGCTTATTATAATATTTACTATAATTTGAATTGATGCAAACAGCATTAAAAATCCAAATGAAATCTCAATATTGTTTTTCATAACACCTAATGCCTCGAAAATAAACTGATATATGCAGGGCATATAAAAGATAGCCAGAACACTTGAGAGCAGAGTTGCTACTATTGACACAGGCATAAAGGAGCCTGCTGTTTGTAAAATAAGCTGAGAGCTTGTGTATCCCATTGCCTTGTAAATCCCCAGCTCCTGCCTCCTTTTTACAAGGAGGGATTTGATTACAATATACAGTATGAAAAGCACAATGAGGATTGTTACCGTAAAAACTGTTACTACAAGAGCCACAGTGATACCCATATACATATCCTGTGCTTCCTTTTGGAGTTTGTTGGAGTTTACTGTGTCTGCGACCAAGTCGGGGTATTCGGATTTGTATTCTTTTGTAATCTTTTCTGCATTTTCAAAGTTTTCAAGATACACATAAAGAGATGGGGTCTGCTTTTCGTTAAATAATCTTTCGTAGCCCTCTATGCTTAATTCACAAAGTTCGCCCTGTAAGTTAACGCTTTGTACAAAGCCTGTTACCTTAAAGTTTTTTGTGATGTCGTTAACTGTTACGCTGACTGTGTCGCCGATTTTAAAATTTTCTTCAAAAGTACTGCCCAAGGCTATTTCGTCAACCTCTTTAGGGTTCTCACCCATATAACACACATCATTTCGCACCTTAAAGAAATCCTCACAAGCCAAAGTGGTCACCGCTTTGTTCTCAATTTTAACATTACCCAACATATATTGCAATGAGTTTTCTACACGACTGTCGGTATCAAGCAAAGCTTCAAGCTCACTTATGCTATGGTTCTTAGGAACAACAATTACATCCGGAGTTTCATCAGACAAAGCCGACATAAAGTTCTCAGGCTTAACTGCCACATTATAGAACAGTGTACCCGAAAAAGCTATAAGAACTGTCAGCACAAAGGACACCAAAAAGAGCATTGTATTTTGCTTTTTTGAAGCTATCATCTGCTTTAACACAAGCAAGAACTTTGTGTCGCCCTTGGTTTCTTCAAGGGGAAAATGATTTTTCTTTGTGTGCTTTGAGCTTGTGTTACCTCTTAAGCCATCAATAGGCTGAGTTTTTTTGATTTTTCGTGCAGATATAAATGTAAAGAACGCAACAACACCACAAAGAATACAAACCACACATACAAAGCTCATAAAATCAAAGCTGATAGCAAAGGAAAAGCCCGATTGAATAGTAAGTACTGAGCAAAGCAAAGGAAGTAAAAGATATGAAAGACCAACGCCTAAAGCCGTAAACATCAGCGAAACTATGGCATACGGCAGGGTGATACTTGCTACAATCTGAGCACTTGTGTAACCTAATGCTTTGAGCATGCTCATATTAGTAATTTCGGATTCAATGGAATTCTTGACCTTGAAATTACTGAGAAACACGCTGACCGCAAGTATGATAAGTGCAAAGGCGGTTAAAATCAGGATAAGCAAATCGCAGACCATTGTGCGTGTGCCCTTTACGCTTTCACTGTCAAGGATTGATAACGCCATAACGCCTTTGTCCTCAACTACTTTACTGATATCTTCTTTTACTTCGTCAAGGTTTGCTCTATTTTTTACGCTTATTGAATATTCAACCACAGCTTTGTCGTCATAAGAATTCGCAAACTCAGCAAAATCTTCTTTGGGCAAATATGCACACAGCAAGCTCGAACCGTAATTGCCATACTGCATTTCTTCAATTACACCCGCTACTGTAAAACTATGCGACTTGCCGTCAATTACATAAACGATTTCGTCATTCAAAGCAAATCCACCGAAGTTAGAAACATAAAGTGGGATATAGATTGGATTGTTAACATCATTTTCACTTTCACTTACAAGCTCAAAGTTGTTAAGAGTACGCTTGTCGTCAATGTTATAGAACACTGTCTTCATTGAAAAATCCGCATCGTTGAAATCCTTGACGGTAGCCTCCGTTAAAACTCCATTGTGGCTTTCGGTTTTCTCCGCCATTTCGATTTCATCAATTACTTTTTCAAATTCGCTGTTTCTCTGAACCTCAGGAACGATTACGTTGAGTTCGGCAGTGTTAAGCTTTTGAAACTTTTCGTTATAGGCTGAATCTACCTGTAAAAGTAAAACCGCCGCACAGTTCAGTATCAAAGCAGTTACCAGAATGATAACGCCGAAAGATATAAAGGAAGATTTCTCCTTTTTCAAGTTGTATGAAATCTGATTCAGTATTTTTGTCATATTACCATCCCATCTCCTCTAAGAAGCTGTTGAGCTTTGTTTCTCTTTCTTTATTATTTTCCGAGTAAAGCCCAAGGTCACATTCGCCGTACACCTTGCCATCCTTAACATACAGCACACGGTTACCCCTTAATGCAGTTTTCTTATCGTGAGTTACCATAATTATGCTCTGACCTTCATTATGAAGTTTTGTAAAAACATCAAGCACCGCTGTTGAGTTGTTCGAGTTAAGAGCACCTGTTGGCTCGTCGGCAAATAAAACTTCGGGACTGTTTATAACCGCCCTTACAATGCCTGCTCGCTGAGCCTCACCGCCCGACACCTGAGATGGGAACTTTTTGCGTGTTATCTCAGGAATGTTCACAAGTTCAAAAAGCTCCTTTGCGTGTTTTAACGAGTCCTTCTTACTTTCTCCTGACAACGCACTTGCTGTAAGCACATTGTCCATAAGGCTCATTTTATCAAGGAGATAAATCTGCTGAAACACAAAACCGCAGTTTTTTCTCCTGAAAATCGCCAGCTTATCATCATTTAAAGATGTAATTGCTTTGCCATCCCAAACAACCTTGCCCGAAGTGGGTCTGTCCATTCCCGAAAGGGAGTACATCAGTGTGGACTTACCTGCACCTGACGAACCCATAATAACGGTGAAGTCGCCCTTATATATATTAAGGTCAAGGTTTTCAAAAATGATCTGTTCACTATCACCTGTGAGAAAACTCTTTTTGAGCTTAGTTGCTTTGATAATGATTTCTTTTTTGTTGCTCATAGTATAACCTCCGTTTGTTGTTTTGATTTGACACCCACATCTTACACAAAACCACAAGGTAGCACCACCAACACCTGTTTACAAACTCAAAAAGCGGATGCTACTTATCGTAGCATCCGCTTAAAATTAAGGTTTTTTCGAACTTTTATGTTATGAAATAAATATATCGGTAAATTTGTCTTTCTTTTCTAGCGTCATTATAGTTTGCCTGTATAGAGTCTTGTATTTCTGGGGATGTTTCGTAATATGCCCTGAAAGAAAATGCGTAGACATACGGATAATCACGCATAACCGAGCTTTTGGCACGCAAGGTTCTTCTTAATATTTCAAAAAAATCATCAGTTTCCAGTGTTTGCTTCTCTTTAACTGCCTTTCTTGTTATTTCACAAGCATTGCACCATAAGTACATATATAAATCTTTTTTGTTCGTAAAATAATGAAAAAGCAAGGATTTTGAAATATTGCTTTCCTCCGCAATTTCGGACATAGGAGCTTTTTTGTAGCTGTTTTCTGAAAAAACTTTATAAGCGGCATTAATAATACGACGTTGTTTATCTATTGGAAGTGAGAAAAAATTATTGTTCATATCGGTTAACACAAATATATTATATATTCGTTGACCGATTTTGAGAAGACCCACATTTCATTTTTATTTTTTCGGCATTCATAACAGTATGCATAAAGAGTTTCTACAAACAAAAAGTATGCGATTAGGAATTACTGTTTATAATGCAAATTACTGATGCATATTTTAAATTTATGAACAGAATAACAAATAATCAAATTCCTCGGCTATTAGCAAGATTTTTAGCACGGAATTTTGAGCTATTAGCAAAAAGTTGATTTTCTTGCTAATTTTTCTTAGCAAGGCAAATACCTCACAGGTAATTAGTTAATGTGTTATTTTCTTAATCATATCTATTAGCTGGCTAATAGAATTTGACCATTTTTGAATAGACTCATAAAAAACAAAAAGCCGAAAACCTCGATTTAATCAGGATTTTCGGCTAAAAAATTGGCACCCTCTACCGGAATCGAACCGATATCTAAGTCTTAGGAGGACCTTGTTCTATCCGTTGAACTAAGAGGGCTTATTCAATTTTTTAAACTTATTTGGTAGCAAAGTAACAGAAGAGCGTTCGATTTTACTCCAAAGCGGTAGCTCATACTAACTCTTCTGTTTAATATTATAATTTAAGCTACGGTATTTGTCAACTGCGGATTTATAAAGCCCGATAATAGTATAAATCCGCAGTTGTTTTTATTGATATGGAATACTATATGATTTTTAGAAATTATCGCATTTTAAAACATTTTCCCAAGCTTCGTCATCAAATTCACGGTCTTTATAGTAGAACTTTTTATCGTCATCGGTAATTTTACGAATCGCTCTGCAAGGGTTGCCTACGGCTATTGTATTTGACGGAATGTCTTTTGTTACTACACTTCCAGCACCGATAACGCAATTATCTCCAATAGTTACTCCCGGGAGTATTACCGTGTTACCTCCAACCCAGACATTGTTACCGATTTTTATAGGCATACCATATTCATACAGTGAATTGCGAGCTTGTGGATGTACCGGGTGTCCGGCTGTATAAACAGCAACATTTGGTGCAAAAAATACATTGTTTCCAATTTCAACTTTGGCTACATCTAAGATTACACAGTTATAGTTTGTATAGAAATTGTCGCCTACGAAAATATGTTTTCCATAATCACAGTGAAAAGGTTGAGTTATACAACAATTTTTACCACAGCTTCCTAAAATTTGTTTTGTCAGTTGTTGAAGTTTTTCAAGATTATAACAGTCAGTTTTGTTAAACTCCTGTACCAACTTGCGATTTTCAAGCATTTCATTCCATACAGCTTTGTCAGTAACATATGCCATTTCGGAATCTCTTCTTGTTTGATTATCCATAAATGTACTTCCTTTGTTTATATAAATTATTTTTAATGAATTTTAATATTGTCACAAATAACAAACTTATTTTGTAATAATGCTAGTATAGCATACAGCACATTTTTTCTCAAGTAGAGGTTATCCTGAAAAGTTGTGTATAATTGCTTTATTAATGTTAATTTTCAGAAAATAGTAATTTTTAATTGGTTGAAAGCACTACAATTTTATTTTTGTAATAAATATTATCTGTGGTTTGTTATATTGACTTTTAATAAAAATAGGTTAAAATAGGTACTATGGATTTTATGTGAAAAATGGGGGAATTTTATTTTTAATATAAAATTTCTTTGTTTAGAAATTATTTTACAGCTTATTATGCTGTTTTTTTATTTTAGATGGGTGGGAATAATTTGTTTCAGATTTTTAAGGAACACCGTGGCTTTTTAGGTCAAATAGTAAGGTTGGCTAAGAATGAGCTTATAAAAACATATAAAGGTGCTGCAATAGGGCCGCTATGGGCAGTTGTAAAGCCATCCTTTACATTGTTTGTATATTGGTTTGCCTTTGCATTGGGTTTTAAAAACTCAACGAGTGTAGATGTAAACCTAAACGGTACGGTTGTAGAATTTGACCGTTTTATTTTTATGTTGGTGGGATTTATCCCGTGGTTCTTTATTCAGGAAAGTATAATTCACGGTATGAAGTCAATCAGAGTTAACAGGCATTTTGTAACGAAAATTTCGTTTCCGGTTTCTACCATAATGAGCTATACAGTGCTTTCAAAGCTGTATGTTCAGGTATTGTTGGTTGCCATTATGTTAGTAATAGTTTCGTTTTCAATGGGACTAAGTCTGTATGCTTTGCAGTTGTTTATATTAATGCCATTAATGTTTTTATTTTTCCTGTTTTTATCGTGGTCAACAGCACCTATGGGAGCATTCAGTCTTGATTTTGAAAATGCGGTAATGTCCGTAATGTCAGGTATATTCTGGCTTTCTGGTGTTATTTATAATTCATATGATATGCCAAATTCGGCACTTAATACTATTATGTATTTTAATCCCATTAATTTCTTTGCAAACGGATATCGTAAAGCTGTACTGTACAACCAGTTTATCTGGGATAACCCCTTAGAACTTACAATTTTTCTTGCAGAATTTTTGCTTGTGTTTGTTTTGGGATTATTTAATTATAGTCGTCTGCGTAAAAGAATACCTGACGTATTGTAAGCTGAGAGGTGCAGAATATGGCTGAGAATAAAACTATGATAAAATTTGACAACGTGTCAAAAGATTATATACTCTTTAAAAATGATAGAGATAGATTTAAGTCGCTTTTTTTTAAGCCAAAGAATGCTAAACATCATATGGCTTTGAAAGATGTTTCTGTTGAAATTTATGAGGGTGAAAGTGTTGGTGTTATTGGTGACAATGGTGCTGGAAAATCAACAATGCTTAAGATGATTACTGGTGTTGCATTCCCCGATATAGGTACAGTTACAGTTAATGGTACTGTTGCGGCATTGCTTGAACTTACTGCAGGTTTTGCACTTGAAATGACAGGCAGAGAGAATATATTTTTAAGAGGTTATACACTGGGACTTAAAGATTCTTATATAAAAGAGATTGAAGAAAGAATAGTTGATTTTGCAGAGTTGGGTGACTATATAGACCAGCCTGTAAGAACATACTCCAGTGGTATGAAAATGCGTCTTGGTTTTGCAATTAATGTAAATATCAATCCGGATATTCTTGTTATAGATGAAGCCTTGAGTGTTGGTGATGCAACATTTAAGAAAAAATGTAAGGATAAAATTGCTTCTATTATAGAAGAAGGAAAGACGGTATTGTATGTTAGTCACTCAAAAGATAGTGTAAAAGAAACGTGTACAAAAGCTATTTTTCTAAAAAAAGGCGAAGTAAAATTTGTGGGTGACGTTAATAAAGCTTTTGAAGTATATGAAGCTGACAAAGCTAAAAGTAAGAAGAAAAAGTAACCTTGTTATAGAATCTGATATTTTTGAAAAGATAAGGATATAGTGTTTGTGTTGTTAAAAAATAAGTGGGAGTTATGCAGATTTTTTTAATCTTATAAAATCTGTACAAGTCTTTGTGTAATAACGAAAGGTGAGTGAGTTTTATGGTAACAGCTGTGGTTTTTGCAGGTGGTGTGGGTGCCAGAATGAAATCAGTTGAAATCCCTAAACAGTTTTTAGAGGTTGACGGTAAACCTATTATTATAAGAACACTTGAGAATTTTCAGCATCATTCTGAAGTTGACAATATAGTAATATCCTGCCTTGAAACCTGGATTGATAAACTGAAAGAACAAATAAAAAAATACAATATCACAAAGGTATTGAAGATTGTACCCGGTGGAGAAAATGGGCACGGCTCAATACACAATGGACTTGTAGCAGCTAAGGAGTATGCTGTTAATGATGATGATATTGTTCTTATCTGTGATGGTGTAAGACCGCTGTTATCTGAAAAACTGATTTCTGACTGTATCAGCACAGCAAGAGAACACGAAACAGCTGTGCCTGTAACACGCAGTATTGATTCTGTTTTGGAAAGTAAGGACGGACAAACTTGTAATCACAGTTTACCAAGAAGTGAAATGTTTATTACACAGGCACCTCAAGGTTATACTATGAGAAAAATTATGTGGGCACACGATGAGGCTGAAAAACGTGGCATCACAAACCCTATTTCAAGTTCAGAACTTTTAATTGAACTTGGTGAGAAAGTTCAGATTTTTATTGGTGACAGAGATAACATCAAGGTTACTACTCCTGAAGATATGAGATTTTTAAGAGCGTACTATTATTACAGAAGATATGAAAACTTTGCAAGAGAGGAATTAATGTATGGATTATAAAATCAATACTCTTATTCACGAGTATATCTATAACGATATTTTGTCAGTTGCAAATGCTGACCTACCTTGGGAAAAGATAAAAAATAAAACTATACTTATCACAGGTGCAGGTGGATTTATAGGGTATTATCTTACGATGGCTATGCTTATTAGGAACGATTTGTATAATGATAATATAACTGTGCTTGCATTGGTAAGAAATCAGGAGAAAACTCAAAAGCGTTTTGGGGATGCTTTACAGCGTAAGGATATTAAGGTTATAGTTCAGGATGTTTGTGCTGATATTGATATTGAAGATAATGCTGATTTTGTTATTCATGCCGCAAGTCAGGCAAGTGCTTACTTCTTTGAGAACGATCCAGTTGGTACTATTGATGCAAATTTAACAGGTACATATAAGGTGCTTGAGTATGCAAAAAAATGTGATGCAGTAACTTTGTTTGTATCCAGTCTTAAAATTTATGGTACGTTGCATACTGGTAAAAACAAGATAGATGAAACTGATATCGGCTATCTTGATCATACTTCATACAAAAATTGTTATGCACAGGGCAAAAGAGCGTCTGAAACTCTATGTGCTTCATTTAACAAGCAATATGGTATGAGTATAAAAATTGCCAGACCAAGTTATATTTATGGCCCTTCAAGTCTTGATGATGACAGAGTATGGGCACAATTTATTGCAAATATTGTACGAAATCAAAATATTCTTCTTAAAAGTGCAGGTGCACCATATCGTTCATTCTGTTACGTTACAGATACAGCTTCTGCTTTGCTTAAGATTCTTTTTGACGGACGTGATGTTTATCCTTACAATATTTCTGCTGAACATTCAAATGTTACAATCAGAAATTTTGCAAGAAAGGCTGTTGAGGCTTTTCCAGAGAGAAATCTTACTCTATCATTTGCAAATAAAGAGGATGAAAAGGAGCCTGAACTTTCTGTAATGGGGGCTACACCTGAAATATTAGACAGCACAAGACTTAACAGTATTGGTTGGAAGGCTAATGTTGATTTGACTGAAGGTATAAAGCGTGCTGTAAAGATTGTAGAGTTACAAAATTCTTAATTAATGGGGTACATTATGGAAATTAATAAGGTACTAGGGCAGTATGAACTTGACTGGGCTTGTCACACTGCTTCACATAAGGATTACCCTTATAATAAACTTAAAAATAAAACTGTATATGTCGCTGGAACTCAGGAGTTTTTTTCTAAAGCTGTTGTATATTTTTTGTTTGGACTTAATGATTTACAAAAGCTGAATATGAAAATTACATTAGTGGCTGAGTCAACCGCTGTACTTAATCAGATTTTTCCTGCTTTACTTAAGAGAGAGGATTTTACCTTTAGATTAACTGAAGATTTAGAAACTTTAAATGACGATGCAGATTTTTTTATCTACACAGGTTGTTGTAGTAAAGCGATAGATCGCTCACCTGATTTTTTCTTTAACGAAATTAACCAGATGAAAAAACACCTTGAATTTGCGGGTAGGGTGAAGGTTAGCAGATTTATTTTATTATCTGATTACCGTGTATATGGAAAAGTAGACAGAGGAGTATTGGTTTCTGAATATGAATATGGTAATGTGGATTTTACAAAGGGAAGTGGATTTGACGCAGAACTTTTGCAAACTCTTGAGTCACTTCTACCTATTTATGGCAAGAAGTATGATTTTTCACATTTAATTTTACGTTCGGGAATCCTTTTGGGTGCAGGTGCAGATTTTGATAATAATCTGTTTTATGATATGTTTAGAGCTGTTTCCGAGGGTAAAGAATTTGAAATTATAAAGTCAAGAAAAAAATATTCTTTTACATATATAAATGATTTACTTAATGCTTTGTTTTGGTCTATGATTAAGCTACAAGATGATACAATCTATAATGTAGTAAGTAAGGATTGTACAATTTCAACAGGAATGTTAGTTGCTAAGATATATGACCTTTATCCTGATGACTGTAAGATTAATCTTGTTGATATTGGCAAAGACCCTAACTATGGTGTGGCTATGAACTGCCAGAAATTGCCTGTGTTTGGGTTTGAACCTGAGGTTACAATGGATGAAATAATACAGCTTATGGTGACAAATTACAAAAATAAAGATGAATTATTTTTGTATCAGGACACATATCAAGGTAAGCTGGAAATTATACATAATATCCTTCTTGGATACCTTTTGGAAGTTGACAGAATTTGCAAAAAGCATAACATTAAATATTTTCTTGCAGGAGGTACGCTGTTGGGAGCTATACGTCATCACGGTTTTATTCCTTGGGATGATGACGCAGATGTTATGATGTTGCGTGAAGATTATGAAAAGTTTTTGTCTGTTGTACAGAAGGAACTGCCCGGTAATATAACCTTGCAGACAACTGAAACAGACCCTAAAACTCATTGCATATTTACAAAATTGAGAATTGATAATACATTGTTCTCAACAAAATTTACAAGTATGTTTATGGATATGCACAATGGAGTTTTTTTCGATGTACTTTCTCACGATCAGACAGCAAATTCAAAATTGGGCAGGAAAATTCATTTACAGCTTACATTACTTACACGTTCACTTGTTTTTAATAAGTGGCATAAACGTAAAATAGATAACGGACATAAGGTTCAAAGCTTTTTTGCAGACATTTTGAAAAATATCTTTCCTATTAAATTCAGTGAATGGTTACAGTTTAAGTGCCTAAGATTTTTTGAAAAGAAGAAAGATGCAAAATACCTTTACGATGGTATGGGACGAAACGTCTATAAAGGCGATTTTCCTAAATATTACCTTGACGAGGTAATTGAATGGGATTTTGAAGGGCATAAGTTTCCTGTTCCGAAGGAATATGACAAATATTTGCGTTATCTTTATGGTGATTATGAACAGTTGGTTCTGCCGTGGCAACGTCAGACAAGCCACGCAATAGTGGTTATGGATTTGGGCGAATATGCCCAATATAAGGTAACAGCCGATGAAAAAACTGATATTGTTAAAAGTGAGTAATTTTATCTGATTTTAGCAAGGCAACACAGTATAATGTGTATGCCTTGTTTTTTTATAAAATCTAATTTTTTAGATTGTTGACATTAAAGGAAAAAAGTGGTAGAATTTATTCGGTTAGTAAGAACTAACTTGTGAATTGAATGGTTACATTTGTTTTTATACTTAACTTATTTTAGAAAAGTTGAAATCCCTTTAACTTTTTATAATTCGAAAGAGTGTTTGGTGATAGTATAAAAAAGGTGTGCTTTTCAATTTGTTTTTGGCTGTGGGGTTAGTTTTAACTAACGCGATTATCTTGTCTTATATAGGCAGATTTAGAAAAGGAGATAGAGAATGAAAGGTTTAAGAACAATTTTATGTGCGGCTCTGTGTACAGCTTGTTTATCAAGTATGGCAGTTACAGGTGTAAGTGCAAGTGACGAATTATTATATGGTACAATGAATATTCCATATGATAAGTTCTATGCAAATGAAAATGTAGGTTATGAGGTAGATGCTGTTTCTTCTGCGACTACAAGTAAATGGAAAAATACAAATCTTGTAAATGGTACTTATAATACAGAAAATGCTGATGGTACAGGTACTATTCTTGGAGTAACATATAGTGTAGCTCTTACACAGGAAACTTTGAATTCACTGGGAAGTGATAACTTTAATTTTATTCCGACAGATTCAACCCCGCAGGCTTATAAAGTTGTAACAAAGGACAATGATGATGTTAATTTTTCAGCAGTAGTTGGTGAAAGTTCACAGTTAAACGATGTTACTGCAACAATTTCTACCACATCATCATATGGTGATTACCAGATTACCGTAGACAAAATTAACAATAATGCAGGTATATCAGATATAGGTACAATTTATGGTGTGTTGCTGACAACAGAAAGTGGAAGTAGTTATGCTATGCGTCATTTGGAGAATATTTGGAGAGATGAACTTTCTTGGTCATCTGGTATAAAAACAACTGAATCTCATGGTAATACATTAAGTTATGAAGATTATGTAAATTTGATGGGTCAGACAATAGATAAAATTACATATATTACTGATAGTGGATATCATATTGTTGATACATCGCTGTACGTTCCTGTTAAATTTAACAGTACATTAGAAGTAGCAGAAGCAAATATCAATGCATCTTCAACAACCTTTATTGAAGATGGCTTTCCTGAGAATTACGGAAAAACATATTCTGTTGAAAATCTTGAAAGCACAATATCTGAAAATAAAATTGAGTATTCAAATGCGGTGCCTGGTAAGTATACACTGACAGTAAGTGATACAACAGGTGTATATGCAGATGTAACAACCGATTTTGTGCTTTACACAGAAGAATTGCCTGTTATATTTGATGGGGGAAAGCTGGTTACTGCTGACGGTTACAGTGAAAGTGACCTTGCAGTGTATCTTAATAATATTTCTTCAGTGAAGGTTGGCGAAACTTCTTATAAAGCAAGTGGAAAACATTCTGTTAAAATTATAGGTGAAGATGGTTCTATTGATCTTACTGCAACATCTAGTGATACACCAATATTCAGTGCTGGAGAAACTTACGAGATTACTATAATATCAACAGGTTATAAAAATGATCTTACATTTACTCTTTCAACAGTAGCGGAAACACCTACTGAACAACCAACAAGTGACGAATATACTGTTTCAACAGAGGTGGATTCTGTTGAGGCTACACAGTCTGTAACAAGTGCTACAAACACAGTTAATCAGACTAGTGCGACTAATGCGACTAATTCAGGTACTGCTACAACCAGTACAAATAATAATACAACATCTACTACAACAGGCAAAACAGTTAATACAGGTAGTGCGGATACCGTTGTTCCTTTAGTAATGTTTGTAATGTTTGGTGGTGCTTTTGTGGCTTTTGTTCTGAGAAAAAGAATAACTCAGTAAAATATTATTAAAATAATTTGCCAAAATATTATGTGGGTTTTCCGGAAGGTATTTCTTTCCGGAAAACTTTTATTAATGATGAATGATAATGGGAGAGGAATAAAAATGATTTTACTTATTGGATTAGTGATGGCAGTAGTGTTTTCTCTTACTGGTAGTAAGATTATAAAAAAACACTCATATATTTTATATGGTATATGTACGGTTATATCAATAGCTATTGCTTTTATTGATACAAAAATTTTCCCTGAATTTATAAATACATATATAATCGGATTGTTTTCAAGAGGAGCCTTTGCGACTTCACTGTGGATAGTTGTAATGTGGACAGGTGCATTGAAAAATGGTTCTACACTTATAAAAAAATTAATGCCTATTCGAGGCGAACTTTCAATTATGGCGGCTATACTTACTTTAGGTCATAATATAAGTTTTGGTAAAGTTTACTTTGTAAGACTTTTTTCAGCTCCTCAAAGTATGTCACCTATACATTTAGTGGCGGCGATAATGTCTTTAGCAATGCTACTGATAATGATACCGCTTACAATTATGTCATTTCCAAAAATAAGAAAGAAAATGAACGGAAAACTATGGAAAAAAATACAAAGAACAGCCTATGTTTTCTATACTTTAATATATCTTCACGTTATTACCTTGTATTTGCCAATGGCACAGCAAGGTAATATGAATTATCTATTTAATGTTGTGTTATATAGCATAATATTTATTACTTATGCTGTGTGCAGAGTGAGAAAGTGGTTTATTGTTAAGAAAAAGCCCGAAAATAAAATACCTCTTAATGTAACTTCTGCTATTACAACAGCAATATTTGTAGCGATAGTATCTGTTGTTGCATTTCCAGTTAACCAGACTAACGATGTTCTTGCTGTAAGAACAGACAGCGATGCTGATAATAAAGCTTCATCAAACAACAGCAATATGGAAATACAAACAGATGTTTCTTACACTGAAGTCAGCACCGAAACTACTCCAACAGAAAAATCTTCTGAAAGAGAAAAATCAACTGAGAAAAAGCAATCTGCTACTGAAAAGACATCAGAAAAATCTACAAATACAGCTGATGGGAATACTGATAATAATACTTCTCAAAATGAAGAACAAGTTATTATTTATGAGCAGGCTAATGGAGATAATCAACAGGCTGATGCTCAGCAACAACAAACACAACAGGATAATGTACAGCAAAATGTACAGCAAGAAAATATTCAAAGCCAGCAACAGCAAAACATAGCTCAAAATACTCAGCAGACACCACAGGTACAGCAACCTGCTACCGAAAAAAATTATATTTATAACAATGGAACTTATACAGCAACAGCTTTTGGATATGTATTATTCAGGTTGAGGATAAAGCTGTGGTGACATCAGGAAGCTATGAGCGTTATTTTACTGCTGATGACGGAAATAGATATTGGCATATACTGGATCCTAAAACAGGAAAGCCTGCGGATAAAGGACTTGTTTCAGTCACAGTAATTGGTGATAGTGGTACTATTTGTGATAGTTTATCAACATCTCTTTTTGTTATGGGCAAAGATGAAGCAATAAACTATGCAAAGCAAAATAATGACATTGAGATTTTACTTGTTACAGATGATATGAAAATTTTTGTTACAGAGGGAATAGAGGAAAGTATAAAAATGTTGAATAATTACAGCTATTCTCTCATTCGTCGCAGTTAACGAGGTTTGATATGAAAAATAAGAAAGTTGTATCCATAATATTGATAACAGCCATAGTTGTTGTCTGTATTATCTGGATAATTTGCAATAATTCTGCAGGAGTTAAAGGTGTAATGGCAGTTGTCAGAATTTCGGGAGAAATAGTTTGCACATTGAATTTAGATGAAAATACTACGGTAGATATAAATGGTAAAAACAATATTAAATTGAAGATTGTAATTGAAGATGGTTTTGTATATGTGAAAAGTTCAGAATGTCCTGATAAAGTTTGTGTAAATAAAGGAAAAATTTCCAAAACAAACGAAAATATAGTTTGTTTGCCTGCTGAAGCTGTTATAGAAATTCAAGGAGAAGAAGTGGAGGAATTTGATGCAGCCGTATAATTTTGATAGAATACGAAGATTAACAATAACAGCTATGCTTCTTGCAGTGGCATTTATATTAAGCTGGGTTGAACGTGCAGTTGAAATTCCGATTATTGTGCCGGGAATAAAGCTGGGACTTGCAAATATTGTAATAATGTTTACAATGTGTATTTGTGGAAAAAAAGAGGATTTAATGGTGCTTACAGGTAGACTTATTTTAAATGCTTTATTGTTCGGAAATTTGCTATCTTTGATTTACAGTGTGACAGGCGGATTTTTAAGTTTTGCTATTATGTGTGTTGCAATGAATTTGTTTAAAGTGCAGTCGATAACAGTAGTAAGTATTTGTGGCGGAGTGTTTCATAATATAGGACAGCTTACGGCAGCTTGCATTGTGATGAAATCATTTGCTGTTTTATCATATTTACCGTACCTTATTATCGGTGGTATTATTACGGGTGCATTAAATGGAATTATTGTAAGAAAAATATCTGTATTTAAGATTTTTGAAAAAAGAGATATAAAAATACTGGAATAAATACTGGAATAGTTGTTATTTTATAAAATGCAAAAACCTTTTATGCGTAGTATAGAGTTATAAAGCAAACACCTTACAGGATCAACTCTTGTAAGGTGTTTGCTTTACTTTGAATAACTGTTTAAGATAATTTATAGGCTCTGTGCCAAATTTTATATAAATAGTATTTTCTTCAAAATATACTGCCGTACTGGTGTATATTCCGAATAATTGAGATTTTCTGTTTACCGTAATATATGTTAATTTATTTTTTAGCAAGTTTATAAATTCAGGTAAAAGTTTTGCCTTCAAAAATATTGAAGGTTTTCCATAATATATATTGTATGAAATTTCATTTGAATATCTTTGTATAATTTTTGCAATGATTTTATTATTATAACTGTGAATGTTAATTCTGTTTTCTAGTGTACGCAAACCCTCGCATAACATAAAAAATTCTGACTGTGTTTCTTTTTCTGAATATATAGTGTTACGTTTAAGATGTGACTTTAAGTAGGAAAGAAGTGGATAATTATTATTGCGATAAGGGTAGAGCTTGCTATATCTGTTGTTTTTCATCCATCGGAAATTTCCTTTTTCAAGAAGAGTAGTATAACTGTTCTTTTCATCTCCTGCTGAGATTAACTGAGATGTTTCTATAACGACATCTGCACCATCATCAAAGGGATTGTATAAGTATGGGGTAGTTAGTGTGTTATCTATAATAAGGGGGATATGTGCTTTATTGCATATTTTATGTGCCTGTGCAATACTCAGTCCACTAAATTCAAGTGATGAAGCAGACATAAATACTGCTTTAACTCCCATACTTGTAGCTGTTTGCAGAGATTTTGGAGAGTTGAAATCTATACATATAATTCCGCTTTTATACGAAAAATCAGATATGATATTGTAAATTTCAGGTATCATAGTACTGCTTACAGCAAGTCTTTCATTGCCTCCTGCAATAGTTTTGATTAGTGAAGTGATCAAAGCATCGGTTCTGTAACTTATGGCAGACTGACAACGATAAAGGCGGGCAATTCTTCGCTGATAAATATTCTGTGCCGGTTGTGCGTTTTTGCTGTAAATATTTCCGTTTTCAGTAATACCAAAACGTTTTTTACTATCGCAGGAATTTGAGAATATAAAAGTTGAAGTTATATTTTTATGTTCTGCACACATTTTATTCACCGCCTTTTTAATAGATTAATATTAGAGTTTTTCTTTGATAACAGCATTTAAACTGTTTGAAAGGTTAGCAAGCTGTTGCATAGAAAGCTGTTCAGCCCTGTAATTCTGGGGAATTTCTGCTTTTTCAAGTGATGTAATAATCTGAGTTTTTGTGAGTGAAAGTCCTGCTGAAAGTGAATTTGGTAAAGTTTTTCTTCTCTGACCAAAGGCAGATTTAACAACCTTAAAAAATAATTTTTCATTGTCAACCTTTACCTCGGGTTTAGACAGAATATCCAGCCTGATAACAGCTGAGTCTACTTTTGGAGCAGGCATAAAGCTACCTGCTGAAACACCAAAAAGCATAGAGGGCTTTGCATAGTAATTTACAGCTACGGTAACAGCTCCCGACTGACGTGTACCTACATCGGCACAAATTCTCTGTGCCGCTTCTTTTTGTACCATAACAGTAAGAGCTTTAATAGGTAGCTTGTCCTCAAGTAATTTCATTATAACAGGGGAGGTAATATAGTATGGTAGATTTGCACATACTACTACTTCCATACCATCAAATTCTTCGGCTATCAGCTTTTTAAGGTCAATTTTAAGTATATCATCATTTACTATTTTTATGTTGTCAAATTCTGATAATGTTTCATCAAGTACAGGGAGAAGTCTTTTATCAAGTTCTACTGATACTACTTTATCAGCACGTTTTGCAAGTTCGCAGGTTAGTACCCCTATACCGGGACCAACCTCTATAACTCCCACACCTTTTTCTGCACCGCCGTACTCAGCCATTCGTGGACATACGCTGGGGTTAATGAGAAAATTCTGTCCCAATGATTTTGAAAAAGTAAAGCCGTGTTTACTTAAAATTGCTTTTATATTTCCAATATTTGATAATTCCATTTATAAGCCCTATTTAACCTTTCTCAGTCCTTTAGGATATTTGTTTTTTAGTTTACCGCCTGAACATTTACCGAAGCCAAGAGTAATTCCGTTTACGCAAACAGCAGTGTAACCTTTAATAGTAGAGCTTGTGTCTATTTCGTCGCCTGTTAAGTAGCTTTCAAGTTCAGGTGAGTTAATGTCAAGATTTACCACATTGTTAAACTCGTCCATACAGCCTGCTGTAAAAAGATTGTGTACAGGCTCAATACGATTTTTCTTTATTTCACCAAAGAGAATTCCCGAACGTATTACTCCTGTTCCGTTAAGTTGAGGTGTACATTCAGGTTGTATTATTACCTTATCGTTTATTATTGTAAATTCTGGAGAAGTACCGTTTTTGAAAATTTCATTATACAAATCTTCTGCCAGTTTAATGGTATTAGCAACAATTTTATCTTTTTTATTTATACGATGGACTTCATCAGGGGTGTAACCAGTTGCTTCGCTTTGCTTAATCAGTTTTGCAACAAAATGCCCTTCACCGCCGTCCATTGGGTAAATCCTTCTTGAAGAAGGCATACCTATTCCACCTCTGCCAAAAGTTACATTGCAGTCTGCAAGTATAAAATCCGGATTATTTTTCAGGAAGGTTATAATTGTTTCTTCATTTTCGTATATAGAAAATGTACAAGTACTGTATACCAGTGTTCCGCCTTCTTTAAGGCAAAGTTTTGCATTCTCTAAAATTTGTAATTGACGTTCCATACAGGCTTTTGTATGTTCTTGTGACCATTCTGAGATAGCCTGTGGATCTTTACGGAACATACCTTCCCCTGAACAGGGAGCATCTACAAGAACTTTGTCAAAATATCCTTGTAAATTAGGACAGAGTTTTTCTGGTGACATTGATGATACAACACTATTTTTAATACCCATTCTTTCAATATTGGATAAAAGTATCTGACTACGTTTTTTTACAATTTCGTTGCTCCATAAAAGTCCTGTGCCATCTAAAATTGTAGCAATCTGCGTAGATTTACCTCCGGGTGCGGCACATAAATCGAGTACTTTATCGCCTTTTTGAATATCAAGCACTGTTACTGCACTTGAGGCTGATGGTTCTTGAAGGTAGAAAGCACCGCAGTGATGCAACGGATTGTTGCCCAACTTTGTATTATTGTCAATGTAAAAACTAAGTGGAGAAAATGGGGAAGGTGTAAGCTGAACATTGAGAAGTTCTTTCAGCTTATCATATGAGCATTTAAGAGTGTTAACTCTCAGTCCCTTTAAAGGTTCCTTTTCATATTCTTCCAGAAAACGAGGATACTCGTCTTTGAGTATAGTTTTCATTCTATCTAAAAATTCCTGAGGAAGTAAATTTTGCATTTTTAAATTCCTTTCGGTAAAGGGTTAATAATCAGAGATGATTTATGATTGTATTTGAATTTTATATTTGAAAAATTTTCTTGTATATATACTTATTGTTTTACAAATAATAAATTTCGTAAGGAGGTGTTTCAATTATGAATAACAGAAATAATCAGAATAATAACCAGAATAATAATCAGAATAACAGAAATAACCAGAACAATAATCAGAATAACAATCAAAATAACAGAAACAACCAGAACAATAACCAAAATAACAGAAATAACCAGAACAGAAACAACAACCAGAATTTCTGATAATCCGATTATTATTCATTTAAAAGGGTGGGTATCGGTAACATCGTTGCCGAAATCCACCCTACATATTTTAAATTTGTTTTTTATTATATGGAAATATATCTTGTAACTTGAAAATTAAATCAATAGCCAAAATCTTTATCTACAATTATAACTTTGATTCTGTTTTTATGTCTTTGCATACCACTTAAAACATAGTTACAGCATATTCTTGTGTCGCTTGCACAGCCGTCGCATATCTCTGAATTTTCACAGCCTTTTTGAAGAGAAACACAGTTACTTGTTTTTGAGCAGTAAGTATCAAGTCCCAGACGTACAGCATTTTTAGGTGCGGCAATTTTTTTAACACGCTCTACTGCGTCCTCAATAGTCTTAACGAGTTTATTTTTGCCAACAATAAGTATAACGCTTTTAGGACCGTAAAGTATTGCAGACACACGGTTTGAATTTCCGTCTACATTGTAAATGTAACCGCTTTCTGTAATTGCGTTTGCACTGGAAAAATAAACATCTGCATTGTAAGCCTGACGGTAAATATCTTCAACTTCAGCTCTGGTTAAACCTGGCTTATCCCTGTCAAGATATCTATATTCACCTGATTTTATAAGTTCCAGTATCCCTGTTTCTGCAAGGGTGACAGAACCACCATTTGTTATTACATCACCTTTGTTTATAAGTTCTTTTACTTTTGTAAGAATTTCATTTTCATCTTTACAAAAATATGCGTCTATATTGTTCTTTTTTAGATTTTCAATGGTTTTTTCAACTGAGCAACCCATACATATCACCCCATAAATTTATTTATTCTATATTATACTATAAATAACTGGAATTTAAAAGGGTAAAATAAGTAAAAAATTAAATGTAAAATATTGAAAGTATAACTGTTAAATGATATAATCTTAAATGTATAAATATGCGATTGAAAGGAAATGTGAAGATGACCAACTCAAATATATATCGCACACACCTATGTGGCGAACTAAGAGAATCACATATCGGCAGTAAGGTAAGAGTTGCAGGCTGGGTTGAAAATATTCGTGACCACGGCGGTGTAATGTTTTTAGATATTCGTGACCAGTACGGAGTTGTACAGGTTGTAGTACACGATGAAAATATGCTTGCTGATGTTAATAAGGAATGTACCGTTACAGTAAGCGGTGAAGTTGTAAAAAGAGATGAAGATACAATAAATCCTAAGATCGAAACAGGTATGGTTGAAGTAACCGCAGAAACTCTTACAGTTCTGGGTAAGTGCCGTAATGTTTTGCCATTTGAAGTGCAGACGTCAACAGAAACAAAAGAGGATATCCGTTTAAAATATCGTTTCTTGGATTTGCGTAATAAAAAAGTTCATAATAATATTTTAATGAGAAGTCAGGTTATTTCTTTTCTGAGAAGCAAAATGACAGAAATGGGCTTTAACGAGATTAATACACCTATTCTGTCAGCAAGTTCACCTGAGGGTGCTAGAGATTATCTTATCCCAAGCAGAAAGCATAAGGGGAAGTTCTATGCTTTACCACAGGCTCCTCAAATTTTTAAACAACTTCTTATGGTTTCAGGTTTTGATAAATACTTCCAAATTGCGCCTTGTTTCAGAGATGAAGACGCAAGAGCAGATCGTTCACCAGGTGAATTCTATCAGCTTGACTTTGAAATGGCTTTTGCAACACAGGAAGATGTTTTTGCAGTGGCAGAAGAAGTTTTGTACAGTGTATTTACAAAGTTTTCTGACAAAGAAGTTTCAAAGCCTCCTTTTGCAAGAATCCCTTATGCAGAGGCTATGCTGAAATATGGTACAGATAAACCTGATTTGAGAAATCCTCTCATTATCAAAGATATAAGCGATATGTTTATAGAAACAGATTTTGCTCCATTTAGAAAGAAAACTGTTCGTTCAATTAACGTACCAAATGCTTCTGCACAGTCTAAGAAGTGGTTCAAGAATATGGAAGAGTTTGCTCTTTCTATCGGTATGAAGGGCTTGGGCTATGTAAAAGTTCGTGAAGATTTGACATTTGACGGACCTATTGATAAGTTTTTGAAAGAGGGCGACAGAGAAAAGCTAATAGATATCAATGGTTCAAAAGCAGGAGATGTTATCTACTTTATTGCTGACAGCAAAGAAGATGCTCCAAAGCTGGCAGGTCAGATTAGAACAGAGGTTGCAAAAAGACTTAATCTTATTGATACAAGCAAGTTTGAAATGTGCTTTATCGTTGACTTTCCTATGTTTGAAACAGATGAGGAAACGGGTGCTACGATATTCACCCATAACCCATTCTCAATGCCACAGGGTGGTATGCAGGCACTAAAGGAGAAAGACCCCACAGAAGTTCTTGCTTATCAGTACGATATTGTATGTAACGGTGTTGAACTTTCATCAGGTGCTGTGCGTAACCACGACCTTGAAATAATGATTGAGGCATTTAAAATTGCCGGTTATACAGAGGACGACTTAAAAGAGAAGTTTACTTCACTTTACAGTGCGTTCCAGTATGGTGCTCCTCCTCACGCAGGTATGGCACCAGGTGTTGACCGTATGCTTATGCTTCTGGCTGATGAAGAAAATATCCGTGAAGTAATTGCATTCCCTATGAACAGCAACGCACAGGATGTTCTTATGGGAGCACCTAACGAGGTTTCGGAACAGCAGTTAAGAGAGGTTCATATAAAACTTAGATAATTTATGGAGGTAGCTTAAATGGTTTCCCATGAAGATGTAATACAGATTGCACGTCTTGCAAAGCTCTCTGTAAAAGAGGAAGAGCTGGACGCTTTAACAGAAGAAATGCAGAGTATTATTGACTTTGCAGACGCAATTAATAATGCTCCTACCGATGGCGAGGAGTTTGATAATATCAACAATCTTTCAAACGCATTCAGAGAAGATGTGGTTGTAGAGTCTTATCCTACTGAAAAAATTCTTGAAAATGCAAATGATTGTGCAGATGATTGTTTCTTAGTTAAAAAACGCAGTCTGTAATTTGAATAAAACCAAAAGAAATAACTTTTCGGAATAGTCCCGAAAATCAAGAAGGGATTGATAACAATGGCAGAGGTTAAAAGCAAAATTAAAGCTGTTAATGAGATGCTTACAAATAAAGAAATAAGCTGTCAGGAGCTTACACAGCAGTATCTTGATGCTATCAGTGCCACAAATGATGACCTTAACGCATATGTTAATGTAACTGAGGAAACTGCTCTTGAAGGTGCTAAGGCTGTTGATGAAAAAATTGCAAAGGGAGAAGAAATTTCTCTACTTGCAGGTGTACCAATGACACTTAAAGATAATATTTCCACAGAAGGTATTGAAACAACCTGTTGTTCAAAAATATTGCAAGGCTATAAGCCTATTTATAACGCAACAGTATGGAATATTCTTAAGAATGAAAATGCAATTCTGCTTGGAAAAACAAATATGGATGAGTTTGCAATGGGTTCTTCCTGTGAAACTTCTGTATTTGGCGGTGCTAAAAACCCTCACAATATCAATCACGTTGCAGGTGGTTCATCAGGTGGTGTGGCATCTGCCGTTGGTGGTAATATTGCTGTTTACGGTCTTGGTTCGGATACAGGTGGCTCAATCCGTCAGCCTGCAAGTTTCTGCGGTATTGTAGGATTAAAACCTACATATGGCAGTGTATCAAGATTTGGACTTATTGCTTATGCTTCAAGTCTTGACCAGATTGGTCCTGTTACAACAACAGTCGAGGATACTGCAATAGTTTACGATGCAATATCAAAGTATGACCCAATGGATTCAACTTCTCAGGGCAACAAAGGAACAAAAGCCTGTGATGTTCTTAAAAAGGATATAAAGGGTATGAAAATTGGTATTGCAAAAGAATATCTTGAAGGTGTACGTGATGATGTAAAACAGGCTATCCTCAATGCTTGCAAGGTTTACGAAAGTCTTGGTGCAGAGATAGTTTACTTTGACTTACCTGCACTTAAATATGCTTTGCCGGTTTATTATATTCTAGCTTGTGCAGAGGCATCATCAAATCTTGGCAGATATGACGGTATAAGATATGGCTACAAAACCCCCACATACAATGATGTAAATGAAATGGTTTGCAAAACAAGAAGTGAGGGCTTTGGTAGTGAGGTGAAAAGAAGAATTATGCTAGGCACATATGTGCTTAGTGCAGGTTATTATGATGCTTATTATAAAAAAGCACAGAATCTTCGTGGTACAATCGTTAAGGACTTTAAGAATGCTTTTGAAAAGGTTGATGTAATTCTGGCTCCTACTGTTCCTATGACAGCTTTTGAAGTTGGTAAGGCTGTAAGTGACCCTATCGAAACTTATCTTACAGATATTTGCACTGTGCCTATAAATATCGCAGGCTTACCTGCTGTTTCTGTACCTTGTGGTTTTAATGCAAAGGGTATGCCTATTGGTATGCAGTTAATCGGCAATACATTTGCTGAGTCAACTATTTTAAATGTTGCTTGGCAGTATGAAAACGCAACACACGATGTTATGTTTAAAAGTGCAGAAATGGGGGTTAAGCTATGAAATACGAGCTTGTTGCAGGACTTGAAACTCACGTTGAGTTAAGTACAAATACAAAGATTTTCTGTGGTTGCACAACAGAATTTGGAGGCGACCCCAATACCCATTGCTGTCCTATATGTATTGGTCTGCCGGGTACACTGCCCAAACTAAACAAAGAGGTTGTACGTTATGCTATAAGAGCAGGACTTGCTACCAACTGCGAAATTTCAAGAATTTCAAAAATGGACAGAAAGAATTATTGCTATCCCGATTTACCAAAGGCTTATCAGATTTCTCAGTATGATATGCCACTCTGTAAAAATGGCTATATAGAGCTTAGTAACGGCAGAAGAATAAGACTTAACCGTATTCATATAGAAGAGGACGCAGGTAAGCTGATTCACCAGAAGGGTGACACATATGTTGACTACAACCGTGGTGGTGTTCCTCTTATTGAGATTGTAACTGAGCCAGATATTCGTTCTATTGACGAGGCAAAGGAATATGTTGAAAAGTTACAGCTTATTATGAGATATATAGGTGTGTCAGACTGTAAAATGCAGGAAGGCTCAATGAGATGTGATGTTAACATCTCTGTACGTCCTCAGGGTGCAACTGAGTTTGGCACAAGAACTGAAATAAAAAATATGAACTCTATTACTTTTATGACAAAGGCTATGGAGTATGAATTTGAAAGACAGGTTGACCTTATCGAGAGTGGTGGAGAGGTTGTACAGGAAACATTAAGATATGATGATGTTACCAATACAACATCCAGTATGCGTGGTAAAGAGGATGCTAACGATTACAGATATTTCCGTGACCCTGACCTTGTTACAATAAATGTAACAGACAGCGAAGTTGAAGAGCTTGAAAAGACAATTCCTGAATTGCCTGATGAAAAGTTGGAGAGATATGTTGATGAACTTGGTATTCCCGAGGCTGATGCACAGTTGCTTGTTAAGTACAGAAAGGTAGCAGAATATTTTGAAAAAGCTATTGAAGGTACATCTAATCCAAGAACAACTGCAAACTTCATTATTGGTCAGATTTTCAGAACTATTGAAAATGAATCAGCTAAAGAGGAGTTCAATATTCCTGTTTCAGCAGAAAATCTAAGAGAATTGATTCTGTTACTTGACAGCAAAAAAATCAAGATGAATCTTGCAAAATCTACACTTGATAAAATGCTTGAAAGTGGTAAACCTGTAAGTGAGCTTATTTCTGAAAAAGATATGGGCGGACTTGATGAAGAAGCTACCAGAAAGCTGTGTCAGGAAGCTGTGGATGCTAATCCTAATGCAATAGCTGACTATAAAAATGGTAAAGAAAAGGCTATTAAAGCAGTAGTGGGTTATGTTATGAAAAACAGCCGTGGCAAGGCAGACGCAATGACAGCAGAAAATATTATTAAGGAATTAATTAAATAACTTTTTAATAAACATAAAGGTGTCCTTATTGGATGCCTTTATGTTTATTACTAATATATTATTATATAATTGGAGTGATAATATGCTTAATCATATTGGAACACAAATAATTGAAACCGAAAGACTTATACTACGTCCTTTTGCTTATGAAGATGATGAAGCAATGTTAAAGTATTGGATTGCAGACGAGAAAATTCAATCTATGTATTCTGAGCCTACATATACAACAAAAGAGTCTGTCAGAGAGTTATTGGATAAATATATTTTGTCATATAAAAATAATGATTATTACAGATGGGCTGTAATCTCAAAAGATAATAATGAATGTATAGGACAAATTGCTTTCTTCTTTGTTGACAGCAATAATAACTTTGCAGAGATAGAATATTGTATTGGAACAGAGTTTCAGTGTAAAGGACTTGCAACAGAAGCGACTAAGGCAATTATTGATTTTGGTTTTAAGAAAATCAATCTTCATAAAATACAGATTTGTCATAAATCAATAAATATACCGTCAAAGCGAGTAATAGAAAAATGTGGATTTCATTTTGAAGGTGCATTGCGTGATTATTTTTATATTGACGGAAAATATGTAGATAGGCTCTATTATTCGATTTTAGAAAACGAATATATAGAGTAATAGTACTAATGGGCTTCCTTATTATGGGAAGCTTTTTGTATGTCCCAAATTGTGGGAAAGGATGGTATATATTCAAATGATATTATGTGGTTATCACGTCAATCTAATTTAGTAATCTTTCTGTAACACATTCATAAAGCTAAATTTCTTAAACCAAATTCAGCTCATAATTAACAGAAATTTGTTATAAATTTGTAATTAAACAGACTTTCAATAATAAAAAGCAACAAATTTGCTATAAACATTACATTTTTATTAAAGAATTAGATTGACGTGATGTGGTTATAAATCTGTATTGAATTGCATATGAAAATAGTTTATACTTTATTATGAGAAATTGTATGGAGGTATCAATTATGACCTTATCGTTATGTTTAGCGGTTTTTGCTGTGTTTTTAACACTGGCTAACGGTATTCTTGCTGTTTGTGGCTGTGCAGAAAATAAACCTGCATTTTACAGCAAAATTCAGAAAAAATCCTTTCCCGTAATGCTCATCTTTGAAGCTGTTTTGCTGATATTTTCTGTTCTTAGTGTTGCAAATATTCCTGCGTTTAGTAGTTGTACAACCCTTTGGACTTCCTGTGCTGTAACATCAGCACTCTTCATTGCAGGGGATATGCTGAAAATTATGATTCCCAAAAATAAAATAAAGTTTTATTCTTTCGCATTAAAAGCAGTTGTAGTTATATTTATGGCGGAACTTACCATATTTAACTTTAACAGTTATGATATGCTTTCAAAAAATTACACAGCAAGCACTCTTGACTTAAGTCAGGCTGTTGTTACAAATGGTACACTTAATTCAGATGGTTCTGTTACCCTTATGGGTGGTTCCGTTGAATTTAGCAATATAAATATGCCTGTTGGTTCTATTACGGTAGATATCCAAGACAATACTTCGGCATCTGTGGATTTTAGTGTAAAATATGCTGATGATACAAATGCAGAATACCGTTCAACTCCAATTAAATTTTCTGTAATTAATGAAAATTTACGTTCCAAAACGGTACCTTGTGCTTTTTCAGGCAATGTATCAAGAATGTTGTTTACATATGATTTATCATCTTCAAATTCAAATAGTATTACCATTAATTCTATTTCAGTGAATAATCCTATTGCAGTGGAACTCAATGTATTAAGAATTTTTATACTTCTGTTTTTTGCTATTTTGTGTTATTCTTTACTAAATTTAAAGGTGTTCAAAAAGCCATTGAAGGATAGCTATGATAATTCCAGAATTGTAGCTATTGTACTGTCAACGGTATTTTTAATTACAGCGTTTACTTCAATATCTATTTATAGAATAAGCAACAATTCTACACTTGCCGATGATTTTTCATTGGCGACAGGTAATCAGATAACCAAAGAACTGGTAGATGCCTTTGAAAGTGGAAAGGTAGAGCTTGACATACCTGTTGATGAAACTCTTAAAAATCTTGATAATCCTTATGACTGGAGTGAGCGTGAGACAAAGGATGCTATATATAGTTGGGATCACGTTTATTATAACGGAACTTATTATTCGTACTATGGGATTGCACCTGTAATATTGCTATTTTTGCCATATCATCTTATAACTGGGTATTATTTCCCAACCGTGTGGGCTGTAATGTTATTTGGCGGAGTGGGAATAGTATTTTTAATCAAACTTTTAAATGCTTTTATGAGAAGATACTTCCCCAATATACCATTCGGCTTAAGCGTAATGGCTTCTATTATTGTACTTGCATCTTGTGGTGTGTGGTTCAATTTTGTTACTCCTAATTTTTACGAAATAGCACAAACATCAGGTTTTGCTTGTGTAACGGCAGGAGCATTCTTTATGAGTACTTCCAATATTTTGGACGGAAAACCTATATATTGGAGAGTAGCATTGTCTACAATATGTCTGGCTCTAGCTGTGCTGTGTCGTCCAACTTTAGCTGTATATTGCATAGCGGCTGTGCTGTTTATTATATTTGGTTTTATAAAGATAAAGAATATAAATAGCAATAATGAAAGCAAAGATAAAAAAAATATTTATTTTAAATATCTTTTATGTGCCGTATTACCATTTGTGTTGATTGGCAGTGTGCAGATGATTTATAATTATGTTCGTTTTGGTTCATTTATTGATTTTGGAATTGACTATTCTCTTACAATAAATGACTTCACACGTGCAGAATCTCACTTGTCACAAATTTTTATAGGCTTTCTTAACTTCCTGTTTTTGTTCCCATTGGTGGATACTATATTCCCGTTTATTCACTCCAATTTTACTACTCTCGATACAAACGGATATTACTTTATTGCAAATACTGTTGCTTGTGGAATTATATTTAAAGCATTACCAATGTTCTCATATCTATTTGCAGGCAGGGCATACAGGCTTACACCGAGAAATGAGAGAAAGAGAAATACTCTGCTGATTACAGCAGTTTGTTTAGTAGCTCCGTTTGCCATAATATACTCTATTGCAGAAAGTGGATATGGTGTAAGATATGCTACTGACTTTGCGTGGCAGATGATATTGGGTGCTTTCATTGTGGCATTTACAATTTATTGTTCAATTAAAAATGAAAGCATTAAGAAAATACTTGCCACAGTGCTTATGGGTGCAACAGTAATAAGTATTGTCATAAATTTTGCACAACTTTATGAATATCAGATAGCTAATATAGACAGTATTGAAATAAAAGCTACGTTTTTAAGTTTTGCAAGATGTTTTGAATTTTGGAAATAAATTTTGTTAAATAATATTATTTACAGATTTTTTATAAAAATTCTACGTTTTATTATAAAATTTGTATAAATAACCAAAATTTTAAATAATTTTTTTGTGTTTATTAGACTGTACTTTTTATTTTTGAGATGTTATAATATATCCATATTAACTCGGTTAGCTATATTATACAGTTAATTGTTTTAAGAAAGGCGGATTTGTATGACATTCGACAAAATATTGGCTGAGCGTAAAGGCAAGGTTATTTATAAGGTCGGTAACACTATTGTCAAACTCTTTGACAGCGAGTTTTATCCAAAGTCAGATGTACTAAACGAGGCTTTGAATCAGGCAAGAGTTGAAGAAACCGGTCTTTCTATTCCGGATTTAAAGGCTGTTTCTATTATTGATGGTAAATGGGCTATAACATTGGATTATGTTGAAGGAAAAACTTTGCAAAAACTGATGGATGAAAATCCTGACAAAATTGATGAATATCTCAATATGTTTGTTGATTTGCAACTGGAAGTTCACACTAAAAAAGCACCTTTGCTGAATAAACTTAAGGATAAAATGAATAGAAAAATTTCAAGTCTTAAGGAGGTAGACGCTACCACTCGGTATGAGTTACATACACGCTTAGAGGCTATGCCTAAGCATACAAAGGTTTGTCACGGTGATTTTAATCCAAGTAATATTATTATAGACGATGATGGCAATGCTCATATTCTTGACTGGTCACACGCTACTCAAGGTAATGCTTCTGCCGACGCTGCAAGAACATATTTGTTGTTTTCTTTAAAACAACCTGAACTTGCAGATAAATATTTAAAGCTGTTTTGCACAAAAAGCAACACAGCAAAACAATATGTACAACATTGGTTGCCCATAGTTGCAGCATCTCAAATGGTTAAGGGTGTTGACGAAGAAAAAGAATTTCTTATGAAGTGGGTAGATGTTGTAGAATATGAATAAGCTTTATCATCTTAACTACTAACTAGAGAAACAGGGTAACAGTTCTGTAAAGACTGTTACCCTGTTTTTTACCTATATTTTCATAGAGAATTAGAGTTTATGTTATATGATTGGCATTTGTTAGAGAATAAGATAATAAAATTATAAGAGAGATATTAAATTGTATTTTTGATTTGCAGAGGGGAAATACACAATGAAATCTATATTGAAAAATATAACTCCATTTAACAATAAAACAAATATGTCTAATGTACAATTTATTGTAAAGAAAACTCTTGCTTTTTGGTTTTGTTATATAATAGGTTTATTTATAGCAGAAAGTCTTGTTGTAATTTTTCATTTCGCCATGGGCAAAAATATATTTGTAGGAGATATTTTTGATAATCAAACTATAACACTGATTATTTATTATGGATATATTTTGTTTATTGTAGCTTTATTGTTTTATTGGAAAGTAGTTGAGAAAAAGCCATTATCTGCAATGGGAATGACAAAACAGATTGGTACCTACTTTATAGGTGTTGTAACAGCTATTCTTATTCTTTTGGTGTCTGTCAGTGCTATTATTTTGACAGGAAATATGGAATATCACGGAATTTTAAAAAACGTTGATATTTTTATGATTATTATTTTTATGGGAAGTTTTATTGTTCAGGGTGCAATGGAAGAATTGTTTTGTAGAGGATTTTTACTTCATGTACTTAAAGAGAAAACGTCATTAGTAGTTGCAATCGGTGTCAGCACAATAATGTTTATTTTGCCACATTGGTCATCTTTATTTGAAGGAGAAGCAATTTATGGTGTGATTGGAATTGTTAATATGATTCTTATTTCAATTATTTTCTCATTTTTGACTATCTATTATAAAAATATTTGGGTAGCTTGTGGTTTACACTCATTTTGGAATGCTATTTTGTACAGTGTCCTCGGTTTGAATTTAAGTGGTAATGATAAAATAAATACAGCAATTTTTAATGTGCAATCAGTTGGAAAAAATATCTGGAATGGTGGTACTTTTGGGATTGAAGCAAGTGTGATAACAACTATCGTATTAATATTTTTTGTTATACTGATTTCTATTTTAAAAAAATCCCTAAAATCTTTTAAATAAAGAATTTTTATTGATAGAATTTGTTTATATAAAATTTTTAAAAATCGAGTAATCTTAAAAAAATTAAAGAAAACAAGAGAAAGAAAAAGTTAATTGCATTTATTTGACTTTGATAGACTTTGACTTTATTTGACTAATGGATTACAATATATTCAAAGGTCAGACAAAATCAAAAACCTAAGGTCAAAGAAAGTTAATATTTAGTTAAAAAAGTATCTATTTTTTTATTGGATAATATTACAAGACCTGAATATGAGAGGTGACAATTATGAGAATGAGTGACCTTGTTGCTGAATATATAAAAAATATTCTTGATGAAAGTGACGGTATTGCAGAAATACAGCGTAATGAGCTTGCTAACAGTCTTGGTTGTGTACCAAGTCAGATTAACTATGTTTTAAGCTCACGTTTCACTCAGGAGAAAGGATATGTTGTAGAAAGCAGACGTGGAGGCGGTGGATATATCCGAATAACAAGAGTTCATCTTACTGCAAGTAAAGATACTGTTATAATGCATGTTATAAATTCTATTGGAATTGCCCTTGATGCAACGTCAGCTAATATGATTTTAGAAAATCTTGTTTCAAGCAATATAATTAACTCTGAAGTGGCGAGAATAATATCGGCGGGTGTTTCTGAACGTGCTTTTGCAGATATTCCAAAACCAATCAGGAATACGGTAAGAGCTACTGTATTTAAAAATATGATGTTAACGCAAGTGTAAATTTAATATAAAAGTTAAAGTTAAATATAAAATTAAGTGAAATAATTAAAACAGGAGGAATATTTATGATTTGTGAATTATGTGGAAAAAATCAGGCTACTACACACGTTAAATCAATGGTAAATGGTAAATATACAGAAATGTGGCTGTGTCCCCACTGCGCTAAAGCAAAAGGACTTGGCAATGTGTTTGCACACACAGCCACAGATTTCAGCAGCTTTTTAGGCAGTTTTTTTGGAGATGGTTTGCCGTCACGAACAAGTGCTACACGCTGTAAATCTTGTGGATCTTCCTTTGCAGATATTGCAAGGTCAGGTAAGGTTGGTTGTGCAGAATGTTATACTAACTTTTATGATGAGTTGTTACCATCAATTCAGAAAATTCACGGCAATATAAGGCACACCGGAAAGGTTGCCGCAAATGCCGGAGCAGATGTAAAAGCTGTAAGAGAAATAGAAAAAGCAAGACAACAGCTTGCACAGGCTGTTAAGGAACAAAATTTTGAGCTTGCTGCAAAGCTGAGAGATAAGATAAACGAAATGGAGAGTGAGCAGAATGGCTGATAAGTGGTATGAAAAGAGTGGGGCAGAAGGCGATGTTGCTATAAGTTCCCGTATAAGATTGGCTAGAAATCTTAATGGCTATCCATTTCCACATCTGTTAAATTTACAACAGAAAAATGAGATTGCCAACAAAGTAAAGGATGCTCTTGAAAACAGCAATTCTTATATTGCCAAAACTTTCAGATTTATCAATATGTCACAGCTTTCACCTGTTGAAGCGAATTCATTAGCTGAACGTCATATTATAAGCCCTGAATTTGCAAGGAACCGAGCAGGTAAATATCTTTTACTTACTGAGGACGAATCTGTAAGTATTATGATTAACGAAGAGGATCACCTCAGAATACAGGTACTTTCAGACGGTTTATCTTTAAAATCTGCATTTGAAGTAGCAGATAAAATTGATACTTTGTTGGATAATGCACTGGGATTTGCTTTCCATGGCAAGTTAGGTTATCTCACACAGTGTCCTACAAATCTTGGTACAGGTCTTAGAGCTTCGGTAATGCTCCATTTACCTGCATTGCAGTCAAGTGGAGTTATAAATCGCTTAGAAGATAATCTTTCAAAAATAGGTCTAACCCTCAGAGGAACATTTGGAGAGGGAACTGAACCGCAGGTTGGAATGTATCAGCTTTCAAATCAGGTAACTCTGGGACTTTCTGAAGAAACAGCTATTGAAAATCTTCGCAGTGTTACAATGCAAATAATAGGCAATGAACGTGAGGCAAGAGCTCAGCTGTGTAAGCGTATTGAAACTAAAGATTATATTATGAGATGTCTGGGTACTCTTAAATATGCTCTTATGATTAATAATAAGGAAAATCTGTCGTTACTTTCGGCTGTAAGAATGGGTGTGGCTGAAAAAATTATTGATGATATTACATTGGACAGTATAAATACACTTATGGTAGAACTTCAGCCTTCAACTCTTACTCAAAATGCAGGTAAGGAGCTTACACCACAGCAAAGAGATGAACTAAGGGCAGAATTTTTGAAAAAGCAACTTAAATAAAAGCCGCTGCTTTCTATACAGCATTTCGACACGGATTTATAAGGAATTAAATTAAAATAGAGAGTATTATGAAAAACAAACAGGAGGTATGATTTATGTACAGGTTTACAGGTTTTACAGAGAATGCCAACAAAGCTATGAATTATGCCATTGAGGATGCACAATCGCTAGGCCACACATATATAGGCACAGAGCATATTTTGCTTGGATTGTTGCAGGAAAATTCCGGTGTTGCATATGTTGCTCTTGAAAATTCAGGAGTAATCTTTGAAGATGTTGAAAGCATTATAAAAGAGAAAATAGGTGCAGGTAGTGTTACACGACTTACAACTAATGACCTTACTCCACGCAGTAAGAGAGTTATTCAAATGTCTATGGTGATTGCATCTAATCTGCATCACAACTATGTGGGAACCGAGCATTTACTTATTGCTCTTATTGAGGACAGTGATAGCTATGCAGTAAGAATTATAAATGAGATTGGTGCAAAACCTGCAGAGATTGTTGATAACATAAAAAATCAACTTCAAGGAGAAGTTTCAAACAGTTTTGGTGGTAGTTCAGAAAGTAACAGAAAGCATAGTAATGGAAAAACCGAAACGCTGGATAAATACGGTGTTGACCTTACAGAAAAAGCTAAAAAGGGTGAGATTGACCCTGTAATTGGCAGAAAAAAAGAGATTGACAGGGTGATTCAGATTTTATCAAGACGTTCGAAAAATAATCCTTGTCTTATTGGAGAACCAGGCGTTGGTAAAACAGCAGTTGCAGAAGGTTTGGCACTTAAAATTGCAAACAATGAAGTTCCTGATTTGTTGCAGAGGAAAAGGGTTGTTTCACTTGATTTAACAAGTATGGTGGCAGGCACTAAATACCGTGGTGATTTTGAGGACAGAATAAAAAATGCTATTGACGAAGTAAAGAATTCAGGCAATGTCATTCTATTTATTGATGAATTGCATACTATTGTAGGTGCAGGAAGTGCTGAGGGTTCGTCAGATGCGGCAAATATTCTTAAGCCTTCACTTGCAAGGGGAGATTTTCAGGTTATTGGTGCAACAACTTTGAATGAATATCGCAAATATATTGAAAAAGATTCTGCTTTGGAACGTCGTTTTCAACCTGTTACTGTTGGAGAACCAACACAGGAAGAAACAGTTGAAATACTAAAGGGTTTGCGTGACAGGTATGAGGCACACCATAAAGTTAAAATTACAGATCAGGCTATTGAAGCGGCTGTAAAGTTGTCATCAAGATATATCAATGATAGATTTTTGCCTGATAAGGCGATAGATTTGATTGATGAATCAGCTTCAAGAGTTCGTTTGCAAGACCATACAGAGCCTAGTGAGATAAAAGAACTTGAAAAAGAAGTTGACCGCCTTGAATCTGAGAAAAGTGCTGCTGTTAATGCACAAAAATTTGAAGTAGCAGCAAAACTGAGAGATCAGGAGAAGAAGGCTCGTGAAAAGTACAAAAATGCTGTAAACGAGTGGAAATCCCAGAGAGGCGAAAGTGTTAATCAGGTTACAGAGGAGGATATTGCAGAGGTTGTTTCAGGCTGGACAGGCGTACCTGTTTCACAGCTTACTGAAGAAGAAAGCGAAAGACTTCTGAAAATGGAAGAAATTCTCCACAAGAGACTAGTTGGTCAGGAAGAGGCTGTTTCTGCCGTTGCAAGGTCAATTAGACGAGGCAGGATAGGTTTGAAAGACCCAAAACGTCCGATAGGCTCATTTATATTCTTGGGCCCTACGGGTGTTGGTAAGACCGAGCTTTGCAAGGCACTTGCCGAGGCTATGTTCGGCGATGAAAACAATATGATAAGACTGGATATGTCGGAGTTTATGGAAAAGCACGCTGTTTCTAAGTTGGTTGGTTCTCCTCCAGGATATGTAGGTTATGATGAGGGAGGTCAGCTTACTGAAAAGGTAAGACGTAATCCATATGCAGTTGTATTGTTTGATGAAATTGAAAAGGCACATCCAGATGTATTCAATATGTTGTTGCAAATTCTTGATGATGGCAGACTTACAGATTCTCAGGGCAGATTGGTCGATTTCAGAAATACAGTTATAATTATGACATCTAACGTAGGTGCAAGATATATTACAAATCAGAATTCAAATGAACTTGGATTTGCTTTTAGTGATAGCAAACAGAAAGCAGATGATGAATTTGAGAAGATAAAGAAAACAGTAATGGGAGAATTGAAAAATACATTTCGTCCTGAATTTTTAAATAGAGTTGATGATATTATTGTATTTAAAAAACTTTCTGATACTGAAATTGGCGAGATTGCAAGGCTTATGCTGAAATCTCTTAAAACAAGACTAGCCGACCTTGATATTACAGTTACATTTACTGACGAAGCTATAAAGCATATAGCTAAGGTTGGATTTGACCCTGTATATGGTGCAAGACCATTAAGAAGAGCAATTAGTTCTAACATAGAGGATAATATAAGCGAAGAAATTTTGCAGGGCAAAATCAAAGCCGGTGACAAAGTGGAATGTAGTGTAGCTGATGATAAGTTTATATTCAATAAATTAATTACAGGTTAACCTGTGATATATACAATTCCTTTAAAACAGCTAAATATAGTATTTTTGTAATGTTTCAAGGAATTGAAAAAATTAAAGCAAGTCCCCAAAACCTGCTTATAATGTTATTATTAACCCCACTGTACAAATTCAAGTACAGTGGGGCAAACTTTTTATAAATAAATTTTTATATTATTGGAACAGGTAAATTATTATTTTGATTTTTTAATGCACTTTTATTAATTTTGTATTGTTTGTAATACCAGTAAATGCAGGCAAACATTGTTGGAAATAACAAAAATAATATCATATCAAATCTTCCAATAGGTGTAACAAAGCTAATATTTTGGATTAATCTGAAATATGAATATGCAAATTCACTATTGGTTAAAATTCCAATCCATTCAAGTACTGCACGGATTCTAAGTATAGAAACTAACGCAGTAAGAAATCCACCGCAGGCAAGAAGATAAGAGTAAGCGAGTTTGTTTTTAGGCATTTTGTATAGAGTCCATATGAATTTATCAGGTTGATTAAAATTAATTATTGAATAAAATTCTTTAAACCCATTACATTTAATTACAGGTGGTTTAAAACGTACAAACGAATAATAATATAGTCCGATAAAAAGGATAGTTACAATAATATTTGCAGTTATAAGTGCCTCCCAACCTAATCCCACTGTGTATATCAATGGATTAGATTCTCTGGATAAATCGGGTGTACCTATAAAAGTTAATGAAACATCAGCAATAGTTATGACTAAAGTTAGTATTGTTAAAATCCAAAATTTAGTTATTTCTTTTGAAAAGTTTGACTTTTTCATAAATTTTAAATCCCTTCAATAAACACTCATATGAAAATGGTATTACATTTCACTTTTAATTCTGTTTAATGCCCCTTTTTCAATTCTTGATACCTGTGCTTGACTGATACCTATTTCTTCTGCTACCTCCATTTGGGTTTTTCCTTTGAAAAAACGCAGAGAAAGTACATTTTTTTCTCTGTCCGAGAGATTAGCCATCGCTTCTTTAAAGGATATTTCTTCCAGCCAATTTTTTTCATCGTTATTGTCACCAACTTGATCCATTACGTATATTGTATCGTTTCCGTCTGAGAAAACAGGTTCGTAAAGTGATACAGGTTCAACAATAGCCTCCAATGCCAGAACAACATTTTCTTTTGGAATATCAAGTTCTTTAGCGATTTCTTCTATTGTGGGCTCACGATTGTTTTTTGCTGTTATTTGTTCTTTAACCTGCATAGCCTTATAAGCTGTGTCACGCATACTTCTGCTTACACGTACACTGTTATTATCTCTCAAAAATCTTCTTAGTTCACCGATAATCATAGGTACTCCATATGTGGAAAACTTAACTCCCACTGTTACATCAAAATTGTCTATTGCCTTAATAAGCCCTATACATCCCACCTGGAATAAATCGTCTGGACATTCACCACGGTTTGTAAAGCGTTGAACTACGCTTAATACAAGCCTTAAGTTACCATTAATCATTTCGTTTCTTGCTTTTGTACGCTGTGCAGGTGTACCTTCCTTCATAATACGCAGGAGTTCTGTTTTTTCTGACTCTTTAAGTACTTTCAGCTTAGAGGTGTTTACTCCGCAGATTTCCACCTTGCTGTAATGCATAAAAATACCTCCCTGTATGGTAATTACTGTTTTTAGTATTACCTTTACAGGGAGGTTTAATGCTATTATTAAATAAAAATGCAGATACATTTTTATTCAATGGCAGAAGTGTGTTTTAGGTGCTAATAATATTACTGAGCTTTCATATAAACATAAGAGCGTGTTTCTGTATTTCCACCGTTTACAAATACAATTTTAGTATCAAGATATGAATTGTAGTTTAATGTGTTGTATTCTACATTTATAATATATCCGCCTTCAGGAATGTTATTTATCTTAAATGAACCATCATCTGCTATTGGGTGGTAATAGTGTGGCTGACTACTTTCAGCTGAATATGTGTATTCTCCGTTATTGTCATCAAGCTCTATATATTTGCCGGTAGTGTAGTTTTTTATGGTAAAATAAGTGCTTTTTAAAACATTGTCAGATACATCTGTAAGAATATAATCAGTAGGGTAAGAGTTATAGCTTTTATCAGTTTTTGCACGTTGTTTTTCCGTGTAATAAAGCTGATTTATGCTGAGTGTGCCTGTATCAGCTATAACTGAACTTTCGTAAACTCCTTCAGAAAATAATCTTGTACCAAGGGGATATGAAGGGTGAATATCATCTGCCGTGTAATCCTGTGGATTTTCCAGAATTTCAAGCTGATTTTTAATATAGTTCATTGGTGCAACAAATGTGTAGTTGTTTTGTTTGCACCAATTATATAACTCTGCTGTATATTCCTCGTGAGTGTTTTCACGGCGAATATATTTAGGCATAGCGTATGATTCTTTGTTTATATGTTCAAAAGGTGCTATAAAAATAAACTTATTTTCTGTTATATCATTTTTATTATTTATAGTTCTTATGAGTTTTTCAAAATTTCTGATATATTCTGCTGAGGTATAGGAGGTACTTCTGCTGTCGCTGTTACGATAAATTACATCATTTATGCCAAGAGCAACTATATATGTGTCTGCCGTAGTGTTCATAATAGTAGACATATCGGTTTCGTTATCAAATAAAGAGGCTGAAGTTTGTCCGCCTTTAGCTGCTATGTCTACACTTTCAATATTAGGGAATTTTTCAATCAATCCTTCATACCATCCGTGACCGTCTGTAACCGAACCAATGGTTATACTATCTCCTATAATGCAAACACCTTTTGCTTGACTTAATGTGTTGTAAAAGCTATTATTTTCAGCAGTAATAGTTTTGTTAGTTTCATCTTCAGATATAGTTATTTCTGATTCAAAATTACCTGTATTTGAGGATATTTTGTATTTACCGCTTTCGAGTTCAAGATTAGTTATTCCATTCTCTGTTTTAATATTATCTGCTATTAATTTACTTGTCCCATTTCTGTTTAATTGTGTTATTGTATAAATAACATTGTCTGTCAAATTTTGTTTATCTAAAGATTGTATTTGAAGATTGCAAAGAATTTTTGCTTCTGTTACTTTTTCTGTTGGAAATGATGCTTCAGTAGGGGAAGCCGCCACAGCCTGACTGCTTTCGGCACAGCCTACCAGCCCAAATGCTGATATTGTCAGTATGGCAAGAGTTGATATCTGTATTTTTTTCATAATTAATACCTCTGTTTTTTGAGATTATTTTGTATATAATAATTGTAATTGTTGTATAAGTATTATAAAATATAATATCAGTTTTACGTTGTCAAATCAATATACTTCTTGTTAAATTTAATACAAATTATCAGATAAATGTATTTATATATTTTCCGTATTTACTTTAAATATGAAACTAACTTTTGTTGTAATTAGATAATAAATATGGTATATTAAACCTGTAATCTTGTATTATTATTATAAAGTTTTTATAAAGCAGAGGTGATATATATGGAACTTTCTTCACAACAAATTGAACGTTATTCAAGACATATAATGCTGAATCAAATTGGTTTAACCGGACAAAAAAAGCTTATGATGTCTAAGGTGTTGATTATAGGAACAGGAGGGCTGGGGTCACCCTGTGCAATGTATCTAGCGGCAGCAGGTGTAGGTACAATAGGAATTGCAGATGCCGATGTGGTTGATTTATCTAATTTACAGCGTCAGATTATACATTCAACAAATAATCTTGGAAGGGAAAAAGTGCAGTCAGCCAAAGAAACAATTCTTTCAATAAATCCTGATGTAACTGTAAAAACTTACAACATCTATGTAAATGATGTTAATATTGCAAAGATTATAGAGGAGTACGATTTTATTGTTGATTGTACAGATAATTTTACTTCTAAGTTCCTTATAAGTGATGCCTGTGTACTGGCAAAAAAACCTTTTTCTCACGCAGGGATTAACGGCTTTCAAGGTCAGCTTATGACATATGTACCAAGAAAATCTCCTTGTTATCGCTGTATATTTAAAAATCCTCCTGAGGAAGAGGTTAACTCAGAAGAAAAAAAGATTGGTATTGTTGGTGCAATGGCAGGTGTAATAGGTAGTTTACAAGCTATGGAGGCAATTAAATACATTACAAGTGTAGGTGAATTGCTTATAGGTTGCATTTTAACTTATAATGCACTTGATATGGAATTCAGAAAGGTAAAACTGCCTAAAAGTATGAAAAAATGTGCAGTGTGCAGTAAGGTCGATTTATAAATTTTTTAATAATTTAAAAAGGAGCTATTTTTATGTATGATTGTGTTATTTTGGGCAGTGGACCAGCCGGGCTGACTGCGGCAATATATGCCCAACGAGCAAAGCTGAATTCTATTATAATTGAAAAAATATATATGGGTGCAGGACAGATTACAGATAGTGAGCGTGTAGACAACTATCCTGGCTTGTATGGTGAAAATGGATTTAGTTTAGGAAAGAAATTCAGAGAACACGCAGAAGAACTAGGTGCAAAGTTTCATAGGGCAGAGGTTATAGAAATTAAACCTGTTAATGATGGTTATTATATAGTCCTTAGTGATGGTTCGACTATTGATACAAAAACTATAATTTATGCTTTGGGTGCTGAACGTAAAAAGTTAGATGTTAGTGGTGAAACTGAATTTATAGGCAAAGGTGTTTCTTATTGTGCTGTTTGTGACGGTGCGTTTTATCGTGGAAAAACAGTTGCAGTTGCAGGCGGAGGGGACACTGCTTTGGGAGATGCAGTATTACTTTCAAGATTTGCAGAAAAGGTATTTATTATTCATAGACGTGATCAATTCAGAGCCAATAGAGATTTACAAGACAAGGTAAAAGCTCTTGAAAATGTAAATACAATTTTTAATGCCAAGATAACCGAGATTGTGGGAGAGGAAAAAGTTAATGCCATAAAAATAGGAAAGAATGACAGTACACAGATATTACCTGTTAACGGAGTTTTTATTGCGGTGGGAAGTGTGCCTAATTCGCAACTATTAAATGGGATTGTAGAACTTGATGAACGAGGATATGTAGTAGCTGGTGAAGATGGAAAAACTTCTGCAAAAGGTATTTTTGTTGCAGGTGATGTAAGAGCAAAAGCATTTCGTCAGGTTGTAACAGCCGCTTCAGATGGTGCCAACTGTGTTTACTCAGTTGAAGAGTATCTTGAGAATAATATATGATAAAACTAACACCGAAGTTGGACAGTATATATGTCCTACTTCGGTGTTAATTTGTTGATAACTTTAAATTTTATTTGAATATCCAGTCTGTTATATTATCTCCTTTAACCATAAAGCTCTTCTTTGCAAGTTCAGCTAATGGTGTATCGCTGTATGAATCTGAATAAAATTCATCAACCACAATAGTTTTAGGATATTCGTTGTATAAACGGTTCACTTTTTCTGTTCCGTGACAGTTTTCGCCATTATATTTTCCTGTTGTTGGGTTTACATTGCTTGCTATCAGGTGATTTATACCCAGAATTTTACAGGGAGTTGCAAGCAGAAATTTTGGAGAGGCAGAAATTATAATATCATCACTTTTTTGTTGCTTTATGTACCAGCTTTTAATATTTTTTATATGACTTTTCCAGAAGTTCTCTACATCTTTTTCTGTGTTGCAATATTTTAAAAAGCTGTACATCTTTTCTTTGAATTCTGTTTTTGTACCTTTTTTCAAAATATAAAATTTTGTAAATGCTTTTAATAAACGGGGTAAGGTACATATCATTTTAGGGTGCTTTTTAAGGCTGTATATATAGAAATCGGCGGTGCTGTCACCTTTGTAAATTGTATTGTCAAAATCATATATGTTCATATTATGACCTCATTTATTATAGAATCAAAAAGTTATTACTCCAACATATAATAGAACTTGAGTGTTGTTATATGAAAAAAGACCTCTGACGATTGTCAAAGGTCTTTGGCTGCGGAACTAGGATTCGAACCCAGACATACAGAGTCAGAGTCTGCTGTGCTACCCTTACACAATTCCGCAATCTTTGTTTTGTGTTGTTGTGTTCATCAACAACAGTATCTATTATATACGTTTTTGAAAAAAAGTCAACACTTTTTTTCAAAAAATTTCAAAAAAATAAAACTTGTAAATTATTGATAAAAAATATATAACAAAATGTTTGAACTGAGTGTTTTTGCTCAATCACACATATTGTAAAAGTTATTATTATAAAGAAAAAGAAATTTATATTTGTTATCTGTAAATTATAGTTTTTAAGGTATTAGATTTTATTGCAGAAATTAACTGCGGTGGGTTGAATATTGTCGGGTTAGGGTTTATAATATTACCAAACTTATTATATTCTAATAAGTATACGTTTTTAAAGGAGATAAATTATGAAGTATGCAGTAGTATTATGCGACGGTATGGCAGATACTCCCGTACCACAGCTTGGAAATAAAACACCTATGGAGGTTGCAGACAAGCCTTGTATGAACTCTTTGGTTAAGGACAGTGAAATAGGTCTTATAAAAACTGTTGCTGATGGACTTAAACCAGGTAGTGATGTTGCTAACCTATCTGTAATGGGTTATGAGCCTGCTAAGTATTATTCCGGTCGCTCACCATTAGAGGCGGCAAGTATTGGCATAGACTTAAAGGATACAGATGTAACATTACGTTGTAATCTGGTAACTCTTTCTGATGAAAACGAATATAGTGATAAAACAATTCTTGATTACTGTGCAGATGATATTTCAACAGCGGAGGCTAAAGTGCTTGTTGAGTATGTACAGGAAAAACTGGGAAATGAAATATTCAAATTTTATCCGGGCGTAAGTTATCGTCATTGTCTTGTATGGTCAAACGGCGAGCCTAATCCCGGAGTTTTAACTCCTCCTCACGATATTACAGGAAAGCCTATTAAGGAATATATTCCAAAGGGAGATTATGTTGACGGGCTTTATGAATTGATGGTAAAGAGCTATGATATTCTTAAAGATCACCCTGTTAATCTTGAAAGAATCAAAAACGGTAAAAGACCTGCAAACTCTATATGGTTGTGGGGTGAAGGCACAAAGCCATTGCTTGACAGTTTTGAAAGCAAATATGGTGTAAAAGGCTCAGTTATTTCTGCGGTTGACCTTCTTAAGGGTATTGGTATCTGTGCAGGAATGGCTACTCCAGATGTAGAAGGTGCCACAGGTTATATTGACACAAATTTTGATGGCAAGCTGAAAGCAGCTATTGATGAGTTTGAGCGTGGACAGGACTTTGTTTATATCCACGTTGAAGCACCTGATGAGTGTGGTCATAGGGGAGAGGTTGAAAACAAAGTAAAGGCAATAGAGTTGATAGACAATAAAATTCTCGCACCACTTGTAAAGTATTTTGAAGATTGTGGTGATGATTATAAAATTCTTATTTGCCCGGATCATCCGACACCTCTTGAAATTAAAACTCACACAAACAAACCTGTTCCATATCTTATTTATACCAGTAATCAGAAAGTAAATAGTGATGTAGATATTTTTGATGAAAAATCTGCTGAAGCTACTGGTGTATACAATGATAATGGTTTTACATTGATGAGTAAGTTTATTAACAAATAATTTTTGTACATTTTTAATCAGTGTTATATATATTGTTTGATATTTATGCTACCATATGTACTATGTGGTAGCATAAATTTACGTAAATATTTTCATATCTGATGTGTATAATATTTATTTGCAGAGAATAAGGAGGAAAATATATGGGTGTGAATTTACCTTTGGAAATTGAGAGAAAATTTCTTATAAAAATGCCTGATATCGATCTACTTGAAAAACAACCACTTTATATAAAAATAGAGATGGAGCAGGCTTATCTGAGAGAACAGCAAAGTACTGCTGGTATGCGTATAAGAAAAAGTACGCTGAATGGAAAAACAACATATAAAAAGACATATAAAAAGAGAATTACAAGCGTTACCTGTGTAGAACTTGAAGATGATATTTCTGAACAAGGTTGGAAAGACCTCATATTCTATATAGACCCTGACAGCACTCCTATAAAAAAGGTACGTCACTGCTTTACTTATAATGGTCAGATTTTTGAGTTAGATATATATCCATTTTGGAATGACAGAGCTATTTTGGAACTTGAACTAAGCAGTGAGGAGCAGAAATTTGAATTACCACCTTTTATTGAGGTTATCAAAGAAGTAACTGATGATGTAAGATATAAAAACCGTTCATTGTCATATCAGATAATTACCGAGGAATTATAAAATCATAGTTCTTCCTAAAATAAGAATTGTTATTGTTTTTAATTGACAAACACAATATATAGTGGTACAATTTTAATAACATCAAAAATATAGGGAGGAATACTGATGTCAGATATTAATGTAACTGTTAGTGGCGGTACATTGCCACAGGAAGAAATTAACGCATATATAAACCACGGAAAAGAAAAATTCCACGGTAAAAATATACTTGCAATGGATATTAAAGTTGATGGTGACTATGTGGATATTGACTATACACTGGAACCTGTTAAGTTTGAACGTATCCGTAGAATTACCGGTTATCTTGTGGGAACAACCGACCGTTTTAATAACGCTAAACGTGCAGAAGAGCATGACCGTGTAAAGCACGATGTAGGCGTAATTATGGAACAGATATAACTCTATAATCTATATGTAAAATTAAGGGCGTGCTGTTATCTAACAGCACGCCCTGTGTGTTTTATTTTTTCTTGAAATGACTTTTTGGCATTTTGCATATAGGGCAAACCCAATCATCATCAAGCTCCTCAAATGGTATGTCACCGTCATATATATGACCACATATTTCACATACATACTGAGGTTTATCATCACTTTTTTCAGGAGTAAAAGTACCAAATGTAGGTGCTTTTGGTGGGGCAGACCCTTTTATAACCTTATGATAATAAGCATAGGTCATAGGTTCTCCAACAGCCATATCGCTTGAATTTGTTACTTCTGCAAAATAAACAGTATGGTCGCCAACTTCAGTTTTATCTGTTACCTTGCATATCAGGTAACAACAAATTCCCTGTGTAATAATAGGCAAATCATCAACAACAGTGTAGTTTACTTCAGCCAACTTATCTTTGTCATAACCGCTTTGAAAGCCAAGTGCAGTAAACACCTCTTTTGGTGTTTCAGTGTTAAGAACAGTAACAGAAAATCTTCCTGTTTTTTCAATCTGTTCTGCTGTGTAACAGCTTTTGTTAACGCTTACTGCAACGATCGCAGGCTTTGAGCTAATCTGAAAAACAGTGTTTACAATGCAAGCGGACTTCTTTTCAGCACCACTTACTCCAACTGCAAACATTCCGTAAGACAGGTTTCTTAAAATAGAATAATTCATAACTTCACCTCATTAAAATTTTATGTATTTTATTTGAAAAAACTCAAATAGTTGTTATGTTTTATATTTGCAAATTTTACACAGAGTTATGTTAATTAGCGGGGGCAAAAAATATATTATAAAATATACAAATAGCTATTACTATAAACATAGCTCCAATAACTATAAACATAATTGTATCTTCTGGATGTTTTATATAAAACTCATCTGGTTTATTTTCATTTATGAATATATCAGTATTGTCACCTATTTTTAATGATATAGAATTCCGATATATATCTTCATGAACAGTATATTCTTTGCCTAAGTAAGAATATTTGTATACCGGTAAATATAATGTTTTTCCTTTATCACCACGCTTGGTTAACATATCTACAACGGTAGCTTTTATTTTATATTTACAACGCTGTTTTTGTTTGTTGATATTATCGTTTTTAACATTAAATATAAAACTTCAAATATTAAATATAAAAATCCCAATAAAAATCCACCAACAAATACAAAAGGTAGGATACTGCTCATAAAAGATTCAAAGATTTCTGTGGCATTATCTCCTATTAACATAGCAATACCACCAGCAGTTATGCAGACACCTATAAGTGAAACTAATATAAAAGGAAATTTTGGAGATTTAGCACCATCGTTAAAAAATATTATCATAGGCATAATAGCGAACATAAGTCCTGTTGGAATTAAACAGGCTCCTGTATTTATTGATGATAAAATTATTATAGCAAAAAATAAAACAATAAAAACTATTAGAGCAACGAGAGATAAAGTATTTTTATTTTTCGGTTTTTCAGAATTATTATTTATATTGTTTGTATTTTGATTATTTACAGTGTTTTGTTTTTCTCGTTTTTTATAATAGCTCTCCAATTCTTTTTCAGTGTCTGAACGTTTGTCAAGAAATCCCATAAAAATTAACCTCGCTTAAATATTAGTGTATTGAAAGATAGTTTTTACAGCTTTAATTATAATTAAAATGCTTATTGATATAAAGTTAGCTGTGTGATAAAATGTAATTGTATTTATTCAATAAAATTATATTTGGTGTTTATTGAATAAAATGGTTAAGTATTAAGTAACGCTTAATATTATTTTAATAAATTTTATTAAAACGGAGAGTGTACTATGAAAATACAAGAATCCGCAGAGAATTATCTTGAAACTATACTGATTATCAAAGAGCGTAACGGGGAAGTGCGTTCTGTTGATATAGTAAAAGAAATGGGTTTTTCAAAACCTAGTGTAAGTGTAGCAATGAAAAATTTGCGTGAAAACGATTATATTACTATGGATGCAAAAGGTTATATCGAACTTACCGAAAAAGGACTTGAAATTGCCGATACAATGTATGAGCGTCACAAACTTTTCACAAAATGGCTTATGCAGTTGGGTGTAAGCGAAAAAACTGCAAAAGAGGACGCTTGTCGTATTGAACACGTTTTAAGTATAGAATCTTTTAATGCTATAAAAAAGCATATTTCAAAATAATACTTAATTAAATTATAGTATTTTTGTATATTAAATAGTTAATAAACTGTTAATTTTTGACATTTGCTTACAAAACACAAACATAATAATTAATTCTGATAAAAATCGGACTATTATGCTATAAAAAGCACAATAGTCCGGTTTTTATTTGTACTATAAAGTTGATTTATTTTATTAAACTTCAGCAATTACTTCAACTTCAACCAAAACACCCTTTGGAAGTTCTTTTACAGCTACGCAAGAACGTGCAGGCTTGCTTGAAAAATATTTACCGTAAATTTCATTGAATACAGCAAAATCGCCCATATCAGATAAAAAGCATACTGTTTTTACTGCTTTGTCATAGCTTGAACCAGATGCCTCTAAAACTGCACCAAGGTTTTTCATAACTTGCTCAGTCTGTTCAGCTATTGTAGTAGCCTCAACGTTTCCTGTTGCAGGATTTATAGCAATTTGACCTGATGTAAAAACTAAGCCATTGCTTACAACTGCTTGTGAATAAGGCCCTATTGCGTCTGGTGCATTTTTTGTATAAATCTTTTCTGCCATTTTTCTTACCTCCATAAATATGTAATAATATCATTGAATAAGCAATGAAAGTGATTTTGCAATGCTTATTTTTTATACTATTCTGTAACCATTTTTAATAAGTTCAGCTTTAATTTCATCAACGTGACTTTGATTTCTTGTTTCCATACTGATACGTAGGTAACAAGCGTTAATGTCAGAGTTAAGTTCGGCTCTGTCGTGTGCAACAGAAACTACATTTCCACCAAGACCTGATATAATTTCAGAAACGCCTTGCAACTGTCCTGGCTTGTCAAGCAATTCTATTGTAAGTTCTGCAAGTCTGCCACTCATCTGTAATCCACGATTAATAACTCTTGAAAGAATTGTAACATCAATATTACCGCCTGAAAGCAGACAACATACCTTTTTACCCTTAAGGTCAGGGATTTTATTGAACATTACAGCGGCGAATGCGTTGGCACCTGCACCTTCTGTAACAAGTTTCTGACGTTCTATAAGTTTAAGAATAGCTGCTGCACATTCATCATCGGTAACAGTTATAAAATCGTCAACATACTTACTTGCAATTTCGTATGTAAGTGTTCCCGGAGTTTTTACTGCAATACCATCCTGGAAGGTGTGAACAGTATCAAGAGTTTCAATCTGACCGTGTTTTACGCTATTTACCATTGAAGGTGCTCCGAGTGCCTGAACACCATACACTTTAATATTAGGATTAAGAGATTTGATAGCAAAGGCAACACCTGCAATAAGTCCGCCACCGCCAACAGGAACAACAACAGCGTCGATTTCAGGTTTGCAGTTGATTATTTCCAGTCCGATAGTACCCTGACCAGCAATAACCAGTTCGTCATCAAAAGGATGAATAAATGATGCACCGCTCTCTTTTTGCAATTCAACAGCTTTAGCATAGGCGTCATCATATGTGCCTTTTACCAAACAAACTTCAGCACCCAAACGTTTTGTAGCTTCAATTTTACTGATTGGAGCTCCGTCTGGAATACATATTAAAGATTTTATACCGTTTTTAGAAGCGGCACGTGCCACACCCTGAGCGTGGTTGCCAGCAGAACAAGCTATAACGCCCTTTGCTTTTTCTTCTTCTGTAAGCTGAGATATTTTATAGTAAGCACCTCTTACTTTAAAAGAACCTGTAACCTGTAAATTTTCGGTTTTTAGATAAACTGACACACCCGGTATAACATCAGCCGAGCATTTTATCATATCAGTAGGTCTGATAGCATCTTTTAGTACGTATGATGCGTGGTAAATTCTATCTAATGTCAGCATTAATAACATCTCCCGTAAAATATAAAAATAAATGATAACAAAATAAAAAGTCTTTCGCCCGACAAAAGGACGAAAGACGAATGTTCCGTGGTACCACCTTAATTGTCTGAAAAAACAGACCCCTCTGCGACATCTTGCAATGTCTATCTCTGTAACGGGAGAACCCGAACTCTCTTACTTTGTTGATAAAAAACAATATTTCAGAGGTCAGCTTAAAGGGGATAGCTTAACATTCGTTTTTACTGACTTCCACCAACCGTCAACTCTCTTAAAAAAACTAAATGTGCTTTGTCCTTATCATAGCCTTTTAGTATATGTTTTGCATAATACAATTTATACTCTTTTTCAGTTCAAATGTCAAGTGGCAGATTGATTTTGTTTAGTAAAGATAAAAATAAATTTGTATTATAACAATTATTATATCTTATTCTGTTTAAATTATATTGATAATATCATAGCATATCAGGTTTATCTGTGCGGTAAATCAGATAGTCAAGGTTGGTTTTATAGTAATCGGCAAGTATAATTAACATTCTAAGAGGTATTTCACGTTCTCCTCGTTCGTATTTTGAATAGAGAGATTGGTCACAAACAAGGATTTTTGATATTTCCTTTTGGCTTAGATCGTGATCTTCTCGTAAATCTTTAATTCTTAATTTCAATTTTATCACCGATAAAATTATAAATTAATATATTTTATCTGATGATATTTAGGACATATAGTCCTAAAAAAGTATAAAATTCATATAAAAATATATTTTTAGAATATATAGCTATGAGTTAAAGGGGGTTCCCCCCTTTAAAATCCCGACGAGGACGCTGTCCTCGACCTGTAAACTTTTGAAAAAGTTTAATCAAAACTTTTAAGGTTATTTCAAGATGTTTCAGTGTTTTCGTTAAAGTAATAATTAAATGAGTTCTAATGAGTTCTAATAATATTTAGGACATATAGTCCTAAAAAAGTATATTAAAGCCTATTTTCAATTTCAACTATAACATCGCTCATTTTTACATCAAGTGCAATACAAATTCGATATAGTGTTTCAAGTGTTGGTTTGCGTTCACCACGTTCAATAGCACTTAAGTGTGTTCGTCCTATATCAGACAAACCACTTAGAACTTCCTGTGATAAGCCTTTTCTTTTTCTGAATTCAGCTATAACACTGCCAACAATTTTTGAGTCTAGCATAGGTGCAAACATATAATCACCTCTGTGGATAGTGTATATGTTTTTTTAAAATTTATTGAATACATATGTTGACAAAGAAATGTTAATATGATATAATATATTCCAAGATAGCCCGTAAGAGTTCTGTAATATAGAAACTGCGAAGCTATATGCAGAAATTTGTCTTTTAGTTAATTACTTCTTATATAAAAAAACTCTATCATAATTTAATCCCATAAATTAGTTGGACACAAAATAGTGGATTAATCTAAAATGACAAGTGTTTTAGAGCTGAATACTAGTGCCATATAATTTATTATTTTAGCTTAATAATATAAGTTTTTATGTGAATAGCCTTCTCGGACTTATATTATCTTTCTTACGGGCTATTATTTGACTAATCTAATCACAACAATAACATTTTTTAACCCTATACAAGAAAAAGCTGATGATTTTTTTAACAAGTAATCATCAGCTTTTTCTGTTTATAAATTTATATCAAATCCAAATCCCCTACAATATTTGATAACGAATATTGTAGGGGATAATACTTTTAATAATTAAAATTCATCTTTTACTGAGCGTAGAAATAGTTTTGATAAAGTTTCCTTAGGGTCTTTATTATAAGTTATAACCTGATTAACAGCATTTACAATAGGTAAATCTACATTGTATTTTTCACTCAGCTTTATAAGAGCTCTAGTTGTTGAAACACCTTCAGCAAGTTTAGTGAACTTTTCACCTTTAATTAGCATTTCGCCAAAACGACGGTTGTGGCTAAACTGAGAAAACAGAGTTGCTTCATAGTCACCAAGGTGACATAGACCAAATGCCGACATTTCTTTTCCACCCATTGCCTTTATAAGTCTTGAAATTTCCTGTGTACCTCTTGCCATTAATGCACCTTTCAACGAAGTATAGCCCATACCATCAAGAAGTCCTGCGGCTATACCGACTACATTTTTAGCGGCGGCACCAACCTCTGTGCCTATAAGGTCTTGTCCGTAGTAAAAACGAATAAGCTCACTTGAAAATTCATCTACAAGTTTCTTTTTAAGTTCTTCGTTGTCAGAATCTATAACCATACAGTTTGGTATACCTCTTACAAAATCCTGAGGATGTCCAGGACCTACCCAGACAGCGACAGGAGTTTTTTTAGTGTCAATATAATCTCCCACAACTTGAGTTAAACGTCTGCCCGTGGTTTCTTCAATGCCTTTCATACAAAGTACAATGGCTTTTTTCTCAATATTTTCTTTTGATAGACTTTCCATAAAATTGCTTAAAGCCTGAGAACTTATTGAAATTATCATAACCTCTGCGTGATTTACAGCTTGTGTAAGATCAGAAGTTATTGTTATATTATCACTAAATTCAACATAATCATTTTTACGTGTTGCTTTTAAATTCTGGAAAATCTCCTCACTTTCAAGTCCCCAACTGTAAACATTATGACCAGTTCGGTCAAGATACCAAGCTATAAAAGAACCCCATCTGCCACATCCCAGCAAAGAAATATTCATATTATTAAGCCTCCATTATTCTTTAATATTGTGTGTAAAACTTATTATTTATTACGGGTAATTATAGCACACATATATTAAAAATTCTATACAGCCAATAATTTTTATTTGAAAAATTTGGATCACATAAAACTATAAGTAAAATTTTGACAGCATATTTGAAAAATATAATTTATTTGCTAATACTGTTAATTAATTATTGGTTAATTGAATTTTTTTACATAGATGTTATAATATATCCCAAATATTGTCAATATTAAATTATAGATTAACAAATTTAAATATGTTATTCGGTTTTAAGGAGTGAACCATATGATTATTGATATGCACGCACACATAGGTGAAGTTATGGATTTTAAAATGCCGGGTGAAATTCTGATTGCTTCTATGGAAAAATACAATATAGATTTTTCTATAATATCTAGTTGTGAAGCAGTCGCTTTTGACCATAATAATAAGATTTTGCCGTATATTATTCAGAAATCTCAAGAAACAGTTTTTCAGGATACACTTGATTTTGCAAGAAAATATAAAGGAAAACTAGCAGTAATGCCTTGGGTAAAGCCACACTATGAAAAGGTGTCGAATGAACTTATTGCAATGATAAGAAATAATCTTGATATTACAGTGGGAATAAAGGTTCATCCATTTCATTCTTTTATCAGCTTTAATTCACCGCAGGTTGAGGAATATATAAAACTGGCAGAAAGTTTTAATTTGCCTATGCTGGTTCATACAGGAAATACTACCGAATGTAGTTGTATGGGTGTGTATGAAATGGCTGTTAAATATCCAAATGTTAATTTTATAATGGGGCATATGGGACTTGGTACAGATAATCGTGAGGCTATAAAACTTATTAAAAATCAGAAGAATCTTTATGGAGATACTGCTTGGGTACCTTTAGAAAGCACACTATTGGCTATTAAGGAATGTGGTATTGATAAAATTATGTTTGGTACAGATAATCCCATAGATGGACTTGACACAATGGGGCTAAATCCAAAAGGAGAACCCTCTCTTTATCAGCAGTATTTTAACGAATTAAAGGATTTAATTTCACAGGAAGAATATGAGAAGCTGATGTATAAAAATGCCATTAAGTTTTTTAATCTGGATAAAATTATCAGTGCAGAATAAGTCAAAATTTTATAAAAATTCAGGGCAACCTATACTGAAATTGTAGTTGGGGTTGCCCTGAGCCATTTAAAATCTGATAAATACTCTGATATTTAGTATTATATATCAGGATAGAAAAACGTCGTTTTTTGAAAATTTACAACTTGTTAATTATAACGGCTGTTAAATATAGTATTATGTATATAATAATAAACAAGGGAGCCATATATGTTTGGATATTTACAGCCTTATAAGCCATATTTGCTTGTAAAGGATTTTGAACTGTATAAAAGTGTATATTGTGGTTTATGTAAAAAACTTGGAGAGGAATATGGTATATTTGCCAGAATGACTTTAAGTTATGACTGTACCTGCTATGCTTTGCTGGCTATGGGACTTAGTGGAAGATGTGAAAATGTTTATAAAAAGCATTGTACTTGTAATCCACTGAAAAAATGCTTTTATTGTGCAAACGGTAATGATGAGCTTAGCTTGGCTTCAGCAATAACGGTGGTTACAGTTTATTATAAGCTGGAGGATAATATAAAGGACAGTTCTTTTTTTAAAGGTCTTTTGGCTAGATTTTTAAAGATTTTTGTAAATTCTTGGCGAAAAAAGTCGTTAAAGAAATTTCCTCGGGTCGATGAAATTGTAGGAGAACTTAATGAAAGCCAAAGTAAAGCAGAAGAGAGCGAAAATATATCGCTTGACGAATGTGCCGAACCTACGGCAATTATGATGAAAAAACTTATGCTCTTATTGGCTAAAACAGAAAGTGAAGAGAAAATTTTTGCTGAATTTGGTTACTTTCTGGGTAAATGGATTTATTTGATGGATGCTGCCGATGATTATGAAAAGGATTTGAAAGACAATAATTTTAATCCCTTTGTCTATTCTTTAAAAGATAAGGAACTATCTCAACAGGAAAGAAGTATGTATATAAATGGTGTATTGAATTTAACTGTAAGCCGAATTGTTTCTGCATATAATTTGATGAATGTAAAAAGTTTCAGTGCCATTTCTGACAATTTGGTGAATATGGGACTTGGACAAATGCAAAAGAAAATTATTTTTGATAAGCACAAGGATAAGAAAAATAAAGATAATAGAGAGGAAAAAACTATATGAATGATCCGTACAGCGTATTGGGTGTGTCACCGAATGCTACCGATGAGGAAATATCCAAAGCCTATAAGCAATTAGCAAAGAAATATCATCCAGATAATTATACTGATAGCCCTTTGGCGGACGTTGCAACAGAAAAAATGAAAGAGATTAATGAGGCTTACGACCAGATACGCAAGCAACGCAGAGAATTCGGTGGAGGTAACAGAGGTGGGTATAATAACTATGCATATGGTGGTTCATCGGGAGGAAGTGCAAAATATCACGATGTGCGTATGTTAATAAAAAGCGGAAGAATATCAGACGCTGACCAGATATTGAGTGGTGTACCTGTCAATAGTCGTGATGCTGAATGGTTTTTCCTTAAGGGTACGATACTTTTCCGTAAAGGTTGGATAGAGCAGGCATACAACCATTTTCAGCAGGCTTGCAATATGGATCCGGGCAACAGCGAATATCGTGCCGCACTTAACCAGATAAATTCAAGCCGTAATGGACGTTATGGAGGATATAATCCAAATTCTAACTATTCCAATAAATCAGGATGGGGTGATAATTGCGTTTGTGCAAGTGATTCTTCTAGTGGAATAGGTGGTTCTGCCGGAGGATATTCCGGTTGTGATATATGTACATCGCTTTGTTGTGCTGATATTTGTTGTGAATGTATGGGTTGTGATTTGATAAGTTGCTGTTAAAGGTGAAGATATATGAGAAAAAGTACCTTTAATGTAGCACTGTGTGGTGTTATTTCAGCAATATCTGTGGTTGTTATGATGCTTACAGCAGTTGTACCTGTGGCTACTTACGCAACTCCTGCACTTGCAGGAATGATTCTTGTTGTACTTGTAATTGAAACAAACTGTAAATGGGCATTTGCTTCGTATATTGCAGTGAGCATAGTATCGTTACTTATTGTGCCCGACAAAGAGGCTGTTTCGCTGTATGTTTTGTTTTTTGGTTATTATTCTATGCTTAAGCAATTTATTGAAAGCCATATAAAAAACAGAATGATTCAGTTAGGTATCAAAATTTTAGTTTTCTCAGTTGCGGCTATATCCATATATTTTATATCAATAAATCTTCTGGGGATTCCTGCGGAAGAATATCAGATAATGGGAATCAATATTCCTGTGGTATTTCTTGTTTTGGGTATTATTGTTTTCTTACTTTTTGATTATGCCTTTACAGGAATTATTTCGACATATATAGATAAATTCAGAGATAAAATATTTAAAAATTTAAAAGTAAAATAATTTTACAAAAAAATGTTTTTTTAGTATCGAATTATGTAGAAAATATCGAATTTATTTGTTGGGTATTGACAAATTATATAAGACTATGTAAAATTATAAATACAATTAAATAAGCTACCAACTTATCAAGAGTGACGGAGGGAACAGGCCCTGTGAAGTCCGGCAACCTGCTTTTTGTAAGGTGCCAAATCCTGCGGTTAAGCCGGAAGATGAGATCGATTAAAGCCTTTCGGTGAAAGCCGGAAGGCTTTTTTAGTTATAGTAGATTTATATTATGAGGATAAATTTTCAAATTAAGCCTGAATAGGCTCGGGAAAGGATTGGTTAAAGTGGTTAAACATTTTTTTACTTCTGAATCAGTAACAGAGGGACATCCCGATAAGGTTTGTGACCAGATTTCTGACGCAGTACTTGATGCGGTGTTGGCACAGGATGAAAATTCACACGTTGCTTGCGAAACAACTGTTACAACAGGTATGGTGCATATTATGGGCGAAATATCAACAAATGCTATTGTTGATGTTGCAGAAATTGCAAGAAATGTAATTAAGAAAATAGGTTATGATAACAGCCAATGTGGTTTTGATGGAAATAACTGTGCTGTCATTACATCTCTTGATGCTCAGTCTGCTGATATTGCAATGGGTGTTAACGAAAGCTATGAGATTAAAGATGGCGAACAGCACCAATACAACCAGATTGGTGCCGGTGATCAGGGTATGATGTTTGGTTATGCCTGTGATGAAACACCTGAACTTATGCCTGCTCCGATTTCATATGCACATAAGTTGGCAAAGCAACTTACAGCTGTACGCAAAGATGGTACATTGTCTTACTTAAGACCTGACGGAAAAACTCAGGTTACAGTTGAATACAACGACGATGAAATTGTAAGAATTGACACTGTTGTTGTTTCAACTCAGCACGATGAAAATGTTACTCTTGAGCAAATACGTAGTGACATAAAAAAATATGTTATTGACACTGTTATTCCAAAAGAAATGATGGATGAAAATACAAAGTTCTATATTAACCCAACAGGACGATTTGTTATAGGTGGTCCGGTAGGTGACAGTGGATTAACAGGAAGAAAGATTATCGTTGACACATACGGTGGATTTTCAAGACATGGCGGTGGAGCATTCAGTGGTAAAGACCCTACAAAGGTAGACCGCAGTGCAGCTTATGCGGCAAGATATGTTGCTAAAAACATTGTAGGTGCCGGCATTGCAAAGAAATGTGAAGTTCAGCTTGCTTATGCGATAGGTGTTGCAAAACCTGTATCTGTATTTGTAGATTCTTTTGGTACATCAAAGTTTACAAATGAGCAGTTAGTTTATGCTGTTAACAAGGTGTTTGACTTGCGTCCCGCTGCAATTATTGAAAATCTTAACTTACGTCATACAAAGTATCAGCCAACAGCAGCTTATGGTCATATGGGAAGAGAAGAACTTAATGTAGCTTGGGAAAAGTTGGACAAGGTTGATGAGCTTAAAAGTGCTTTGGCATAAACTTTATGGATATAAAACTTTATGGATATAAAACTTTATGGATATAGTTTTTATTAACCTACGGCATATAATTACATACAAAAATTAGTATTTATTTAGTTTGATAAATATGTAAATTTAGTAAATATATGTTATAATAGCTGAGGAGATTTTCTCAACTATTTTTATTTGAATTAATCATAAACAAAATAATAGACAAATCAGATATATTATTGGCATAATTTGCCTGATGTAGGGAGATTTTATAGTGAATATGCTTTATTTTCGATTGGCAGCTATTTTTACAATATCTATATTTATACTATTATGGACTGTATTTTCAAATTTTATTCCTAAGGCTTTTCAATATGTTATTGCCGGATTAATAGATATAATGTGCATTGTAATGCTTTTTGCTGCATGGGAAAGCAGACTATCAATAGGATGTGCGTTTTCGGCAGCAACATTTGTCTTTGGATATAAAAATCTATTTCCGGGGTCAGGTAACTTTTCTAAGAGTGTTGCCAAGAGCTGTGAAGATAAATTAGAAGAACGCAGAGGAATGGTTTCAATGTTAGTTGATTATATGTTTTTTGTTGGTTGTATTGTTCTAATTTTTGAGTTTATGAAAATTAATTAATTTTTAGGAGAATATTATGAAAAATGGGATTATTTTTGATTTAGACGGAACATTATGGGATTCTTCTTTTGAGGTGGTAAGAGGGTTTAATGATGAACTAAAACTTCATCCTGATGCAGATTATGTACTTACAGAGGAAATTCTTAAATCTCAGATGGGAAAAACTGCACCGGAAATTGCTAAGGTGTTTTTTCCGAATTTGTCAGAAGATAGAGCGATGGAGTTAATGACATTGTGTGCAAGGCGTGAGAGGGGTTATCTTGCAGAAAATGGTGGTAAATTGTTTCCAAACCTTGAAAAAACTCTTATTGAACTGAAAAAAAGAGGCTTTTGCCTATATATAATAAGTAATTGCGAGTGTGGATATATAGAAACATTTCTAAAAGTACATAATTTTGAAAGCTTTTTTGAGGATATTGAATGTCACGAAAATACCGGACTATCAAAGGGAGAAAATATTAAGCTGATGTTGGAAAGAAATAGTCTGGATAAAGCTGTTTATGTGGGAGATACACAAGGCGACTGCAATGCTACACATTTTGCAGGAATTCCCTTTGTATTTGCAGAGTATGGTTTTGGTAATGCTGATAGACCAGATTATGTTATACATACATTAAGTGATATTATAAAAGTTGTAGAAAAAGTATTTTAATTAAATGGTGATTTCGGTGGTTGAGGTGAAAAGGTGGATAGAAAGTCCTTTTTAATGTTAGTTGCGGTTGTTGTAATGTTGTTCAATTTAATAGCCTGTGGTGTGATTGATAACAGTGAACTATATAAGGAAAATACAAATACTACTTTAATTTATTTTAGTGATGGTAGTTATAAAGAATATAACTGCAACAGTGTTATTGATCCATTTAAGGAACTGGAAGTCCATTTTTTCGGTAAACCGGATAAGGGCTTTGCTGAAATTGATGTAAGCAGTTGTCCTGATATAGTAAAAGAAAACTTCACATTTAGATGTGTCGATAACGGCGATTTATCAAACGGAGAAAAAGCAACCATAGTTGCAGATTTTGAAAAAACTGATTTTAAAAAGTCCGGCATTACAATAACAAGATATAAAAAGGACTATATTGTTACAGATGTTGAATTTTATCCAAGAATAATTGCTGATTACGATAAAGATGACCTTAATAAAGCTATAAGAAATGTTGTTGATGAATACATTAAAAACAATATTGAAAGTTTTAAAATGGTATATAAAAGTGATATTGAGAGAGTGAATTGGAGTAAAAGCGGTTCATTTGAATATATATATAATTATTATGATGTGAAAATGATATACAATGTGAATAAAAATAATCTATCTCAAAATACATACTTAATTATGTATGAGATTACCAATAATATTAAGTGTGTTGAAGATATGGATAGCACTCTTAAAGACGCTATGAAAAATGGAGAAACCGATACTGGTGTGGTATATATGGTTGCAGGTGTAAACGGTATTACAGCTAACAGTAATAAAATTTTTAATGACGATATAGTAACAGATAATGTAAAGTACAATATAAAGCTATTTTACACAAAGGAAGAGGCTGAGGAATACTGTTGTTTTGGCGGAGAATATGAAACTAACTGGGAGCATTTTGTGTGAATATATTACGATAATTAAAACAATTAAATCTGAATTTCTTTAAATTGAGAGGTAAATATGGTTATAAAAATAGGAAATTTTGATTTCTCAGAAGTATGGGATGGGGTATTTTATAAAAAATTATCGCAATATCCCATAGTTTCAGATTGGGAAATGAAAAATATAATTGATTTTATAAATTATGAAAAGATGAATAATAGAACTTGTATATTAGAATCAGAGGATAATACTGTTTTAGAAAAAGTGAAAGCTAATTTAAAAAATGCCCAACATTATCGAAATGTAAAACCACCATTAAAAATCACAGAATGTACTGAATGTCCTTATAGAAAAGGTTGTATGACAAAATTTGTATGCCATACTTCACCAGTAGAAAATGCTATTAATATATTTGATACAGGAAGATTACTTTCTGCTGTTAAAGTTAGAAAGTTATCAGCGAATGTTTTAAAACAAGAAAAACGAAATGTTGCAAATGATCCGGAAGATTATTTTGATTACATAATGTTTGCTTGGGGAAATTGTCAAGCTGGAGATCGTTTGGTAATGGAAAGAAAATTAAAACGATTTCCTTCAGAAGAAGATTTAAGCACAAATTTTACTCCAGGAGTGAGATTTTATTTTAAGTACGAAGAAATATCAAAACATCCATATGCTGTTTTTGATGGTGTTTTACCATTAAAGGTTAAAAATGAAGTAAAATTAGAGGATTGGATATATGCAATCATTGTCCCCAAAAGTCAAAGAGGTGTTATAGAAAATCATATATCAGATGAATTATCGGATAAAGTTTATTATATAGAAAATGATTGTAAAGATATTTGGGATTGGTCCGAAAAAGTATATTGTTTTGTAGAAAATTTAAAATAGTAAAATTAGAATTTATATAATAAAGGATTTACTATGGAACTTTGGGGTTTATCTACTTTTTCATTAATGTGGGAATGTGTAGCTTTGGTAGTAAATACGAAATTTGTTGGGAGCATTTTGTATAATTATAATTAAATAATACTGTAACTATATAATTATTGACCTTGATAATGATTATAGATATGGGTATAATAGGTATAATTAGATATTTGAGGTGATAAAATGCAAATATATAGTATTGATATAAAAAATTTTATGATTTTTAATAGCTTAAATCTTGAATTTTCTCCTAATATTAATATAATTTGTGGAGAAAATAGTACTGGAAAAACCGCATTAATAAAATTATTGTATTCTTGTTTAAAAGGATATTCCAATGCTTGTACAACAAAAGGAAGTATCACCAAAGAAAAGTTGGAGAGTATGCTTGTTAGTAAATTACAAGGAGTTTTTAGACCAGATAGAGATGTAATAGGTAGACTTGTGAATAGAAAGCAAGGTAGCAACCGAGCAGATATAGTTGTTAATTTTGATAACGCATATGATTTAAAATTTGGTTTTGGAAATCGCAAAGAAAAGCATATTGAGATTATAAATAATGAATTTATAGATTTGGATAAAATGACTCCTGTATATATTCCTCCAAAGGAAATTATATCTTCAACAGAAAATTTTGGTTCTCTGTATGATGATTATCATATCTCCTTTGAAGAAACATATTACGATCTTACACGATTATTAGAGAGACCTTTGAAAAAGGATGACGATAGGGCAGAACAAAATGCTGTAATGAAAAGCTTTGGTAAAATTGTTAATGGTAGTATTATACAAAAAGATAGAAAATTCTATTTAATGGTTAAGGGACAAGTTGAATTTGAAATGGGACTTGTTTCTGAGGGGTATAGAAAACTATCTACAATAATGTATTTAATATTATCAGGTAGTTTATCTGAAAATTCTATATTATTTTGGGATGAGCCGGAAACAAATATGAATCCTAAGATGATAAGACCTATTGTTGAAGCAATAATAGAGTTAGCAAAAATGGGTGTACAGATTTTTATTACTACACACGATTATTTTATACAACAATGTTTCAATATGGCTGCCACTTATAATAACATGGCGAATAATCATTTAAAATATAATTTTATTTCCTTATATCATACTGAAGATGGCATAAACGGAGAAACAGTTCATGATTTAAGTGAATTAGACCATAATGCTATAATGGAAGAATTTGATGATTTATATGATAGAGAGCAGGAAATGTTGTATGATAATTGAAGAAAGTAATCTGAAATTTTGCTTTTCCGATGAAGTAAGTGCGATTAAATTTGATGATACAGATTATTATCGGAAAAAATTCAATAATCTTCCGTCGGGTAAGGGCGTAGATATTTTAGTGGATTCGGAAAATATATTCCAGTTTATTGAAATAAAAAACTGCACAGGTCATGAAAGAGAAAATTTATGGCGAACGAGTGTAAATAATAGCAAAATAAGTTCAGCTCCAGAGACACTTGAAATAGGTGATAGAGATAGTGTAGATATTGAAGTAGCTAAAAAAGTTGCTTCAACAATCTCGTGCTTATTTGGGTTATGGACAAAATCTAAAAGTGTTGAAAATTCAGTTGAAAATTCATTGGAGCTTTTGAAATTCTATGGTGGTATGAATGATAAGAAAATTTGTAAAGACAAAAAGAGGATTTTGGTAATACTATTTTTAGAAGGAGATTTTAATGTTGGAACAAGAGTTGGAACAAGAAGTAAAAAAACAATAATGAAAAGAATTAAGGATAGTATAAAAAATAAACTTTCTTGGTTGAATTGTACAGTAACGGTGGTAGATTCAAATACATACAATAAAAGATTTTTTGAAGTTATTAAATAACTATATTGTCCCTATTTTAAATGAATTTACATAACAAAAAGAGGTCTGTTAGCGGAGTAGCAGACCTCTTTTTGGGTTTATATGTAGTTTTAATTTTTGATGAAAACAGCAGACATCTCACTGTTTTCGTCAGTGTCAATCAGAGTTTCGTCATCTTCATTGTAAATGAATGTACCTTGTTCACCACTTGCGTCAGATGTATAAGAAAGGTTTGTTCCGTCAAAGGTATATATGCCTGTCATAATATTTCCGTTATTGTTAACAGTAAATGTACCATCATCATTAAATATGTAGGTTATAGATCTCTGAGCCTCTGTATGCTGACCGTTGGGTTGTTCATAATAGCTTAGTGACCATTCACCGTCAATAATTGTATAGTTATCATCAGATGTATCGTTAGATGTATCGTCGGTTGATGAGGATGGTGGATTTGTGGTTTCCGGTATAATAGGTTCAACAATAGAAACAGAAAATGTTGAATTTTCTACTGTTACTTCTGAGAATGTAGAAGATTCTGTATCGGATTCTGTGGGTGCAAGGGTTGGTACCTCTGTCGAAGGTTGTGTTGGTGACGAGGTAGGTGCTTTAGTAGCTACTTGTGTTGGGGCAGATGCTTCGGTAGCGTCAGTTTCGCCCTTTGTACATCCTACTGTACTTATTGCAAACATTGAAAGAATACATACAGCAATTAAAATCTTTTTCATTAATATCCCCCATTTGATAAAAATTTTACTTTAGCCTTATTATATAATAACAAAAATAAAAATCAACAATTATTTCTATATATTCTTGAATTACAGCTGTAAATTTACAAAATGCTCATTATTTTGTCAGAATTTTTTTAAAAGATATGCAGTATAGCAAAAGACATAAAATACAAAATATTTATATGATATAATAAAAATTGCATAAATAATAGGTTAGTATATACTAATTCGTATAAATTCCATTGACAACAACTAATATTAGTCATATAATGTAAGGAATTTCTAAAAAGAAGGTAATGTTATGTTGAAAAAAGATGATAAAAGCGTTGCAATGAGAATATCAGTTATAAGTATTGTTGTTAATGTCGTTTTATCACTGTTTAAGTTAATTGCGGGTATTGCAGGAAAATCAGGTGCAATGGTGTCAGATGCTATACACTCTGCTTCTGATGTATTCAGTACCTTTGTTGTTATGATAGGAATATCCATATCTCACCGTGAAAGTGATATTAAACATCAATATGGACACGAAAGATTGGAATGTGTTTCGGCAATTATACTTGCAGTTATTCTTGGTGCAACCGGAATTGGTATTGGTTATAATGGAATACGCAATATATTTTTTGAAAATCCTGAAAATCTTGCAACTCCCACAGGTATTGCACTTGTAGCTGCAATAATTTCAATTATTACAAAAGAAGCTATGTATTGGTATACGATTTTGGGTGCTAAAAAGATAAACAGTTCTTCTTTGAAAGCAGATGCTTGGCATCACAGAAGTGATGCACTTTCATCAATAGGTTCTTTTGTAGGTATACTTGGTGCGATGTGTGGCATTAAAATTCTTGATCCTATTGCAAGTGTTATAATCAGTTTGCTTATATTAAAGGCAACCTATGATATTGTAAAAGATGCAATAGATAAAATGATTGACAAGTCCTGTGATGAAGATATAGTCGCCAAAATGTCAACATTGATTATGGAGCAGGACGGTGTAAAAAGGCTAGACGTGATAAAAACAAGGTTGTTTGGTAATAAGATTTATGTTGATATTGAAATTTCTGCTGATGGAAATCTTACTATATCAGTGGGTCACGACATAGCAAAGAATGTCCACGATGCAATCGAAAGAGAATTTCCTCTTGTTAAACATTGTATGGTTCATATTAATCCTTATATTGTAGGAGAGGAGCCTGACATTGAAAGATGAGAGAATCTTTAAAAACCATTGACAAAATTCCTGGTATTTGGTAAAATAATTATACCGCATATTACGGGCTTTTTAAGCGAGTTTTCTCCGCCCGATTGATAGCGAGTCTAAAATAAAGGTGGTACAAAATATGTACGCAATTATCGAAACAGGCGGCAAGCAGTACAAAGTTGCTAACGGTGATGTTATCTTCGTTGAGAAGCTTGGTGCAGAGGACGACGCAACAGTTGATTTTAAGGTTGTTGCACTTTCAGATGATAACGGTCTAAAGGTTGGTGCTCCTTATGTTGAGGGTGCTGTTGTAACAGGTAAAGTTATCAAGACAGGCAAGGGTAAGAAGATTACAGTTGCTACTTACAAATCAAAGAAGGGCGAAAAGAGAAAGATGGGACACAGACAGCCATATACAAAGGTTGAGATCCAGTCTATTAACGCTTAATTATGATTGAGATAAACTTTTTCACACTGGCTAAGGGTGAGCTTGTAGGTTTCAGACTTTCCGGACATTCCGGTTATGCTCAGAGTGGAAACGATATTGTCTGTGCAGCAGTTTCTTCTGCTGGCTTTATGACAGCCAATACTATTACAGATGTAATTAAGGTGTCGGCTGAAACAGAGGTTGAAGACGGTAATCTTATGCTAAGAGTTTTCTCAAAAGATGCAGTGGCTTGCAGAGACATTTTGCAGGGATTTAAGCTGCATATGCTCTTGTTAGAGGAGCAATATTCAGATTATTTAATTGTAAAAACTACGGAGGTGTAACAAATGCTAAAGATAAATATTCAGTTACTAGCTCATAAAAAAGGTATGGGTTCTACAAAGAACGGCCGTGATTCAGAGTCCAAAAGACTTGGTGCTAAGCGTGCAGATGGTCAGTTTGTAAAGGCAGGTAATATCCTTTACAAACAGCGTGGTACACACATTCACCCAGGCGAGAACGTAGGTCTTGGTTCAGATGATACTTTGTTTGCTAAGATTGACGGTGTTGTTCGTTACGAGCGTGTTGGTCGTGACAGAAAGCGTGTAAGCGTTTACGCTGAGCAGTAATTTTATACTGTAAGATTTTTGGTTTATTTGAGGGCGGATGATATATTCCGCCCTTTTTATATATGGTGGGTTTATTATGTTACAAAATGATTATATGATACGCCAGATTGATGCTATAATAGAGTATATTGCCGAAACAGTGCTCGGCAAAAAGAAAAAAGAATATAATATTTCCATTGGAAATCCTGATGAAATAGATGATTCAGAAGTTAATATAATGTATCTCTATCAAATTGCAGACAGTGGTAAGATTAATATTGCAGAAAATTTACTTTTTGATAAAATAGAAAATCAGAAAACGGTTGACTCATTGGAAATGGGATTGAGTTTTTATATTTACCTTAATTCAAAAACTGATGAGTTTTTAGAGAAACACGATTTTTCCAGACAAGAAATTATTGACGGTCTGAATGATTTGCAGAAAGAATACGGACTGTTGTGATATACTACATATGTGAAAGGTAGTGAAAATAATGTTTGTAGATAAGGCTAAAATTTTTATAAAAGCTGGTGACGGCGGTGATGGTTCGGTTTCATTCCATCGTGAGAAATATGTTGCATCAGGAGGACCGGATGGTGGTGATGGTGGACGTGGCGGAAATGTATTGTTTCTGGCGGATGATAACTTATCAACACTTGCTGATTTCAGATATAAGAGAAAATATATTGCCCCAAAGGGTGAAAATGGTAAGGCTAAAAGAAGTTCAGGTAAAAATGCAGAAAATCTAATTGTTCGTGTACCAAGAGGTACACTGGTAAGAGATGCTGAAACGGGCAGATTGCTTGCCGATGTTTCAGGCAAAGAACCTGTGCTTGTTGCAAAAGGTGGCAATGGCGGTTGGGGCAATATACACTTTGCTACACCAACACGTCAGACTCCTCGTTTTGCAAAACCAGGTATGCCGGGTGAAGAATATGAGGTAGTTCTTGAACTTAAACTTTTGGCGGATGTAGGATTGGTAGGCTTCCCTAATGTAGGTAAAAGTACTCTAGTGTCAGTAGTAAGTCAGGCTAAGCCTGTTATAGCTAACTATCACTTTACAACAATAACTCCTGTGCTTGGAGTTGTAAGTATGGGTGAGGGTAACTCGTTTGTTATGGCTGATATTCCCGGATTGGTAGAAGGTGCTTGGGAAGGAGTTGGACTTGGTCATCAGTTTTTACGTCACGTTGAGCGTTGCCGTATGCTTGTGCACGTTGTTGATATCGCAGGCAGTGAAGGTCGTGACCCAAAAGAAGATTTCAATATTATCAATCAGGAATTGGAAAAATTCAACGCTGACCTTGCAAAACGTCCTATGATTGTTGCAGGTAATAAGTGTGACCTTGCAACAGATCAACAGATTGAGGAATTTAAAAACTTTGTTAAACAGCAAGGGTATGAATTTTTCCCAATTATGGCACCAATTAATGAAGGTGTAGATGATTTGCTTAATAAGATTCTTGAGATGCTTAGCAAATTACCTCCAATTACCAAATATGAGGCAGAGCCTGCCCCTGTTGTACAACCTGAGAAAATTGATAAAAATAAGGTTAAAATTACAAAACACGATGGAATATATTTTGTTGAGGCTAAGTGGCTATTTAATATTATGAAATCAGTTAATTTTGATGACTATGAGTCGTTGCAATATTTCCAGCGTATTCTTATAAACGGTGGTGTTATTGACGCATTGCGTGAGGCTGGTATAAGTGAGGGTGATACTGTTTCCATTTATGATCTTGAGTTTGATTTTGTCGAATAATAAAGAGGTAATTGCGTATGGATAGTTTGTTATCTTGTGATATTGATTTAAGACAGGTTTCACCCCTGACCCTATCTTTTATAGGTGACGGGGTGTATGACCTTATGATAAGAGAATACATAATTTCACTTGCTAATCGACCAGTGGGACAACTTAACAGCCGAAAGGTAAGCGTAGTTAACTGTAAATTTCAAGCTGAATGTGCAGAAATTCTTGAGCCTCATCTGACAGAGGAAGAAATAATTATTTATAAACGTGGAAAAAATGCCAATGTACACAGTGTTCCTAAAAATGCAGATAAAGGCGACTATCACATCGCAACAGGATTTGAAGCTTTGTTTGGTTATCTATATCTTAAAAAAGACATTGACCGAATAAGAGAATTATTTAATTTAATTGCAAATAATATCTATGAGAATACAAAATAAATTTTTTATATAATGTAAATAGTTCGTTGTCTTTATTTGTAAAATGAAATTGAGGTAGGTGTTATTGATGGGTGAGGATAATCAGGTTAAATTTTCTGAGATAAAAGAAAGAAAATCTGGCAGAGCTTTTATTGTTTTGCGTGACTATCTTTTTATGATAATAGGTTCACTTCTTTTTGCAGTGGCTATTGATATGTTTACAGCACCTAATGATGTGGTTACAGGTGGTGTAACAGGTATTGCTACAATGCTTAATTATCTGTTTGGATTGCCGATAGGTATAATGACACTAGTTATAAATATACCGCTTTTTGTATGGGGTGCAATAGAAAACGGTAGAAGATTTCTTATAAAAACTGCCTTTGCCACAGTGCTGTCATCGTTGTTTATAGATTTGCTGATACCGTATCTACCTTTGTATAAAGGTGATAAATTTATGGCTTCGTTGTTTGGTGGCATATTAATTGGTGCAGGGCTTGCATTGGTGTTTTTTGGAGGAGGAACAACAGGCGGAACAGATATTGTTTCAAAAAATTTGCAAAATCATTTTCCATTTCTTTCAATGGGTACCGTTAAAATTTTTGCAGATGTTTTTGTAATTATTGCTACAATGATAGTTTATAAATCAATAGAGAGCGGACTGTATGCTATTATAATAATTTTTGTAAGTTCAAAGGTTATTGATACTACTATTTATGGTTTGTCACACGATAATGGTAAGATAGTTTTTATAATGTCTCCGAAATATGACGAAATAAGTCAGGCTATTATGAAGGATATAAAAAGAGGTGTTACGCTGTTAGAGTCAACAGGAGGATATACAGGTACACCTACAAAAACAATTATGTGTGCTGTTCGTCCCAGACAGGTATATAAAGTTAAAAATATAGCATCTTCTATTGATAAAAATACATTTTTTATTGTAACTAAGGCAGGCATAATCAATGGGGAAGGTTTTGAAAATCAATAATACTCGAAAATGTTATATAGCAAATATAAAAGTTTACAGATCAAGGACAGCGTCCTCGTAGAAATTTTAAAGGGTTGATTTAAATAATACAGCAGGATTTAATAGAATTATTCGATAGCACGTTTGTGTAGTTGAGAATATCCCAATTATAGTAATTTTTCTTATTTTTTGTAAACCACATTAATTGTTATTTAAATTTTGGTTGAAAAATACACTATAAAATGTTATAATCTATTTGGTACAGTTTTGTACAAAAATATTCTGGGAGGTCTTTATATTATGAAGTATAATATTGAGGGCGGAGCGTTACCAATAGTTGAATTGAATCTTGAAAATGGTGAAACAATCGTAACACAAGGCGGCGGTATGGTTTGGATGTCACCTAATATGAAAATGGAAACAAGTGCAGGTGGTATTGGAAAAGCATTTACAAAAATGTTCAGTGGAGAATCTATTTTCCAAAACAAGTATACTGCAATGGGTGGTCCTGGATTTATCACTATTGCATCTTCATTTATGGGTTCAGTTATTCCATTTGAAATCACACCTCAAACACCTATGATTGTACAGAAGTCTGGATTTTTGGCAAGTTCTGTGGGTGTTGATTTGTCAATCGCTTTTAACAAAAAATTAGGAGCCGGTATTTTTGGCGGTGAAGGTTTCATTATGCAGAAACTTTCAGGTAACGGTATTGCTTTTGTTGAAATTGATGGATATTGCAAGCAGTATAATCTTGCTGCTGGTCAGCAGATGATTGTTGACACAGGTAACCTTGCAGCAATGGATGCAACATGTACTATGGATATTCAGACAGTTAAAGGTGTTAAGAATATGTTCTTTGGTGGTGAAGGTTTGTTTAACACTGTTGTTACAGGTCCGGGCAGAATATTCTTACAATCACATCCTATTACAACTCTTGCAGGTAGCTTGCGTCCTTATATTGGCACAGCTAACTAAGGACTGTTTGAAAAATCAAAAGCACTCGTTTTGAAACAAAAATCAAGCACTTTTTCTATTTTCAAACAAGCCCTAAAGAAGCTATATTAATTATTATTTGAAGTTTAAAAGGAGTTACAACAATTTTATGTTAAAAAAGAATAATGATGCTACTTCTAAACCTCAGTTATCTAAAGAGCAACTTAAAGAAAATCAGAAAAAGCTAAAAGAATATGATCGTATATTAAAGATTATATTTGTTTCCTGGGGATTAATGATGTGTGTTATTATTCTTATAGTTACATTATTAGTTGTAGCTAATAGTTGAATTTTATATTAAAAAATATGTTTCTGTTTAGCATAACTGAATTTATTACGAATTTGTTTACATATATGATAGAAACTTAAAAAATTGAACAGACAACGGCTTTATGCTGTTGTCTGTTTTTTATACTCTATTATATTGATAGATTTTATTTCAAATGTTAGGGTAGATAATTAAAAGTTTAGGTCAAGTCTTTTTAAAGGCTTGCGGGGCAAGGGGTGATATTTTGAATGGTGAATAGTATTATTTATCAATCTCATTATATAGTTGTTTCAGTTTTCTATAAAGAGTTGAAACTGGAAGTCCTACAACATTGTAAAAATCACCATCTATTTTTTTTACAAAAATTGCTCCCTTACCTTGAATTCCATAAGCACCAGCTTTGTCAATAGGTTCGCCTGTATTAATATATGTTTCAATTTCTTCTTTTGAGAGATTATAAAATTCAACAACAGTTGTTTGTGAGAATGAAATAACTTTATCTTTATAAAAAATAGCACAACCTGTAATAACCCTATGTTTTTTACCGGAAAGATAATTTAGAATCTCATATGCATCTTTCTTAGATGTTGGTTTGCCTAGCATACGATTATCAGAAAAAACACCTGTATCACACCCTATAACAATATCATCATAATGATTATTATGAATGTGTTTGGCTTTTTTAACAGCCAGATATTCGGGTATCATTTCTAGTTTAATGTCTTTGGTAACTGTTTCATCTATCTCAGATGGTTCAACAATAAAAGAATCACATATCAAAGATAAAAGTTCCTGTCTGCGTGGTGATGCTGAAGCAAGTATAATCATATAAAAACCTCCTGAAATTTAAAAGTGATTTTGGTATTGTTTATGTATCAAAGTTTATAATAGTGAATCCTAAAGTAATATTTTTGCAATATTGTTAGGTTTATATGCTTCCTCGGACGAATAGCAATTAAATAGATAGTTTAAATTATAATCTGAGTATTCTATTTCTTTTGAATAATTATGAATTATTTCAATAATATTTTCAAAATTGAGAGAGTGGTCTGAGGAGAAAATATATAGAAGAATTTCTTTTATAACTATGTATGAAGAAAACAAAAAAAGAATTTTCTCTGTTATCATATCGTCATAATAGCTTTCTAAAAAGTATCTGTATGTAAGATAAACCATAAAATTTTCAAAAATAAGATTTATGTTTATATTATTATTAAGTTTTGTATGTGTATCAGTAAATTTTTGCTCAGATTGTGAATTTAAGTTATTTATGGTACTTTTTAAAAGCTCCAACCATTTTGAATCAAGGATTTCAGCAGAAATATAATTGCTTATTATATTACAGAGTAATTTTTTTAAAGATTTGAAATCTTTTGAAATATTACTATTTTTATCATCTGAGTTATCTATATCAGTAATAAGTGATTTTGCATAGCTTTTAACGTGTTCAATACTACTCAAAAGTTCATTATCACTTTTATTAGAATGACAGTCGTTTTCTATTTTATAACATAACTTAATTACAGTTAATAAACGCTGATTTATTTTATAGCTACGGTTTTGAAGAATATCTGTTATAATTTTTCTAACCTCAAAAAGGTAAGCCATATAGTCATTATCTTTAAATGGATTTTCTGTTATTTTTTCTTTAGTTTCTGAATCAACAAGATAAACAGGTTCTTGTTGAGATAAAATAATTCTGCATACTTCTTCACAGGCTGTTCCTATACCATATTCTGTAATGTGTAGATATTCATTAATATATCTGGGATGATCGGTGCAAATTTGGCATAAATTTTCTTCACCGAGGTTAATAATAATATCACACAAATTATTTTCGTTAAGAAATACACAGCGTTCTTTTTCATTCAGTTTAAAGCAGTGTGTATTATCGCACTTAGTAATTCCACTTCTAATTCTTTTACCAAAGTCACCCTTTATGCTTTTGTATTTTTCAAAAGTGCTGTTATCTATGTCAATTTCCCATCCTATACAACAGTTATCTTTACATTTATTTGCTATACATTTAAAAGTGCTGTAATATACAGGTTCAAAGCAATTCATATTTTGTACCTCGTTTGTTTATTTAATACTAAATTCTATTAAAAACTAGATAAGCTTTTAAATAGAGTATGCTTGTTGCACAGGCTATACTGTGCTATGCACAGTGCGTCTTATACAATCTTCAACACTGGCTTTTTTCAGTATTTAAATGAAGATTAGTATAATATTAATGATACCATAATAATTTATAAGTTTAAATGCTTTATGCTGATTTTATACACAAAACACCTCGTGACACTTTTATTTAAGTGTTCACAAGGTGTTTTTAGGAAGATTGTTTTATTTGAAATTACTCCAGCTCAAATGCACCTGTGTAGAGCTGATAGTATTTTCCGTGTTGTTTGATAAGGTCATCGTGAGAACCACGTTCTATAATTCTACCGTGTTCAAGTACAATTATTACATCGCTGTTTTTAACAGTAGAAAGTCTGTGAGCAATAACAAATACTGTTCTGCCTTTCATTAGACTATCCATACCAGCCTGAACGATAGCTTCTGTACGAGTATCTATTGATGAAGTTGCTTCGTCAAGAATCATAACAGGAGGATCAGCCACAGCAGCACGTGCTATTGAAATTAATTGTTTCTGTCCTTGTGAAAGACTACCACCATCACCTGAAATCATTGTGTTGTATCCATCAGGCAACATTTTGATAAAATCATCAGCATTTGCAAGGTTAGCAGCGGCAATAACTTCTTCATCTGTTGCATCAAGTTTTCCGTACCGAATGTTTTCCATAATAGTTCCTGTAAACAGATTAACATCCTGTAAAACTATACCTAGGGAATGACGTAAATCAACTTTATTGATTTTATTAATATTTATACCATCATAACGGATTTTACCATCATCAATGTCATAGAATCTATTTATTAAGTTTGTTATTGTTGTTTTACCTGCACCTGTTGAGCCTACAAAAGCTACTTTCTGACCAGGCTTTGCATAGAGTTTTATGTTGTGCAAAACTGGTTTATCAGGAACATAACTGAAATCTACATCATCAAGTATAACTTCACCTTTCATTGGGGTGTAGGTGATAGTACCGTCACCGTGAGGGTGTTTCCATGCCCAAGTACCAGTACGTTCTTTACATTCTGTAATTTTGTCACCGTCAATTTTTGCACGCACAAGTGTAACATATCCGTCATTTACTTCGGGAACTTCGTCCATTAGGTTAAAGATTCTTTCTGCACCGGCTAAAGCCATTATAACCATATTAAGCTGTTGAGCAACCTGACTTATTGGTTGCATAAAGCTACGGCTAAGGTTAAGGAATGATGCAATAGCACCAAGTGTAATTCCACCTGTGGTTAAAGCTAAAATTCCGCCTACTATTGCAAGAATTACATACAATAAATATCCAAGATTACCCATAAGAGGCATAAGCGAGTTTGCAAGACTATTTGCATTGCGTGCATTATTGAATAATTCGTCATTCTTTTTATTGAATTCCTCTTTTGTTTTTTCTTCGTGACAAAAAACTTTAATAACCTTTTGTCCGTTTATCATTTCCTCTATATAACCGTTAAGATCACCTAATGATTTTTGCTGTTCTACAAAGTACTTTCCGCTTTTGCCTGCAACCATTTGTACAATAAAAAGCATTAATACTACAAATATAAGTACAACAATAGTTAGCATCCAACTGGTTGTAAGCATTGTTATAAATATTGAAACGATTGATATTATTGATGAAAACATCTGTGGCAAGCTCTGAGATAACATTTGCCTTAATGTATCGGTATCATTTGTATAATGTGACATAATATCTCCGTGAGTATTTGTGTCAAAATACTTTATAGGGAGTTTTTGCATTTTTTCAAACATTTCGTCACGGATTTCTTTTAGAACTTTCTGACTGGTTACAGACATAAGTCTGGTGTAAAGATATCCTGCAATAGTACCTACAATAAATATACCGCACATTACTAGTATAAGTCGTAACATACCTGTAAACACAGGGTTAGGAGAGGCGAGTATAGGCATAATATGTTGATCAATCAATATTTGTAAAAATATTGAGGATGCAACACCTGTAAGAGAGCTTATTATAATACATACAGCTACCACGATAAGAACAGCCTTATGTTTCATAAGATACGCAAGCAGTCTTTTAATGGATTTTATATCAATTTTTTGTCCGGGTACTGGTACACCCTTGGGAGGGCGTGAAGGATTTCTTTGCATTATATTTCAGCTCCTTTCATTTGTGATGTATAAACCTCATTATAAATTTTATTATTATTAACCAATTCTTCGTGAGTTCCTATGGCATTGATACAGCCATTATCCATTACAATAATTCTGTCAGCATCCTGTACAGAGGTGATACGCTGTGCAATTATTATCTTTGTGGTATCAGGAATTTCTTCAAGAAAAGCCTGCCTTATAAGTGAATCGGTTTTTGTGTCAACAGCACTTGTTGAATCATCAAGTATCAGAACTTTTGGCTTTTTAAGTAACGCACGTGCTATACATAAACGCTGTTTTTGTCCACCCGAAACATTACTACCGCCTTGTTCAATATATGTGTCATATTTCTGAGGGAAACTCTCGATAAATTCATCAGCCTGTGCCAATTTACATACATGCTTCAATTCTTCATCTGTGGCATTTTCATTACCCCAACGCAAATTTTCTTTTATAGTGCCTGAGAACAATACATTTTTCTGCAAAACAACAGCCACAGAGTCACGCAGAGTATCAAGGTCATAATCTTTTACATTAATATCTCCTACGCTTACACTTCCTGTGTTTGTATCATATAGTCTGGAGATTAGCTGAATAAGGCTTGACTTTGAAGAACCAGTTCCACCTATAATGCCAATGGTTTCACCTGATTTTATTGAAAGATTGATATTTTTCAGGCAGTAGTTATCACTATCTTTTTTATAGCTGAAATTTACATTTTCAAAAGAAATATCACCGTTTTTAACTTCTGTAACAGGTTTTTCAGGATTGATAATATCACTTTTTTCATTTAGTATCTCTGTTGTACGTTCAATAGATGCCTTGGACATTGTAATCATAACAAATACCATTGAAAGCATCATAAGGCTGGTAAGTATTTGTGAGGCATATGTTATAAGACTCATAAGCTGACCTGTTGTAAATCCTACATCAGGATTGTTGCCTGAAGCAATAATAAATTTAGCACCAAACCAAGATATAAGAATGATACAGCCATATAAACAAATTGACATAACAGGTGTGGCAAATGCCATAAGTTTTTCAGCTTTGGCAAAATTATTGAATATTTTTTCTGAAATACTTTTGAATTTTTTTGCTTCATAATCTTCTCTTACGAAAGATTTTACAACTCTTATGCCTCTTACATTTTCCTGAACTACATTATTAAGATTATCATAAATTTTGAATACTTTACGGAATATAGGTATTACAAATTTTATCATCAAAAGCATAGCCACAAGAATTATAGGAACACAAGCTACATAAATCCAGGCAAGCTGAGAGTTGATTCTGAATGAAGCAATAATTGCTACCACAAACATAATGGGGGCACGTACAGCCATAACCAAAATCATTTGATATGCGTTCTGAATATTCGTTACATCTGTTGTAAGACGTGTTACGATACTTGATGTAGAGAATTTGTCAATGTTTGAGAAAGAAAACTTCTGTACATTATAGAACATATCTTTTCTTAGATTTTTTGCAAAGCCTGATGAGGCTTTTGCAGATGTTATACCGCCGGCGATACCGAAAAATAGTGATAAAACAGTAAGAACAATAAGTTTTAAACCTACTTGAATTACATAATCCATATCACCTTTGTCAACACCATAGTCAATAAGGTCTGCCATATAGAATGGGATGAGAACCTCCATTACAACTTCGAGAATTTTAAGTACAGGTGTAATTAGAGATACCCACTTATATTCTCTTACGCTTTTTAATATAGTTAACATATAATCCTCCTAATCTTTTAAAATATATATAAAATAAACTGCACGTTTAAAGCAAACTATGCAGATTGTTTTTTATCTGATGACATACTTTTATGAATACTTTATAATCTTCATCAGATATATGATTGATTAATGTTTTATCCATTTCTTTAAAATTTTGAACAATTTTATTATGGGTTTCTTCTCCGCTTGAAGTAATTACCAACTTTTTAAGTCGGGCATCGTGTTCTACCTCTATTCGTTTTATATATCCCTTTTGTTCCATATTTTTTACGATAGAAGTTACAGCCGAACGAGTAAGTGAGAATTCTCGTTCAATATCACGCTGATATACATTATCTTCGTTGTGTAAACAAAGATATCCTAGTATCCAGCCGTGTATAAAGGTGCAGTTATCAATTCCAGAATTTTTTGATTGTTGAATTGATGCACGCATAAGCAGATTATTTATAGCCCTTAATACTATACCAATATCTGTGTTATTATTAAAATCACAATCCATTACTTCACCTCCAATACTTGAAATTTCAGAGCTTTTTACTGAATTTAGCCTGCCTAAAAATGTTATAAATATTAATATAAAACATATAAAAATAAATGTTCACATTTAAATTGTTTACTAATGAACAGTTTAAATGTGAACATTATTATAACATTGTATTTAGTCAATGTCAACGAAATAAATAGCAAAAATTTGTTAAAAAAGTATGACATTAAAAGGCTGTTTTTATATTAAAAAAGACGTACTTACGAATATAAAGTAAGTACGTCTTTTTATTATATGTTTATTTTAATTTTTTATCAACCAAGGATACTTAGAAGTACACCTGCTGCAACGGCAGAACCGATTACGCCAGCTACGTTAGGTCCCATTGCGTGCATAAGCAAGAAGTTACAAGGATTTTCAGCCTGACCAACTTTTTGTGATACACGTGCTGCCATAGGTACCGCAGATACACCTGCACTACCGATAAGAGGGTTAACCTTACCTTTAGTAGCAACATACATAATCTTACCAAACAGTACACCAGCTGCTGTGCCAAGCATAAATGCGAAAAGACCCAAAGCGATGATTTTAAGGGTATCTCCACTCAAAAATACAGGACCTGCCGCAGTAGCACCAACTGTTACACCAAGGAAGATTGTTACTATGTTCATAAGCTCATTTTGAGCAGTTTTACAAATTCTGTCAACAACGCCACTTTCTTTAAACAAGTTACCAAGCATAAGCATACCAACCAGTGGAGCAGCATCAGGCAAGAATATTGCAACAACAATTACAACAAGAACAGGGAAAATAATTTTTTCCAATTTAGAAACAGGTCTTAGCTGTGTCATAACAACAGCACGTTCTTTCTTTGTTGTAAGCAATTTCATTATAGGAGGCTGAATAATAGGTACAAGTGCCATATAAGAGTATGCTGCAACTGCTATTGGACCAAGCAATTCAGGTGCAAGTTTTGATGTTACATAAATAGCTGTTGGGCCATCTGCACCACCGATGATGCCAATAGCACCAGCTTGCTGTGGTGAAAATCCAAGAACGATAGCACCTATAAATGTCACAAAAATACCAATCTGAGCAGCAGCACCAAGAATAAAACTCTTAGGATTTGCAATAAGTGGACCGAAGTCTGTCATTGCACCAACACCCAAGAAGATTAGGGGAGGGTAAATTCCCAATTTAACACCTTGATATAGATAGTAGAATAAACCGCCGTTTGTAGGTACATTATAGTATGCGATATCATTTAATTTGGTTATCGCATAACTGGCAGTTTCTCCGCCGTGTTCAGCCATATATTGTTCAACAGGGATAAGCTCTGTTGAGGGTGCTGCCATAATGTTTGGATAAAGGTTTACAAGTAGCATACCAAATGCAATAGGTAACAATAATAGTGGTTCATATTGCTTCTTTATTGCCAGATACAGCAGAACTATTGATACAAGAATCATTACGTAGTTTTGCCACTGTAAATAGCAAAGTCCCGAACTTTCATAAAGACCCACAAGTGACTCCAAAAATCCGTTTAATATTTCCATTCAACACATTCCTTTCTCCGATATATTTTAAAGTACGTTAAAATGGTCGTGTATTATCCATAATTCCTGCTGTACCCCATACCGGACGTGATTGTGGAACTCTTTTTATTGACTTAACCTTTACAGTACCTTCGCCATACATTGCGTCCACAGCAGCGGCTATAACAGCAATAATTTCTTCATTAAGACCGTTATCGTCTATTGCTTCGGGCAATTCAACAGGTTCATCAGCTACTGTAATGCTTTCTGAAGTCTTTTCAAGTGTAGCTGTTTTTGCCGCTTTTCTCTTTTCAACACTTTCAAGAGCTTTTGTTACTATAATACCATAAACTTTGATTAAGCCGATAAGCAGGATTAAAACCGCAAATACAACCACAAAACCTGTGATAAGAATAGTCAAAGAAGTGGTAACTTTTTCGCCAACTGACAAAACATCTTCAGCAACCATTATGTCATCTCCTTTTTATTAAATTTGTAAATAAAACAGCAATATAGCCATTCTATTAAATTAACTATTATTATAACCTACCCCAAATTTATTTTCAATAATTATTCATAGTCATTTTTTATTTTTATAACAACTTCGTTAAAATATATAATTTTTTATGTTGGAATTAGGTACAAAATACATAAACAATAAAAATTAATCATAGATTTATGTGATAAGTAAAATCCTTATTTAAACAATCATACATATTCTTTTATATCGTTTTATAGATATTGCATAATAAGAATAAAATTAAAGTATCAATAAATTCCCTGTACAGTAACTTCACCGGAGTTTACATATATCTCCTTTCCGTTTTCTTTTTTTATAATAAGCTCGCCTTGCTCATTTACAGATACAGCTGTTCCTTTTAATATATGCTTACTTCTTGTTACTGTAACCTCTCTACCAAGAGTAGCACACATTTTTTTATATTCATCAACAATATTAGCTTGAGTATTGCTGAGATATTTTTCTACATATTTTTCAACTTCAGAGAGAATTTTCTTGAATAACTCTGAACGGTCAATTTGTTTTTGTGTTTCAATAAAAAGTGAGGTTGCTTTGTGACTTATTTCTTCTGAGAATTCAAGTGTATTTACATTTACACCTATTCCTACAACTGCATACTCTATTCTGTCTGCTTCAGCAGTCATTTCTGTTAGAATACCGCACAATTTTTTATTTTCTATTATAATGTCATTAGGCCATTTAATTAGAGCGTTGCATCCTGTGAAATCACGGATAGCCTTGCATACACCCAAACCGGTTGCTAAAGTTATACCTGAAATCTGATGGGGTGGAATTTGTGGACGGAGCAAAAAGCTAAACCACAAACCTGTATATGGGGGAGAACTCCACATTCTGCCAAGTCTACCTTTGCCTAAATTCTGACTTTCGGCAACTACTGTTGTACCGTGTGGATATCCTTTTTGCGCAAGCCTTTTAATTTCGGTGTTAGTGGAGTCAATTTCCTGCATAAATATAAGTGGCTTACCAAGTGTTTGGGTTTGTAGTCCATCAGAAAGTTCTATTTCATTTATAATATTCTTACTTGTTGTAAGTTTATAACCTTTTCTTGTAACAGAGTCTATATTGTATCCTTTGCTACGCAGAGTGTTTATGTGCTTCCATATTGCAGTGCGTGATATACCCATAAGTTGAGAAAGCTCTTCGCCACTTATATAATCATTGCTGTTTTTTAAAATCAAAAGTATTTTATTATTTATATTATTTTCTTTCATACATTACTCACTCCAAATTTTTCAGAATGTAGCTAATAAAAGGTGACAAGGTGAAAATACCACCTTGCCACCCATTGTTTATTATTTATTTTTATCGTATAAAATTCTAAGACCTTTTAAAAGAAGGTTGTTGTCAATAATAATATCACTGCGTTTACAGAAAGGAATAATACTTGATGCAAGTCCACCTGTTGCTATAACTGTTGCACTTTCCCCCAGTTCTTCCTCAATACGTTCTATAACTCCGTCTATCATAGATGAATTGCCGTAAACAGCACCGCTTTTCATACAGTCTACTGTATTTTTACCTATGATGTTTTTAGGTGGTTCAAGACTGATTTTTGGCAGTTGTGAGGTTCTATCTGTCAGAGCTTCCTGAGAAATCATAATTCCTGGAATAATCATTCCGCCAAGATAATTTTTTCCTGCATCAATAACGGAAACCGTTGTGGCAGTGCCAGTGTCTATGATGATTGCAGGTAGTTTATATTGGTTAATTGTAGCAACAGCATCAACGACTCTATCACTACCCATAGATGCAGGGTTATCCAGAGCTATATTAAATCCTGTTTTCATTCCGGGACCTACAACTATCGGTTCAAGTTCAGCAACAAGCTGAACAGCTTGCTTCATAACAGAGGTTAGTGGAGGTACAACTGATGAAATTATACAACCACTGAGTTGATTGCGGTTTATTTTATATATATCAAACATACTGTTAATTTCAACAGCATACTGCCAACTTGTACGGCTTATGTCTGTTTTTATTCTAAAAAGAGAATTAACTTTTGTATTTTTATCCACACAACCCAATACTACATTTGTGTTGCCGATATCAAGTGCTAAAATCATTTAATCATTCCATTCTTATAGCAAATTATTTGATAATACAATTATACATTTGTGGGTGTTAATTGGCAAGTGTTTTGTTATGAATAGCAATCTGTTGTAAAAAAATGGTATGATTGTTTGTATTTAAAAGTTGCATCAAATCAGAAAATTCAACACTTTTATTGGTAATTTGACCATTTATCTTGATATTACAACTTTTTTATATTATAATTAATACTGGTATATTTTCGGGTAGATTATTAAAACAAGTTTGAAAGGAAACTATAATTTATGGCGAAAAAAGACACCTCTGTAAATAGAAAATCAGAAAACAAAAAAAAATCAAATAATAGAGGCGAATCAAAGAACAAAAAGAAAATAAAAGGTAATGCAGTTGCGGCAGTAATTGCAGTTGCGTTAATTACCGGTTCAGCTTTGGCTGTAACATATTTGATACAGCGAGGACAAAATGCTGTTCAGAATTATCAGGGAGATGTAACCGCTACACAATCAGTAGAAACACCAACAGGGCACACGGTAGAAATTAAAGATATGCCTGCACTTGAAAGTGATGATAAAAGTGATGGTTATTTGGATGGTGCAGTATATATTTGGCAAAATAAAGGTTTTGAAGCCTTTAAAGGCACTGTAACAGATGCAAAATCATATGCTGAGAGTGTTAATAATTATAAGAAAATTTTGGGAGAAGGATACAAGGTTTATAATGTGGTTGTGCCAAGTGGTACAGAAATTGCTTTGCCTGAGCGTTTAAGCAAAACTTTTTCAAATAATCAACGTGAAAATATTAATACTGTTATAGAAAATCTTTCAATGAATGTTACACCTATTGATGTTTACAGCATATTAGGAGAGAAACGCAATGAAAATCTGTATTATTCCACAGACAAATATTGGACTCAGTTGGGCGGTTATTATGCGTATACAAGTATTGCAGAATCATTGGGTGTTAAAGCTATGGACATAAAGGAATTTACTCCGATAACACTGGAGCAAGAATTTTTAGGTTCACATATTACTGCTACGGTTTCAAAAGAAACTCAGAACGGTAATCCAAAATTGTTAAGCAATCCTGATAAGGTCACTTATTATGCGTTGCCTGATACTGTAACTGTACAGGCTTTGCCACAAGGTGAGGAAGAACTTGTGGATATGCAATATTACAACACAGAATTTACTGACGGAGTTTCTCCGCTTGATATTTATCTGACTAAGGATTGTGCATATACGGTTCTTACAAACAGTAAAATTTCAAAGGAAAAGATTGCTCTTGTTTCTGATAAGTTTGGTTATAGTATAGTACCATTTCTTTGTGAAGACTATAATCAAGTGCATTTGATTGATATTGATAATTTCCAAAGAAATCTGAAAAATTATCTTGAAGAGAATGAGATTACTACGGTGGTATATCTTAACGGAATTATGTCTGCAAATACGGCGGTAAAAACTGCTAAAACAGATGCAATGTTCTGATTAAATACAAAATTTTTATCTGGCATATGAATATTTATTAAGAAAGGTGGTGAATACTGTGCTGGGTGCATTTATTGATGTTTCTATACTTGGAAAAATATCTCCAAAGGGTGTATATACTGGTTATATATGTAAATGCAGTGAAAAAAGGTACAAGCGTGCAAGCATTGTAGTTTTTTCAAGAACAGAATTACCCGATATGGTGCATTGCACAGTAATTGCCACTACACAACTCAACAGTAATATAAAATTTATTGCTGCACCAAGTGGACAGATTTTTTATGAGCCTGAAATAAAAGAACTTTTAAAAGAAGTACGTAATGTGCGTTACCACAAACTTACTTGTCTTTATGAAAAGTCTTGTGGTGCAATAGTTTTTCATAGGTTTAAAGATGGTATTAAGGTTTTGCTTGTTAAAAATCACAATGGAAAATACTGGAGTTTTCCAAAAGGTCATATGGAAAAGGGTGAAAATGAACATCAAACAGCAGCTCGTGAAATAAAGGAAGAAACAGGTTTGTCTGTACATTTTTATGATAATTATAGACAAATAAGCGATTATGTTCCATTTGGAAAGATAAAAAAGCGTGTTGTATTTTTTCTTGCTGAAGCTAAATATGCAAATGTACGTATACAAAAATCTGAAATAGATTTATACACTTGGGTTACTTTTGACGAAGCTCAGAGAATGTGTAAATATGATAATGATTTGAGAGTGTTGAAAAAAGCTGAAAATACAATCATTTTGCACGATAAAAGGTCAATGAGATATAATCTACATCAAACTGAAATAATTTAGCTAATAAAAAAGTCTACTCTGGTCTGTCAGAAATTTCTATGACAGATCGGGGTAGACTTTTTGTAGGTTTTATATTAATGTTAGGGATAATAATTAAAGTTTAGGTCAAGCCTTTGCAAAGGCTTGTGGCGACGGCTTCAGCTTAGTGGTATGACCATTCAAAGGCAGAGCTTTTGTGAGATTTTAAAGGATGAAACCCTTTAACGGATAATAGTTAAATAATTATTACCCAACGTTTATTAAAGAACTTTTTTATTTGGTAAATTGTGTAAAACAATACTTTAAATACATTATTTCATTTCGATAATTTTATCCAGTATTTTATTGGCACAATCCTGCTTGCTCATTATAGGTAGTTCCTCCATTGAATCTTTTGTTATAATTGTAATTACATTTGTATCAGTGCCAAAGCCTGCTCCTGATACTTTTAAATTATTTGCAACAATCATATCAAGATTTTTACTTTCCAATTTTTGAGCAGAGTTTTCAAGCATATTTTCTGTTTCCATACTAAATCCACATATAAACTGCTTATCAGTTTTTCTTAAACCAAGTTCTTTTAAAATATCTTTGGTTCTTTTAAACTCAAGAGTTGTGTTGGTGCCTGATTTTTTTATTTTATTTTCAGCTATTTGTGTAGGTGTGTAATCAGCCACAGCCGCAGATTTAATTATAATATCTTGGTTAACAGAATTCTCAATGACAGCATTATACATATCTTCAGCACTTTTAATTTTAATGATATTTACAAAGGAGATATCATCAAGTGCTGTTTCACCTGTTATCAGTGTAACGTCTGCTCCTCTGAGCATAGCTGCTTTTGCAATGGCATAGCCCATTTTTCCGGTAGAATTATTTGAAATAAATCTTACAGGGTCGATTGCCTCTTTTGTTGGGCCTGCTGTTACCAGAACTTTAGTTCCGTTAAGGTCTTTTTCACAGGCGAGTTCTTTTTCAATATATTCAAATAATTGTATTGGCTCAGGCATTTTTCCTTTTCCTGTTGCTCTACAAGCCATATATCCTGTTGCAGGCTCAATTATTGTGTATCCATAGCTTTTAAGAATATCAATATTGTGCTGTACAATAGGATTTTCAAACATATTAACGTTCATTGATGGGGCTATGGCTATGGGACACTTACAAGCCAGCAGGGTAGAGGTTACCATATCATCAGCAATTCCATTGGCTATTTTACCTATAATATCTGCTGTTGCAGGAGAAACCAAGACATAGTCTGCATTTGTCGCAAGGTTGATGTGATGTATTTCAATAGGAAAAGTTCTTTCAAAAGTGTCTGTAATGCAAACATTGCCTGTAAGGGCCTCAAAGGTTTTTGCAGTAATGAAGTTTTTTGCACTTTTGGTCATAATAACATTGACATTACAACCTTGTTTTACAAGCATACTGGCTAAATTAGGCATTTTATAGGCGGCAATTCCACCTGTTATACAAAGAAGTATGTTTTTATTTTTCAACATAATTTACACATCCTAGTATTTTATTATATATGTATATTATATCAGTCTTTCAGGTAAAGTAAAGTGATATGATTTGTCTTTGCATAAAAAGTATTAGTTGTAATATAAGATTGATACATAACACGTCTTATACAATCTTCAACGTTACTTGCGTAGCTATTAAACAGCAAATTTTATCCACTATTGAAATGAAGATTTAGTTTAAAATGAAACTTTTGTATAAGTTATATATTAACTTTTTGAAATTTGCGTAAAATTGTTTCTATATTCTAAATTGAAATAAGCTATCTTATGTTATATAATACTATATTGGATTAGGGTGTCCTTTATGCTCTATGTTATATCAATTTTTGTTTATAACTATTTTTATTGAATAAAGAAATGTGTAAGAGAGGTTTTCTTATGTTTTTATGTCAGTGGGATAAACTTCCCGACTATATGCGTAATAGCGAGGTTAGAGAATATTATGATATTTTAAGCAAGAAAAAAGTATCGCTGTTTCTTAAAAGAGTTATGGATATCATTGTTTCAGCAATTCTTATAATTATTCTGTTAATTCCAATGTTAGTAATTGCCATAATGGTTAAGTGCGACTCTAGAGGTCCGATTTTATTTAAGCAGATAAGAGTTACTACAAACGGCAGGAAGTTTAAAATTTTAAAATTCCGAACAATGGTTGATAATGCTGAGCAAATGGGTGGACTTATTACCGAGGCTAATGATAAACGTATTACAAAACTAGGTGAAAAGATTAGAAAATACAGACTTGATGAGCTTCCTCAGGTGTTCAATGTATTTGTAGGAGATATGAGCTTCGTTGGTACACGCCCGGAGGTTGTAAAGTATGTAGATCAATATTCTCCGGATATGTATGCAACTTTACTTACTCCTGCAGGGATAACTTCTATGGCAAGTATTACCTATAAGGATAATGATGAGTTTTTTACAGACCCTGCATTGGTAGATAAAAACTATATTGAAATTATTTTGCCTGAAAAAATGAAACTAAATCTTGATTATTATCGTAAATTTAATGTTTTTTATGATATAAAAATTATGTTCAAAACAGTAGGCAGTGTTCTTCACTGATGGTGGAATATGGCAAAAGTTAGACGTAATTTTATAACAAATGTGTTTTTGAATATTTCTATATTCAGAATTGTATATTTATGTACTTTGTTTTTTTGTTCTCTCTGTTTTACAGAAGTTTTTGCAAATGGTGTTAAATATGCACTACTTATATGGGGGTTTATTCTCATATATTATTACTATATAAAACCGGTAAGATATTTAGAGATAATGTATGCACGATGGCTTGTTGGTTTTATAGGTGCGTCGTTGGTTACCTCTGCATTACATCTTGCTGACAATTTTTTACAAAATATTGTACTTTTGTGTCACGTTATAATTTGTTTTTTTGTACTGTATGGTATGCATACTGAACGAAACAAACGTAGAAAAAAGTGGGAATTTTATGTTACTTCGGTTATAGTTCTCTTAGCTACAACAGGTATAATGATAATAAGTCTGATATCTCTATTATGGGGAGAGCAAAATATTCAGTTTTTTATGAGTAATTATCATATGGTTATTTATGAAAACAGATTTACGGGAATTTTTACAAATCCTAATTTGCTTGCTTTTTATGGTGTAGTTGCTGTATTTTTTGCTCATATCCTTAGTAAATCAGAGCTTTACAGTGAATGTGGTATAAAAAAGATTTTACCAAATTGGTTTTTAATAATTTGCATAGTTATAAATGTAGTTGGAATATTTTTAAGCGATTCAAATGGTTCATTGCTCTTGCTTGCGTGTTATGTTATAGGATATTTTATTTATATTTTCTTTGGTTGTATTAAATCAATAAACATAAAAAAAATATTCTTTGGTGTAGGTATGGTTGTTATTGCTACGATAATTATTGTTGGAGCATTGATTGGTTTACGTATTTGTTCAAATAAAGTTGTTTCTATGGCATTGAGTGCAAGTAATGCAGAAAGTCAGAGCCAGGTGGTTGACCCTGCTCCAAATGGCATACCAAAGTCTGAAGTTGTTCCTAATAAAAATAATGATAAAATGGGTGTAGTAACTTTTGCTCACGAAAATGAAAATCTTGATAGTGGCAGGTTTAAATTACTGCAACAAGCTACATATATATTTTACAATAATCCAATTCTGGGTGTAGGTAAAGAGAACATTGTGTTATACGGTGAAAAATTGTTGGACAAAGGTCTTAAATATTCCGATTTGCACAATGGATATCTTACAATTCTTGTAAGTAACGGACTTGTAGGTTTTATAATTTTTATAGGTTTTGCAGTTTCTTTATGCAGACATTGTGTAAAATCAATCTTTTTTGAAGAAAGAAATCTAAGAAAAAGTCCTTTTGTGTGTTTGTTTGCATTTATTTTCGCTTATTGTATATATGCAGTTATAGAAAAAACATTGTTGTTGGAGCATACATATATGGTAGTAATTTTCTGGTATATTCTGGGTTATGCAAGCTGTTATATGAAAAAGTATGACCATATTGACGAAAAGTTTGATTTTAAGGTATTATTTAGTAAAAATATTGATACTGAAGATGAAAACATAGATATTATAGATAAGCCTACCGAGATTGCAGTTGAATATAATTAACTATAATTATTGATAACATTAAAAAGTAGTTGTAGCATTATTTTCTAAAAAATCAGGTAGCCCAAAACGTCAATACCATTAAGTTAAAATGAACTGAGTTCAAAAATTGAGCTCGGTTTATTTTTTTATAAAAACAGTCAGTTTTTTTGAACCAATAAACAAACTATTAACGAGAAAAAGATAGAGATGTGATATAATCAAATAAAGGTGATTATATCATGAAAAAGTTAAGTTTGATGGAAGTCATAGGAGAAATAAAAGATACTCTAGAAGAAGTTGAAATGTTTGGAAAAATCCATCATAGATACAACTACTAAAAAGGGTTCTATACCAATAATGATATAGAACCCTTTTTAGTAGTTTGCGAATGCTCTATTTTTTCAAATTTTATTTCTTTTTAGTACAACATTTATTAAAGAGTAATTACTGGAGTTTTATAAAGTGTGACAAAAATCAAAGATTTTTACAAATTAATACTTAAACTTCAAAATGTAACTTCTATGTTAAACATACCATCTTTATAGCTTAGTTGCATATAGCCATGAATTTGCTCAAGTAAAGATTTTACGATATACAGTCCCAGTCCAGTGCTAGAAGCACTTCTAGATTTGTCAGTCTTATAGAAACGATCGCATAAATGCTCAAGGTCGTAATCAGAAAAAGGATTACTTTCATTTTGTACTAAAAGTACTGGACGATGAATTTCATTTTCAGCCATGTGAATATAAATACCCTTGCGAGTGTATTTGATTGCATTTAATATAATATTTTGTATAATACGTTCACATATAATGGCATCTGATTCAATAAATATTTGTTCCTTTTCGATTTCAATGACCGGTTCTATCTTATGTGATTTAATTTGTGCGTAATTGCTGACAATTACAGTATTTAGTTTTTCAACTATATCAAATAGTTCCAGAACTATTTGATAATTATCAGATTCAATAATGCTCAACTCGAAAAATTCATTCATTAGCTTGTTTAAATATTTAGATTTTTCATAAACGATCTGGATATATTTTTTTGCATCTGGATTGGAAACCTCTATAGTTTCTAACAGTTGTAAATATCCTGAAATGGATGTCAAAGGTGTTCGTAAATCGTGCGATATATTATAAATCTGGTTTTTCAATTCTTGTTCACTGAGTTGAATATCGTGCATTTTTTTGTTGTAGTAAGCTGTAATAGAGTTGATACCTGCAGCAAGTCTTTCTATGTCTCTGTCAATGAAAGAGATAGTAATTATCTTATTATGTAATTTTTTATGTGAGTTTTTTGAAATTGACTCTAGATAAGATGAAATAGATTTTAGAATATGTTTCATCAGAATCAACTGAATTACTAGAATAATAACAACTGCAAATAACACCCAAAATGCAATTTTATATAACATATTTTTTAACTATTTCAATTCCTGTTTTTTTAGCAAAATATAGGAAGCACTGCTGACGATGGTTATAGCACATATGAAAAATAGTAAAATATTAATGGTTACACTACTATCAGCCCAGAAACTGCCTGCGATATAGACATAATAGATGGGGTTTAAGTGATTGTACAGATTAAGAAAGATATTTTCTCTACCTAGTGTTGCCATTGTTAACAAAATTTGTGAAAATCCATATATAATCATAATTGTAAGAACAATTATATTGTTTTTAATAAGTATGCATAGAAAAAAGAGATAAAACGTAAGTACAATATACATTAGATAATTCAAACAAATAAATTTCAGTGTATACAGCAATGTTTCACTGGTAATAGAAAAGTCCATCTGAGCTGAAACGTAAAAAAGAGCAGCTAAACAAAAAAACATATATATTACTGCATAGTAAAACACAATTACAATCAATTTAGAAATTAACATTGTAAACTGATTTTTTCCGTAAGCAACAAAAAGGCGCATAGTATTGTTTTTATATTCGTTTAAATAAAAGGATGTGGAAATAGCAAGTAATGGAATCCACAAAAATCCAGAAAATGTCATTGCCGAGTAGATAATTTCCCACATCATAGGATTATCACGATCTTCATAAATAAACCCCAGAAAACCATTCATTACAGGAACATCGTCAACAAAATCAATATACTGTCCCATATAAAATCCACCCGTTGAATTTGCATTTCCCATAAGCAATACCAATAAAAACATCACACAACAGACAATGAGCGTAATATATGTGCTTTTATTTTTTATTAACTTATATGCTTCTGCTTTGATTTGATTAAACATTTGTATTGCCTCCAATTACATGTACAAAATAGTCCTCCAAAGTATCTTCTTGTACAATCATATTATCAATATCAATGCCAGCTTTTAAGATAGCATGGGATACACGTTCAGGTTCTTCGTTTAATGTATTGATCTGGATAGTATTGTTAGACAGGACAAGTATGTTTGAAATATGTAGCTCATTTTCCAAAATAGAGACGCTACGTATTGGGTCACTGACAGTCAACTTAATGTATTTATTACACTTTTCATCTAATTCATTTGCTGTAATTTCCTTTATCAAAACACCTTTATGGATAATGCCAAATGTAGTTGCAATCAGATGTAATTCTTCTAATAGATGGCTAGAAATCATCATAGTAATTCCATACTCTTGATTAATGTGTTTCAGAAGATTACGCATATCAATAATTCCCATAGGATCCAAACCGTTTGTAGGCTCATCTAATAATAATAACTCCGAATTTCCTAAAAGAGCAATGGCCAATGCAAGACGCTGTCGCATACCCATAGAAAAATTCTTTGCTTTTTTTTTCCCAGTATCTTCTAAATTAACAATTTTTAAAATATCATCAATACAACTTTTTCCAGGAATACCTTTTTGGATTCGCTGAATTTCTAAGTTCTCCCGTGCCGTCATATCATCGAAAAGAGCGGGTGCTTCAATGACGCATCCTATTTTATGTCGAGCTTCTTGCAAATCTTTATTGCTGACTTTTCCAAATATGGAAATTTCACCAGAGGTGGGTTTGGCGATTCCGGTAAGTAAACGTACAGTTGTTGTTTTTCCAGCACCATTTTCACCAATAAAACCATAAATTTCCCCTTTTTTGATATTCATGTTTAGATGATTAACAGCAACATGCTCTTTGTATTTTTTTGTCAGATTTTGTGTCTGAACCACATAATCATTCACAGTCAATCAACTCCTAATATTATTTTATTTCTTTATTTTTTAGAGTATAGTATCCGAGAAAATTCAGTACTACAAAGGATATAACAAAATACAATATTGTTTGTATAATTATAGATGAATTTGCCCAGTAAGTGCCATCCATCCAAAGATAGTACATTGGGCTAATATACAAAAATACCTTTACTAAGCCAGTAGGTTCATTTCCCATTTGTCCCAAAATAACAAAAAGGCTGACAAGCATATAAGAGATACTTATTGTAATTGTAACTGTGGAGTTTTGTGTAAAGCAAAATAATACCATACTCATTAGCGTGAGTACACTAAGTGCAAGAAAATACAAAGTTGTTAATTGAAGCATATTCAAAAAACCTTCCACTGTTACAGCCTGAGCAACAGAATGAAGAGTAAAAAGATATGTAATTATATTAAACAGATAATACATGATACCAAAAGAAATTGTTAGGACAATAAATTTGGATAAGAATAAAACATAACGGTTATCGCCTCTAGCAAATGATAAACGAATAGTACCATTAGTAAAATCCTTGGAGAAATTCAAAATAACGAATGTAACCTGAATAATCCAGATCACAAAACTCATACCAACAGCAGTATAAATTATTTCCCAAGATGTTGGATTTTTTACATCTTCATAAGCAAACATCATGAATCCCTGAAGGATTGGTTCCTTTCCTACATAGGCTCCATCTTTAATCAACCCCATTGTAATTCCTTCTTCGTCACCTGATAATGCCATAAAAACAATCAAAAACACAATCATTATTCCAGTGATAACTTTAAACAGAAGTGAGTGGGTAAGTTTGTAAAAATCAGCTTGTATTTGATTTCTCATTGATTTTCTCCTATACGTTTTTTAAAATAAGATTCTAGATTCTCAAACTGCTGAGAAATTTCTTTAATTTCGATTCCATTTTCAAAAAGAGTTCGTGCTACATAGCGAACATCATATGTATAATCTCTAAGTCGGATGGTATTTTTATTCGTGACCTCGAAATTATTAGTTTGCAACTTGTTTTCCAGAACAACTGCTGTTTTCTGATAATTTGTGGTATGAATATGTAAATAACTACTACATTTCTTAGAAACTTCGTCATGTGAGATTTCTTCTATCATATTACCTTTATTTATAATACCATATGTTGTTGCAAGCTTATCTAGTTCTGTTAAAATATGACTGGAAATCAAAATGGTGATACCTTTTTCTTTGTTGAGTGATTTTAGTAAATTACGTAGATCGATGATACCCATAGGATCTAATCCATTTGTAGGTTCATCCAAAAGTAGAAATTCAGGTTCAGCTAACAGTGCGACTGCAAGTCCTAAGCGTTGGCGCATACCAAGAGAAAAATCCTTGGCTTTTTTACGACCAGTATTAGATAAGCTGACAGTTTTAAGAACTTCCTCCACAATTCCTTTTTGGGTGATTCCTTTTTGATAGCACTGTACTTTAAGGTTTTCCTGTGCTGTCATATTAGGATACAATGCAGGATATTCAATAATACAGCCAATCTTTTTACGTGATTTCAATATGGCTTTTTCGCTACTCTGACCAAATAATTGATAAATTCCTTGAGATTGATGAATCAAACCAGTAATAAGGCGGATAGTGGTGGTTTTTCCTGCACCGTTGGCTCCAATAAAGCCATAAATATCGCCTCGATTTACCTGCATATTAAGATTATCCAAAGCTAGATGTTCACCATATTTTTTACTTATACCCTCTGATTTAAATATGATGTCTCCCACAGTAAATCCTCCTTTGCAAATTTATTAGCCAGTGATGGCTGATTTTTTTAGATATCTATCATTATATAAAAAATATTTTGCTATTTATCAAGAAATTGATAAGAAATTATAAAGTTTATTCCATTATGTTTATCGGTTTCCCTTAACTCATCACTGATTTTTTACTTTTGCTGATTAGAGTTTTGTCCCGTTGTTTTGTTATTCCATTGTAAAACATCTAAGGATTTTGTATGATTTTTGAGTTTTTATATAGATTCTATTATGTATATTTTTTTAATTATTTTAATTTGATATTTGTTGAAAATTGTCAAAAATGGTTGACAGTAAAAAAGGAAAAAGATATAATATGATCAGTCATGAGAATAAAAAATAGTGTAAGCTGTTATTGACCAAATTGATTTATGTGACTAAGATGCTTTATTTTAAGTTTATAAAGAAAAAGGTTGTTGGATTAAAAAATAGCCAACTAAGCCAACTAACAGTATCGAATCTTTAAGTATTTTTTAGGAATAAATACAAAAATGGATTCTATTATTTAATAAATGTCGATAATATTATGAAATTAGGGGCTGTTTGAAAAATCAAAAGCACTGTCTATTTTGCCACAAAATCGGTGCTTTCTGTGTTAAAAATCCTCGAAATACGTCAGTATTTCTGCGGTTTTTGCCTTGAAATCACTCGTTTTGAAACAAAAATCCAGCATTTTTATATTTTCAAACAAGCCCTAATAAAAAATTGAGTTTTGTATATATCTATAAGTGAATACTAATCAAAATATTTTGTGTATACATTACAAAAATATTTGTATCTCAGTAAATTGTCAATAGTTTTTCCATCTGAATCTATCCTTTTTTGTTATGATTTGTTTTTTGCAATCGTATTTATATCAGATTAAGGACAGATTTTTTATTTTTAATAAAATTTAATTAAAAGTCCTAGGACTCGTTTGAAAAATCAAAAGAACTGTCTATTTTGCCTGATAGTCTACTTTCTACGTTGAAAATCCTCGAAATATGTCAGTATTTATTGCGGTTTTCGCCTTGAAATTATCTGATCCTGAACAAAAATCCAGCACTTTTTCTATTTCAAACAAGCCCTAGTATGGATAGATGTGATGATTTAAGATAATATATTGTATTTTGTCAAGAATAAGTGTGCCTATGATAAAGTCAAAAAAACAGTAAGTTTTGAAGTAGGCATACATAAGACAGCTTATATTTTAGCAATTCTCCTAATTTTGTAAACGCTTTACTTATAACCAATTATTTATTTTGTTAATATTTTATGTGGTTAGAAAATCTGATGAGAAATTCAATTATTATGTGTTGTTTGGATATACAATTATTTTCGATATCTGTGTGATATTGTTTTGGTAAATCCTTCATATAGAATTACTGTGAAAACTGTATTTTAACAAAAATGTTCTGGTATTGGAGAAATACCGGAATATATGGAAATATAAGTGAATTTGCTTATGTTGTATTTAATAAAGTAATTAATAATATAATGGGGAGTAATACTATGATTAAAAAAAATTATGTAGAACATATACCCTTTCAGAATGAGCTTATATCCTCTTATACTGGAATAGTTTGTGCGGTAGCTGCTTATCTGAGCAAACGTTATGGATCGGAACACATATGTATAACGCTTTGCTGTGCTGATACGGAAAATGAAGAGGTAACGTGGCATACATTGCTGACTGATATTGAGTTCGAAGAAACGTTTCGAGAAAACTGTATTCGGATAGAATCACTAATAGAGGAGCAGTCTGAAAACAGCAAGGATATCCCTAAGAATACAGTATGTATTTTGAATGAAAATATTCCAGAAGAACAGGCGGATATAATTGCTACGGAGTCCGGTTCAGTGCTGTGTATTCAACTTGGAACAGATGGTCTATATAAAACTTGGTTGATGAAAGAATACAATGAGCAATGGCAATATGCCATGAATCATATACTTCAAATTGCAACTGAAGGTATTAGAGAAGATGCACCTGAGTTGAAATGGATTACACCTATTACTGAAGAAGAGCGTATTTTGATTCTTGGAGAATTTAATGCAACAGAAAAAACATATCCACAGACAACAGTTGTGGATATGTTTGAATATCAAGTAAGTTGTCATGCGGACAAGGTTGCCGTAAAGTATGATGGTCAGGAGATAACGTATGCACAATTAAATACAAAAGTAAATCAGATTGCTCATTTTCTACGCAGTCATGATATCGGGCGTAATGATATTGTTGCTCTACTTGCTAAGAAAAGCATTGAGATGATTTGTGGTATTTTAGGCATTATGAAAGCAGGTGCAGCCTATGTACCTATTGATGTAATTTATCCGGAAAATCGAATCAATCATATTTTAACAGATTCTGGTGCAAAAATGTGCCTTGTTTATGATTATGAAAGAGAATGGAATTTCTCGATTCCGTACTATGATCTTCATTCAGCAGAGTGGGAGCGATTTTCTATTGCAAATCCTCAACAGATTAATAAGTTTGAAGATCTAGCGTATGTAATATATACATCTGGTACAACAGGAATGCCGAAAGGTGTTGGTATAGAACACCGAAATCTAGTTAACTTGATTTATTCGTACACTGATATTTATCATATGTCAGAGCAAGATGTATTGCTTCAGTTTGCAAGTATTGCATTTGACCAATCTGTATTTGAAATTTTTAATGCATTATTAGGAGGAGCTACTCTTTGTATTGTACCACCTTATTTAATTGGTAATATCCGTATGTTTGAAAAGTATTTGGTAGAGAATAAAGTCACATGGCTTGGTCTGACACCTGTCTATCTTCAGGAATTGCATCCGGAGATACTACCCCAAATTCGACTAATTGAGTCTGGAGGTGCTGAAGCAAATCTGGAGATTTTTGAAAAATGGCGTACTCGTGCTGAAATATATAACACTTATGGACCAACAGAAACAACAGTTAATGCAACAACTTACTGGTATAAAGAAAAACTAGAAAATACTACCACAGTTCCTATTGGAAAACCTATGTATAATACGCAGGTATATATTTGCAATGGAATGCAATTATGTGGTATCGGTATTCCGGGAGAATTGTGTATAGCTGGTGCAGGGGTTGCTAGGGGATATATTCATAATGAAACACTTAATGCACAAAGATTTATTCCTAATCCTTTTGGACCGGGAAAAATGTACCGTAGCGGTGATTTGGTAAAATGGCTTCCCGATGGAAATATAGAATATTTAGGAAGAATTGACAAGCAAGTAAAAATCAGGGGATACAGGATTGAACTTGGTGAGATTCAAACTATTCTTCTCAATCAGGAAGGTATTAAAAATGGTGTTGTTATTGCAAGAACAGATCAGCAGGGTGAAAAGTTTATCTGTGCATACTATGTGTCTGATATGGAAATTCATATTGAAAATCTAATTAATTCTATGAAGGCAGATTTGCCAGGATATATGATTCCAGCGAATTTTATCCGTTTGGAAGAACTTCCTTTGACTCCTAACGGTAAAATTGATACAGATGCTTTGGAACAATATGAAGTTCATCAAATGATTGTTGCCAATGAAAAACCACGAAATACTACTGAAGAAACGTTAGCTGCTTTAGTTAAAGAAGTTTTGAAGATTCCAGACGTTGGTATCTATGATGACTTTTTTGAAATTGGTGGACATTCAATTCGTCTGACAAAGCTAATTCAGCGCATTGAAGAAGTGATGTATGTACATTTGGATTATAGACAAATTATGAAAGAAGCTACTGTTGAGAAAATGGCACAGATGGTGGAGAATACTCCTAAGCTAGCATCTTTTGAAATTGTTGAGCATGCGGATACAGAACTATATCGATTATCACCATTACAAAAAGGTATTTATGTACTTTCTGAGATGGACAGAAACAGCGTGACATATAATATTTCCGAAAAAGTGATGTTTGAAGGAAAGTTGGATGTGGAACGTTTTTCAGAAGCTTTTTCTAAATTGTCTAATTCTCACGCTAGTCTTCGTACTTGTTTTATTGAGAAAGATGGAGAACCTTATCAGATAATTGCAGAACCAAAAGATATAAATCTGGAGTTAAAATATATCGAAATTAAAGAATCTGATGTACAAGAAGAATTTAAAGCATTTATTCGCCCTTTTTCTCTCCGAAAAGCACCGCTTTTACGTGGAATGTTGGCTAAAATTGGTGAGGATAGATATATGTTTTTTTTGGATATACATCATATCATTTCCGATGGAATTAGTATTGAAATTTTATTGCGCGATATTTCACGACTTTACAGAGGTATAGCACTGACTTATCATTATGTGCAGTATCCAGACTATTGTGAATGGGCTTGTAATCATGATGTAACACGTCAGAAAGAATACTGGCTTAAGCAATATCAAGAAAATATTCCACAACTTAATCTTCCGCTGGACTTTGTAAGACCAAGTATTCAAAGTTTTGAGGGTAAAAATATACGTACTGTTATTCAACCAGAAGTAAAGCAAAAAATATTAGAGTTTTCACGTAAAACCAAGGCGACTGAATTTATGATTTTTCTTGCGGCATTGTATGTGATGCTGACAATTAATAATCGACAGGATGAAATAATTGTTGGCAGTCCGTTTTCTGGACGTACTGTAAAACGTTCTGAGCGTATGATTGGTATGTTTGTAAATACCTTAGCATTACGAGGTACTGTTTCTAAAGAAGAAACTTTTTTGGATTTGGTGGAGCGAGTTAAACAGCAGAGCATTGAGGCTTATGAAAATCAGGATTACCCATTCTATGAACTAGTTAGTGAGGTAGTAAAAGAGAGGGACTTCTCACGTAATCCTCTTTTTGATGTGATGTTCGCTTTTCAAAATTTTGAGGTTGTAGAGCTTGATTTTGAAGATATTAATGTAAAACGTTTTGTTGATAATGGATTTAACAATAGTATGTTTGATTTATCAGTAGATGTTACATCTGTTGGTGAAGAGTATATTGTTGATTGGCAGTATTGTACAGCCTTATTTTCTGATGCAAATGCAGAATATATGATGCATCACTATGTACAACTAGTGATATTCTTGGTGAATTATCCGGACTGCAGGCTGAAAGATGTAGAATATTTGACACCTGAAGAGAAGCAAGTTCTTTTGGAACAGTTTAATACAGTGCAACAACCTTTTTCTGATGATGTTACTGTTGTGCAATTATTTGAAAATCAGGTGGAGAGTACACCAAACAAAATTGCTGTTAGAATGAATGGAAATACTATTACTTATCAGGAGTTGAATGCTAGAGCAAATCAGCTCGCATGGAAGTTGAGAAGTATGGGTATTAAGCCTAATGACATTGTATCTATTCTACCTCAGCGAAGCATTCAGATGATTGTAGCGATTCTGGCTATATTAAAGGCTGGTGCAGCATATTCGCCAATTGATCCTTCATATCCTACACAGAGAATACAGTATATTGTATCGGATAGCAAAGCTAAGCTGATTATCTGTGTGAATGAAAATCCACCTGAAGGAATGCAAATTCCAGTTATTAATTTGACAGAAGATATTTCACTTACAGAAAAAAACTGTAATTTAGAATATGTAAATACAAAAAATGATTTGGCTTATATTATTTACACCTCTGGTACAACCGGAAAGCCTAAGGGTGTTGCAGTTGCACATTATAATCTAGTAAATCTTGTACGTGCTTATACAGAAGAATACCATATGACCAATGAAGATACGGTGTTGCAATTTGCAAGTATTGCTTTTGATCAGGCAGTTTGGGACATTTTCAATATTTTACTGATTGGTGGAACGCTTTGTCTTATGCCTTATGACTTAATTGGAAATACTAATGAACTTGAAGATTATATGGAGGTCAACGGAGTTACTGTGGCCGCACTGACTCCAGCTTTTTTGAAAGAGTTGCATCCAGAACGTTTACCCACTCTTCGTATGATTGAATCTGGTGGTGCAAGTGCAGAAATTAATATTCTAAAAAAATGGCTGGAAAATGGAAAGTTTGTTTTCAATACCTATGGTCCTACCGAAACAACAGTAAATGCGTTAACGTATCAGTATAAAGGTGAATCGCTTTCTAGAATACCAATAGGAAAGCCAATACAAAATGTACAGACATATATTATGAATGACATGCATATGTGTCCGATTGGTGTACCTGGTGAATTATGTATTGCTGGTGCAGGTGTTGCACAGGGCTATTTAAATCGCCCAGAACTGACGGCAGAGAAATTTGTGAAAAATCCTTTTGGCGAAGGTATAATGTATCGTAGTGGCGATTTGGCAAGGTGGTTACCAGATGGTAATATTGAATTTCTCGGTCGTATTGATGAACAGGTAAAAATTCGTGGATTCCGTATTGAATTAGGCGAAATTGAAAGCGTTCTTATGAAGCAACCAGATGTTATAGATGCTGTTGTGTTGGCAGTTAAGGATCATACAGAAGAAAATTGCCTTTGTGCTTATATTGTAGGAAGTAAGACATTAAATTTTGAAGAAATTCAGAATGATATGAAGCAGGAAATACCTCAATATATGATTCCTTCTTATATGATACAGATTGAAAAAATTCCATTGACATCTAATGGTAAGGTAGATAAGAATAATTTGCCTGCTTTTGAAATGAAGAGCGTTAGAGAGTATATAGAACCGAGAACCTTGACAGAATGTACTCTTGCCCGAATTTTTGAAAATGTACTTGGTGTAAAAAAAGTAGGACGTAATGACAACTTTTTTGAATTGGGTGGTCATTCTTTGCGTGCAACTAAACTTATTTACCTAATTATGGAGAATTTAGGTGTTTCCATTAGTATGCGTGACATTTTCAAGTATCCTGTAATACATGATTTAGCGAACTGTTGTGAACAGAGTATGCAGGAACAAGAGATTTGTATACCACTTGCAGAACCGAGAACTTTCTATGAGATGTCATCTGTACAAAAGCGAATGTATACATTACAACAACTTGATGAAAGTGGTATTTCAAATAATATGCCGGAATTATATCGACTTTTTTTTGCACTAGAGCCTGAGAGGCTACGTGAAGCATTTAGTAAGTTGATTGTACGTCATGAAAGTTTGAGAACGGCTTTCTACGTAAAAGATGGTGTTCCCGTGCAGAGTATTCTGGACACTGTGGAATGTGATCTGGAATATATCGAAACAAAATATAGTGAACCTGTAACATTTGCTAATACATTAATTCGTCCATTTGATTTGGAACATGCACCATTAATTCGAATAGTTTTGTTTCGTAGCATACAGGATGAGTGGTACCTTTTTTGGGATATGCATCATATCATTTCTGATGGTATTAGTGCAACGATATTGTGGGAAGAACTGTGGAAGTTATATGCTGACGAAAGTTTGCCAGAAATTCATTTGCAATATAAGGATTATAGTGAATGGTTGAGAACACGTAACACTGAGCTTCAGACGCAGAAAAAATACTGGCTTGAACATCTAAGTGGAGAGCTTCCAATTTTGGATTTGCCACTTGACTATAAACGCAATAAATATCAAATTTTTAGTGGTAGTTCGGTACATATAAAAACATCACACTCTCTTTGGGAACAGTTGCATAGATTAATCAGTGAAGTGGGTTGTACAGAATTTATGCTTATGATTAGCAGTCTTAGTATTTTGCTCAGTAAGTACAGCAGACAGAATGATATTATTATTGGTATCCCTATTTCTGGTCGTGTAAATCATGATACAGAAGCTATTGTGGGTATGTTTGTCAACACTCTAGCACTGCGTTTTAATCCAGATGGCAGAAAAACCTTTATGGAATATATAAAGGAAGTAAGAAAAAATTGTCTGAGTGCTATTGAGAATCAAGAGTATCCTTTTGATGAACTTGTAGAAAGTTTGGGTTTAGTACGTGATATAGAGCGTAATCCGTTGTTTGACGTTATGTTGGTAGTACAGAACGAAGAGAATCATAGTTTTACGTTCAATGGAGAAAAGGTTATAGCACAAAACATAGAAATAGAGCATAATATAGCTAAATTCGATTTGACAATGCGTGTTGTAGCTAATGAGACTGAAAAATGCTATGATATTTTTCTTGAATATGCAGATACGCTATTTAAAGAAGAAAATATGAGATGGATGCTTGAGCATTTTATCTGTATTCTTGAGACAGTTGCTGAAAATACAGAACAGAGACTTTCAGATATTGCAATGGCTGGAAAAGAAGAAAAATACAAAATTTTGAAGGAGTTTAATCAGCCGGTTGTAATGCCTAAACAAGATAGTATTATAGATGTATTTTATGAAAAGGTGCAGTATAATCATGGGAAAACTGCCTTGATTTACAACGATGTTGAGATGAGCTATGGAGAGTTATGGAAGAAAATTCAGGATACAGCAGCTTTTTTGATGGAAAATGGTGTACAGAAGGGTAGTCGTGTTGCAATTATTTGTTCAAGAAGTATGCAAATGGTGGTCGCTATGTATGGTACATTACTTGCAGGTGCAGCCTATATTCCGATTGCTCCTGATTATCCTCAGGAACGTATTGCATTTATGTTAGAGGATAGTGAACCAGCAATTATTCTTTTAGAAAATCACGATGCAATATTTTCAGGATTAGAAGAGCAGTTGCTACCTTACTTTGTTATGGCTGAAATTCCGGAGTGGCAAGGAGCATATCCTATATTTCCACCGATGCAGAAAAATGATCTTGCATATATTATTTATACCTCTGGAACTACTGGTAAACCAAAAGGAGTTATGATTGAGCATCATGGTGTTTTGAATTTACAAAAACATTTTGTTATGACATATCAGGTAACAGATTCTGATGTAATTCTGAAGTTTGCAAATGCTGTATTTGATGCTTCTGTATGGGAAATTAATATAGCACTTTTAATGGGTGCAACATTACTAATAGTAGATGAAGAATTAATTCAACAGGAAGAACTGTTGAAAAAGGTCATTCAACGCTATCATGTTACATTAGGAGCTTTCCCGCCAAATTATTTGGCACAACTGTCTTCAGAAACCTATTGTACTATGCGTTTGATTGTTACAGCTGGTTCTGCGGCTGATTCAGAGCTTGTAGAAAAAATAAATCGATATTCTGACTATGTTAACGAATATGGACCTACCGAAATTACTGTCAGTGCAACTTGTTGGAAACTTGAAAAAGAACAACCTGTACCGAAGAAAATACCTATTGGAAAGCCAATTGTGAATAAGCAAATTTATATTTTGGACGGAATGGAACTATGTGGAATAGGAGTGCCAGGTGAGCTTTGCATTGCTGGTATAGGTGTTGCACGAGGTTATCTAGGTAGACCTGAGTTGACAGCAGAAAAATTTGTAGAAAATCCGTTTGCTGAAGGACGGTTATATCGCAGTGGTGACTTGGCAAGGTGGTTACCGGATGGAAATATTGAGTTTTTGGGGCGTATAGATGATCAGGTGAAGATAAATGGATTTCGTATTGAACTTGGAGAAATTACAAGTTGTTTGCGCAGGATGGATGGCATAGCAGATACTGTGGTTTTGGTAAAGCATACTCCCACAAGCGAAGAGGCTATTTGTGCATATTATGTGGAGAATAAACCACTAAAAGTTGAGGAAATTCGTTCATTCTTAAAAAAGGAACTTCCGAATTACATGATACCTTCGTACTTTATTGCGGTACCTTTGATTCCGGTAAATCAGAGTGGTAAGGTTGATAAGCAAATGCTTCCAGAAATTCAAATAAGCGTAGATACAGAATACTGTGCACCGGAAACTAGAATTCAGGAAATTATGACTGACATTTTTGCAGAGGTACTAGGAATAGAATGTATTGGTATTGATGATGACTTTTTTCAAATGGGTGGTGATTCAATTAAGAGTATCCGAATCGCTTCAAAACTCAGAGAAAAGCGTATTCAGGTAAAAATGCGTGATATCATGCAACTGGGAAACATTCGAGAAATTGCAGAAATTGCTGTTGTAGAAAATAATGTTTCTTATGCACAAAAAGAATATACTGGGATTATTACACCACTTTATTCACATAAAATGTTTTTTGAACAGTGGGATTTTGAAGAGCCTGAATATTTCAATCAGGCACTGATGTTTCAAATACATAATTTAGATGAAGTTGCATTGTGTGCAGCATTAGATGCAATTGTTGTACACCACGATATGTTGCGTACTATATGTCGGAATGGAAAAATGGAAATTCTTTCGAGTAAGGATGTTAAGGGTTATGAACTTTATTCTGTGGATTTGAAAGAAATTCTTCCAGAGCAGCGTAAACAAATAGTAGAGCAGAAGTGTACAAAAGTTCATAAAAGTATGGACTTAGAAAATGGTCCTTTGATGAAAGTAATACTATTTTATGAAGAAAATTATGTGCATCTTTGGATTGCGGTGCATCATATTTTAATAGATGGTGTTTCATGGTATATTTTGCAAGAAGATCTTGAACTTGGATATAAACAATATTTAGAACAGCAAAGTATTAAACTACCTGAAAAGACTGCATCTTTTCAACTGTGGTCAGAATCTCTGAAACATTACGCAGAAAGTAGTGATTTTGCAGAGGAACTGAAATACTGGAGGGAAATAGAATCTCAACTGGGATATTGTAGTATTGTAACTGAAATTGAAAATACTGAAGGTGTTTGTAATGATATAGAATTTAATGTGGATTCTGATGTATTTGAGCAACTTTTGAGTTGTTTAGCGGGTTCTTATGATATGCAGACGCTTTTGCTTGCTGCACTGAATATGGCAACTTATCGTCAATTTGGTCTTTCGAAAATTGCTGTTCAGTTGGAAAGTCATGGTCGTGAGGAAATACTGCCAAATTTAAGTGTTGACCGTACAGTTGGTTGGTTTTCTGTTGCTTATCCTATTTTATTCAATGGCAGTGAAGATGCGGATATATGTATCCGTGAAATAAAGGAAACATTACAGAAGATACCGAATCATGGAATGGGATATGGTATTGCCGTAAGCAGTGGAAAAATCAGTTCAGCACATACACCAGATATTTTGTTTAACTTTATGAACTCTTTGAAAGAGAACCATCAATCATTACTTGAACATTCTGATTACCCAATCGGTGAGGAAGTTTCAAGGTACAATCACTTTGGCAATAGTTTTATGTGGAATCTTGAAGAACAACAGGGATATCTAAAGGTTGTGCTAACTTATGATGGTAGAAAGATAGATGTTGAAACAGCTGAAAAATACTGTAAGGAATATCAATTAGCAATTACAAATATTGTATTGGCTGCTTCAAGTAGTAACCAATTTATGCTAGAAGTGGATGAAGATGAAATGAGTGGAATTGCAGAATTGTTAGATGGTGTGGAATTTTAAATATTTTGTGATTTATATCTTGGTTGGTGATTTTTCATAGTGTTGCTACACAAAATAATCTTAAATTGGTTTGTATGGATTTGATTATCATAGAGAAGTTATAAACTCATGCTAGGGTTTGTTTGAAAAATTAAAAGCACTATCTATTTTGCCTAATAGTTATGCTTTCTGTGTTGGAAATTCTCAAAATACGGTCGTATTCCTTGCGATTTTTGCCTTGAAATTATTCGCTTTTCAACAAAAAATTCATTACTTTTTCTACTGTCAAACAAGCCCTAATTTGTAGTTCAAATGTTTGAAATTTGTTCTGAAATGCTAGGAAAGGAAATTAATATAATAATGGAGGGAAAACAGATGAGGCAATCAGCAGATAAACCTAATATCGAATCATTATATCCGCTTACAGCTTTGCAGGAGGGAATGCTGTTTAATAATATGCTTGACAATACCTCCCAAGCATATAACTTACAGCATGTAACAAAAATTACAGGAGTACTTAATTTAGAGTATGTAAAGCAGAGCCTTCAGTTATTGACACAGCGACATGAGATTCTCCGAAGTGCTATATTTTATACTAAAGTTAAGCAACCAATGATGGCAATTTTTAAAGAACGTATGCCTGAATATACAGAAATAGATCTTTCATCACAATCTGATTTTGAAGAGAAAATTTCACGTATATGTAAAAAAGAACAAGAACGGATTTTTGAATTTGAAAAACGACCGTTGTTTCGTGTTGTGATAGTCAAAGTTGATGACGAAAATTATCAGATGATTTGGACTATACATCATATTATTGTTGATGGTTGGTCCTTTGCAATACTCCAAAATGATTTTAAACGATTTTATCAAATGTTAAGTAGTGGCAAAAACTTCTCTGCTCTGAGGATAATAGTTCAACAGGAAAAGAATGAAAAAAGCAGTTATAAGAACTACATTCAATGGTATAAAAAACAGGATCATGAAGAGGGATATAGTTATTGGAATACTTTATTATCGGGGTATGATAATGTTCCGGTTATTCAAAGTCTACAAGTGCCGAAAAATCAAAATATTCAGAATGATGAAATTTCAGTTCTTATCTCTGGTGTGCAGTATGAAAATTTAATACAATTTGCGAAAAATAGCCGTGTAACATTAAATACTGTTCTAGAGGCAGCACTTGGTGTGACGATTCAGCTATATACTCATCTTAATGATGTGGTGTTCGGAAGTGTCGTATCAGGTCGTAATTCGGCTGTACCAGATATTGATGATGTTGCAGGTCTGCTAATTAATACAATTCCTGTACGTGTAGTGCTTGAGCCTCATATGACTGTAAGAGATTTGATACACTCTTTACATACACAGTTGATAAAAAGTAGTAATTATGATTTTTGTAGTTTGGCAGAAGTTTTACAACATACCAATATGAAAAGCAGTGCTATTCAAACTTTATTTGGTTTTGAAAACTACTATGAAGGAGAAGTATCAGATACTTCGCAGGCTAATATTCAATTCAAAACAATTTCTGAAAGAGAACAGACAGAGTATGCATTAACATTTACTGCCTACGAAGAAAATGGTTTGGTTTTGAATATTGCTTATGATACAAAAATCTATACTGCTGAAAATGTTTTGCAGATTCTGAATACTTTTAAGCAGGTGATTTTGACCTTTGTCGCATATCCAGATGATATAGTATCTTCTTTATCTTTTATTACTTCCACAGAGTCTCAAATGATACTGAAAAAATTCAATTCAACAGAGGTAAAATATCCTAGAGAAAAGACAGTAATAGAACTTTTTGAAGAGCAGGTAGAGAAGAACCCTGAAAAAATAGCAGTTGTTTTTGAAAATCAATCACTTACATATGCAGAAATTAATGCAAAAGCGAATCAACTCGCATATAAACTACGTGATTTAGGGGTTAAACCTGATGATTTTGTAGCTATTATTCCGGAAAGAAATATAAATACAATCATAGGGGTATGCGGTATATTGAAATCAGGTGCAGCATATGTGCCATTGGATTCTTCGTATCCTGAGAGCAGAATAAAGATGATATTAAAAGATTGTCAACCAAAGGCTATATTGG
>JAXJUM010000039.1:0-14618 GCA_036309045.1 Acutalibacteraceae bacterium
GGAAGCGATTGACTTAAACTATTTCTGATTTCAGAAATGTCTATTTCTTTATCACCTGTATAATATGCGTATATTGCTTTATCACCGTTTTTATCAGTTCTTGCAATCACTGCACATTCCTTTACAGATTCAATATCACGGATTTTACTTTCAATTTCTCCAAGCTCTATTCTGAAGCCTCTAATTTTTACCTGCTCGTCTATTCTGCCAAGAAATTCAATATTTCCGTCAGGCAGCCATCTTGCAAGGTCGCCAGAACGATACATTTTGCCCTTGCCAAACGGATTATCAACAAACTTTTCTGCCGTAAGTTCAGGCTGATTCAGATATCCTCTGGCTACACCTGCACCTGATATACATAACTCTCCTGGTACCCCTATTCCACATAAAGTATTTTTGTTAAGTATATACACATTGGTATTGCTAATTGGTTTTCCGATAGGTGTTTTTTCACGTTTTTCATTTATAACGTAATGTGTTGCAAATGTAGTTGTTTCAGTTGGTCCATAAACATTTCTGAAATCAAGCCCTTTATTATTATCAAGCAGTTTTTTTACATAAACCTCAGCTGTTTTTTCTCCACCAAACATCAAATGTGATAGTGAATCAAAAATATGTACATCATAATTCATATACTGATTGAATAATGCAGTAGTTATAAATAAAGTATTTATTTTATGTTCAATTATATATCTCTTAAATTCATCTGCATTCAACAATAATTCTTTATTTATAAGATGTATTTGTCCGCCATTAAGTAAAGCACCCCATATTTCAAATGTTGAAGCATCAAATGCCAGTTGTCCAGTCTGTAAAATAACTGTATTTTCATTTAAATCGGTGTAATCGCAATTTATTACAAGTTTTACAATATTATTATGTTGAACCAGTACACCCTTCGGAATCCCTGTTGTACCTGAAGTATATATACAATATGCAAGATTATTATAAATATTTACTTTACTAGGATTATCTTCTGAATATTTTGAAATTTCTACATCGGATAATTTAATTACAGGCACATCTACATTAATATCAAATTTATCAACCAATATAGCCTTTGGTTGACAATCTTTTAATATCATCTTTATTCTGCTCTCAGGATACGAAGAATCCAATGGCACATATGCTGCACCTGATTTCAATATACCGCATACCCCTATGATTGTATTTATATTTCTTTCAGCAAAAATAGCTACAAAATCATCAGGTTTAACACCCAAATCACGTAGTTTATATGCGAGTTGATTCGCTTTTGCATTAAGTTCTGCATATGTAAGTGATTGATTTTCAAAAACAACTGCTATTTTTTCAGGGTTCTTCTCTACCTGCTCTTCAAACAGTTCTATTACTGTCTTTTCTCTAGGATATTTTACCTCTGTTGAATTGAATTTTTTCAAAATAAGCGTTTTTTCTTCCTCAGTAACAGTATCCAAGTCGCTTACTTTTTTATCGGGGTGATTTACCATGTCATTGACCAATTCATGCAACATACAAAGTAAACGAGTAACTTCAGAAAAAGAAAACTTTGACGTATCAAAATTCGCTTTTAGACTAGCTACATTTTCTCCTATATACGCAAGAAATGAAATATCATAGTTTAACTTCTCAGGCATAGATATTACTTTAATTTCCAACTCTGAATCTTCACTAGCGGTATTTTCATGCACATAATAATTTTCAAAGGCGAGAATAACCTTTATTAAATTCTGCCCTAAACTTGTACGACTTTGGATGTCTGCTAATGAACAATGTTCATATTTTTTGCTTTCTGTTGCCTGTTTCAGCAAGGATTGTACAAGTTGGGTTACAGTCTGATTCTCCAACGTCTGTACTTTGATTGGAATACAATTGATAAATAAGCCTACTATTTCGGATATATCTTTCAGATTCACATCACGACCAGATACAATTTTGCCATAAGTAACTGTGTTGACACGATTTAACTTCTGAATCAATATACCAATTGCCGCTTCAATCAAAGTATTAATAGTTATACCACAGCTTCGACAAAATTGTATGATTTTCTTATTTTCTTCCGATGTAAACTTCATAAAGCATTCATTAGACGAGGAACTATTATCACCAAGCACCGGCATCAGCGGACTGATATCAGAAATATTCTCACAATCTGACAACAATTTCTCCCAATATTGCAGGGCAATTTCTTTATCTTGTTCTTCAATATAACAGAGATAATCAGCATAACTAGTACACACATCTCTCTCTGTTTCAATTTCACGCTCTAATTCACTTAATGTTTTTCCTCGATCAAGTGCTTGAAAATACTTCATAAAGTCGCCCATGATAATTGAAAGACACCATCCATCCATAATAATATGATGGAAACTGAGAATTAACCATACTTCATCTTTATCATATTTAATCCAACTTGTACGTATTAATGGATCCTTACTGAGATCGAATCCACGCTTCTTATCTTCATCACATATTCTTCGATATGCCTGCATCTTATCAAGCTCTTTGCTAATATTAAATATTTGCACTTCTGGATTACGACATTTAAAAATTACCTGTCTTGGTTCATTTACATTTTCGTAAACAAAATTTGCACGTAATGCATCATGTCTATATGTGACCAAATTCATAGCCTGTATAGCTGCACGTATATTAAACTTCCCCTGGAAACAAACTGTATTTTGCTCAAAATAATTGTTTGATTCACTATCTAGTAGCTTATGAAACAACATACCTTCCTGAAGCGGTGTTAGGCTAAAAACACCGCTAATGTTCTCATGAATACGTTGCTCAATACGAAAATCTTCATTTAAATTCTGTTCCATTACACTTCTCCTTTCATAATCATACATATGTAAAAGCTTACAATATTTTTCTGATTATCACAAAATAATTGTGTACTATAATTATCCAGTATAACATATGGTAGTATTGATGTCAATTACGATAACATTATAAATTACGTCAATCTAATCCTGTAATACGATTGTAATATTTATTATAGATTTGTTAATTCTAATTATTTAAAATCTTTTTTATTACAAATTTTATAATAAATGTACACTCGTTTTAAGCTAAACCTAAATCTCATTCTAATTTGAGTTCAATAAAAAAATCTGTCCTTAATTTGATATAGTCAAAATACACAAACCATAGCAAAGAAAGGACAGACTTAAATGGAAAAACTATTAACAATTTTCTATTGATGTATATGATTTTTGTAAAGCATATGAGGGGTATTGTAAAACTCACCTGCTTATAGATAAAAAGCAGATTGTTCCCAAAACATCAATGTATCTAAGTGAAATAATGAAATCTTACTACTATTATTTGATAATATGTTTTCAAATAATTTAAAATATATCTTTTGAGTGCATAAAGATTATTTATAGAGTGATTATTCACTAATTAACAACTGTTTTTATTGATATTATACAAATTTAATTAATTTTTCCTACGATTACCTTACATTATCAATCAAGCATAGTAAATAAAAATAATTTCATTATTTAATCGTCAAAATCTGCTAACAAAGCATCTAAATCTTTTTCCTCGTTTTGTGCAGTAGAGGCAATCTTAGAAATCATTTCATTTACCTTGCTAACATCTTGTCGAGCACTTTGGGTTATTTGAATATCCGCAATTGTATAAACACTACCCTCATGTCTCTGTGCAGTTTGAATCATCTCTGCGATAGCAGAATGATAACTTTCCACAAAGCGTTGAACAAACGTTTCGCTATATTTTCCACTATCATAGTTAATGTTGAAACCTATTACCCCTTCAACTATACTGCCTGTAATCCCAAATTTTTCAAAAAGCTGATTATCAGATGACATATTTTCACCACAGGATAATTCAGAAGCGATGATAGTACCACTTTCTTCTTTACTAGAGATATTTATCTTACCAAAGAAATTAAAACTAACATCAAATTTTGAGGTATTTCCGCATACAAGCCCATATCCAAGACCATAATTCGGTATATTTTGTTTTTGTACACGCAGACGCAATAAGGTATTCTCAACTGTATCAGCAACCGAAAGTATTATCGGATAAATACTTGTAAACCATCCAACTGTGCGACTAATATCTGGTTTAGACTCAAACACTGTTTCACGTCCATGACTCTCAAGATTTACTGCAAGATTGGTCTGATTTGTCAAATTATGTACTGCCCATATTAACGCTGTTAGCAAGACATCATTTATTTCTGCATGATACTTTTGTGCAAATAATGTCACAATAATATCAGTTGTTTGTTTATCAAAGGAAAAACATGTATTTGCCATCTGATGCTGTTCAGAATTAAGATCTCCCTGTAATTCAGCTGAATAGCTATTCTCTTGTATAGCTCTCCAGTAATCAGTTTCATCAGCCCTGTGTTTGTATAGCATATTTGTCCAATCAGCAAAAGAGGCAGTTTTAAGAGGTAGATGAATTTCGCCATTTTTCAAATATTGTGTGTATCCATTTATCAGATCCTCCGTCAAAATTCTCCAGGATAAACCATCCACTGAAATATGATGAATGCAAAGCATTAAATGTTCCCAACCATCACACTTCAATAGTAAGCAACGAAGTATCGGCCCAGTCTTTACATTCATACGTTCTTGTACTTGTGTGCAAATGATTTCCGCATTTTGCACTAACGTATCATCACCGAGACCATATAGTTCCGTTTCTTCCAGCGTATATAGTTGACTTTCCTCTACTGGTAAAATCCACAATCCTCCCTTTCTATAAACGCAACGCAGCATGTCATGATGTATCGCTAGTTCTTTTAATGCATGCCTTAGTGCCTCCTTGTTAAAGTGACGAGATTTTAACATCATAGACTGGTTAAAATAAGATACATCTGCCATATTCCAACCGTGAAAAAATGCATCCATAATTGGTGTCATTTTCACTTCTCCAACAAAAGGTGTTTGAGAATACTGTTCTTGTACTCCGTGACGAATACTACGAGCAATCTTTTTAATGGTTTTACCAGCCATTATTTCTCTAACATCAATTAATAAATCATACTCTTTTAACTTTGCTGACACCTGAATGGCATTGATAGAATCTCCTCCCATTTCAAAATAATTATCAGTGATACCAACTTGATTCACATTCAAAACCTCTGCAAAAACATCGCACAAAATTTTCTGTATATCATTTTCTGGTGCAACATACTCCTTAGTTAAATTAGCAGTAATCTCTGGTAAAGCTCGTCGATTCACCTTTCCACTACTGTTTACAGGGATTTCATCAATTTGCAGCATATATGCAGGTATCATATATGCTGGTAATACTTCACTTAACTTATTCCTTATTTCGGATATACTTATCTCTTCTTTGCTTGTGTAATATGCATAAATCGCCTTATCTCCATTTGTACTCGCTTTTGCAATCACTGCACAATCCTTTATATTATTAATCTCACGGATTCTGTTTTCAATTTCTCCAAGTTCAATTCTAAATCCTCTAATCTTTACCTGTTCATCAATTCGGCCTAAAAATTCAATATTTCCATCAGGCAACCATCTTGCAAGGTCCCCAGAGCGATACATTCTTCCATTTCCAAAAGGATTTTTGACAAACTTTTCCTCAGTTAACTCTGGTCTGTTCAAATAGCCTCTTGCAAGCCCATCTCCCGTTATACATAACTCTCCGGGTACTCCAATTCCACATAAATGTTCTCCAAGAAGTATATAAATTTTAGTATTGGAGATTGGCTTTCCTATCGGAATCGTATGCGGTAATGCCTGTCCCGGCTCATACTCCCAATGTGTTGCTAACACTGTATTCTCTGTTGGTCCATAAGCATTGATATACCGTGCCTCCTTTGCTGCCTTAATAACCACTGCTTCTGATGTAGCTGAACCTCCAGTTGTTAACACCTTTAATCCACTGACCTCTGATTGCAAATAGTACTGTGGTGGCAATAGCGCCAACGTAATATTCTTATACTGAATATATGAATTAAAAGCATTAATGTCGCTTATTGTATCTGTGGAAACCAACACAAGGGTCGCTCCATTCAACAGTGCCATCGTCATTTCCCACACTGATGCATCAAAGACATAATTTGCAAATTGCAATACATTATCTGCCTCATTCACTTGATACAGCGTTGCCAAATATTCATTCATTGCTACTATTCCATGATGTTCAATTAATACCCCTTTTGGTCTTCCTGTTGTTCCAGAGGTATAAATACAGTATGCTAAATCATTTGGTTGATTCACCACAGGTAGATTTTCACGTCCAACTTCCCACGATATATCGGACAAATTAATTATGGGTACTTCTGTTGCTAAAGTGGTCTGATATACCAGTACTGCTTTAGGTTGGCTATCTTCCAGCATAAACCTTACCCGTTCCTTCGGATACATCGGATCTATTGGCACATAAGCAGCTCCAGCCTTAATAACACCGTATATACCAACAATCATTTCCGTACTACGTTTAGCATAAATTGCCACAAGGTCATTTCTTCCAATTCCCATTTTTCTAAGTTTATGGGCAATCACATTCGCTCTGGAATTTAACTCTGTATAACTCAGATTTTCTTCTTCTAACGTTACCGCTGTATGCTCATGCATTTTTGCTACTTGCTCCTCAAATAGCTCACATACAGTTTTCTTGCTGTATGGTACCGATGTGGCATTAAATTTTTTCAGTATCATTTGAGACTCTTGTGAAGTCGCTGTTTCCACATCTTTAAGCAGAATATCTGGATTTTGTACAAGTTGCTTCAGAACATATAGATAATGATTTAGCATCTGCTGTGCACTACTCTCAAAAAATAAATCAATACAATATTCAAAAATAATATAATACTTATCTTCATTACTAGAAATATTAAAAGTAATATCAAATTTTGCAATTTTACTTGAAAATTCTGTATTTTCAGCCTTAGTACCAGATAACTCAAGTTGGCTTGCCTCATTATTCTGAAAAATTAACATTACATCAAATAGAGGATTTCTTGAAAAATCACGCTGCACATCCACAGCCTCCACCAACTCTTCAAATGGATATTCCTGATTTTCATAGGCATTCATACAGATTTCCTTTATTTCTTTCAGAAACTCTTTAAATGTCTTTTTTCCCTCAGGTCTTCCCCTCATTGCTAGTGTATTTACAAACATTCCTAGCATATTTTCAGTATCTTTGTGAGTTCTCGCACTAATAACGCTACCAATAACAATATCTTCCTGATTACTATATTTGCTTAACAACACCATTGCGGCTGAGAGAAATACCATGTACTCTGTCACATCGTATTTAGCAGCAACTTTCTTAACAACTCTACCCAACAACTCACTCGTTTCTGCAAACAACATTGCTCCACGATAACTCTGCTCTTGTGGTCTTGCATAATCTAATGGTATATCCAATACTGGTATCTCACCACGATATTGATTTATCCAAAATTCTTTCTGTTCAACTAAATTGCGTTCTCTCATCCATTCACTGTAATCCTTATACTGACGAGGGAGATTATCCAATTTTTCTCCGTTATACAGTGCCATAAACTCACGAGTAAAAATTCCCATACTCATGCCATCACCAACAATATGATGCATGTCCAATAATAGCAGAAAATCGTTTTTGCGTTCCACAAGCTTAATTCTAACCAAAGGCGGATTAGATAGATCAAATGGTCTCACAAATTTCTCTAGCAAAGTGATATCTGAAGATTCGGTATCTTTTTCCAATGTAAAGTCTACCTTTACTTTTTTCAGAATTTTCTGTACTGGTTGACCATCTAACATAAGAAACTGTGTTCTCAAAATCTCATGACGGTCTATCATAGTCTGTAAAGCTACATAGATTTTTTCCGAATCCACTTTACCTGTCAGCCTCAGATTTTGTGGCATATTGTATGCTATTGATTCAGGTTGCATTTTCTGTATTAGATATGTTCTCTTTTGTGTCGACGACATTGGATAATATTCTTTCTCTTTTGCCTTAGGTATTGGTTCATAAACTTCAGCTTTACTACCATCTACAAGCTCAGCAAGCAATTCTGGCGTAGAATGACTAAATATATTTTTCAATGCGATACGATGTCCAGTCTGTGCCTCAATTTGATTAACAAGTCGGGTTGCACGCAGAGAATGACCTCCAAGTTCAAAAAAATTATCCTGCACTCCAACCTGTTTCACATTTAATATTTCACTGAAAATTTGACATATAAGTACTTCTGTTTCTGTTCTCGGTGCAATATAGGCTTTCGATGTCTTTGCCTCTATTTCTGGTAAAGCACGTTTATCTAGTTTTCCGTTTCTATTTAAAGGAATTTCGGCAATCTGCATCATATATGTAGGTATCATATATGCAGGCAAAATTTTACTCAATATACTACGTATATCAGAAATACTGACTTCTGTTCTAGATGTATAATATGCATAAATCACTTTATCTCCGCTACTATCTGCTTTTGCTATTACTGCACAATCCTTGATACTCTCAATCTCTCTGATTCTACTTTCTATTTCTCCAAGTTCTATTCTGAAGCCTCTGATTTTTACCTGTTCATCAATTCGTCCAAGATATTCGATATTTCCATCTGGCAACCACCTTGCAAGATCTCCTGTTCTGTACATTCTTCCTTCACCGAATGGATTCTTCACAAATTTTTCTTCTGTAAGCTCAGGTCTATTTAGATAACCTCTTGCAAGTCCTTCTCCTACTATACACAATTCTCCAGGTACTCCAATTCCACATAGATTACTCTTATTAAGAATATACATCTGTGTATTAGAAACCGGCTTACCAATTGGAACTGCCTTACGATTAAAGTTTTTTTCACAATTATAATATGTAGAATATATACTTGCTTCTGTCGGTCCGTAAATATTACATAAAAGTGTATTATTTCCATTTTCTTTAATTATATGGTAAAAATTTCTTACAAGCTCTACATTTAATGCTTCTCCTGCTGCTAATACATATTTAAGAGTATTTATTTTTTTTATTGATAACTTGAGCGTTGAGAGAAATGCAGACAGCATTGACGGTACAAAATCTATTACTGTTACTTCATATTTAAATATTTCTGCTATTATTTCTTCTGGATCCTTTTCTGCATTTTTCTTTAAAATTGCCAACTTTGCTCCTGCAATAAACCACCAGAATATTTCGCTAGCTGATACATCAAACACATATGTCGTTTTTTGTAAAATTACATCATTCTCATCAAGCGGATATTCTCTCTGCAACCAGTTTACAATGTTCACTATTCCCTTATGATTGTTCATAACACCTTTTGGATGTCCAGTTGTTCCCGATGTATAAATACAGTAAATAAGGTCATTTGGTGTATTTATATGCTCTGGATTTATATATATACCTTCCCAAACTTCAGTTTTACTAAGATCTATTACTGGTATATCTCTACAAATTTCTTTTATACTCTTTGTGGTATATTTTAGTATTACCTTTGGTACACAATCCTCCAGTATAAATTTGATTCTTTCTTCAGGATATGTCGGATCAATAGGAACATATGCTCCACCTGCCTTGATTATTCCGTAAATTCCGGCTATCATTTCTATACTTCTATCTGCTATGATTGCAACAAAATCATCAGGCTTTACACCTTTTTCTCTTAGCTTATGTGCAAGACTGTTTGCTTTTTCATTTAATTCTACATATGTCAAACTTTCTTCTTCAAAAACAATAGCTGTGCTATCAGCGTTTTTTTCAACCTGCTCTTCAAACAGTTCTACTACTGTCTTTTCTCTAGGATATTCTATTTTTGTCGAATTAAAGTTGTTAAGTATTAATTCTTTTTCTTTTTCCGTTACTGTTTCAATTTCACTTACAAGACGATTTGGATTCTTTGCTATCTCTTCACATATCTTTACAATTCTTGATAATATCAATTCAATTTCATCTACACAATAATCATTAGGATTGTACATTATTTTAAAACACAGATTTTCATCTTTCTCATATCCCGTTATTGAAATCGGATAATTTGTCTGTTCTCTTGCTTTATCAATAGATATGGTTAATGCTTCTTCCTCTATGCTTTCAGAAGTTAATCCAGACGTATAGTTCTCAAATACATATAGTACTTTTATTAGTCCAGCTCCTTGCTCTGTCATATTTTGTATTTCTGCAAGTGAACAATAATCATAATTAGTACTTTCTGTTCCTTTTTGTTGCTGCTTTTTTAATAAATCAGTAACTGTCGTATCTGAATCTACTTTTACTCGAACTGGTATTGTATTGATAAACAATCCTATCATATTCTCAATACCATAAATATTTGCATTTCTTCCTGATACTACCTTACCGAATACAACATCTCTGCTTCCGCTATATACCTGAAGCATTATTCCACATACTATTTCTGATACTGAATTTATAGTACATCCATTAGATTCTGCGTACTTTTTCAGCTTTGATGTAGTTTCTGCTTTAATCTCTGCTTCTATTACATTCATTTGTTCATCGGTAGGCTCCGGCTTTCTCATAGCCTTGATTTCACAGTTACTTTCATAACCTGCTAGCTGTTCTCTCCAATATTTCTTCGCCTTTTCCTGATCCTGGTTTGTAAGCCACTTAATATATTCACTGTATTCGCCTTGACTCTCTTTCTCTTCTATCATTTTGGCTTCTAATTCAACTGTTGTCATTCCTCCAACAAGCGCTTCATAATATTCAAAAAACTTTTCTATTAACAGTCCTAAACACCATCCATCTAAAATAATATGATGTATCGTCCAGATAAGCTTTTCTTCATTGGTAGACAGCCGAACACGTTGAATACGTAAAAGAGAATCCTTTTGTAAATCAAAACCTCTATTTATATCATTTTTTAAAAATTGTTCATAAACGTCTTTTCCTTCTTTTTCTATTTTATTTGATAAATCAGTAATAATATACTCAATTTTTCTTTGTTTAAGAACAACCTGCTGAGGTTTCGTAATTTTTTGATGAAAAATGCATGTACGCAACACAGAATAACGAGCCGAAAGTAGAGACAAAGCAGTTTCTACTTTTTCATCGTCTAATAATTGATTTAATGAAAAAACAGATTGTAATACGTAATCAGTTGTGTTTTCGTCCAACAGATAATGATAAAGCATTCCTTCCTGCAGTGGTGTTAACGGATAAATATTTTCAATTTTATTGTTTACAACCGATAATTTACTCATAAAAAATAATCATTCCTTTCATCTCGTTTAAAATTTATAAAGTAGATTTCTGATATAAGTTTGTGTAAAAACTTCAACAAATTCATATAAATTTTAATTTTGTCATTAGCAATATCAATATTATTTGAAAAGATAAAGAGATAACAGATAGTGTTACAAAATTTATTAACAACTTTATCTAGGGCTTGAAATATTTCATTTCTAAGCCCTAGTTTTTTAATTTATTTTTATAATTCAAATTAATTATTAGACTTATTTAATAACCTTTTTTGAAGAAACTATATTCAAATCATTTTGGTTTTATTTATATTTACACCAACAAATTATAATTAGATTTAATTTACCAAATAGCTAAAATTAGGCTTTTCAACAGGTCTATTTATAGAGCTATAATTAACAAAATAGAGAATCGAAGAAATCGTTAATTGAATTCATATCATCATTATTTAAATCATTAGTATCCAAATCAGACATTGTCATTACTGTTTCTTTACATTCAACACAGTGTTTAACTATATCATATAATGCATTCTCATACATTTCGCCCAATAATATAGCAGAATTATGTTCAATTTCATACTGATTAAACGAAATTTCAAAGTGCAATTCGTTATCAATAATACTACCATTAAAATTGATTTTTCCTAGAAGACGATTTTCATCTGCTATCGGCTTACCCGCAGAATAATATACAGAGTTTTCATTTTGCTTATTGATATCAATCTGACCAAGATAATTAAAACATATATCTGGAACAACATCTTTCTGATTATCAAATAAACCATATGTCAAGCCATTATTCGGTATACTTCTCAACGTTTCTTTTGTTGAAATAATATTTTTTTCTAAGTCATCATAATATTGCAAAATAACAGGATACATTGATGTAAACCAACCGACAGTTCGATCTATAACAAATTCATTATTAATTTCTTCTCGTCCGTGTGATTCAATAGCAATAGCAATCTTATCTTTATGTTTCCAACGAGCCACAGCCATTTCCAATGCACAAATTAATATATCATCAATTTTTGTATGATATTTCTCATTTACATTATAAAGAATATCTTTTGTTGTTTTAGAATCAATCACAATATCAACACTATCGGCTCTATAATTTAAATTCGTCCTTATAAAATTTATTTCAGCAATCTGTTCGATAGTATTTTTCCAATAAGCAAAATCTTGATTTGAATTACTAACATATTCATTCAACATATTAGACCACTCAATAAACGATGCTGTTTTCTCAGGCAATTTTACCTCCTTTCCTACCTTTAACTGCTCCGCCACTATTTCAAAATCTTCTAAAAGTATTCTCCATGATACTCCGTCTACTACAAGATGATGAATACAGAACATCATAATTTTTTCGGCACCTAGGTCAAATACCGCTATCTTAACCAAAGGGCCATTTTCAAGATCTATACTTTCCTGAATTTTTGTACACTGCTTTTCAATAGCTCTTTGCTTATCACTCTCTTCGCTATAATCAAACTCATAAAAATCACATAGCTTACTTTCACTTACCGACAATATTTCAAGAATGTTATTTCTATACACAGCTCTAAGTATATCATGATGAATTACAAGCTCATTTACTGCTCTGTGTATTATCTCATTTGAAAATTCACTTACAAATAAGATCGTCGCCTGATTGAAATGCTCTGGTTTTGCGAGATTCAATCTCTCGAATTCACACATAGTTGGTGTTTTTTCTACTTTTCCTACTACTTCTCCTTGTTCATACTTTCGCTTTGCCAGTTGAACCTTTACATTAAGTGCTACCTTTTCAGCAGTCTTACCATTCATTATATCTTTAACCGTTATCGTATATCCTATATTTCTTAACTCAGATATAATTCGAATCGCCTTTATTGAATCTCCTCCAAGTTCAAAGAAATTATTTTTTATTCCAACTTTTTCAACATGAAGAATCTTTTCAAAGACATCACAAATTGCTTTTTCTACTTCATTTCTTGGTGCAATATATTCTCTTGTTACTTTCACTTTTATCTCTGGCAAAACTCTCTTATCTAGCTTTCCATTCCTTGTTACAGGGATACTTTCTATCTGCATCATATACGAAGGTATCATATAATCTGGTAATGATTCGCTTAATTTATCCCTGATTTCAGATATACTTATCTCTTTCTCACCTATGTAATATGCGTAAATCGCTTTGTCACCATTTTTATCGGTTCGTACAATTACTACACAATCCTTTACACCTTCAATTTCTTTGATTCGACTTTCTATTTCTCCAAGCTCTATTCTGAAACCTCGGATTTTCACCTGTTCATCTATTCTACCAAGGAACTCTATATTTCCATCAGAAAGCCATCTTGCAAGGTCACCTGAACGGTACATTTTGCCCTCACCAAACGGATTATCAACAAACTTTTCTGCTGTAAGTTCAGGCTGATTCAGATATCCTCTAGCTAAACCGTCACCTGTTATACACAACTCTCCTGGTACTCCTATTCCACATAAAGTATTTTCATTTAGTATGTATATCTTGCAATTATCCTTTGGCTTTCCTATTGGTACTGTCACACCTACACTTTCAGGATCCCATTCTTCTCCTTTTGCCTTAATTGTATGCAAAGTTGCAACTACTGTTGTTTCTGTTGGACCATATCCCTGCAATACTCTTACTTCTCTTTTCTTCAATATATTGCTGATATATTCTATTTTCAGTCGATCGCTTCCTACTATGTATGTTTCTACAGTTTTCAATATATTCAACTGATTCAGTTCATTCATCTGAAGCGGTGAACAGTGTATAAGGCTTACCTTATGTTCATTTATATATTCACTCATCTTCATTCCGTCTGCTGCATACTCTCTCGGCAGTATTGATATTTCTCCTCCACTGCACAGAGTTGGATATACCTCTTCTACAAACATATCAAAAGCATACAATGCCTGCTGCAATGATACTGTTTCTTCTGTTACGCATATTTTTTTGCAGAATTGTGCTATATCTGCAACCACATTGCTATGTTGAAGCATTACTGCCTTTGGTCGTCCTGTTGTTCCTGATGTATAGATAAGGTATATCAAATCATCAGGACTTCTATCCACAGTAGGATTTTTAGCAACATTTTCTATTTTTTCTGCTGCTGTCAAAACAATTGTTTTTAGCTCCAGTTCTATTTTGCTACCATAAATAACAACCTGTTTTGCTCCGCAGTCCTTCAACATATATTCTATACGTTCCTGTGGTAACTCTGGATCTATCGGTACATATGCTGCTCCGCTCTTCATTACTCCAAGCAGTGCAATCATCATTTCAAGTCCTCTGTCTGCTATTACAGCTACAAACTGATTTCTATCTGCTCCACTATTTATTAACTGTTCTGCTACTGCGTTTGCCTTTTCATTCAATTCTCTGAAAGTAAGGCTTCTTTCCTTATAGTTTACTGCTATTTTATCAGGTACTCTTGCAGCCTGCTCTTCAAACAATTCTATTAC
>JAXJUM010000040.1:0-50146 GCA_036309045.1 Acutalibacteraceae bacterium
TCGTTAACTAAAATATATGTTGTGAACGATAACCTTATGGGAAATTTGGTTACAACCATCGTTTTAATTGTAGTTTCATTTATCTTTACAAAAATAAATAATAATAAAAAAATATTTAGTTAATAAACCTATATATCCTCTTGGATTGATATTAAAATAAATATGAATCCAGGAGGATATTTTTTATTTCATAGGAAATGCGCGAATAATGTGCAAAGCACATTATTTATTTTGAATCTATGAAGTTAAAAAAATAAATTTCATTTAATGATTATTTAATAATCTCTCTTGTAGAATGAATTCAGAACCAAGAGAAAGGAGTTTTAAAAATGTATCTGAACATACTAAAAAAAGACTTAAAAAGAAAAAAGACAATGAATATTATTGTTCTGTTATTTGTTGTTCTTGCCACTATGTTTGTGGCGTCAAGTGCTAATAACATTGTAAATGTGACTACGGCACTGGATTATTATTTTGAAATGGCAAATATGCCGGAATATTATGTAACTACTATGAATAAAACGCTTGCTGTTGATATTGATGAAACGCTAAGCAAGGCAAGTGCAGTGGATAGTTATCAGGTGGAAGAAATTCTCATTTTATCCAATGAGAATTTGATTTGGGAAGATGAGGATATAGAGAGTTATAGTGGAAATTGGATTCAAAGTGATATTTGGTTGAATTATTTTCTTTCTGACGGTAGTATCCTGGAAAACGTTAATCCGGGTGAAATTTATATGACGGAAGGTAAGGCAAATGCTATAGGCGCCAATGTGGGCGATAAACTTACCATAGAAGTAAACGGTTTGAGCCGTGAATTTGTTCTTGCTGATAAAATAAAAGATGCTCTTACAGGCGGAAGTGGAATTACAGCGTGCCGTTATATAATAAGTGAAGAGGATTATGAGTATTTTCTGTCAGCAGAAAATACAGAGGTAGTATATGGTGGTTCTCTTGTGTATATCTATTCATCGGATATGGACACGGCTCTTGAGCAGATTAAAACTCTTACAGATAACAGTGCTCTCAAAGCGGACAGAACCATTATGTATGGCTGTTATTTTTTTGATATGCTAGTAGCAGGTATTTTGCTTATCGTTAGTATTGTTTTTATTTTAATAGCATTTGTGGTTTTACGTTTTGTTATTACTTTTACACTTTCTGAAGAATTTCGTGAAATTGGTGTAATGAAGGCCATTGGTATCCGTAATTTTGGAATTAGGACTTTATACCTTGTAAAATATATGGGACTTTCCGTAATTGGTGCAGCGATTGGTCTTGCCTTTAGTTTTCCGTTTGGAAAGATGCTAATGAATGTTTCTGCACAGTCCATTATTATGGGAAATCAGAATACTATTTTGACAAATATTCTTTGTGCCATCCTTGTCATTGCAGTTATTTTACTGTTCTGTTATAGATGTACAGGAAAGATTAAAGAGATGACACCTATTGATGCTATCAGAAACGGTCAGACAGGGGAACGTTTCCGTAAAAAGAGCCTTATGAGTTTGGGAAAATCAAAGCTTCCCGCAACACCGTTTTTGGCACTTAACGATATAGTAAGCAGTCCAAAGCGTTACAGTATTGTTGGTGTTACATTTTTCCTTTGTCTTTCCCTTATGCTTATACTTTCTTGCCTAGTATTTACTATGAAGAATGGTGGCCTTTCTACCACGTTCGGATGGGCTGATTGTGATGTATTTCTTAACAGTAAAATGAAAAAGGAATGCATAGCAGAAGACGGACACGAAAAACTTGAAAAACATCTTGATGAAATGGAACAAATTCTTGCTGAAAATGATATTCCGGCTAAATGTTATCAGGAAATGCTGTTTATGATGCCTGTGTCTTTTAAAGATAACGAAGGCAGTGTTCTTGTATACCAAGGCGTAGGTACAACTATGGATATGTACGAATATACTGCAGGAACAGCTCCGCAGAATACCGACGAAATCGCAATTACACGACTTGCTGCAGATATGTTGAACGCCAATATGGGGGATACGGTTACTATTACAACAGCTGATGGAGATAAGGAATATATTATTTCAGCGTTTTTCCAAGCTATGGGTAGTAATCAGGGCATTGCACTCAGACTTCATAGTGATGAGTACATCAATTATTTTCAAGCAACAAGTACTATGGACACACAGATTATGTTTATGGATAATCCGGACAAAGAGGTAATAGAAGGTCGACTGGAAGAAATTCAGAGGATTTTCCCGGATTATGAAAATATAGAAACCTGTGCCAAAGTAGTATCGGATGCGTTAAGTGTTACCGATACATTTGCGACGGTAAAATCTATTATGGTTATACTCACGGTAGTTATAGCTGCACTTGTTACTGTGCTTATAGAACGTTCCTTTATTGCAAAGGAGCAGGGAGAAATCGCGCTTATGAAAGCCATAGGTACAAGAAACGGAACAATCTATGCATACCATGCTTTGAGATTTTTATTTGTGGGAATCATGGCAGTAATTTTTAGTATTATTTTGGCGCTGCCTCTTACACATCTTTGTATGGATCCTATATTTAAAATGATAGGTATGGAAACAGCAGTTAACTACAGTATCAATCCGATAGAAATGTTTCTTGCATTCCCTGTTGTAGTTCTTGCAACAACAACGTTAAGTGCACTCTTTACAGCACTTTATACAAGAAAAATCAAGTCATCTGACACTGCTAGCATTGAATAAGAAAGGAAACTATTATGAATATTTTAGAAGTAAAAGACCTCTGTAAAACATATATCGTAAACAAACGTCAGAACAACGTTTTAAAAAATGTAAACTTTACCGTTTCTGAAGGTGAAATGGTAGCTATTATGGGACCTTCAGGATCAGGTAAATCCACTCTTTTGTACGCTGTATCAGGCATGGATGCAATTACTGCCGGTGAAGTGAATTTTTGTGGAAAAAATATTGCGAAAATGGGTGAAAAAGAACTTGCCGATTTGCGTCTTGATGAAATGGGATTCATTTTTCAACAGATGTATATGCTGAAAAATTTGACCATTCTCGACAACATTATTCTTCCTGCGGTACAATCAAAAAAGAATACCGAAACACGTAAGGAAACAGTGGCACGCGGACAAGAATTAATGCGCAAGCTTGGTATTATTGATATTGCTGATAATGATATCAATGAAGTTTCCGGCGGACAGCTTCAGAGAGCATGTATCTGTAGAAGTATGATTAATAAGCCAAAGGTTTTATTTGCGGATGAACCTACCGGAGCTTTAAACAGAACTTCATCCAACGAGGTGATGGAGGAACTGGTTAAGTTAAACAAAGAGGGAACAACTATTATGATGGTAACTCATGATGCAAAGGTAGCAGCGAAATGTTCCAGAGTGTTATACATTGTAGACGGAAACATTAAGGGCGAGTATATAAGTCCTAAAGATTTAGAAATAAAAGAGAAGGATAGGGAAAGATTATTAAATAACTGGCTATTGGAACTGGGATGGTAAAATTTTTGGGAAACGATTAAGTGTTAAATATAGAGGAAGCCAGCTCGGTTGAGCTGGCTCTTACCATGTTATAGGCTCTGTTCTGGCTTTTTGCTTTCGGCTTGTTTAGGAGTCTGCTCCTGATGAAGATACTGCTTGATATTGACAAGTTTTCGGTTCAAATCGGCAACTTCTTTTTCGGCAGATTTATAGGTTTTCTGCAATTCAGTTTTCTTTGCTTGCAGGGTATTATAGTCTGCTTGGAGCTGTTTCAAATCAAGATTTTTAAGATTGATTCCGAAGCGTTTTAGCATATTTTCAGCACCATCAAATAGGGTTAATTCTGTTTCATGCCTACGGAAATAAGCATCGGGGTCTTTGGAATTTTTATAGCGGAAATTATAGACTTTGTTGGTCTGATAATCTCTGGCATATTTTAGGATTTCACCCAATTCCTTTAGTTGATGTTCCGTATCAATAAGGGATTGACGGGCAGTCTTGGCAAGTGTGGATTTGGACGATATTTTGTCCTCTAAATTCTCTATGGATTCAGCACTTGCATAACTGCTTGCGGCTATCTTTAGGTTTTGTATGGTTGCCCAATGATTCAGTCCCGGACTCTGTTTGAATTTCTCCTGTGAGGTATCAATAAGCTCTTTGCGGGAGTAATCGGTTGTGAGCTTCTTTTTGGCAAAGGATACCTTTTTCATTGTTTGTTGTAAGCTCTTTTCTTCGATACGCTGGCTAATGCGTTCCCTTGTGTAATCGGCTCCCAATGAGCGGACGTTGCCACGAATAAATCTTTCCCTGTCAAGTGGTCGGAAGGAGATATATTTTAGAGTGCTGTCGGTTAAATCCTCGCCTTTTATTTCATATCCCTTTGCTTTCATAAGGGCAATGAAATCCTCATAAGAAGAACAGGATTTGATGGTATCATCAATATCTTTTCGCAGAGTGACTTTTAGGGAAGTTCCGTTCTTTTCTGCCTGCCATTCCTTATAGCTTTTACCTTTATTATGGGATGGATTGATAACGGATAAATTATGCTCTTTGCACAGGGTATCGCTCAATTCCCGTATGTGGTAATAGGTGCGTTTGCAGTCATTATATTTCTTATGCTCGATGTTATCGGCGGCACAAAAAATGATGTGATTATGGATGTGTCCTTTGTCGATATGGGTGGATATTACATAGGAATATTTACCCTCTAACAATTTATCTGCAAGCTCAATTCCAATCCGGTGTGCTTCATCATAAGATACCTCGCCGGGAGCAAAAGACTGTATCAGATGAAAGGCTTTGTTAGGATCGGATTGCTTGGTTTTTGATAGTGCAAAATTGAAATCATAAGGGGCAGTTTCCACACCACAGGCAAAGGTGGATACAAGGATTTTGTCATCCGTTTTATGTGGGTTGGTAATGTACTTTATTGCTTTAGGTAGGGTTGCTTTGATAGCATGGATTTTTGTGATTGCCATACCTCATTCATCAGCTCCTTTACTTGTTTTACATCGGCATCATAGACATGCCCGGTGGCGTTCATCCGCTTTGCGATTTGATTGAGATTGTTACTGATACGGGACAGGAGAGTGTTGTATTCCTGAAGCTGGGAGTAATCAATATCATAAACAAATCCATAGATAATTAAGTGACGGATAAAGGCAGCCCGGCTGTTCATGCCGGAGATTTTGACTTTATTGTCCAGTATGTATTTTTCATCATCGCTCAAATAAAACAGGATTTCATTCTTTCGTGAGCGATTGTCTTTATGATTCTTTTGCATTTCAATCGTCCTTTCTTTTTTACCGCCAAAAGTGAAATTTCCGCTTGGAGAGAAAATTCATTTTGTGCGTTTATGGGGGGCAGGGGGCAAAGCCCATTGCAAGCAAAAATTCCCGGCTTTCCACTTGGAAGAAAGGTGGGATTTTGTCGGTTGTGTATATACACAACCAGTGCTTGCTATTCTTCCTGCAAACTTCCTGGAGGGAGTTTGCGTGTTGCGTGAGCTTAGGCGAGCGTTTTGCAACACATAAGTGCGTATCCGCACAGAAAAATAAAAAAGCTACATAGTGAATACAGGGCAGAAACAGCCTGTTTCAGTACATAGCAGTTGAGTGTCAAATATGAAATTGTATAATTTTATCCGCAAATAATTTTAGCAAGGAAACAGGAGGAAGTCAACAAAGTAAAATAACCGATACTGTTATGATTGACAAAAATTAAATTTGCAGATAGATACGGTTTAATATTTGAGGAGAATGACAAGCCGCCAGAGGTAATGAGTATAGTCTGTTTTTCTGATAGGACATCTAATAGTAAAAGCTGTTAGGTGTCCTTTTTAATTTTATGAAAAAAGTTTGGAGGAATAGGAAGGGTTATGTCCTATTTAACAGCTACAATAAAATGTGTAGCTTTTCGGAAAGGAGGAAACCGATGGATTGCGGAAGTCGCAGAGCCTTTATCGTGCAGATATTGATTGATAGAAAAAGAGCCACGCTAAAGGAACTGGCGGAGCTTTGTAGTGTATCAGTTAGAACGATACAAAGGGACATTGAGGTATTAAGTTCATTGTTTGCTATAGGAGCAGATGTTGGATATGGGGGAAGTCATTATTTGATGAATGTACCGAGTGAGAGCATTAATAAACTGACGGTCAAACAGGTAGTTGTGTCAAATGAGATTTGTGAATATGCAACAGAGGAGCAGGCGGAAATTATCAAGAGCATTATTGATAAATTTTGGACATATCGGTTATGAATTTTTGAGAGTTTACATATACTTGTCATTCTTGTAAAGCATACAAAGCAACACTTATAGCAGGTGGAGTGATTTGTATGCTTTTTGGGCTGACAAGTCCAAGTATAATTTTATCCTGGCAATCAGATTGCCAATCGAACCTTGAAAATTAAATAGTAGATGTATACGGGACATGTGGGATATGTGGAGCCACTATGCGGATACGCCAAGAGATACCTGCTTTCATTATGATATGGAAGTGCATACGAAGGAATATAGTTTTCTGATATTGAAGTTAAGGTAGGGAGCGATAAATATCTGGCAAAATACACAGCAGTTGTGTGGGGCAATGATACATATTTTTGATAATGATACTTCCGGAGTTTTCCGGTCAATTTAGTTGACGGTGTGATACCGATGTGGGTAGTGTAATGAACTGCCACTCGTATATATTTTTTATGAAGATTATCTATGGATGAGAGTGCGAAGGGAAGTGCTTTGCCCTGTCATGTGTAGATAATTCTATGTAGAAAAAAGAGAGGAGCAAGAGAGTGACGAAAGAACAGAAAAAGAAATTTGTCCGCTACGCAGAAGGGGCAGAAATCTATGGTATGAGTTTGCGTAAGTTTCAAGATTTTGCAAAGGAAGCCGGAGCTATTCATAAGGTAGGAAAAATGGTTCTGGTCAGTTGCGATATTATTGATAAGTATTTGGAAACATTCAGAGTTTAGAATGTGTACAGAGTCTTTGCAGAATCTTATTGACTTTTTGTTGAACAAAAAGTATAATGGTTATATGTTGATGGGAAGGAGGATACGCAATGGCAAAGATGGGTAGACCCAAAATTGACAAACCGAAACAGAAATCTATTGGTATTCGGATGTCAGAAGAAGAAAGAGAAAAGTTGTTGCAGTATGCTTCGGAACATAACAAGACCATAACAGAAGTAGTCCAAGAAGCTGTGAATAAATTGTATGAAGCAGATGAGGACAAAGGTGCAAAGGCTCTTTCCTAATGGGAAGGAGAGTACATGGCAAAAGCAAGGAAAGATAACAGGGGACGAGCCTTGAGAAAAGGGGAATCCCAACGGACGGATAACACTTATGTTTATACATATACGGACCCGTTCAAAAAGAGAAGATTTGTTTATGCTAAAGATTTGCAGACACTTCGTGAAAAGCAGGACAAACTGAAAAGAGAGCAGTTGGATGGTCTGGATTCTTATTTGGCAGGCAATGCCACATTGAATTTTGTGTTTGACAGGTATATGTCAACGAAATACGATTTGAGGAAAACAACGAAAAGTAATTACCTTTATATGTATAATCATTTTGTGAGAGATGGTTTTGGAGAGAGGTTGATTGCAGAATTGAAGTATTCCGATGTGAAGTATTTTTATCTGTATCTGTTGAATGAAAAGGGCTTGCAGGCGAATACAGTCGACACCATTCATACAATTCTGCATCCGACATTTCAACTTGCGGTCAGAGATGATATTATCCGTAAGAATCCGTCCGATGGAGTAATGGCTGAGATAAAAAAGAAAGCCGGAAAGAATAAGGGTATCAGACATGCCCTTACCATTCAGCAACAGAGAGCATTTCTGAATTATATTGCAAATGAGCCTGTTTTTAGTCACTGGCTTCCATTGTTTACAGTATTACTTGGGACAGGCTGTCGTATAGGAGAGATTATCGGACTTCGCTGGCAGGATGTTGATTATGAAAACAGAATAATCAATATCAATCATAGTGTGGTGTATTATGCAGTTGCAGGAGCACCCACAAAGAAGTCAGTATTTCAAGTATCTCTTCCCAAGACGGAAGCAGGAATCAGAGATGTTCCGATGATGGACGAAGTGTATGAAGCATTGCAACAGGAATATGAATACCAGAGGGAGAATGGTTTTAACAGTACCACCATAGATGGTATGACAGGATTTATTTTCTGTAATCGTTTTGGGAATGTCCACAATCCACAGACGGTAAATCGGACGATTAAGCGTATTCTTGAAAACTACAATGCAGAGGAAGTATTGAATGCCAAGAAAGAGAGAAGACAGCCGGTTATATTGCCCCACTTCTCTTGTCATCATCTAAGGCATACCTTTTGCACAAGACTTTGTGAAAACGAGTCGAATTTAAAAGTAATACAGGCAGTTATGGGTCACGCTAATATTGAAACTACGATGGATATATATGCGGAAGCTACTGCCGAAAAAAAGAAAGAAGCTATCGAGAATCTATCAAAGAATATAAAGTTGTTTTAGGGAAGAGTCCTTAAATCAATTATTCCGGATTCTTTTTGAATTGAATACTACAAATCCTTCGGATAACTACAATGTTACTACGAATTTTGATGTCATTATGCAGAAAAGTGCATTGTAGTGCAGAGTGTAAAAGTCGGGGAAATTCGCTCTGTGTCTAGTGGTGCAGAAAAGTGCAGAAATCTGTTGCGACTTCCCAACGATGAAAACATTAGATAAATAAAGCCAGTAAAATCAAGGGTTTGCGGAACTTTTAGTTGTATGGTACGACAAATTAACCTCTCTTAAAGGGTTAAAATAAACGATTTAAATGAAATCGTGTCAGTCAAACTTAATATTTTGTACTTTAAGGACATTTTTCTAAAAGAGATTTTAGAGAAGTGTCCTTTTTTGTTATGGTCAAACAATTAAGAATTGGAGGAAAAGAACATGAACATTACAGCTTTAGGTGCAACAGCCGGGAAGTAAAATGTTCATAAGTTCTATTTTTTTGTGTGAATTGCAATCATTTAAGTAATGTTCAGTTAATATTAATCAATTTTTGCAGAAAGCTTTCCTCTATATAATGCATACATGCAAGGAGGAAAAGGAACATGAACAATTATTTGTTACATACAAACTCACTGACAAAAACCTTTAAGAATCATACGGCAGTGAACAACATGAATAAGCAGGATATTGTATAAGACCTGCATTAGTCCAGCGGCAAAGAACAAATTGCTGTACCACTAAAATGCAATATATGGAATTACAAAGGAGGTTAACTGTGAAAAAACTTATTTCGCTTATTTTATCAGCAGTAATTGCGGTGAATGCCTTAACAGTTACTGCAAATGCCAAAGATACTGAAAAAACTACACCATCAGGTATTGCTTATGAAAATATTCATACAGAAATTGATGAGTATATAACAGAGTATGAAAAAGGTCTTGCTTCTGCGGAAGTTGCTGTTTTTGACAGAGATGGTACGATTTTTACAGGTTATTATGGCTATTCCGATATCGAAAATAATATTCCGGCTGACGAAAATACCGTTTATGAATGGGGAAGTGTTTCAAAACTGCTTGTCTGGACATCAGTAATGCAGTTGTGGGAACAGGGGAAGATTGATTTTGAAACAGATATTCGGGAGTATTTACCGGAAGGCTTTTTGAAAAAGCTTCAATATGAAAATGAAACGATTACAATGGAAAATCTTATGAGCCATAACGCAGGCTGGCAGGAGAGCTTTTACGAAAATCAAGAGGCAACCGAAGAGGAGCTTGACGAAAGCTTAGAGGCAGCCTTACATCGCTGTGAGACTTATCAGGCATATCATGTTGGAGAGTATACCGCATACTCTAACTGGGGTACCGCTCTTGCAGCATATATTGTTGAGTGTATCAGTGGTGAGGATTATGTTGACTATGTTCATAAACATATCTTTGAACCTTTGGAAATGGAGCATACATGTCTGGATCCACATAGGAGCGACAATGAATGGGTACGGGATAAGAGAGAAGAACTCAAGTGCTATTATAGAGGTGCAGAAGAAAAATATAATGAAGATTATGGTGTATGCAACAGCTGGGGGCAGCTTTATCCAGCAGGTACAGCTATAAGTACATTGGAAGATCTTACAACTTTTGCACAGGCATTTGTTACAGAGAAGTGTCCGCTTTTTGAAAAAGAAGAAACAAGAGAACTTATGTTTACAGCCACGTCTTATTATGGCGACAGTGATATTGCAAAGAATTGTCATGGTTTCTGGACATCGGAGTATGCCGTCCAGACAATAGGTCATGCTGGTAATACGAATGGCTGCACCGCAAATCTTGTGTTCGATCCTGAAAGCGGGTTGGGCGTTGTTGTCTTGGTTAATGAGCCTGGCGAGGGTATGTTTAGTTATGGAATTCCTTCGCTGCTTTTTGGAGACGTAAGAGACAGTGAGAGACTTAAGAATGCTGTTATTACAGAGGAAAAGGAAATTAGTGGTGTCTATACCCCAAAGAGGGTATTGCCGGAAGGTGCATTGAATTCCATGTCTTATGTGGGAGGATTTATGCCCTGGAAATCTGCTGACAATGCCAATGAATATAAGATGTCCATAGGAGGTATTTCATTTGGTGAGGGAACCCTTACAAGAATAGCAGATAATCAGTACCTTTGGGAAGATAATGGAATGCGTATATTTATGTATGAAAGTACGGATTCTCTGGGAAATATCAGACTGGAAATGATATCATCGGATTATGTAGAAACGAAACATTTTGGAGTATGTGCTCTGGTAATTATTCTTTTCTGGTTTATTGGCATTGTAAGTATTATACTTCTTATTATCAAGCTTATGAAAAAAATACTGAAAAAACGAAAATCTTACACAAAAGAAGAAAAAAGCATCCTTTTACAGCAGCTTATTTATGCACCTTCTGGTATTATTCATATTTGTTTTGTTACAGGAATAGCCGGGGGTGTCTGCACCTTTGGTAAGGCAGCATTTTCAGGAATAATGGTCGGTATTATGGCCGTTGTTTCCCTTGCAAACAGTATATTTCTGTGGTATAACACAGCAAAGGTTAAGAATATGAAAAAGAGCAGTGTTGTGAAACAATACCTTTGGGTTGTGCTTGGAATGTTTTATTTTGTGTTTATTATAGTATTCCAGCTATACAATTTCTGGAACCTCTAAGATAAAATTTGTGCATGGTACAGTGATATTTATTGCTGGCTGTACTGGTATAGTATTTTTACCGCAGATAACAAAAAGGAGAAGGTACATCTATGGCAAATATATTAATTGCAGATGATGAAAAAGAGATTGTCCGTTTATTAAAGATTTATATAGAGGCAAATGATAATCAGGTTTTTGAAGCAAATGATGGAGTAACAGCTTTGCAGATATTAGAAAATGAATCCATAGATCTTGCCATTGTGGATATCATGATGCCGGGAAAAAATGGTTATGAGATTATAAAAGAAGTGCGGAAAGGGCGTTACATACCGATTCTTGTGATATCTGCAAAGGTAGAATTATCGGACCGGATACTTGGAATAGATTTAGGGGCCGATGATTACATTACGAAACCTTTCGAGCCACTGGAAGTTGCAGCCCGGGTACGGGCACATATACGCAGGGCAGGTGCACAGGAAACTCAGGAAAAAGAGCAGCACCAAATTGTAGTAGGTTCGCTTATTCTGGACTGTGATGAGTGTGTGGTCATAAAGGATGGGAACACTTGTGAACTTACCAGGGCAGAATATAAAGTATTAGAATTATTTATGAAGCAGCCAAGAAGAGTATATACAAAAGAACAGATTTACGAACATGCATGGGGAAATGAATATGTGGTGGATGATAATACCATTCGTGTGGTTATCAGCCGTTTACGTGATAAAATAGGAAGCGAATATATAAAGACCATCCGGGGACTTGGATACAGATTGGAGAATCATGAATAAACTAAAGCGTTTAATTGCAAAATATTTTGTTTTTTGCTGTTTAGGGGTTTCAGTATCAGAGTCTGTTGTTGACAGTACTTTTGGTGATATACTTTTGCCCTTTTTGGCAATGAAGTTTCCAGAAAGCAAATTGTTAGCTTTATTGACCGTAATGATGTATTTTCTCCTTCTCATTTTATTGTTTTTTGTGGGGGCATACATATTTTACCGGTTGGCCGGAAAAGCAATAGAAGCAGAGAGCAAACGTCAGGTGCAGCAGCAAAATTTGCTGTATTCTTACATTACGCATGACCTAAAAACCCCTATGACATCAGTGCAGGGTTTTGCATCTGCATTAAGAGATGGCAAAATTAAGCCAGAGGAGCAGGGAGAAATTTTGGATATTATTTACCAGAAAAGTCAGTATATGAATGATCTGATAGAGACCCTTTTTAGATATTCTAAAATGGGGACAGAAAGCTACACATTGAATTTAAAAAAGACCAATCTTTGTTCTCTTGTTCGTGATTTGGCAGCAGTACACTACTCCGAATTTGAGGATAGGAATATGGAACTTGAGATTGAAATTCCTGATGAGGCAATTTTTCGTCAGTTAGATGAAAAGGAATTTTGCCGTGCAGTGAATAATCTCATTGTAAATGCTTATAAACACAATCCAAAGGGAACGGCTGTCCTGATCAAGGTGCATGCAAAAAACAATGCAGCCTTTGTGACAGTTGCCGATAATGGCAGGGAAATCTCAGAAGAACTTGCTAAAACCATGTTCCAGCCTTTTGTCAGTGGAAATGCTTCCCGTACCAGCGGCACCGGAAGTGGTCTTGGACTTGCCATCTCTCAAATGATTGTGAAAAAGCACGGTGGCCAGTTGTATATGGAAGGAGGCATAGATGGTTATACGAAGAGGTTTGTAATTGCATTAAAATAGAATAAAAATACCTTAAAAAAGGCTTTGTCACGCAAAGTAACAGCATTGTTACAGGGGGTTTATTGCTTTTTGTGCTGCTTCAGATTACATTCAGGTACACAAAAACAATTAAGTAGGAGGTCATTCGCAATGACATTAGGTGAAAAATTAAAAGAAGCAAGAAAACAGGCTGGGTTATCGCAGGAGCAGCTATCCGGAAAGCTGGGTGTCTCCCGTTCCGCTGTCGCAAAATGGGAAACCGACAAGGGTATTCCTGATGTTGATAATCTGAAAGTGTTATCCCAGCTTTTGGGAGTAAGCATTGACTATTTGCTGGATGATGGTGAGGATTTGGATAAGTCGGTGATCAAAGAATCGATTGACCTGTCTAAATATGAGGGTAGTCACAGAGAGAAAAAGGACAGGTGCGTCCGTGAAAAATATCTCAATGCTAAAATCAATCCGCTTTTGGCAAAACAGAAGTTGACAAAGGGACAGCGTATCTTTGATAATCTGCTCGGATTTTTTACGGATGCCTCATTCGGTACTGCCGATATATACAATGATATAAAAAATTTGGATAAGCAGTATTATTTGGTAGAACAGGGCGATAAACAGTTTTTCGTGCTGCTTACCGATGAATTTATCGTGAGCCGTGAACTGGTGCAGAAGCAACACGCCGGGAAGTTTGAAATCGGTGAAATGAAATTTACAAAATGTGCCTACGAGGTAAAATAAGGGGGTGTAATGATGAGAACGGAGAAAGAAATGTACCATATGATATTGCAAATCGCAGAAGTAGATGAACGTATCAGGGCTGTGTATATGAATGGTTCGAGAACGAATCAGAATGTGGAAAAAGATATTTTTCAAGATTATGATGTAGTGTATGTTGTAACAGATACAAAGCCATTTATTAAGGAAAAAGACTGGATAAATAAATTTGGTGAGATTTGGTTCATGCAATATCCGGATGAACATCCTGATTATCCAAGTGACAAGGCGAATTTTTATGGATGGTTGATGCAATTCAGGGATGGGAATAGGTTAGATTTGCATGTTGAATCTATGGAACATGCAAAGGAACATATAACAGATGACAAGCTATGTAAAATATTGTTGGATAAAGATAATATTTTGCCGGATATACCAGAAGCTACCGATGAAGATTATTATGTAAAAAGGCCAACTACAGAGCAATTTTTATGTACATGCACAGAGTTTTGGTGGTGCCTTAATAATGTGGCAAAGGGTTTGTGGAGAGAAGAAATTTTGTATGTGCAGGATATGATAAATTTTTGCGTGCGTAAGCAATTAGAGAAAGTCTTATCATGGAAGATAGGTATAAAGACAGATTTTTCTGTTAGTGTGGGAAAATCTGCAAAATATATGTACAAGTGGTTAGAACAAGAAGAATATGATGAGTTTTTAGCTACCTATGCGACAGGAAATACACAGGATTGCTGGCAGGCAGTATTTAAAATGACAGACTTATTTTCAAAGACAGCAAAAAATGTGGCAGAAGAATTAGGGTATACCTATAATTCTAAAGAGGAAAATGCCTGTATAGATTTTTTGAACATTGTTCATGATTTGCCAAGGGATGCAAAAGAAATAGTATCCGCTACATCTTAAGGTGCATAAAAACTCTTTAGGATGAATCTGACAAATACACCGAGTGATGTTCAAAAAGAGATTGTCAAGAGAATGGAAATTGATTTGGCTGGTGGAGAAAAAACAGGATTTTACTCTTATGTTGAAGAAGGGCAGATATTCTTTGACTATAGATGGTTGTTACTGATTGGTGCAAAGAAATGATTTGAAAGCACATGAAGCTTTGAATTTGGTGGTGAGATGGATTCCTTAATGTGAAAGACTTGTATTTTTGAAATGAATTCGATATAATAAACCGACCGACAGTTCGTTTGTACCATCCTGTCGTAAAACAAAACCAGGACTACTATTCATAATATTTGTATGATTTTAGTGGCTTTGCGTTTTGCAAAGTCATTATTTTTTTTGAGGTAAAAATGAAAACATCTATTATTAGCCGGATAAAACGAGAGTGTAGTGAAACGACTCTTTTACTGAGAAACATCCCATCAACTGTTGTATCGTTATTTGTTGTAAGCGTTATCTGTATGAATCTGCTTGCTAATAAAACGCTTATTCAAACCGAATGGATAGCATTAGACGGCGGCATTCTGATATCCTGGCTATCCTTTATGTGTATGGATATCATAACCAGGCATTTTGGACCCAAGGCATCCAACCGTATCTCCGTTCTTGCGTCGGGGATTAATCTTTTGACTTGTCTGATATTCTTTGCAGCAAGCATCATTCCTTCCAACGCAGATGACTATACGGCATTTGATAATATCTTTGGTGGAACCTGGTTTATTCTGCTTGGCAGCACCATTGCGTTCCTTGCATCTGCCGGTATCAACAATTCTCTAAACTGGATGATTGGCAAGAGCTTCCGTAAGAATCCGGATGGAAAACTTGCATATGCCGCAAGAACCTGCATATCCACCTTTATCGGTCAGTTTTGCGATAACCTGATTTTTGCCGTTATCGTATTCATGTTCTTTGCTCCAATCTATTGGGATGGCTTCTGTTGGACATTTATCCAATGCGTTATGTGTTCTCTTACAGGTGCTGCGGCAGAACTGATTATGGAGATTGTGTTTTCTCCTATTGGTTACCGTATCACAAAAAAATGGAAACAGGAATCTGTCGGTAAGGAATATTTCGAGTTTGTAGGAGGCGGTCAATGATGAAAGTTTTAATCACTGGAACCACACAGGGCATTGGTAAATCTATTGCAGAAATCTTCTTGAAAGAAGGTCATGCTGTTATCGGCATTGACAGACAGGATAAAAGTATTGATGCTCCAAACTATGTTCATTACAAGTGCGATGTGAGAGAAAAGGCGAAGTTGCCCGAGCTTGACGGTATTGAAATCTTAATCAATAACGCAGGAACACAGAACGAGGAAGATATTGATATAAATTTGAAAGCACTTATCCATATAACCGAAAAATATGGGATTCAGCCGGACATAAAATCAGTTTTGAATATTGGTTCCGCGAGCGGTCATACAGGTGCGGAATTTCCTGAATACTGTGCAAGCAAAGGAGGTGTCCTTGCTTACACAAAAAATGTGGCAATGCGTATTGCACCATTCGGTGCAACCTGTAATAGCCTCGACCCCGGCGGTGTGGAAACGCCTCTCAACGAGTGCGTAATGAACGATTCAAAGCTCTGGGCAGAAATAATGGCTGAAACACCTCTCAGGCGTTGGGCGACAGTCGAAGAAATCGCAGAATGGGCGTATTTCTTGACCGTGACGAATAAATTCTGCACGGGACAGAACATTCTTGTAGACGGTGGGGAATCGATCAATTATCATTTTGTATGGAAGGAATGACTCCGTAATAGAGTACCAAATTTTAGGTTTCTAGTGAGCCTGAAAGCATGCGATTATTTGAATTTGGAGGAGTTGATAGAGTAACGGAAATAATAGCATATGAAATGAAGTATGTTAATGATAGGGTTGAAAAAAGTGATATTGTTTGCATTCCTTTCGAAGAGGAGTACTTTCAAGAATATATGAGAATATACAATGAATGTTTTTACGAAATGCGAAAGGCGCTTGATATACAACCATACAATTTTTTGAATGATTATAAACAAATTGTTGAAAAAGTTAAGGATATCTATTTACTTATAAATCAAGGAGAAATAATCGGTTCTATTGCATGTTATGGTAATGAGATAGATGACTTAATAGTGAATAAGAGATTGCAACATAGAGGGTATGACAAGCAGCTTTTACTATGGGGAATGCAACATATTAGGGAAAGAAACAATGAACCTATTACTTTACACGTTGCAAAATGGAATAACGATGCCCTTATGTTGTACAAGAAAATAGGATTTGAAATTGCGAATGTTGAAAAGGTTCGCTAAATTCCAATTGTGTAAACACATAATTTAAGGGTTACATTATCTGTTATAATTTATTATTAAATTCTTGGCAAACCCTTATAAACACTAACTTTTCTGTATGTGTGCTTTCCCTTATGTGTTCCCTTGTGTTATATCGTTCCACAAGGATTTATGACCCCTCATAAGGGCAAAAACAAGGGAAGCAAAATCACATAACACATTATAACACAATATGAATGGACTGTGTGAACTGATTGAAATGCTTTTAGATTTTACAGAAAAGAGGATTGATTGAATGAATATCATATATGCAGAATACAACATTTACCATAATAGCATTGATATATGCACTTATGCCGGATATATCCTGCGGATTGACTGTGCAAAAGCAGAGGAAGGATTAAAGACTACTCCTAATTCAGAATGTTCATTAAATGCTCTTGCGATAGACAACCCTATTGAGTATGCTCGTCTATATCTGGACGGAACTATGCAAAGTTGGATAGATGCAGAGGACAGTTTGGAATTGTGGTAACTATACAGGCGGATTGCTAAGAATTGGCCAATCCGCCTTAAATAATCTATAAATATGAATGGAATATTAGAGATATTCGTGGTAAAATAGAGAGCGAAAATTTGAATTTTCTGTTTTTTGAAAAAGGCGAAAAATAGCGCAAAATATAGAATGCAACCTTAAGTTGCGTAAATGCAAAAGTAGGTTGGTGGAAAGAAAAACAAAAAGAAGATATCTTTAAGTTGCAAGCGATTGCAATAAATATGAAAAGAGGATAAAACAATGAGTTTTGGAGAAAATCTAAGAAATGTTAGAAAAAAGAAAAATATTACGCAGGAAGATTTAGCTGAGACATTAGGAGTTTCGAGACAAGCAATTTCAAAGTGGGAGTCAGATAATGGTTATCCTGAAACCGAAAAACTACTTGTAATATCGGAAGTATTAAATATTTCTATTGATTCTTTATTAAATGGTAGCTCTACATTGGATATAAAACAGGAAATAGCAGAAGCAGAAATTGTAAAAGCATCTAATAAATTGTATATTATTGATGCAAATAAAAGAAAACTGGCGGCATTTGAAGAATTTGGTATTGATATGATCGGGATTAACAACACTGGCGAGGCAGATGTAATTACAGGTTTTAAGAAAGAAAATACAAAGGTAAAAGTGCCTGTATGTACATTATATGGAATCACTAAAGGAATACTAGGTCGAAATAAAAGAACCACTTTGGGGTACTATTCTACTTTAGAGAATGCACAAAAAGAACTAACGAGCATTTCGAATGCGAGTAAAACAGATACACAATATGAGTTGAAATATGCAGCAAAAATGCAGGGAGTACGCATTGTAGAAGATATTGAGTAAATTTTTTATATTACTTGTGCTCACACAAATTTCAATTTTGTCAAGCTACTCATAAAACAAGTCAAGACCACTTACCGATTTGGTAGGTGGTCTTTTCGTATGCTTATGTATATTAATTTTTACAACTTGTGATTAAGAAATACTATTTGCAACGCAAATTACTGATGCATTATTTTAAATTTATGAACAGAATAACAGATAATCAAATTCCTCGGCTATTAGCAAGATTTTCAGCACTGAATTTTGAGCTATTAGCAAAAGGTCAATTTCTCTTAGCAAAAAGTCGATTTTCTTGCTAATTTTTCTTAGCAAGGTAAATTCCTTACAAGGAATTAGTTAATGTGTTAATTTTTTAATCGGATTTCTTAACCAGCTAATAGAATTTCGAGCATTTTTAAAGCCAACCGCTATTTCTAACGATTGGCATAATAAAAGAGCCGATCCTATATTTCTATAAAATCGACTCTGTGATTTATTATTAAGTTTATTTGTTATTAAGTAACTCTTGAATCTTGTTAACTGCTTCTTCTTTAGTTTCACAACCTTTTACTATTTCAAGAATCATCTTTAGCAAGGTTTCAAATTGATAATCTGTCATATTTTCGTCCATATCTTGCCTTTCCGGCACTTGTGCCTTGATTATGAGTCTTACCCCACAACCACATTATATCATAAAATAATTTCATGTAAATCATTTCTCAATTGTTTAACAAACTCTTTAATCCTTTGGTTTGTATCTGTATTCTCGAATTCCTCCATAAAATTTTCCCAACCGCCAAACCTTTTAGAAATAGTCGAAGGAGAAATAATATTATTGCCATAATAAGTTAAATGCTCAAGAACCGTATGATTCACATTAAAACTATCGCACTCATCTACAATAGAAAATAATATTTTAATAATACTATAAATAAGAATAATTTCCTCTTTAGAATATCTTCTTGAGAGTCCAGCTTCTGTTCTTGTCCTCTCAATTTCTTCTAAAAAGCCATCAAAATTTCCCCAACGCCTTCTATAAAGAGACGCTCTATACTTTCCGTAATAAAATAATTTTAGATAAAAGAAACAGAGTAGCCTAAACTACTCTGTTTCATGGCTCCCCCAACTGGGCTCGAACCAGTGACATCATGATTAACAGTCATGCGCTCTCGACTGCGTATCTTAATATACCCGAGTAGGAATTCGTAATCCTTTTCATTATATATAGTATATCATATACTTTAGGATTCTGCAAATTCTTATCTTAAAAATTGTTCGTATGATGAGTCCATAAGAATTTCTATTTTATAGCCCTTCCCTACTGTAATTTCCTTAAACAGTGTGCAGATAATCATTTTCTTTCGTTCCTGTGAAGCATTATCAAATTCATCTGCCCAACTAATAAACTGTTCGTAGTAGAAATCAATCTTTTTCATATCAGTTTCTTTGTTATTAAGCTGATTTTCTTTCTCTGTAATTTGCTTCACATTATCAGCTATCTTACTTTTTGTGTTTTCGATAGCCATTGATAATACATCGGGTGTAAATTTGCTATCTCCTAATAAAGCGTTTGCTATTTCTTCTGTCAGCTCACCGAGCTTCCTTTTTAATGTATCGGTTTCTTTTTCAAGCTTTTTAATTTCCTGCTTTATCTGTGTTATCTGAGTTTTATACTTCTTTTCGATTGCGGCATCTTTGGGAGTAACTTTGATTTTATCAAAGCATTTATGCAACGCTGCTACAACCACTTCATCAACCTTTGAAGCTGTATACACGCTTTGTCCGTCACAGTCATTTCTGTTCATAGCTTTTCCTGAACACAAGTATCGAAATCTTCTGCCACCATTATGTACGGAACCGTCTTTTGTGGTGTATTTATCTACAAAACTGTTGGCACACAATTTCTTTCCGCAATGAGCACAGTAGATATTACCACCAAGCATTGTTGAAGATTTAGCTGTACGGGATATCTGTGTTCTTTCATTGTTTGTGTATTTTCTCTGCTCAAGAATTTTCTGTGCCTGGTCAAAAATATCATCATCTATAATCTGTAGTTCTTCAATTCTTTTCGAAGTAACTCCACCTCTTACATAAAAACCACAGTAGATAGAATTTTGAAGAATTCTCTTTATTGTGTTTGACTGAAACTTTGAACCATTATGAGTGAGTATCTTTCTGTCATTAATATACTCAGCCATTACATATGAACCATAACCGTCTTTAACAGTTTTCTCAAAGATAGTTCTTACTATCTCTACTTCTCTTGGCTCCGGTTCAAGTGTCATAAGCTCTTTTCCTCGTTTATTCACCACACCACTTTTTACCAGCTTGTATCCGAAAGGAGCACATCCACCTGTGTAAATTCCATCTTCTACAAGTTGATGGAGGCGAGTTTTTACACGCATTGATGTTTTTTGACTTTCACCGTTAGCTTGCCAAAAGCGAATGTAATTCATAAGCTTATCAACGTGACTATCCATTCGTTGCTCACCTTCATTGACACTCCATACTTCTATTCCGTGCTGAATGAACCATTCTACAACGAATGGTGTTTCGTTATCAATTCTTCCTATTCTATCGAACATAAAAACCAGAAGTATATCAAACTCTTTCTTTTCCGCTGCTGACTTTAGTTCTTGAACTGCATCTCTATCATTTGCTGAAACCTTAAAGCCTGAAACGCCTTGTTCTTGAAACTCTTTCTTTATCACCCAACCGGTTTGTTTCTCTGCAAATTCTCTACAAGATTGTTTCTGCATTGGAATATCATTTTTATCAACCTGACCTTTGGTTGATACTCTATACAAACAGTAAACTGTTTTCATTAGCTTTTCTTGTGTCGGTTTTGTTGTTACCATATTAACCTCTCTTTCTCATTTGTACCGACACTATTACTTGTTGAGTCGAGATTTCTCTCAACAAGCATTATATCAGGATTATTTTTAATATCCAGACCAAAACGGTACAAATCTAAAATTTATTATGCTTTGCACATTCTGTTTTCATAAGCATCCAACAACAAGTTTTCTGCTATCTTAAGTGCATTTGATTTACTGCTTTTTAAAAAGTAGATTTTAGCATTCATATCTGCAAGTTCAATAACATTTTCTTTGTCAACATAATCTCTGTTTATAATTGACTCCATAATTAAATTTTCCTTTCATTTTTATTTCCTCGATATAAAGGTAATAGAAACAATCTGTTTGGCGAGAAGGGATTCTTTCTGTTACCTTTTTCTATATATAATGTAGGCTATTTATTTTCTGTATGTGATGCAATGCTCATCAAACACATTATCGCTACACCGATAAAGCAACCTGTAAACAAACCAATAATAAAACCTAACATAATTTAAAACTCCTTTATCTTTATTTTGACGGCAGAAGAATACACCTCTGCCGTTTGTTTAATATCAATCGTTTGGATAACTATAAATTTCCAGTTACCCTGTTATCGCTATTTATCCTCAATACCCTGCGATATAGGAACACATCAGACGGCTTTGCATTTAGCTCTATTGGAATTTCACCACCGTGAGGTTCTCCCACAGCCGTCATCTTTGGTTGCGACGGTTTTATCACGCTCGACTTTTGACTTGACGGAAGTATCATTATCCCCTCTGCTTGTCATCGCCTTCATTGAATGTGCCTTTCAATGTCTGAGTCCTGTAGATATATAAATATGTTCGCTCATGTAGCTTATCCGTAACCGAACAGCAGAAGGAAAGTATCTGATGTGCTGATATTTAATTTTCAAAAAGCAAAAGGAGTAAAAAATACCCCTCACTTTATTTGCCGTTAAGTGAGGGGTATGATAACCATAAAATTAAAAAATTTTTAAAGATTTATGATTTTCTTAAGTTTTTTGAGAATACGATGTTTTCTTTTATTTACTGCTACTTGTGAAATTCCAAGAACTTTTGCCGTATCACGTTCTGACATTTCATCATAGAAAAGCATTTTTATGATAGCCCATTCATCGTCTGACAATTGTTTAAGTGCATTATGTAATTTATCAATCTCATCGTTAGTCTGAATTATTGATTCTACACTTTCGCTATCATCTGAAAACTGTCTTTTGTTATCACTTAAAAGCCTGTCTAATGAATCCTCACGACTTGGAATGATTTTCTTTATATCTCCGTTCTTATCTTTAAGAACACGTTCGTATTTCAAGTCTTTTTCAAAATAATTCATTTTTCTTTGTCCTTTTAAATAGGCAGTGTATATCTCGTCTGTTACGTCAATATATTCACCATTTATCCATAATTGTTTCAATTTTTCGTTCCTCCTGTTTTGTTTGACTTTTTGTGTTCAAACAGAACAGGAGGTCCACGAATTAAACAAATTATGCAGTTAAGGGCAAAAAAATAGCACACCTGAAATTCAAGTGTGCTGTAAGTGGTATGTTTAATTTTATTTAATAATGTAGACAAATACTTTTTATCCGACTATTATGTCGAAAAAAATACCGCAGTATCTTTCGACACTACGGTATGTAAAAATAATCTTATTCTTTTTATTTCATCATTTGCCCACTTGTTTCTAATATTAACACCACTTTATTTGATAATTATTGATGATAACATAGAAAGTAAAAATATTTTGTCGTATAATGATATACATAATACATTCACTAAGCCAAATTACTAATTGAAGTACTTTTTGAAAAAATTCATATCATTCAATTGGATTGTATTTTATTTTTTTCAGTCAAGTTTTTCAAGTATCGGTTCTGCTACAAGTAAAAAACAATGCTGTTAAAAAACTTTGAATCTAATTTATCGGTAAGCTAGTTACATATTTTTAATCCCACAGACTGAGGTAAAATCATCAAACCTGCCACTGGATCCTCCATTATACTACCATAAATTTCAATAGCATATAGTACTCAAAATACGGCAAATAATTCGTGAGATAGCCAATTTGTCTGTATTTTTTGTTTAAAACAGTCCAAAGCCAATATCATTTAGATTTCCAATGTTGTTTTGATATTAACATTTCAAACATATCAACGTTCTGAAAATATTTTGGAATTTTTATAGATACACCTGTTTTAGAATGAACACAAATCTCATCTGAATTATTTCCCCTTGTCAGTGTTAAATAATCTACTTCTCCAAATTCTATTTTCTTCTGTTTTCTCAGCATTTTCTTTTCGATAATGGTATTATTCTCAACTATAACCTTTCTAGTTTTTCTGTAAAAAAAGTTAATAATAGAGCCAATAATACATATAAAGAAAAATATAAATCCTGAAGTAACATCATACCATGCACTTAACAAAAAGAATATTACGAACACAACAATACAAACTGCATCAAAGATCACATAACCGGTACCCATTTTCATAATAACTATTGAAATATCAGCACTCTCATCAACACCTAATTTATGATTTTTATTCATTTGTTTTAACACCTACTTTATGATTTTTTAGTAATTCAATAATAAATTCTTTATATCCTTCAGTAGAAAAACACAAAAAACATTTATCATCTCGGTATAATTTCATATTACCAGTACCATCAATTCTGAAAGACGTTATATCCTCGTAACTGATCGTCTCATCTTTACCACACATTTTTCTCCAATAGATCTTATCTCTTCCAAATTTAACATAAACTCGTCTATATAAAAAGCCTATTAAACAGAAAAGCAAAATTAATAAAACGAAACAACCTATAACTATATATTTTTTTAATCCTTGAAGATTTGATGGCACATTCATACCTAAAATAAGTATAATAACAAAACCCATAGCTACAATCAGATAAATATTAGAGTAAACTTTTTTATCAATAAATATATCATCTAAATCTACAAGCTCTTTTTCGGGAGCTTTATTTTGAATTTTTTTGACAACTCCTCTCACTATCATAATTATTATACTATATAATAAAACTTTTAAAAAAACTTGTAAAACCAATGCTATACTACCTCCATCTAACAGAAAACAATATTTCGTTTAATTATAGCTTAAGCAAATAATGGACATTTTCCTGTTATTTTACCATACAATGTACCAAAATAATCTTTCATATAACCAACAAACGATTGATCGTCTTCTGACTTATATATTGGAGAAAATGTTTTTAGCAAGTCTTTTACAATAGTTTTTGATGTTTTAACACCAAAGACCATATATGCGTATTTCTTTACGCAATCAACAGCTCCGGCAAAACCTGATTTACTACTCACAAAACCTGATTTTAATTTTTCCAATGCGTATTTTTTTAGTAACGACTTTACTTCTGTTTTTAAATTATTAAAATTTTTAAGAGTTTTTGAAGATGCTTTTTTTCCTGCAGCTGCAATAGCATTCATTTTATTTTTAGCTACAGCCAAAGCTTTTACGGCATCATCGTACAAAGAAGTTGTTGATTTTGGAGCAGGGGTAGTAGGTTTAGCAAATTTTCCTTTTAGTGCCTTTATACCCTGACCAATTCCATAAAAGACACCCGAAACAACGCCTCCGACTACGGCATCTTCTGCAACTTTCGCTCCATCGATTTTGCCATTATCAATACCTTGAGAAATTAGACTATTAGCCGCACCTCCAACTGCACCACCAGCCATAGTTCCAATCAAACCAACCCCTGGGATAGCAGACACACCACCCACAATAGCTCCTTCTACTGTTGATCCGATCAAAGAACCCCATTGGAATTTTTCTTGTTTACCTTGCTTGATTTTTATCCCCTGAGATACAGCATTCACACCACCGCTTACCAAAGCTCCAACACCAGCACCAATCCCTATAATTGCCAATGTTGTAAGAACAAACATTCCATTCGCATCTATATATTCTGTTGGATTATCTCTACAATAGATATATTCATTGATAGATAACAAATCATCTTGTTGACCCTTAACAAAATCTCGTGCAGCAAATCTGGCTATGGTCGGAACGTATTCTCTTGCCTGTGCATAATAAATGCCAGTAACATTATCTCTCAGGTATCCTGTATATCCAAAAGAATGGAACTTACTGGGGGTATTTTCGAAATCGCAACCAAATTCATCATACCCATATGTTTCCAAAGTATTACCTTCTTTACCCAACAAGCGAACCGGGCTTCCCATATCATCATGTGAAAAATATGAACGCATTCCATTATCATCAATTATTCCAGCAACTTTGCTATCAAATAAATAAGTTTGAGTTTTACCCTCTTCTTCTTTTTGCAGGAGGTTATTATACGCTTTTGTAATATCTAATACATAACGGATCTGAGTTTCCGGATTATTGGGTTTCAGTTGTTGTGTTATACCAATTCTATGGCCGAGACCATTATACTCATATCTGGCGTATACACCTTCTGCATTTCTTGCTTCTGACAAACGATTCATAGTACCATAAACAAACTGATTTTTCATTTTCCCGTTATGATTCACCTGACACAAATTGCCTCTAGCATCATATTTATAGGTTTCTTCACCAGAGGAATCTATCTTCGAAATCAATTGATTCAAATTATTGTAACGGTACTTTGTTTCATCATCCGGAGTTATCATTCGACTGCGGTTTCCATATGAATCATACTCATAAGCATGGAATAATGCGCCATCTTTGTGTACCGCAGTAAGCTTTTTCAATGCATCGTAGGAATATGTATAGCAACCATTATCTTGTGGCATATCACGACGATTCTTTATTATTTCTGTCTTGTTGCCTTCGCAATCATACTTATAAAAATACTGGTCAAGTATACCTTCAGCATCATTATTAGTCAATGATACAAGTAATCCTCGGTTATCGTATAAATATTCTGTACTAACCCCATTTGGCATTGTTTTTAATCGCAAGTGATTATATTCGTCATATTCATAAGTTGTTACACTTTCGCCTTCCTCCAAAGATAGAAGTCTCTTGAATTTATCGTAATTGTATTTTTGAGTAACACCATTAGGATATGTCAGACTGGTCTTTGTCCAGATACGTTATATGTATAAGATACTTCCTTGCCATCCGGATACACTACATTAAGTGCACGTCCTGCTGCATCATTCTTTATTGATATTGTGCCGCTCCAGTCTTTAACCTCTTCTAACTGACTCAGAACATTATATGAAAGGAAAACTTCTTTTCCGTCTGCATATTTAATATGGTTTACATCGCCACTATTATTATATGCATATTTAGTCAAGTAACCGTCTTTATCTATCTTTTCTGTCAAGTATCCCTTTCCGTTATATTTATAACTTTCTTTGGCTCCTGAAGAATCAATAATATCAACTACTTGACCCAGAATATCTCTGTTATATTGTGTTACTACTTCCTCGCATTCGCTATCTTTGCCCTTTTGTATAATTTTAACTAAATTGCTATTTAAATCATACTCATATCGAGTTTCATTACCTAAAGCGTCAATAACTTTAAGCAATTCACTCTTTTCAGAATAGAAATAATGTGAACTATTTCCTTTGCTGTCAGTAAGTAAAATAACGTTTCCCACTTCATCATATTCGTAGCTTTTTCTGTAACCATCTGCCTCTTCAGTCAAAATGAGTCTATCTAAAGCATCATATGTATTACAACATTTATTACCCATGACATCAGTATATGAAATGATATTTCCATTTAAATCATGTTCAAATTTTTCTGAATTGCCGTCCGGATATAATACCTCTTGAATTTTTTCTTCACCGGGTAAGTATTTATATTTAGTTATTAATCCACTTTCATCTGTAATTGAATCAACGTTTCCAGACTTTGTATATGTATATTTACGAAGTTCGCCCAGGCTATTTCGCTCTACAAGGAGATGTCCAACCTCGTCGTATTCCATAAATACTTCATTATTCATGGGATCCACGATATGTATTACATTATCATCTGAATCGTATTCATATCTAGTAATACCGCCATTTGGCTCTTTTACTTGTACTAATCTACCTACGGCATCATATGTAAACTCCTTGCTTCCCATACAATCCGATTCGACTATACAGTTTCCGTTTGCATCATATTGAAATTCAGTCTTATTGCCCAACGCATCTGTCAGACCGGACAAAAAATTATCCTGATTATATTCATACTGTGACTTAGCTCCATTTGGAAGAACAACCGCAGATAAATTCCACATATGATCATATTCATAACATGTTTCATGACCTAGCGGATCAATCATTTTTTCAACTTTATTACTCGCATTATAATACTGAGTACTCTTAGCTCCATTATAATCGATCATTTCTTTTATTAAGCCATTTTCATTATACGCATAGCATCTGCTATGTCCCAATGCATTTGTCTCTCTAATAATATTACCTGCTGCGTTATACTCAAAATAGCTTTCATTTCCTCTTGCATCAATAACTTTAGTTACACGATTTAAATCATCATAATAATAATAAATGGTGCCACCCATCTTGTTGGTTAATGTTGCAATATTTCCTTTATTATCATATGTAACTAAGCTTTTGCTACCATCCGGATACTGTCTTTCAATAGGTCTGCCTTTTTCGTCATTAATAACGTTAACACCATTTCCCATAGAGTTTTCAGTGCGCAACAGATTGCCTTTTGAATCATAAAAATTTTTTACCTTTTGTATTCCGTTGATGCTCATAGACAAGAGACGATCGCCCGCATCATATGTCATATTCAATCTTCTCTTTAATGCATCTATTTTTTGCACTAAATTACCTCTGTTATCATATGACATACGCTGGCTTCTGCCCAGACGATCAGTATACTTAATACACTGATTCTTATCATTATACACAAACTTCTCTGTTGTTCCGTCAGCATATCTGATTTCTGTATTACGATACTTTTCATCATGAACAAAAACAGTTTGTACACCATTTCTTTCAGTTTGAGTTACCGTATTATTTTCATCATCATAAGAAAAAGACATGCTTGCGCCATCGGAAAATACCTGTTCTGTTACACGGAACTTCTTATCATATATATTTTTTACAGTAGTTACTTTTTGAGTATTTTGAATTCCCTTAATACGTCCATTTATTCCGTATTCATAAGATAATTTTTTACCGGTTGCAGAAATTACTTTTTTGATACGACTTTCTTTATATTCAATTGTAACGTCTCTTCCTGTATGATCAACTACTCTTATAAGGAAATGTGTTTTATCGTCATATTCATAGTTCAGGCTATCACCGTTATCAGTTACTGCTTTCATCAAAGCTTTATCTTCATTATATACAAATGAAATACCTAAACCATTTTTATCTTCAATTCTATATACTTTTCCGTCTTTATCAAATACATATGTATAACCATTTGCACTGTTTAAGTGGAACTGTTCCTTATCTACAAACAAATGATCTGTTGATGTATTCTTTCCGTAATAAACTCCATTTTCAAAAACAAACAGCTTATGCTGACCGTCTTCCATTGTAACGTCTACTTCGCTGTCATCGTTTTCAGACAAATAAATTTCATAATTATGTCGGAAACATTTTCCAAGTGCAGAAAATCTCATATCTTTCGAATTGTAATACCTGTGGAAAGATAATGGAATTTCACCGCCAATAGTCAAATCTTCAAAATCATATATAAAATTACCTGTTGACAAGTTAACAGGGTCAATACTTGTTTCTACAGCATCAGGATCAGTACCTAACAAGCTGTCCTGAATCACCTTTTCTTTTGATAACTTGGCTTCATTTATTTTCTCTAAAGATGCAGCTAAGTTAGCATTCATTTTCTGCATATCCAAATTTCCACCGTTAGGATCTATGGTATTTGCAAGATCATTAATAAAATTGATTACAGTTTCTGAAAAATTCACATTTTCTTGCAATCCACTCTGATATCGTGAATCAACAGTTTTTACATCTGAAAAAATCTCTTCTATTCTTTGAGCTGTTGTATCATTTTTGTCAATAATTTTTTTATGATATTCGTCTACGTTGTTAATATATTTTGAGATGCTCAATTGCCCAAACCAATGTTGAATTTGAAGACCTGCATCGCCAATCTCATCGCCAATTTTTCTCCATAGTGTAGTTTCAGTTGCATCCTTGACATATTCTAACAACTTCAACTTAGCACTTTCTGAAAAGTCTCTTATCATTCCATTACACCGCCTTATTATTGCTTAATATTATTACTCTTGAATATTTGCAACTGCTTCAGCATCTTTTGTTTCAACAGAAGCTTTTCTTTGTCTCATATATGATAAAGTGTTTGATACAAGTAACACAAACACATTCTGCATATCCTCAAGTGATTTGCTGAGTTCCATCATCTCAGTTATTGTACCACCGCCATTTTCACCCTGATCTACAGGACTAGTTTGGTTATTTGACCATGATGTATGTAAAGTATTTAATTCACCGATATATTGTTCAAGTTTTTCGTTGTCAATTTTAGTTGTCATTATATCATCCTCGCTCTCTAGTATAAAAATGAATCTTTGTCATCTACTTCTGATAAAAAGGCCAAACACATTCCTTTTGCTTCGTCACCCATAATTTTCACAATATCTTTCAGATTTTCTACATATTCTATAAAACTATTCAAAGCTTCTGCAGTGGTGCCCTCCATAATAGCGTCACTAGAAATTTTATTTAAAATATTAATATAGGTATCAATGCCTTGTTGTAAGTCAGACGCTCTCTCGGCAAGCTTTCCTGCTTGAGTTCTGACAAAATCATCATCAAATTTTAACTCTGTGTTAGCACTTGACATATAAAAATCCCTCCATTATCTAATTATATTTTCAAATTTATTTTGCTGCTTCAGCTCTTTTTCTTGCCTCTTCAGCTCTTCTTCTAGCCGCTTCTCTTTCTCGTGCCTCTATATTTCTAATTGTTTGATTCATATTTGAAATTGTATTATTACACTGTGTAATATTATTCTCCAGTTTTGTTATCTGAGTTTGCTTTTTGGAAATTTCTTCTTCGATTTTTGTTATCGCACTTACTAAACCATTATATGATTCGTTATATGTTGCACCTGTAAATAATGTATTCATATTGCTGGTGAATTTATTTACAATCTTAGAATTAATTTTCATTACTGTATTTGTGAGTGATAATCTATTGACACTTGTAGTTTTGCAATTAACAAGTATGCTTTTAAGAGTAGAAACTTTAGTTTTTGTATCGTTTAACTCGCTGATTTCTCTATTTAAAGTATTAATTTCATTCTGATATTGAGTTATTAATTGGTTATTTCTCGAAATTTCATAATAACATTGAGATTTGGTCATTTTCTTCGCCTCGTACTCGTTTTATTTTATTATAACCATTAGCAGTAGTAATCCTACTGCTAATGGTTTCTGAAGTGCTAATGAAATTAGCCTCTAACTGCTGCTGCACCTGCAGCGTCATCATCCTGACGTGCTTGCATGTAGCTCTGAATGTAATCAGAAATACTCTGTACTGCTTCAATAACGTTTTCTAATGCAGGCTTATATTCATCTTCAAATCTCTGAATAAAAGCGTCTGCAGTCTGGTTTGTCCAACCTTCCTGAAGCTGTCCATTCATAGTAACCAATGCGTTTAAAGCTTCATTAATAGCTTCAGCCTGATTGCCGTATGTACTAACACCAGTAGCAAGCACCTCATAATCGACCTTATTTACTGCCATTTGTTTCACCACCTTTAAAATTCTTTTATGTAAAACTGTTATTACAGGTTTTACCATTAATTAATAGTTTTGATTTTTTTCACATCTCCGTCTTCAACTAAATATGCATCACCAAATTCTAATGGTTTTGTATATTTTCTGGTAAGACTTAACGGAACATCTGTTATTTTTACGTTTGCAATCTCATCAAAGACAAAATATTTTTTTCTATCTTTAATTATCTTCATGATTTCTGGTGCATTAAACGGAATGTTAGCATTATTGATATCTGCAAATATAAATATAGTTTTCATTCCGCTATATTTGCTCCAAATATCTTTCAATGTTGCCATTGCACTCTTATTGCTACTTAATTCAGTTATTACATCATTATTATCAATAAGTACAACAATCCAAGGTTCTGTTTCCTGAACATTCGAACGTCTGTTAATATAGTTAGAATATCTTTCTTCGACAGTCTGACCAATTTCAGTAACAATACTGCTTGAACTATCAGCATCAATTGTATAGAAAGCAGTTTCCGGTAACATTTCAAATTCAGACCATTTCTGCGCCACAGAATCTATTACGTACAATTCAACATCGCCAAATTTCTTTTTAAGAAACACATTGAGTATGTATGAAGCAAAAGCTTTTCTGCTGGACTCTTTCTTACCTGTCAGTATTATCATATTGTTTTCATTCAAGTCCATACAAACAGGCTCGATAGAAGCATAATCCAGACCGGCCATCAATTCATTATTTGTATTTGAATGTACAAAATGTTTTTCGATATAATCTATATCTAAGCTCTTTGGAATTTCAGGAATCACTCTGGCTTTCATTCCTGAATTTCTTTCATTACACTTCGTTACATATTTTTGTATATTCTTAACTCTTTCGTATTCCTTTTCGCCGTCGAAAGCAAGATACATCTGACACTCATATGTAGCTTTTTCTACTTGTATTAACGATCTTCCCGGTATATTAGGTAATTTCATACGATTTCCCTCAAATAACATCGCATACTCAGAAGATTCATTACAATAAAGAGCAATTCTACCTTCAAAGTTGTTAAGATATCTATATCCAATACCTGCTGTCTGTCCATTTGAAACCAAAAATGTAATTCCTACTGAATTACCATCTCGACAAATAGGTAACAACATATCATTATCTTGCAAATACAATTCTTTCAGGGCTGTCAAATTATCTATTATAACCACAATCTGTGGTAAATCAAGAAATCCTGCCTCTTTATATGAAACAAATGAACTTACGCCAACTTCTGCCAATCTTGATTTTCGAACAGCTATCTCATTTGACAATAAACGAAATAGATTCTTAATCTTTTCGTCTTCATGTGAAAGAACCACTCCACCCACATGATTCAAATTCTCGAAATTCTTTAAAATCATAGAAGCAAAGTCTACGATATAAATGTTCACTTCTTCAGGAGAATAATGTTCTGTCAGACTACGAATTGCAGTTTGCAAAAAGTTAGTCTTTCCTGTTTGAGTTGAACCAATCAACATATAATTCATTGCTGTGATATTCAAACGATTTATCACCTGTGACTGATGGTCAGGATCATCTACTAAACCGAAAGAAACATAAACATCCTCTGCATCCACTCGTTTATCTGCCTCAAAACGTAATTTTCGAGGTAACGGCGGCAAGCATATATCAGATAGTTTTTTTATGCCTTCCTTGTCACAGTAATCATGAATATAGGAAACAATTGCCTCCAGCTGATTCTGAACATTAATTTTTCTTTTAGTTTTCTTTCTGACATAGATAGGCTTACGACTTCCTGTAAAGCCAACCTGTGATATTATGAATTCTTTTTCTACTTCACTTGCATCAACAGTAGCTGGTGCACCACTATAAGCAGACTGAAACAATTCAAAAATTTCATTGTTACCAACTTGTAAGTAAGCTCTGCCAGGTTCTTTAATTTCTGCAGCTAAAGGAGTTTTAATTACTTCATTGCTATCTTCCTTAGACTGCACTTTCAAACACAGTTTGAACTTTGAGTTTGACCAAATCTGTGCATCAACAACACCGCTCGGCTTTTGAGTAGCTAATATTAAATGCACACCCAAACTACGACCGATTCTTGCCGCACTGATAAGCTCTTTCATAAACTCCGGTTGTTCAGCTTTTAATTCAGCAAACTCATCTACTATAATAATTAAATGAGGTAATGCCTCAGATACTTTTCCATCTTTAAATAATTGAATATATTTATCGATGTGATTAACTCCGGCACTTGCAAAATGATTCTGTCTTCTCATCAATTCAGCTTTAATTGATTTGAGAGATCTCTGTATCTCATTTCCATCGATGTTTGTAATTGCGCCTATAAGATGCGGAAGTTCCTTAAACTGATTAACCATACCACCGCCCTTAAAGTCTATAATAACAAAGCCGATTTCATACGGATGAAAATATGTTGCTGCTGATAAAATAAACGATTGTAGTATTTCACTTTTACCGGAACCAGTTGTACCGGCAACCAGACCATGCGGTCCATGAAATTTTTCATGTAAATTTAAACACACAATGTCATTTTTTACATTTATACCTAACGGAACTGCCATTGTTTCATATATTCGTGAATTTTTCCAGCGATTTTTCAATTCCAGATCATTTGCAGAGTATATGCCCAATAATTCGAATAAGGAAATATTTTTTCTAAGCGAGCTCTCCAGGCTTATTTCCTCACAATAAACAGGTGCTAAAATATTGCTTACAGCACACATTCTTTCAGAAGATACACAATCATACTTAAATTCAGTTTTATTCATTTTATTTTCACTGGCATAAGTATAAGCGTGACAAGTATCTTCCAGAACTACTATTTGGCTGCAATATAACGGCAAATATTTTTTCCCTGTCTCAAAGAAGATAAATGTTGTATCAAGTTCCGACGCATTTTCGATGAATCTTGATAACGGATGACTTTTAATTCCATGATCATTTAATATAAAAATCACATTATGACCCGGTACATCTTTGTTTTCACTACGATAAGTCAACTCTTTATATAAATATTCAAATACAATACTTTTACTTTCCGCATCGCATACAATATTTCTGAATTGCGGATTTTGCTGAATATGGGGAACGAGTCTTAACCAATCATATTTTTCAACAATATCATCAATGAAAACATACACATTAACATCACCAAAATATTGTCTGCTTACAATATCAATCAACAAGCATTTGATAAATTCATTTTGCTTGTCTTTTTCACCGATTATACCGATAGCATTTGCATCTTTAGCTTTCAGATATATTGGTGCATTTTCTATGTATTCATATTCCTTTGATACCTGCAATGGAATCTGGCACAAATCATCACCGGTATCCAGCTTTTCTTGTTCCTTATATTCAATTTTTCTTACAGCAGCTGTCTTTCCTACACCTAAATAGATGTCCAGAAAATCTTCATCTTCCGGTGTTCTGTCAAATAATTCAGGTGAAAAAGATTCAATATGCTCAAGACTTTCCTGTGTGCTGTAATATTTATCACGCAATACGGTCAATTCCTCATTACGTGCGGCTTTAATTTCTTCTCTCTTTTTCTCGATATATTCACAGTAAATATCTCTGCGTTTTTTACACTCTTTTTTATACTTTCTTTGAGTATGAACAATATTTAAAACAGTTGTAAGTAAACCCATACCCATTGAGCAAACGCTGAATATTACATAAGTTCCACCGGATTCACTCATTATACCACGTAGCACAACAACCAGAGCAAACATTGCAATTGCCGGCATAAGTGAAGTAACAATATTCAATTCTGGCTTTGTTGGAATCGTATCAGGATCAAGAATCTTGATTTTTTCTTCTTCCAGTTCAGATTTAGCTCTTGTATTTCTGATAAACATCGGATATTCTCCACCAATATCTACCTGCTCTACAATCTGCCCTATACCGTTTAATCGAATATTTTTCTTGCTGAAATAAAGTTGATTATCTTTATAGTAAGCTGAGAAGTCAGCAACAGAAATAAAATCAAAATCTTTCAGCACAGCTTTTTTATTTATTTTCTTGCCGTTTACATACGTACCATATTTGGAAGTTTTTTCTATAAGCTCCATTCCGTTGTTCGTACGAACAATTGAAACCAATGTATCCTTTCCGTATTCTGTAGAAAGTTCAATATTTACTCCGGACTTATCACCTATACTCAATTCTGATATTTGTGACAAATTCGCTTTCAAGCTATAATCAGTACCATCGGCACCAAAATCTATTAAAAAACGGATCTCAAATGCAACTTCTCTGGAATTTTCATAGCATATTTTAACCACATCATCGTGTGTTAATTCTGAAATTAACAATTTGCGAACATCGCCTCTGTTAACATACAAATTATCACTGCAAAATATGCTCCAATTTCCTTTTTTCTCTAAGCTGATTTCTATGTCTTCAAAAAAGAAATCGGAATCTAATCTAAACTCACAGTTTGATGTGGAGCCTAATTTAACTCGCTCTAAGTCAGCCGGTATTTCAAATTCTTTATAAAATGCCTGATTACTGACAATTAACTTATATTGAAAATCCATACCTAACTCCTTTTAAATATTATTTTAGTACCATTTCTGATACCGTATTCCGATAACGTTTTGTTTCCATGCAAAAAAGCGATAGGATTTTCTGCTACCAAATAACAATTAAAAATATTGTCAATATCCATCTCTAATTTATATGCTTCATTTACAGCAATTATCAAGTCATTGGCAGTAATATTTACTGGAATTTCCAATTCCACTTTTTGGTTAGAGATTGTATTTATAAATTGTACAATAACCTTATTATTCAATGTTACTTGACACCTCCTACATAAAGAGATAAGCTAATTTTTGAAAACCAGAATAATTTATAAAATCTGTGCAATTCAACTTATCATAATGAGGCATGTGTTCTATATATTCGTTTACTGCATATTTCAAAATACATTCTGGTGAAATCAACGCATTATCTATATTCTTATCAAAATCGTTACATACGCATAAATATTTTTCTTCATCAACTCCATTAAGATTCAACATTAATGTGTTTGTTGCCATGACCGACATTTTATTTTGTTTAGTAACAAAAATCACTTTATCAGCCACGTTGAATAAATCTAATTTAAATTCATCAAACACACTATCTGTATCAACGACAATATAATCATACTCTCCTGTTCTTTTTGCGGATACAGCTATGTCCATATAAATGTTCTTAACCAATCCCACAGCCATGATTGCCACTTTGAACGGCGGAATATAATTAAAATTCTCATTTCTGACAACATGTTTAATTTCGTTATACACCTGATCTCTTGATATTTTCAATAGATTTGAATAAATTTCTAAATTAGTTATAGGTGTATTATTATTCATCAAGTGTTGAAATGTCTGCAACTGATCGCTATTAATGTACAACACCTTCTTATAGTTCTTTGTTAAACTTGCACATATCCCCATTGCAACTGTTGTTTTTCCAACTCCACCAGATGCTGCAGTTACTACAATAATCTGTGATTCTTGCTTACACTCAACATCAACCTTCAGCTCATTTGAACTTTTTCCAAGTATTTCGTTAAATATTTCTTTTATGCTTGTATATTTATAGATTTTATTCAAATTTAAATCTGATGTTTGATCTTCTTCATATTGCTCATTCATAACAAAAATATGAGAAATATTATGACGTTGAATTCTCGAATCATATAAATTTTCACAAACTATAAGTATATCGATTTTTTGAGGAGTAGAAAAAAACTCTTCATAATAACTTTCATCGCATATAATTTCTATATCTATTTTATCAAAAAACTCTTCCACAAACTTTAACTGGATCGGAAAAATATAATTAACATCTGTATCTGCAATAATAATTCTTGGTTTTGGCATTAACCATAATCCTCCTCAATTTATAGATACTTGAAAATCACTATTCGCTAAACGAATAATATCACCATTATTTATCGGATATGGTTGATGTGGATTCATTTTTCTTTTATTAACATATGTACCATTTGCACTCTGCAAATCAGTAATCGTATATTGATTTCCTGATTTATTGATTTTACAATGTATACGACTAATCATTTTATTGAATGATATTACCCCATCAACAACTGATTCCTTTTTTCCAATTACAAATTCATCTTTAGTTATAGCAATTTCAATACGCATAGGCGCATTCATTGCAATTATACTCATTTGGCCAGCGGTTTTTGTAAGTGTCTTCTTTTGCTGACATTCCTGCCCCTTAACGCAACCTTTCCCACCCTTAAGTTTATAAAGCAGATCTTCAATAGTAAGTGTTCCATCAGATAATAATGATGTTAGTTGTACCATTTTATCAGAGGAAAATTCAGGAATAATTGAAATTAATCTTATTAAGTTAACTCTCAACTCATTCTCAAATGTAGGATAATCATCATAGATTCTTATTTTTAGAGGAATATAAACTAAACTCACTTTTAAAGTCGCTGGATCTATGTATATTTTTTCAAAAGATGTATCTATGTTGCAACAAGAAAGAAATCCATTATTCTTTACTTCAATAATATTAGCAAACAAGTTTGCAATTATAGTCATAAAACTATCTTCATTCAGTTTATGAACTAACGAGTCAAATGATTTATATGCTTTTGTCAAATAATATAATTGAACTTTGCCATTAAAATGCATCTTCATACATTTCACAAAGCAATTATTACCCTGACTTTGCAAAACTTTATATTCGGTAGGCAAAAATGCTGTATTATCATTAACATTAAAAGCAAAATTAGAACCACATACCATTTCGATAATTGATCCATTTTCTATTAATCTATTCATAACAATTTCATCTCAAATCCTTAATTATTTATCACAAGTTGAACAGTGAACTTGCACTATTTAACTTCTAATAAATAATCTCTCCAGCTCCCACACAACTTAATTGCGTGGGAGCTTAAAGATTAGTTAATCTTCAATCTATTATTCTTTATCTTTTTTACGCTTTCTAACAAGAATAATAGCAGCAGTAATAATAGCTGATATTGCTACAAAACCACCTATTGAACTCCAGAATAGAACTTTATTTGCATACCAACGAACAAAAATATTAGTTGATACTGTTACTGTTCTTTCAAAAGCATATGCACTTGTAAAGGTTTCGGAATCTGTATCTGTAACATTGCCAGCTAAATCTTCTACAACAAATCTAACTGTCTGCTCAGCATTACTCTCACTGATTACAAAATCACCTGTATAGTTATTCATATCCGAACTGAAATCAGTAATATCATCGCCAATTTGCTTGCCATTAACAAATACTTTTACAGATTTCAATCCAATTGTATCGAAAATCGTATACTTAACCATTGCTTCCTGGGCATTGATAATTCTTGTTTCAAGTCCAACAATACTAGAAATTTCAGGTGCTGTACTATCAACTCTAAATAAAATATCTTTGCCTTCGTTATTTGTATTTTCAGGCGAGTTACCTGTCGCATCCTTTGAAGAAATTGAAACTTTATATACTCCATCTGATGAGAAATTATCTTTGGATATTGTATAGTTATACTGATACCATCCGCTTTCTCCAACTTTAACTTTATCATTGATAGCCGGGGATACTTCATATTTAACATCAGATAAAGGCTTACCATCACAAGTAATTTCAATATTTAAAGAATCATTGACTAATTTATCAGCATTGTATTCTGTAACAACAAGATCTGTATCAATTGCTGATTTATATGCACCGCCATCTTTTATCAATTCTACTAAATAATCACTATACTCATAAACAGAACCAAATCTATTGACAGTAAAATCTACTACTGATTCACTACTATGACCAGCTTTATCTGTCATTTTTACAGTAAGTTTATAAATACCATCATTATCAGCTACTTTTTCAAATTTATCAAAAGTTCCTGAACCGCCGTTATTATTTACTGTAACAGCATCTCCGATAAATGATTTGGTAACATCTGTATTCTTATTTCCATAACGAGTACGAGTTAAAACAACTTCATAGTTTGCAAAGTTTTCATCTTGGAAACTAATAGCAGGAACAACATTATTTTTATATGCTTTTCCGGTTTCTTCGTTTCCGTTGATTGTAATGACAGGTTTTTCTATTCTAGTATCAATTGTTAACTGATGTGATTTATAAGTATTCATTTCATTGCCTGACTTATCTTTGTAAGACACTGTTATTGTATAATCGCCATCTTCAGTTAATGTAAATGTGCCAGTATGAACATCAACACTGTCATTATTCCAAGATGTAGTTACAGAATATGCTGTACCACCATCTTTAGATGCCATAACAGAAACATCACTAGAGTAGAAGTTTGCTTCATTTATGGTGATAGTTCCTTGAATATTACCATCATAATAAGAAATACCATTTTCCTCATTGACGGGCTGATTATATCTTACAGTTGCTGTAGGTGAAATGTTATCAACAACCACTCGATGTATATCTTTTTCATCCGAAGAATTACCAGAGCGGTCCTCCGCTGTAAATTCGACTGTACCATTAAACTGATTATTACTTTGTAGTATTTCTTTAGGAATTTCAAATGTAGTTGTTGCAGTTTTATTTTCATTACTATAAATTATGTTAGCTTCACTAATAACCTGATCCAACAGCTGTGCATTAACATCGCTTACATTATTAGCGTTAATATAGCTGTAATTAAAATTATTAACTTTAGATGTTTGGTCATCTGCAGTAATAGTTACTGTCATTTTAGCTTTATAAAAACCAAAAGTAATATTTTCTAAAGTTGTTTCTAATACACTTGTACTATAATTAACTGTTAGATTACTTGGTACTGTTTTATCAACTGTGAAATATTCTGTTTTATAATCATCAGCCTTATTTGTCGCTAAATCTGTATAATCTACATCAAAGATATAATTTGCATCACCTGAATATGTAATAGTTATTGTATGAATATCACCATTATCATTCCAGCTTGATTTCTTCATAATAGTATCAAGAGGAATCTCAGTACCATTTACATCTTTGCCAAGAATTGAAAATTCCACCTCATTAGCATTAAAATTGTGTTCTGCAATTGTAACTACTGCTGTTTGTACATCATTATAATATTCTCTTTTATGACCTTCGGCATCATTAAGAGTATTTATTACATTATTATTTTGATAATCAACATCAATTATCGGTTTTACTGTGTCTATAGTTTTTACATTTGACACATACTTAACCATTTCATTATTTGAACGATCTTTATATTCAACAGTAATAATATAATGTCCATCATCTGTTAAAGTATATGTACCAATATGCTCATCAACCGATTTATCTTGCCAAATTGGAGTAATATCATAAGTTTTTTCACTGTTTTTAATAACTTTTACCTTTACATCGTCAGCAAAGAAATTAGATTCTTTCACATTAAAGGTAATATTGATATCACCATTATAGTAATCCATATCTCCAACTGCTCTACTTACAGGGCTATAATCCACTTTTATTGTAGGAGCAATTGTATCGACAATTATGATATTACCATCATCGGTTACTTTTTCACCTATATTGCAATATTTATCCGTTGCGAATGCAGCAAAATAACCTCTGTATTGCGCATATTCATCAGCTTTTATAGTGAATTCGGCCGTAAACTTAGATTTATCAACAGAATCCTGTTCGACTGCAATATCCTTTTCGTCTAAATAGCTTGGATGTTTAATACTGCTTGTTCCATCTTGTTTTGTATAGTTCCAAGTAAAGTAATCAATTCCTGAATATAAATCGTATGCTGTTAAAGTTACTACAACATTCGGATTATAAAATCCTAGTGTTACTACCTCTAATATTGTATCAGTCAACGATTTTGAGTAAGTAATATTTAGATCAGTCGGTTTAGAAGCATCTACAATGAAACTCTCATGCTCCAACGGCTCAGCTTCATTATTTGAAATATCTTTATATGAGATAGTCAAATCGTAGATAGCATCATTTACATTCTCAATTATTAACGAATATATATTTTCTCCATCTTTTTCCCAAGTTGAAGTTTGAAGTAATCTTTCAAAATTTGTTCCTGCTACTTTATCCTCAATTATATTTTTAGCCTCAGTTTCTACTGATATATCTTGAGGACGGAAATTATGTTCAGTTACAGTAAACTTTACAGATTGAGTCTCTTGATAGAATTCAAAACTAAGCACAGGTTTTTCTGTATCAACTGTAATAATTTCTGATTCATAATAAACTACCTCGTTATTATTATCATCAGTAACGATATTACCGGATTGATCTTTATAAGTCATGGACACCTTATAGTCACCATCTCCGCTGATAACAAAAGTTCCTGTATGGATTTCATCGTCATGAGACCAAGCCACATCAACAGCCTGCTTTTGACCTTCATCCTTAGATATATTTACTATAAAATCATCCTCAAAGAAATTTGCCTCTTTGACAACAAAAGTAAATCTCACATCACCTGAATAATAATGTATATTATCTACAGGGTTATAGGATTCTTCTAAATCTACAAGTTGATGAGAAGCAGTCATTTTAGGATTGATTGTGTCAATTACAATAATTGTACCCTCTGATTTCTCAGCACTTGTATTACCTGCATTGTCTGTTGCATTAAATGAAATATTTCCACGATACTGTTCTGCTTCGCTTGCAGTAAGTGTAATGGTTGCAACATATTTATCATCAATCTTTTCAACAGGTATAGCTGGACTTGTTTTTGTGTCTGTAATAGATGATGTTGCATCTTTATCTTTTGTATATGTCCAGTTAATATATTGAACGCCGGATTCCGCATCTGTATTTTCATCATTCACAGTAAAAGTTACTGTAACATCAGGATTATAGAAACCAAACCACTGACCAATTTTTTGAATTGGATTTAATTCAGAAAATTCGATACTCATATTATTAGCATCAGGAGCAACAGTATCAATTTTAAGACCTTCAAGTTTGATTTTTGAAGTTATTCCGCCTAAAGAATTTTTTAAATAAACATATCTATCAGAAGTTCCTTCTTCGCTAAAAACAACTTTTTCTAAAAAGCTTTGTGGAGTCACATCCTTAGAGATCACATAATTCTCTGCATCTGCAGGTTTTACTGTAACTTCAGAAGTATACCATCCGTTAGTTCCAGTTGTCCCTTCTAATAAATAAGGCTCTTCTGGCTGTTTTGCATATGAAATATTTATTTTATATGAAGATGAGTCTTCTCCATACTTAGTTGTGGTAACCTCTACCTTTTCATATGGATCATTTATTGTCCAAGGAACAGACTTCACTGAACATGTGTCACTCTCGTCATTAGGATAAAAATTAACTCTATTATAAATACCTGATTCTATATTTTCAGTTTGTTTGCCATTATTACCGTTATTAAACACTATACCTGTAACATCATTTGGAACATAAAATCTATATACCATTTCATTATGTACATTTTTTACCACGGGTGTCATTTCTATACCTGGCCAGCTAACATTTGAGCTACCACCCCAATAGTGTATATATACTTTATCCCAATTATTTGCATTTGAAAAATAAACAGCTTTGGTATTTTGCGGTTGTATTGGTTTTATTGTCTCTTCCGATGTAATTTCATAAGGCAATTTTTTCGCTGTTACATTAACCCTGACAACCTCATTATCATTTTCTAAAGCCTGATTTAATGCATTATAGTTATCAATTTTCACTTCACCGGTAAAAACATCACAAGATAAACCTATATCATTTCTATCAATTGAATATTCAACTTTTCCCTTATCATCTGCATTTTTTACAATAGCATTATTATTAGATACAATTCCTTCATTCTCTCCAAAAACATAATTAATCTGTGTAGTATCAAATGAAATTAATCCATCATTTGGAACAGCAATAGTAAGATTATGAATTATAGACGTTTCTTCATAATTATCATTGCCAGGTTTTGTAGCTATTATAGTAATACATCCCGCAGACTTAACTATTAATTCACCTGTATATTTATCTATGCTTGCAATTTCTTCAACATCAATTCCATCGTTAGATGCATTTGCTATAGAATATACAAAATCACCTTTGACACTTACGTCTTCATTTTTATCCTTTGCTGAAAAATCATAAACATTATTAGTATCTGTTTCATCTAAAATAATGTCTGTACTCTGACCATCAATATATTTAGTATCAGCAAACGAAATTTCCTGATATGCTTTTGCTATATATACATTGAATGGTAATTCAGCACTATATGCCTTTTGTACTTCTACATCCTTATCGTTATAATTCTCTTTAGTAGCTTTTACATAAACTGTATATGAACCTGCATTTACTACTTTAGGAATATTTTCAGTCCATTCTCCATCATCAAGTTTAAATTTCAGTGCATAATCACCCTGATTAGTTATCTCAACCGAATTCTTTTCTTTACCATCATATACCGCTTCTAAACCTTTTACTGTTAAATCACCAAGTTCGAGAACACCAAGAGCGATATTTGATACAACTTCAGCTTCAAAAACCTTGTAGTTGTTTCCTCTATCTACTGTGAGCTTTACTATATAGTTACCAATAGCTTTTGCAATAGGAACATCTCCATATGACACTGATTCTTCTTTTCCGTTTACTGTATAAGTAACTTTGTCAGTTTCTTCATTAATGCCTGTAACAGTAACTAAGTCTTGTAAATTCTCATTATAACTCAAGTTATTTCCAGTAATTGTAATACCTTTAATAGTTGCCTTCTCAACGGTAGTCTTTACTTCCTTAACGTAAGGATCAAAACCTTCCCTTGTAACAGTCACCTTAAATGTGTATGTACCAGCATCTCTTACTTGAATTTCACCATTAGGCAGTTCATTTACCCCTTCACAGTCATACTCATACGATACAGTATCACCGTCTTGTTTAACTACCGAAACAGCTTCATGCCATTCGTTATCAAATGTATAATTTTTACCTGTTACTACTACATCAGTTATTGTAGTACTTATTAATTTAACATTGAAAATCTGATTCATGTCTGTAATTTCAACATCAACAATTGAATAATCATCTGATTTATATCCTTCTTTACTTATTGAAGCTGTTATAGTTAAATCATTTTCAGCGAAATTTGTTGATGGTAATACATCTACACAACCGTTTGCATCAGTTACATCACTTTTAACTATATAATTATCACCATTGATTTTTGAATCAATAGAATAATTAATAGTTGCTCCCTCTATTGCAATACCATCCTCATCAGTAACCGTAATAGTAACAGCATTCTGATTGTCTTCAGTAGCAGCAACAGTAGATATTGTTGCTGCTGGTAATATGCTTATTACTAGTAATATTGCTAAAAATACTGATACCACTCTGTAAGATAAACTATTTTTAAATTTACTCATATTACTCATAATTTTACATCTCCCCTTTTATTCGTTTTATAAAGCGATAGTTTTTTCCATTGAAAATAAAATACATACACAACGAAAAAACTAATATAAACAATACAACAAACGAAATATACCCATATTTTAGATTAGTAAATAACGAAATAATAAATATTAAAAAACTTAAAATTGCCACACATCCTGCCACTTTAGCCTGCAAGCATGAAGCTATTGCATTTTTAGTAGATTTATCATTATTTTGATTTTCCTTATTCATTTTTCTAAAATAGTTTTTTCTTTCTTTTCTCACAAAAAGCATAAAAACTACCCCGGTTATTCCGCTAAGCCAAAACACACTTCCAACAATCACCAAACTTCTTTTGTTTGTCAATTCAGATAAATTTGATGCCATTGGCATAAAGAGAATACATAAAGACATCACTGAAAAACTTATTATTGAAAACCAAAAAGTTTTTTCAACTTTTTTAAATTTCTTCATCAAATCACCTCATCTGTATGGATTAACATTACATCATCCAACAAATTCAACTTAACACCACCAAATTTTCGAGGTTCATTAACTTGTAAATTATTTAACAATGCCGTTTCTTCATCTTCATTTAGCAAACCAGTTGCTTCAATATCCAAAACAAGTTCAGCCTTATTAGTGTTTAATAAACCAGTCTCAGGGTGATTTCTGTCAACTGTTTCAGTCTTTTTCTTGATTGTTTCTGTTTTCACTGGGTTAGTAATAGTATCCGTGATTTTTCCACGATTTGCATTCACATTACTTGGCTTATAGATTTTGTTACCCGTTCTTTCATTACTCTCCCTCATTTTAGCTATTGATTTTCGAGCTGTACGACCAGATAAATCACCTATAACTGTTGGAATGCCAAATTTGATCCAAAAGAAAATTGCTAAAACAAAACATACTCCAGATACTATAAACGAGACAAGTGAGATAATTGATAATATTTCAGCCATAATTAACTCCTTTCTCCGACATTCAGATAAGCTCTATCAATAGCTTCTTTATACTCGTCATAATTATCTATGATCTCTTGTTGTAATTTTTTTGACTGTTCCTTTTGAACGTTCAATGATTTTGCATTTTCATAAACTTTTGATAATAGATTATCAACTTGGTATTGAGGAACGTTTACAGATGCCATACTTAATCTTTGATCGTATAAAAGCATAAAGATACCATTATATAAAGTGAGCTGATCATAAGCACCTTCATTATTAACGTCATACAAAACAGATTCGATAACATTAAACAAGCTATCATAACTTTCCATTGAAGCTTCTTCAACCGTAGCTGAATTAAGTATGTATTTTTTATAGAAAGAACAAATTTGATAATAACAATCAGAGAGTTTTTTCTGACTGAACTCTGCAGGTATTGCCTGATTCACATAGTTAGCTTCAAAAAATGGATAAGCTTTTTGAACGCTATTTGAGAAACTTTTATTACCGCTTTCATCGGTATAATAATTGAAATACATCATACCTGTCTTATAATTCAGTTCGGCTACTTCAACACTTGTATTATCAAAACCATCTTTGTTTGCATTGTATAATGCTAAAAACTCATCATTTTCGTTTTTACTAAAAACACCTTCATTTTCATACGCTTCAAGAATTGACATGTATGCTCGTGTATCATAAGGATAAATTGAAATAGCTTGTTTATAACTGTTTATCTTGTCATTCAAATTTGTTGATGTCATTACTGAAATCAAAGAATCATATGTATTATTATTCACTTGAGTTGCAAGTAAATTACAGACAAAACCTGAAATAAGCATTAATACACACAGACACGCAGAAATTAAAAATAAACTAAGTCGTCTTTTTTGTCTTTTCTTAAAATCCTTAGTTATTAATTCCGGGTGTTCCAAATCATACAACAAGTCAGAACAACTTTGATATCTGTTTTCCGCTGCTGGCTGAACACATTTATCTATAATTACTTCAATACCTTCGGACAATTCGGGATTCCATTGTCTTACCGGTGCATATGGCTCACCATTTCTTGGATCGACACCCGTAAGTAAATGGTGCATTGTCATTCCCAAAGCGAAAATATCTGAACGTGGATCAGTTTGTCCACTATATTGCTCCGGAGGTGCATAGCCCTTCGTTCCAAGGACTGTTGTATCTGCTAAGTTCTGTTCCTTATACTCTCTAGCAATACCAAAATCTATAATTTTAATATTACCTTCAGGTTTTAACATTACATTAGCTGGTTTCATATCACGATATATTATTGGTGGTTTTTGTGAGTGAAGATAAGATAGCGCATCGCAGAGTTGTTTTGCCCACCCTATTACAAGTTCCTCAGATTGCGAACCGTATTCATTCAGAATCTTATCAAGAGATTCACCTTCAATATAGTCCATAACAACATAAATCGTAATTCCGTTGTCAATAATGTCAACTATACGCGGCAAAGACGGATGATCCAACTTCTTCATCATATTCGCTTCAGCCAGCAAACTATTTACGATTATCTCGTCATTTTTACCGCTACCCTTTTTTCTGATTTCTTTTACAGCCCATTGTTTGTTTAAGTGTTTGTCCATTGCTAAATATACAATAGACATTCCACCTCTTCCGATCTCTTTCAGTATTTCAAACTTGCCATCTATGACAGTTCCAATTTCAGTCATTTACAAGCACCTCAATTCACTTTTATAAGAGCAACCGAAATGTTATCTCTTTCACCTCTTGATTTGATCTGTTCAATCAAATATCTCGAATTACTATGCATCGCATCTTTATTCATTAAATTAACAGGGTTAAGAGATTCATACATTTCTTCTTCGGTTATTTCATGTCGGAATCCATCTGAACAAATCATATATGCCCCTTTTTCAATTATTCCGCACACTATTTGAGGCTCAACTACTTTTGATGCACCAACACATTGTAAAAGAAGATTTCTTCTCTTATCCGTTTTCGCTTGCTCAGGTGTCATCGTACCTTTTGCAATTTCTCGAGCTACAAATGTTTGATCTGTTGTAATTTGTTTTATGCAGGAATCGATTTTATACGCACGTGAATCTCCTACATGAACTATTAGATATTGTTCATCAATAGAAAGAAAACCCGTAAATGTTGTACCAAGACTTTCATTTATTTTTTTCCCATACTCAAGAATCTCTGCATTTAAGGCTTTTAATATCAATGCCCATTTTGCACCAATAACATTCATATCAAGTTTTTCTAACTCAAATGGCAATTCTTCTTCAAACCATTTTGAAAATCGTCTTATAACTGTAGCACTCGCTAACTCTCCTTTCGACAAACCACCCATTCCATCAGCAACAATAGCCATTAAAACTTCATTATCATTGTTATAAGATGCATGCTTAATCAAGACACTGTCCTGATTGGTATTTTTTATTGTACCTATATCCGTATCTGCTGTAGCTATAAATTGCATTCTCTCGCTCTCCTCGCTTATTTATAAATAATTAAATTCTAAATATAAATTCTTCATTAGCCAGTTTTAATGTATCACCATCAAATATTTCCGTTTCATAATTTGCAGGTATTACACGATTATTAATAAATGTACGATTTTTAGAGTTTAAATCCACAATAAAATAACTATTACCTCTACTTACAATATCCGCGTGACTTCTGCTTACAGCAATATTGTTGTTAACAAAATAATCAACATAACTTCTTTCTTTTCCTATACGGAATACAGGCTTGTTTATACTAATACTTTCCCCTGTAAGCAATCTCTCGAGAGTTGGATAATGTATATATAAATTCTGTGCATCATCCAATAATCCCGTATCTTCAGAATCATATAACATATCTGTTTCTTCATCAATCAATAAACCTGTTGCTTCTTCTTCATTGAGAAGTCCTGTTGGCTCATCATCTAGCATATCTTCTTCATTAAGCAAACCAGTTTTTTCATCAAAATAATCATCATTAATCTGTTTATCATAATGATCATAATAATCTCTCGGTTTGTCAGTCATAAATCCGCTTTGTCCTATGTTATGTTTTTTTATTGTATTCACAATGCTTCTATCAACACGCAATATGTACTGTTCTATTCTTTCTGGTTGATACGAAGATAAGCTTTTTATAAAGTATGTAAATTTTGAAATTTCTTCTGAATCTTTTTCTGAAACAGGTATAGCCGAGTATATAATCGATTCAATAAAATCTATCGGATTGATCTTATCTATAACTTTTGACAATGGCATATATATAAATTGAACTTCTTTTGTTGTTTCGTTTATATAAACATTTTTCATATCAAATATTAGTTTGTTTATCACGAATCCATTTTTATCTATTTTTTGTGTGCAATCTACAATTTGCTCTATAATAAAGAAAAAATCATATTTTGAAATACTTTTCTTCATTCGTTCATATAAACTAACTCCTATTGGACCTGTAAACTCTATTTGTCTTCTCCTAATAGACTTGCACTTAAAAAAGCCTCGAATACATTTTCTTGAAAACAGATCTAATTCTCTATTATCAATTTCTTCGCCAAATGAAATTTTAGCTTTTATTATTAAATGACAATCTTTTCTTTTAGCATAAAATCTCATTAAACAATTTCCCCCAAAGGTTATTTTGAATAAAAAATAAAAATACAATAATAATAAATGTGAAAACTATAGTAACTAATCAACATATCGCAAAGTATTCTACTTTGCGATATGCCATTAAAAAATCTAAATCTAATCACAAAACATTTATATATATGACTAAATATATGACGGCGATTATGCTGATAAAAAATTTAATTTATCCATGTTTTGACGTTTTAAATCCATAGATGAATGAACATATCTGTCTAATGTTATTTTTATATTTGAATGACCAAGAATCTCACTCAAACTTTTAATCTCAAAACCATTTTCTATACATCGTGTAGCAAAAGTGTGTCTCAACACATGAAATTTAATATCTTTCAAATTGCATTTTTTAAGCACACTTTTAAAATAATATTGCATATTTCTTGGTTCTATATAATCAATGTTTGATCCAGTAAGGACAAAAGAGTTTGATTTGTATTTGAATTTCTTCATCAATTCAAACAAGAAATTGGGAATAGGAATCTTTCTTATAGAATCATCACTTTTAGGCTTGGTAATAATTACCTTTGTTTTTGAGATATTATTTTCAGATAAGTTATCTTGTATTCTAATCATTGTTTTGTTTATATTCAAAATCTTTTCACTCATATCAATATCCGACCATTTTAATGCACATAACTCTCCAATTCGTATACCCGTATAAAGACTAATTAATATGCCTAAATTCCTGTTATCTATATTATCTATTAGATAGCAACTTAGTTTTTGTTGTTCGCTAATTGTTAATGTTTCTATGTCTGTTTTTTTGTTTTTTATTGAAATAATATCTAAATTACAATTATGTTGAATTCCTTTGTGAGTAGCATACTTAAAGATGTTTTTTATTATCATCAATATGTCGTTGCAAGTTTTGCTAGAAAAACCTGTTTGAAGTAAACTGTTCATATATTTTTGAATATAATCTGAAGTTAAGCCAGAACAATAACATTTTCCCATTAACGGAATAACATGCTTATCTATAACTGTTTTATATCTAGCTAAACTAGATTCTTTAACATTTAATTTTTTATATTCTATCCATTCATAAATTAGTTCCTCTACTAATATTGATTTAGTATTATTTGTGTTCTTTAATTCTTTTGTTTCTTTTAATTTGTTTTTTACCTCAGTATAACTTTTTCCATATAAATAACCATATACAGCTCTGTTATTTATGTCGCGAGCCTTAATATATCTTCCCTCCCAACGTCCGTCTTGTCTTTTGTAGATATTTTCGCCTTTTCTAGGCATTGTAAAAATCCCCTCTCTTTTGACTAGAATTTTGACGGATAACTAAACTAAAATCACTATAATGTTTTTCGAAAAGGTCATTTTTAATAATCATTTAAAAAATATCGTGAATTCCCAAAGTAAATTCCACAGTAGGAAAGGAGTGGAATTTACTTTAAGAAATCGGTGGAATTTAGTTTAGGAAAAGAGTAAAAATAGTAAAAATAATAGGAAATAGAGGTCAAAAA
>JAXJUM010000041.1:0-51811 GCA_036309045.1 Acutalibacteraceae bacterium
ATGCTCAACGCTTTCCCTTTTCATGTGCATTGTGTTCAAACTGATAATGGTCTGGAATTTACCAAACGATTGCTTAAAGATAATGATTTAACATTATTTGAAAAGAAACTACAAGAAAAGGGCATTAGACATAAATTGATTAAACCTTATACTCCTCGACACAATGGCAAGGTTGAGCGTTCTCACAGAAAAGATAATGAGTACTTTTATGCTTCACATAAGTTTTACTCTTTTGAAGATTTTAAAAAGCAATTAGCTGCTCACAACAGAAAATACAATAATTTTTCTATGCGTCCTCTTGGTTGGAAATCCCCTCGTGATTTCTTAATTCATTTCCTCCAAACTGGCGAAGTTATTTTTTCTTAATGTGTAACACATCATTGATAAACCTTCAAAGAGTAGTTTGATGATATTTGATAGACACGCAAACTTGAAATATAAGTATGGCTCAAGACATTTCTGGTGTAGAGGATATTATGTAGACACAGTAGGAAAGAATAAAAAATAATATCAGAATACATAAAAAATCAGCTAGAAGAAGATTGTGCGTACGATCAATTAGCGTTAAAAGAATATATTGGCCCGTTTACGGGAAATAAGAATAAGTAAGCAAAAATAAACAGCCACTTGTGAGTGGCCGTTCGTGATAATAATGCGTTATCAAACATTCGATCCCCCCTGTCACAGGGGGGATGCCAGTAATAACCCCTTATAGGGGTTGTACAAACCACCCGTTCAACAGATGGTTTTGATTTTAGATTCTGCTTTATTTTTTGATGCGGAAAATATTGAAAGCAAAATCATAATAACAGAGAATGTTATAAGAGCCGGTACAATATCAACTGGATTTGTATCGGTGGCATAATAAAAAGACTCACTTATGAAAGTAAGTAAACAAGATATTATTGAAAAAACAATAGTTATAACCTTATTTTTTTGAATGAACGAAAAAATACCACCTACAATACAACATAAACTTGCACTAATAATAAGAATCATATATGTAATTACTGCATTTTTTATCTCGGTAACATCGATACCATTTACTGAAGTAATTGCTTCAAGAGCTGTAATATCTGAAATATCATTTGATAACTGTATAACCGAATAGACAGCAACGATAATTGCTCCTATAACAGAAATTACTCCAAAGATTTTTAAAATAACATTAAAAATTTTTCTTTTTTGTGAAAACATATTAAAAACACCTCATTTTTATAAATTTTCTTAATTTTATCATAGCAATACAATAAAATCAATATAATATTTGTTTGATTTCTGTAATGCTTTTTTGTGAACCTTTTTTGTAAAATTCTATTGACAAAGTATATATTTATGGTACAATAAAAACGTATATCGTAGATAATAAAAATGTCAGAAAAATAATTTACTTTTAATTATTTATAATAATGGAGGAAGTATGAAAAGTCACTGTACAAAAATTCTCTTATTTTTTTTAATAGTTGCGTTGTTTTTAACAAGTGCTACGGCGTGTTCGTCAGAAAGTAATCTCGTTGTTGATGGAACAGTTTTTGTTGATGAAGTGAAAAAGCGTGATGTTGGAAATACACTTTCATATAATGGAAATGTAGTAAGTGATATAAATGCTGAAATTTATTCAAGTGTTGTAGGACTTGTTGAGTCTGTGTCTGTAAAAAAAGGTGATAAAGTAAAAAAAGGTGACATAATTTGTAAAATTTCTACTGATGAAATTGAAAGTCAAATTGAAGAACTTGAAATTACAGTCAAAAATGAGGACAGTATTAATAACCTTGAAATTGAACAGGCAGAAAAAACATTAAAAAATGCCAAACAGACACAATCTTTGACTTTAAAACAGCTTAATTCAGAAATAGAATCTGCACAGAATGAATATAATACTGCAAAGAGTAATTACGAAAAATATCTTAAATTATATAATGAAGAAATTTCTAATAAAGAGAGTTATGAGAAAGAATTAGCTGAATTAGAAAACAGTGAAGAAGATATAGAGGAACTTACTAAAAATATTGAAAATGCAACTTCTCTTGCAGAGAATTATAAAGAAATGTATATTCAATACAACAGTTCACTGTTAGAATTGAAATCGGCTATAACCTCTGCTCAAGATAATTATGATACCGCAGTTATTGAACAGGATTCGGCTGTTGAACAAGCACAATATGAACTTGACAAATTAAAATCGTCGTCATCAGGAGAAAATTCTGAAAAACTTGAAGATTTAAAAAAGCAACTTGATGATTATGTGATTTATGCTACAAGTGATGGTGTAGTTTCCAGTTTAGATGTAACTCAAGGGTTAAGTATTGATGATATATCTATACCGGTTGCAACAATATCTAATGAGAATACAACTAACATTATAATTTATGTATCTGATGCGGATATTTTTGATATAAAAACTGATATGACAGCAAAAATTTCGGTAAGTGGAAATTCAAAATTGACTGCCGTGGGTACTGTTACCAAAGTTTCATCTGTAAAAGATGTTGAAAATAATGGTTATAAAACAGTAATTTCTGTTGAAAACTCAGATGCTTTAAAAATCGGAATGTCAGTAAAGGTCAGTATATTTTCACTCATTGAAAAGAATGTTCTCTCGCTTAACAGTGAAGCTCTCATAAGTTATGGTGAAAATGAATACAAAGTTTATGTTCTTCAAAAAAATGATGACGGTACATATATACTTGTTCAGAAAATTATTAAATGTGAATGGCTAAATTCAGAATATGTAAAATTTCCGTCAGACTTTGATATTTTGAATGAAGGGGATTATGTTGTTGCAGAGCCTTCATATTATGAAGAAGGCTTTATTGTTTCAGATATTGAGGTACTTGACGAGGAGTAATTTAAGTGGATAATAAATTTGTCATAGATATTCAAAAAATTACAAAAAAATACTTTATGGGTAGTGAAAATGAACTTACAGTTCTTAAAGGAATTGATCTGCAAGTAAAAAGTGGTGAATTTGTTGCTTTGGTTGGTGCATCTGGTTCAGGAAAAAGTACGCTTATGAACATTATTGGTACACTTGATAAACCTACTGAAGGAAAATATTTACTTGACGGAGAAAATATTCATGATTTTTCGGATAATAAAGTAAGTGAATTACGTAATCAGAAAATAGGATTTGTTTTTCAAAATTTTAACCTTATTTCACGAATGACAGCATTGAAAAATGTTGAACTACCAATGATTTATGCTGGTGTTTCTAAAAAAGAACGACAAAAAAGAGCTATGGAACTTCTTGAAATGGTTGGAATGGAGAATCGTATTAAGCATTTACCAAATGAACTTTCTGGTGGTCAAAAACAAAGAGTTGCAATCGCAAGAGCAATGGTTAATAACCCAAGTATAATTCTTGCAGATGAACCAACAGGTGCGTTAGATTCCAAAAGCGGAAAGGCTGTTGTTGATATATTTAACGATTTAAATCAAAATCAGAAAAAAACAATAATTATGGTAACACATAGTCAAGAAGTAGCTAATATTGCACAGAGAATCATTACTATTTCTGACGGCAACATAATTTCTGATAAAGGTAATGAAAAATGAGTTTTAAAGAATCTTTTTTTAATGCTTTAAGTAGCATATATTCAAATAAATCAAGAAATTTGCTGTCAATGTTTGGAATAGTAGTTGGAATTTCTTTTGTAATTGTTATATTGTCATTAGGTTCAACTGTTCAGAATATTGTTGATCAGCTTTTACAGGGACAAGTTGGAAGTATTTCTACGGTAGACGCATTTATACTTGATGTTACAAATAAAGAGATGAAAACATTTTCGGATATTTCAATAAATAATTTTGAAAAACAATATTCAAATATCATTTTTGATATTCTTACTGAATCACCGGAAAAACTTACGGGTTATTTTACAGATAGTAATCGTTCAAATGTTAAAGATGAAAAATATTCTTACTCAGATGTAAGTGGGGTTTCAAAGGGATATGAGCTTTATAAAAATATTTCTCTTATTAAAGGAAGATTTATAAATGATTCAGATTGCTCGGAAGTAAAAAGCTCGGTAGTTATTTCAGATATTTCCGCAAAGGCTATGTTTGGTACAACTTCGTGTATTGGAAAAACAATATCATTTAATTCAGATGATAATAAAAAATGTGATTTTGTTATTGTTGGTGTATATCATTACATTGATCAGTCAGGAGAATCTCTTAAAGGGTACAACACTGTAAAAACAACAGCGTATATATCATATTCTTTTATGAATAAACTATTTGGTAAAGATGTAAATAATACAACTAGAAATAATGATACCGGAACTACTGATAACTATATAAAGATAATTCCTGTTTCTGATGATTATTCTGTGGCAATTACACTTGCAGTAACAGATTATTTTGAAAAAATTTATAATGATGATAATTACAAAATTTATGCTTATCCTATTGAGTCTGAGGATCAAACAGGTTTAAAATCACTTCCAATAATAATTACAGGAGTATTTTTAGTTATTGCATTGATTTCGCTTATTGTAGGTGGAATAGGTGTAATGAATATAAATTTAATAAACATTACTGAAAAGACTCAAGAAATAGGTGTATGCAAAGCATTGGGTGCAAAAAATAGTAATATTGCTCTTCAGTTTTTGTTAGAGTCAGTAATTGTATGTGTAATCGCAGGTGCGGTAGGAGTTTTTGTTGGATTTGGATTAGACATTATTGTTGAGAATATTATTACCAATTTGGTTAGTAGTATGCCTGTAAGTATGGGGTCAACAAAGTCGTTACTTTTAACTGTCGATTTAAGTGTTACTCCTTCAATATTTGCGATAGTTGTTTCATTTGCAATTACAGTAATTACAGGCATAGTTTTTGGTGTTATTCCTGCAACAAAAGCCTCCAAAATGCTTGTTGTTGATGCTTTAAGATATGAATAAATTTGGAGGAAATATGAAAAAATTTAAGAAAATTTTAAGAGTAACAATACCGATAGCTATATCGTTAGTAATTGTAGCAAGTGTTGTTATAGCAATGATTACCTCTTCTACTTATCAAGATTCTGAAATTCTTTATTTTCAAAAGCTTCAAACCCGTACACTTTCAACAGGTTTGTCTTGTAATGGCAAGGTTGAGGCTGAAAACAGCCAACCGGTTTATAACTCGTTAAAAACCTTAAAAGCTGAAAAGGTATATGTTAGCGAGGGAGATTATGTAAGTAAAGGACAACTTTTGTGTAAGTATAATTTAAAAGATGTTTCTGAGAATATTGAGCAGATAAATAAAAATATTTCAGAGTTAAAAAATAACAGCAATTCATTAACTAGTCAGTTAAATACTCAGTATTCATCCGCTAAAAAAATAAGAGAAACCAAACTTAATCAAATTGATAATTTAATTGCTGACTATACTGAAAAATATAATTCAGCTAAAAGCGAGTATGAATATTATAATAATTTAAGGAATGAATCATCTGAATATGCTAATAGAGCCGATCAATACTATAATAATTTGTTAAAATGGAAACGTTCTATTGAAGAACAAAAGTCACTTTACGATAAAACTGATATTTCAACACAATCAGAGTTGGATGCGATTGAGTACCAAATTGAGAAAGCAAAATTGACTAGCTCTACTGACAGTTTGGAATTTCAGTTAAGTGTATATAATCAACAAATTGAAAATGCAGAAATTGTAGCGAATTGTGATGGCGTAGTTAAACAGATAAATGTTATAGAAGGTAAAGAAGGAATAAGTGATATTGCATTTATAATTTCAGACCCTGAAAGTCTTATTATTAAAAGTGAAATTCAAACTCAAAATATAAATAATGTGCTTCCAGATAACAGTGCTATTGTTACATATATGAGCAACAATGGAAATATTGAATATAATGGTATTGTTAAAGATATAAAATATGACAAAGACAGCAGTACAGGATTTAGTGCAATAATTTCTGTTGAAGATGCAGATGCAAACTTGATGATAGGAATGGATTTGTCAGTGTATATTTATACAAATAGAACTGATGATGTGTTGTCTGTTGCGTATGATTCAATATCTTCAAATGATGAAGAACATTATTATGTTTATGTTGCAAATGAACAAGACAATAACACATATAAAATTTCAAAGGTAGATGTTGAAATTGGTATTGAATCTGACTACTATATTCAGATAAAAAGTGATAAATTGAAAACAGGTGACAATATTATTTGTACACCAAGTAAATTTACTGAAGGACAGGTAATTTCAGATGAATTACTTAAAGATATAGAAATCTGATTTGAATTGGAGATGTAAATTTAATATGATTGTTGAATATTTGGCAACTGCTTTATCTTCAATGAAAAGTCACAAGATGCAAACATTTTTAACTTTGCTTGGTATAATAATTGGAATTAGTTCTGCAACTACAATAACAACTCTTGGAAACTCGGTAAAATATATAATGAACTCTGTTTTTGAATCAAATTTAAGCGGAGATATGCTTGCGGTAGGTGTTATCAGTTCATCAACACCTTTAATAAGTGTTGTTAGTGAAAATGAAATTCCCGAAAGTGAATTCTTGACAGAGGAGATGATTTCGGATTTTACAGAAAAGTATAGCCAATATATTGAAAGTGAAATTCTTATGTATTCAGATGATTATAACCAAAAAGGATATTTGAAGGATACATCTGGAAACTTTTCTGTGAATATTTGTGCAGTTTCAGCAAATTATTTTTCAGACAATTTCAATATGACCGCAGGACGTGTAATTACTGAATCAGATTGTTCACAAGAAAAGTGTACGATACTTATTCCAGAAACCATTGCAAGCAATTATAGTGAAAATGTTATAGGAAAAACTTTTTCTGTTCGCTCTAATGATGGTAAAGTTGTTAATTATGTAATTGCTGGAGTTTATGAAGATACTTTTGGTGGATACAATATTGAAAATACATATACAGTTTATGTTCCGTATACATATTATCTTAAAGCATATAATCTGGAACTTGATAGATCTTCGATATATGCATCCTGGTATTTTACTTGTGATTCTACAAAAACTTCAATGATAAAAGAAGCTGCAAATCATTATTTTTCTAAGTATTATGAAAATAATGATGAGTATACTATAACAGTAAGTACAACATCAGAATATCTTAAAACTTTTTCAGATGTAGTGCAAATTATTACATACATAATTTCGATTTTAGCAGGTTTTTCACTTATAATAGGTGGTGTAGGAATTATGAATGTAATGTTGGTAAGTGTTAGTGAACGAGTAAACGAAATTGGTATAAGGAAATCATTAGGGGCAAAAAACAAAAATATTCTTGCACAGTTTCTAATAGAAACTGTTGTTATTAGTTTTTCTGGAGGCTTTTTAGGAGTTATAATTGGATTGTTCTTTTCAGCCTTAATTTCACTCGTTATTCCTTCGATAATGACTTTTGTAACTATTACTCCTTTAGATTTAATGCATCCTAATTATTTAGTTATTGTAATTGCTTTGCTTCTTTCTATTTTGCTTGGCATATTTTTTGGAGTATACCCTGCTTTTAAAGCAGCAAGAATGAATCCAGTAGATGCTTTAAGAAAATAGTGGTTTTATCGTAGCTATATATTATATCATTGAAATATAATTATTAATAAAAAATTTTTGATATATTCCCTTTAGAGTTATACATTTTAGTAAACTTTAAGGGGAATTGTTTTATTTCTTCTTTGTAATAAAAATACTTTATTATGGCTGTTTTTATAAGGCTCAGGGTTATTGATTAAGTCTAATATGTAATCTGTTGAAACATTTAAAGAATTATCTTGCAATGTTTCGGTTTCTTTGAAGTTTGAAAAAAGTTTTGATTAATTCAAATAATGTATATATTGTTATTCGTAATAAAAGTAGAATTTAAAGCTCTAATTATAAGAATTATAAATTAATGTATGATTATATATTGGGTTATTTTATAAAATAATCTTACAAAATAAATTAAGAAATTTTTTCATTTATGTAATACACTGTTTACCAATAAATTTAAAATTGGTATAATTATATAAAAGACGTACACACGTTTTTTTTTCATAAATTTTTAGTGTGTTTAAAGAAAGGAATGAAGAAGTATGAAAAAAAGTCTTAGGGTAATTGTAAGTGTTTTTCTCAGTATTTTATGTATAATAGTCAGCATACCCGTTGCAAGTGCAGAGGGAACTGATGATATTTTAGCTAAAATGACTCTGGAAGAAAAAATAGGTCAGATGATAACGGTAGCTGTAAGACAGTGGGATGGTGAAGACTTTACCATAATGGAGGATGAAGTTGCAAATATCATCACCAAAAACAGCATAGGTGGAGTTATTCTCTTTGCAGAAAATCTTGCGGATACCCAACAGATTGTAAATCTTACAACAGCTTTTCAGAATTCTGCATTGGCTTCAAAGAATAAAATTCCACTGTTTATAGGCACAGACCAGGAGGGTGGAGAAGTTGTAAGACTTAATAAGGGAACATCTTTGCCTGGCAATATGGCTATTGGTGCCATAAACATCGAAAAAGATGCTCAGACGGCAGGCAATATTCTTGGTAGCGAACTTTCTGCATTGGGAATAAACGTGAATTTTGCACCATCGATAGATGTTAACAGTAATCCCCAGAACCCTATTATAGGTCTAAGGTCATTTTCATCAGATCCCACTATTGTAAGCAAACTGGGAGTAAGTATGATAAATGGCATACAACAAAATAATGTAGTTGCTTCAGCAAAGCACTTTCCGGGTCACGGTGATACATCAACAGATTCTCATACAAGTTTGCCCACTGTGGACAAGTCTTTGGCTGAACTTGAAAAGTGTGAGCTTGTTCCTTTTAAAGACGCTGTTGCTAATGGTGTAGATATGATTATGACAGCACATATTCAATTTCCACAGATTGAAAAAGAAACAGTTGTATCAGAGATTAATGGCAGTGAAGTAAAATTGCCTGCAACACTTTCAAAAACATTTGTAACAGATATACTTCGCAATAAGCTAGGCTTCAACGGTGTTGTAACCACAGACGCAATGAATATGTCAGCAATTTCTGAAAACTTTGGTATGGCACAGGCTTGTATACTTGCTATTAATGCAGGAGTAGATATGTTGTTAATGCCTGTTTCACTTACAAATGAAAGCAGTAACACAGAGCTTGTCTCACTTATCGGCAATATAAAATCTGCAGTTAAAAATGGAGTTATTAAAGAAGAAACTATAAATAACGCTGTAAAGAGAATTCTTGACCTTAAAGAAAAGCGAGGAATTTTTAATTATAAGGCACCAACATTGGAAAATGCACTTGCAGTGGTGGGTAGTAATGAACATCACGAAATAGAGGATGATATAGCTACAAAAGCAATAACAGTTCTTAAAAACGAAAATAATACTCTGCCCTTTAAGCCAACAGAAGGTCAAAAGGTTGTTTTGGTGTCAGCATATAGCAATGAAACACCCAACTGCCAGTATGCTATGAGCAAACTTATTTCAAAAAGTGCTATTCCAAATGTAAATTATGAAACATATTATTATAATGAGGGCAACAGTCTTGATGAAATATTGTCTGCTGTAAGCAGTGCAGACTACGTTATCACATTTACAGAGATGAATTCGGCAAATGATATAACCCCGGATAATATAAATACTTCTGTTCCTCGTGCGATACTTGATTATACCAAAGAAAACAATATTAAATGTACTATGGTTAGTATTGGAAAGCCTTATGATACAGCAAATTACACAGATGCATCTGCATTGCTGGTTGCTTATGGATGTAATGGAATGGATTATTCAGATATTGATGGTTCTCAGCCTGCAAGTTATACTTATGGCCCCAATATTATGGCGGCAATAGAAGTTGCTTTTGGATACAAAAATCCATATGGTACACTTCCGGTAGATGTACCAAGAATTAGAGAAGATGGATCAATGGATGTAAGTCAGACTGCTTTTGAGCTTGGCACAGGATTATTATATTCCGGTACTGAAAGACCTACTGAAGCTCATACACAGTTGGTAACATCAGTTACTTCCGAAAATTCAAAAGGAACTAATGCTTCTATCATAGAAAAACTCGAAAATAGTGGTAATCTTGTAATTGTAGTTTGCCTATCTGTTACTGCACTAATTGTACTGATTATTTTAATAGTTGTTATAGTAAAAAATAGAAAGAAAAAGTAATTTTAAATATAATATAATCCTTCCCCCAACATAATCACGCAAATTAGTGATATATGTTGGGGGTATATTAATTATGCTCTTGACAAAATTAGTTTTTACTGATATACTTTAAATCGTTAAAGTAATTTAACACATAAAATTATTAAAGTTCAGGAGGTTTTTACAATGTCGCAGAATGTTTTAGTTATGGGTGGCAGTTACTTCATTGGCAGAAAAATTGTAGATGTGCTTGTGGATAATGGATATCAGGTAACAGTCCTTAACAGAGGTACAAAACAAGTTGAAAACGCAGAACAGATTATCTGTAATCGTGACAATTTGTTAGAAATGACAGAGGTGTTAAAGGACAGAAAGTTTGATATTATTATTGATGTAAGTGGTGTAAATAAAAACCAAATGGAAATTCTTTGTGGAAGTTTGGATTTTATAGATACAAAGGAATTTATTTTTATAAGTTCCAGTGCAGTGTATGATATTGAAAATCTTACAATTCCTTTTAAAGAAAGTGACAATCTTGCTCCAAATAAATATTGGTTTGATTACGGTGTAAATAAGATAAAGGCTGAAAAGTATTTAAAAAAATTTTTTTCTGACAAATCAACCAAACTTATAATGTTAAGACCACCATATATGTATGGCGAAAACAACTATGCACAGCGTGAAAGCTTTATATTCAACAGAATTACAAAAGACCTTCCTGTTATTTTGCCAAGCAGTAATCCCAAATTGCAATTTCTATATACCACTGACCTTGCCAATATTATAGTTACGTTGCTCAATAAAAGTGGAGAGGATGTTGAAATTTATAATGTAGGCAACAGAAGTGCTGTAACAAGCAAAGAGTGGGTGGAAAGCTGTGGAAAAGCTATGGGAAAAACTCCTGAGATTATAATGTATGATTATCATAATGATGGCTACTATATTCGTGACTTTTTCCCGTTCCCTGACTATGATAATGTTTTGAATGTGGAAAGTATTAATAAAACTATAAAAATTAACGAAACTCCATTTTTGGATGGACTAAAGGAAAGTTACAAATGGTATCTTGAAAATAGAAATAATATTATTTTCAAGCCCAATGTAGAAGAAAATTGTAAAAAAATTGTGGAAAGTATAGAATAAATTTTACTGTATATAAATTATGACAGCAATAAAACCGCAGAGAGTCTTAATTGATTTCTCTGCGGTTTTGCTATATGTTGAATTATTGGGTTATTGTTTGATTATATAATAAGTGCATACAGCTATGGTTGTTATAAATAAATATATGTAGGAGGAAAATTTAGTATAAAATGTGAAGGAGGTATTACATAAGAGAGTTGTATTTTACAAAAGTTTCACTTTGCTTTACCAAAGGTTTACCGAAAGGTGTCTACAAATTTTACAAAAATACTATATACTCCTAACTGTACCCAAGAGATGAGAACAAAAAATAAGTAACGGGGTATTACAGAGAAGAAAACCTATTTTTATGCGAGGAGATTAAGTATGAAAGTTAAGAAAATTTTAGCGACAGCAATAGCAGGTTTAGTAGTGATGAGTTCATTAGCAGGCTGTGGCGGTACAACAGATTCAAGTTCTTCAAATGAGAGTTCATCAAGTGGATTTGATACAACATCCCAGATTTCTGTAATAACAAGAGAAGATGGTTCAGGCACACGTTCAGCATTTGTTGAGCTTACAGGTGTTCTTGAGGAAACAGATGGAACCAAGTCGGATAACACATTGGCTTCAGCAATAGTTCAGAGCAGTACACAGGCAGTTCTTACAGGTGTGGCTGGTGATGTAGCAGCTATCGGTTATATTTCACTTGGTTCTCTGAATGACACAGTAGATACACTGAAAATTGAAGGAGTTGCACCATCAGCTGAAACTGTAAAAGATGGTACATATAAAATTTCAAGACCGTTTAATATTGCAACAAAGGATGCTGTAAGCGAAGTTACACAGAATTTTATTGATTATATCCTTAGCGAAGAAGGACAGAAAATTGTAGCTGATGAAGGCTATGTAGAGGTTGTTGAAAATGCTGAGGCTTTTGCAGGTGTAAAGGGTGAAGGCACAATAAAAGTTGGTGGTTCATCATCTGTATCTCCTGTAATGGAAAAACTTGCAGAGGCTTATCAGAAGATTAATACAAAAGCTACCATAGAGGTTAACACCAGTGACTCATCAACAGGTATGTCAGCAGTGGCTGAGGGCACTGTTGATATTGGTATGGCATCAAGAGAACTGAAGGACAGTGAAACAGAAAAAGGAATAACAGGTCAGGCAATAGCAAAGGATGGTATTGCTGTGGTAATTAACAAAGAGAATACTGTTGAAGATATTACACTTGACCAGCTAAAGGATATTTACACAGGTACAATTACAACCTGGGAGTTAAAGTAAATTAGAGCCATATTTTAATGGGTGCAGAGTAGTTTTTAAACTACTCTGCATTTTGCAAGAAAGGATTAACTTTGAATGGTTAAATATAAAGAAAAAATTATGCACATAGTTTTTTTATGTGCGGCACTTGTTTCTATTGCGGCGGTTGTTCTTATATGTCTGTTTTTATTTGTTAATGGAATTCCCGCAATGGCAAAAATAGGTATGTTTGATTTCTTGCTGGGAACAAAATGGGCACCATCAAATGAGCCTGCCAGCTTTGGTATATGGCCAATGATATTAGGAAGTATTTACATAACAACTGGTGCGGTAATTCTGGGGGTTCCCATTGGTATAATGACAGCTATTTGTCTTTCAAGATTCTGTAACAAAAAAGTTTATAAAATTATAAAACCTGCAATAGATTTGCTTGCAGGTATTCCATCGGTTGTTTATGGTTTTTTTGGTATGGTGGTTTTAGTGCCGTTTATAAGAAACTTTTTTGGCGGTAATGGATATGGAATTTTAACGGCTTCTATATTGCTTGCGATTATGATTTTACCAACTATTATAAGTGTATCTGAAAGTGCATTGAATGCTGTTCCTAATTCATATTATGAAGGTTCACTTGCACTTGGTGCTACAAGAGAACGAAGTGTTTTCTGCACAGTTGTGCCCGCGGCAAAATCAGGAATTCTTGCAGGTGTTGTACTTGGTATAGGTCGTGCTATTGGTGAAACAATGGCAGTTATTCTTGTTGCCGGCAACAGTGCAGTTGTACCAAATAGCATCTTTTCAGGTGTGCGTACGCTTACAACGAATATTGTACTTGAAATGGGTTACGCAACTGACCTCCACCGTGAGGCACTTATAGCCACAGGTGTGGTTCTGTTTGTGCTTATTCTCATAATTAATATGTTGTTTGCAGTAATTAAAAACAGGGGGGCAAAATCATAATGGCGAAAGAAATTAAAGCAAACGAGATAAAAGCTATAAATACTACCTCCCTTAAGCAGAGAATTATACAGTATAAAAACCATTCGTCTTCTTTTATATTGTTTGCACTGTCTGTTTTATGTGCATTTATTACAGTTGGTATTTTACTGTTTCTTATAGTATATATTCTGGTTCAGGGTATTCCTAATCTCACACCTGATTTGTTTGCACTTGAGTATACGTCTGATAATGCTTCACTTATGCCTGCCTTGGTGAATACAATTATTATGACAGCTATTTCACTTTTAATTGCTGTACCTCTTGGTATCTTTGCGGCTATATATCTTGTTGAATATGCAAAAAGAGGTAACAAACTGGTAACTGCTATAAGAACAACAGCCGAAACTCTGTCCGGTATTCCGTCAATAGTTTATGGTTTGTTTGGTATGCTGTTTTTCGTGTCAACGCTTGGTTGGGGTAACTCTCTTATTGCAGGTGCGTGTACAATGGCTATTATGATTTTGCCACTTATTATGCGTACCACTGAGGAAGCATTACAAACTGTACCCGATTCTTTCAGAGAGGGTAGTTTTGGACTTGGTGCAGGAAAGCTACGCACAGTGTTCAGGGTAATTCTTCCAACAGCAATACCCGGTATCCTTTCGGGTATAATACTCGCAATAGGCAGAGTAGTGGGAGAATCTGCGGCACTTATATATACAGCAGGAACAATCGCACAGTACCCAAAGGATTTGTTAAGTTCTACACGAACCTTGTCAGTTCATATGTACCTTTGTACAAATGAAGGGTTACATACAAGTCAGGCTTATGGTACAGCTGTTGTTTTGTTAGTACTTGTAGTGCTTATAAATGCTTTATCATCATTTATTGCTAAAAAGCTGACACAGAAAATAAGCTGACAGATATCTAACGGAGGAAAATAATGGATAAATTTTCAATTTCAAATATGGAACTTTATTATGGCAGTTTTAAAGCCTTAAAGAATATAAATTTAAAAATAAAAGAAAAAGAAATTACTGCTTTTATCGGCCCATCAGGCTGTGGTAAATCAACCTTGCTTAAATCTCTCAATAGAATGAATGATTTGGTAGAGGGTTGCAAAATTACAGGAGAAATTCTTCTTGACTGTGAGAATATTTATGGAGATATGGATGTCAATATCTTGAGAAAAAGAGTAGGTATGGTGTTTCAGAAACCAAATCCATTCCCTATGAGCATTTATGATAATATTGCCTATGGCCCCAGAACCCACGGAATACGCAAAAAGTCAGAACTTGATGATATTGTGGAAAAGGCTTTGCGTGATGCTGCTATATGGGACGAAGTTAAGGACAGACTGAAGAAGAATGCACTTGGAATGTCGGGAGGTCAACAGCAAAGACTTTGTATAGCAAGAGCTTTGGCAGTTCAGCCTGAGGTATTGCTTATGGATGAGCCAACTTCTGCACTTGATCCTATTTCAACATCAAAAATTGAAGATTTGGCTATGGAGCTTAAAGATAATTACACCATTATAATGGTTACCCATAATATGCAACAAGCGGCAAGAATTTCTGATAAAACAGCGTTTTTTCTTTTGGGAGAGGTTGTAGAGTATAACGACACTGCAAGAATTTTCAATATGCCTAAAGATAAGAGAACAGAGGAATATATTTCGGGAAGGTTTGGTTGATATGAGAGATTATTTTCAGCTACAAATTGAAGCAATAGATAAGAGTTTAATTGAGATGGGCTTACAGCTTGAAAATGCAATAAATAATGCCATTTTAACTCTTACCACTCAAGACGAGAAATTACTTGTAGAAGCAAAACAGATTGAGCTGGATATTAACAAAATGGAAAAAGAGTTGGAGGGGCTTTGCCTTAATGTTATTTTACGTCAGCAACCTGTGGCAAGTGATTTTCATTTAGTATCGGCAGTTTTGAAAATGATTACAGATATGGAACGTATTGGAGATATAGCTGATGATGTGGCGGCTTTGTCTGTAATGATTAAAGAATGTAGAAATAGTAACATTTTAAATGACATTATACGTATGGGTAGAAAATCTGTTGAAATGTTGAAAAGTGGCATAGATTCCTATGTAAGTCGTGATGTAAAAATGGCTATTGAAATCTGTCGTAGTGATGACGAAGTTGATGAGATGTTCATAGATGTTAAACAGCGTCTTATTGATATGATTAAATCAGAAGAAAATGGTGCAGACGAAGCTCCGGATTTGCTTATGATAGCAAAGTATTTTGAACGTCTTGGCGATCATTCAGTTAATATTGCAGAATGGGTTGTATATGCTTTTACAGGCAACAGAGTGAATAGTCTTGATGTGCCTGAGGAAATTGATGAGGCTTTAAGCGATATACAATAATTTTTTACATACTTTTTACACAGGTTATATAAAATTCTTTGTCGGCTGTGGTATAATTATCATAGCCGATTTTCTATTGATTTTGTATTTTATGGAGGGAAAGTACGGTATGATTTATATAGTAGAAGATGATATTGATATAAGAGAGCTTGAAAGCTATGCACTTAAAAATAGTGGGTATGAAGTAATGGCATTTGGCGAGAGTGATGAATTTTATAAGGCTTGTAGCCAGAATAAGCCCAGTCTGGTATTGCTTGATATTATGCTTCCTAATGAAGATGGACTTTCTATTCTGAAAAAAATCAGGGCAGATGAAGAAATGCAGAATATACCTGTTATGATGGTTACGGCAAAAACTTCTGAAATAGACAAAGTAAAAGGTCTTGATATGGGAGCAGATGACTATATCTCAAAACCTTTTGGAGTAATGGAGCTTGTTTCACGAGTAAAGGCACTACTTCGCAGATGTGAACGTAAAGAAAATCCTACTGTACTTGAATATAATGGTATAAAGGTGGATGATTTTAAGCATAAAGTAAGTGTTAATGGAGAACCTTGTGTACTTACTTATAAAGAATATGAACTGCTTAAATATCTGATAGCTAACAAGGATATTGTGCTTACTCGTGAAAAACTTCTGGAGAAAGTGTGGGGTTACGATTTTGGCGGAGAGAGCCGAACCGTAGATGCTCATATAAAAACATTAAGACAAAAATTAGGTGACAGCGGAAGTATGATTAAAACTGTACGTCACGTTGGTTATAAGGTGGGGGAATAATTTGAAACTGCGTACCACTTTAACAAAAAGATTAGTGGCTATATCAAGTATATCAATACTGCTTACAATATTGTGTTTTGGTTTAGCGTCCTGGTATGTTTTTTCAGAACAGGCATATAGCGACCTTGCAGCATATGGAAATATGCTGGTAGAATATTTTGAACAGGATAATGAAGCGAAGCTGGATTCTTTAAACATTGAAGGTTATAGGATCACTGTTATTGACGAAAATGGAGAAGTAATTTATGAAAGTGATAAACAACTTCTTGTAAGTGAAATGGAAAATCACATTGGACGACCTGAGGTTGAACAAGCTGTAAAAAACGGTATAGGTGAAAGCTCGCGTTATTCACGTACACTACACAAGATGATATATTATTATGCTGAGGAAATGGATAACGGTCATATTATGCGTGTAGGAAAAGAGGCTGAAAGTATTTTTAACTTATATGGTTGGATGATACTCATAACAGCACTTCTGGCTATGTATGTTTTGTTGGTGTGTTTTCTTGTTTCAAGCCGATTTACAAAGAAGATAGTTAAACCATTTGATAATCTTAATAATTATGACGGAAAAGCAATTATTTATGATGAACTTAAACCTTTTGCTGATACGATTACATCTCAGCGAAGAAAAATCCGTCACCAGTTTGAAGATTTGCAGGAAGAACGTGATAAGATAACTACTCTCATCTCTAATATGCAAGAAGGCTTTATTATGCTTGATGTTGATAAGGTTATAATTATGGAGAATGAAAGTGCAAAGCAAATTCTCAAAACCAGATATCACCACAATGAAGGCAAAAATATGCTTGAAGCATATGAAAACGATAAACTTATTCAGAGCATTAACAAAGCATCCAAGGGTGAAAGCAATACAGATGAAATAAAGATAAATAAAAAGATTATAAAGCTTTATGTTAATCCTGTTTATTCTGGCGGAGAAATGGTAGGTATTATCTGTTTGTTGCTTGACGTTACGGAGCAGAAAAAGACAGAAAAACTAAGACGTGAATTTACAGCCAATGTTACTCACGAACTGAAAACACCTCTTACATCAATTTCGGGATATGCAGAAATGATAGAAAATGGTATGGTATCAGAGCCGGAGGATATGCAGAAGTTTGCAGGCAGAATACACAAAGAGGCTGGCAGACTGATTACACTTATAGGCGACATAATGAAGCTGTCTAAAATGGATGACAAAGTATATCAGGTTGAGGGTGTAAAAAAGGTTAACCTGAAGGATATGGTTGAAGAGTCCATTGAAGTGCTTGAAGTGCTTGCAAAGAATAATCAAATATCTTTTGTTACAAATCTTACGGATGTTACGTTTATAGGAAATGAAACACAACTGTATGAACTGGTGTTTAACTTATGTGATAACGCTGTACGTTATAATAAACCAAGTGGAAGTGTATTTATTAATCTTGAAAGAGTAGATGAAAACCCTGTGCTTACTGTACGTGATACAGGAATAGGGATTGACAAGAAACACCAGGACAGAATTTTTGAGCGTTTTTATCGTGTAGATAAAAGCCGTTCAAAAGAAACAGGCGGAACAGGTTTGGGACTTGCCATAGTAAGGCATATTGCAGAACTTCACAATGCAGAAATTTCTGTTGAAAGTGAAGTAGGAAAAGGCACAAAAATAACAGTTATCTTTTATTCAAAAAAAGCATAAAAATTATTATACCCGACAGATATTAAAGTATGTCTGCCGGGTATAATAATTTATCTATACTACTGTAACAAACTCCAGTGTTTCTTTATAATCAAGGTGTTTTACTTTTATAGGAACACTTTTTTTATTGCACAGATATAACGTAATATGGCACTTATTAAAAAAGCGTTGAAAGATGTTCTGGCTTACAACAATTTTTGACACAGTGTTTTTATTAACAAGTGCTATCATAAGGTTAAGGTGTTTGTAGTAGTTTATTTTTATTGTATGGTCACTTATACATACCTTGCAGTGTTTTCCTGCAATAAATCTAAACCATAGCCATAGTATGCCAAATGGAGTAAGAACAAGCGCTGTAAAGCGTGCTATAAAGCTGGTTTCAAAGCTACTGTAAAATATCACACATAGTAAAATCAGTATGGAAATATATACAAGAGGTGCATATAAATAGCTTTTTACAGAATCTTTAGGTGGAATAATTTTGTGTGTAAACTCCTCTACCGGAATAAAAGGGGAGATATAATCTTTTAATTTGTTGCCAAAGATAAGAGGAACATATACTCCACTGCTTTTTGTTTCTTTAAAGCCTGTGTATAAAACAGCAAGCGTATATATTTTTGCAATATACATCAGTAATGTTTGCTTTATCAGTATACCATTTAATTTTTTTCTGTTGATGCAAAGAATACTTTTTCTGAGAAGTCCCTTGTAAATAAATAGAAACCGTTGATTATAAAAAGTGGTAAAACAGGCATTTTCAAAAATTTGTTTTATAAGTCCGAATAAAAATCCAATAAATAAAAATCCTGCAATATATGCAAGGGTAGGGGGTAAGCCTGAAAGTATTGCGTTTGGAATTTGCTGAATCTGTTCAATTACACTGTTTGTAAGCTGTTCGCCCATAATTGTACTTAGACGGTTTATTATTACCGATATAGCCAAAGTACCTGCAAGTGCATTTGACTCGGTAATGGACATCAACGTTGTATAGATAAATCTGCTTTTAAAAAGCACACATTGTGCAGATTTATCTGTATTAAAATTAACAATATCTCTGGCATAACTGTTGGATGTAAAAAGCTCAACTTTTCTGGTTTTACAGCAGGTACTGCTACTTAGGTATACTCTGCATCCTCCTGCAAGCCATAATGTAAAACTGCGAGTTACACTTATGGAAGTAAGCTCTTTGGGTGGCAGATATAATTCAGTATGATGAAACAGCCCCTTTTTACAAATGATTAAGCGTCTATCCTGAAAATATGAAATTTGTTTGTATTCGAAGTATATAGCTGTAAAGAGTATTATAATAAACAGTATATTGAAAACTGTATAATTTACTTTTTGCCAGATGCTTTCAGGATAAAGGAAGATTTGCTGTAAAAATGGAAAAATCATTATAAAAAATGCTTTTGAAAAGATATGATAAAAGGTGAAGATGTGGGGCTTTACCCAAATGTTTTTTTTATTCATCTGCATAAACCAAAAGGTCCTCGGGAATCTCTTCTATGTTATTAAGATAGATTTTTCCACTTTTTGTATAAAGACATAAAGTAAAAATCCCCAATAGCTTTTGTAATGGAGTTATTATCTTGCCGACATAATTGATATCATTGGTGCTTGTATAGTATTTACGTAGAAAAAACACACCATTTGTAATACATATTTTATTGCATACAAATTCAATACAATAGCTTTTATAAAGTAATACAGGATACCAGAAAAATATGATTATCAACAATACTAATATAATGCATATAAAAATAAAGGTAAACAATGCAAAAAAAGCCATAAGTACACCGCATATAAAAGCTATTAGAACAGCAACAATTATTGTTCGTATTCTGTAAAGATAAATTGCCTTTATTGACATCTTGTATTTTGCATATTTCATATTCAGCATCCTTTGAAATGTATTATTCTCATAAAAATGACAGTAATGATTCTACAAATTGCATCTCACCTTGACAAACACTTGACAAAAGTATAAAATTTAGATTATATTGACTTACTGTAACTATTTATAAAAATTGAAGTTTATTTGATATTGTATAGATAATTGTTTACTATATTGTCAGCAAATATAAAATTGTAAGAAAAGTGTTATGTTGAAAGGATTGTTGGAAATGGAATTAAAAGGTTCTGAAATTATTGCAGAATGTTTACTTGAGCAGGGTGTAGATACAGTCTTTGGTTATCCGGGTGGTGCAGTACTTGAAATTTATGATGCACTGTATAAGTACAGTGATAAAATAAAGCACGTTATGACAGCTCACGAGCAGGGAGCCTCTCACGCAGCAGATGGATATGCAAGAGCTACGGGAAAAACAGGTGTTGTTATAGCAACATCAGGCCCTGGTGCTACAAACCTTGTAACCGGTATTGCAACAGCGTTTATGGACAGTATTCCTATGGTTGCAATTACTGGTAATGTGGGGAGATCTTTGCTGGGTAAGTCAAGTTTTCAAGAAGTTGATATTGCAGCAATAGTAAGTCCTGTTACAAAAGCAAGTTTTCAGATAGCTACTATGGAAGAGCTTGCTCCCACAATCCGCAAGGCATTTAAAATTGCTCAAAGTGGCAGAAAAGGCCCTGTATTGATTGATGTACCAAAGGATATTACTGCAATGAAAGCGGAGTATACAAAGGAAGTTCCTGATAATACAGAAGAGAAAACAGTGATTGATTCTAAGGCTCTTGCAGATATCGTTAATGCTTTGGAAAAGTGTCAAAAACCTGTCATTTATGCAGGCGGTGGTGTAATTCTCAGTGAGGCTGCAAAGGAACTTACTGAGTTTGCAGAAGTATTAGATGCACCTGTTTGTTGTTCTCTTATGGGAATGGGTGGTATTTCAGCAAATCATCCGCTGTTTGCAGGTAATCTTGGTATGCACGGTGCAGTTGAAACAGGTATGGCTATAAAAAATGCTGATCTTATTGTAGCAGCAGGAACAAGATTTTCTGACAGAGTTGCAGGAGATACTGAAAAGTTTGGTGCAAATGCGACTATTATTCATCTGGACATAGATCAGAAGGAAATCAATAAAAATGTAAAAGTTGACAAATGGCTTGTCGGTAATTTAAAGGACTTACTTGTCCAGTTAAAGGCTAATATGACCCAACAAAACCACGAACAGTGGAAATGTGAACTTTCAAAGTATTCAACAGTTACCGAAGTTAAACAGGGAGATTACATAACACCACAGGAAATTTTGAGGACTTTGGAAGAACTCAGAGCTGACAATGATATTGTTGTAACTGATGTTGGTCAACATCAGATGTGGACAGCTCAGGAGTGTAAATTTAGAGCACCACGCACATTCTTAACCTCGGGTGGTCTTGGTACAATGGGTTATGGTATGGGTGCTTCAATAGGTGCATATATGGGCTGTCCTGATAAAAAGGTATTTTTAGTTACAGGTGACGGTAGTTTCCATATGAATATGAATGAAATGGTAACACTGAAAAGCTATGATATACCTGTAATTATTATGGTATTCAACAATACTGTTCTTGGTATGGTAAGACAGTGGCAAAAGCTATTCTATGAAAGAAGATTTTCATCCACAGATCCTCACAGAGCTACGGATTTTGTAGAAGCTGCAAAGGCATTTGGAATAGAAGGTTTTGCAGTTTCAAAGTTCGAAGAAATTAAACCAACTCTTGAAAAGGCAATGAAGCTGAACGCCCCCGTTTTGATAGATTTCAGAATCTCTCCCGACGCTAATGTATTACCAATGATACCACCGGGAAAAGATGTTGATGATATGATATTGGAATTAAACTGATTATTGATTATTTTTGCCACTTAGTAAGGAAATATTCCCAAATTTAAAAAGGAAGTGATAATATGCAAAGCTATTATGTAATACAGGATGGTAACTATGAATTCAGTGCAGTAACACCTGAAATTTATAGATTAAGTAAAAAATGTGTAGAGAACAATATGATTGACCCTGAGTTTTATAATAAGTATGATGTAAAAAGGGGTCTGCGTGACGTAAACGGTAAAGGTGTACTTACAGGTCTTACAGAAATTTCTGAAGTCTTTTCTTTTATAGAAAATCCTGATGGTACTCGTACTCCTCAGGATGGAAAGCTATTCTATCGTGGATATGATGTAGAAGATATTGTAAAGGGCTTTACCAGTGAAAACCGTTTTGGATTTGAAGAAGTAGCTTATTTGCTTTTATTTGGTGAACTTCCAAATAAAGAAAATTTAGATGAATTCAATAAATTGTTAGATTATTACCGCACACTGCCCACAGGCTTTGTAAGGGATATTATTATGAAAGCACCAAGCCGTGATATTATGAATGCTATGTCAAGGAGTGTACTTACAATGTACTCTTATGACAGCAATGCTGACGATACTTCTGTACCCAATGTACTTCGTCAGTGCTTACAGCTTATTGCATTGTTCCCGATTTTTTCTGTTTATGGTTTTCAGGCTTATCAGTATTATCATGATAATCAAAGTCTGATTATACATACACCTCAGCCACAGCTTTCTACGGCTGAAAATATATTGTATATGTTGCGTCCTGACTGCAAATATACTCCGCTAGAGGCAAAACTGCTTGATATGGCACTGGTTTTGCACGCTGAACACGGTGGCGGTAACAACTCTACTTTTACAACCCACGTTGTTACATCTTCAGGAACAGACACATACTCAGCGATAGCTGCTGCACTTGGTTCTCTTAAAGGACCCAAGCACGGTGGTGCAAATATCAAAGTTGTTAAAATGTTTGAGGACATAAAAGCCCATATAAAGGATTATGAAGATGAGGAAGAAATCAGTGCCTATCTTGAAAAAATCCTTAATAAGGAGGCATTTGATTGTAGCGGTCTGATATATGGTATAGGTCACGCAATCTATTCTGTAAGTGACCCTCGTGCAAGAGTTTTCAAGGGATATGTTGAAAGACTTTCAAACGAAAAAGGCAGACAGAAAGAGTTTAAACTGTACAGTAATGTAGAGCGTATTGCGGCACAGCTTATTTCGCAGAAAAGAAGAATACACAAGGGTGTAAGTGCCAATGTGGATTTTTACAGCGGATTCGTTTACAGTATGCTTGAACTGCCTAAAGAATTATTTACTCCTTTGTTTGCGGTGGCAAGAATTGCAGGTTGGAGTGCCCATAGAATTGAGGAGCTTTGTAATGCAAGTAGAATTATACGTCCTGCTTATGAGAATGTAATGCCAAGAAGACCTTATGTCAGCATTAATGACAGAGAGCCTATAACCTTTGCAACTGAGGAAATTGCTGATTAATACTGTATTTATAATCATACTTGAAGTAAAAATTTATCCCTCTTATTTTTAAAAATAAGAGGGATTTTTTAAAAGTATTTTTACATTAATAATGCAATATATTGCTTAATCGTACAAATAAATATTTTTGATACAAATTGGGAGCATATCTATAATATCTGTTGCAAGCATACTGATATGACCAAATCTTTCTTCGGCAAGATCACCGGCATATCCGTGACAGTATACTCCGCTAACAGCTGCATTAAATGGTGACATTCCTTGTGAAACAAAACTTCCTATTATACCTGCAAGTACATCGCCACTGCCTGCTTTAGCCATACCTTTGTTGCCTGTTGGATTAATAACAGATTTTCCACTGGGGTGTGCAATAATGGTATATGCTCCTTTAAGTACAACAATTACATTATATCGTTTTGCAAATTCTGTTGCTACTGTAAGGCGATTGTTTTGTATCATATCAATAGAAGTATTCAACATTCTTGCCATTTCGCCCGGATGTGGTGTAATTATTACAGGAACTGTTGCTTTTTTGAGAATTTCTATGTTGTCTGCAATTACATTCAGAGAATCAGCATCTAGAATAATGGGTATTTTGCTATTGTTGATAATATGTTCTGTAATTTCCTGTGACTTTGAGTTTTTACCAAGACCACAGCCTGAAATAATTGCTTTTGACTTTTCCATACTTTTTATCAAAACTTCTATGGTATCAGTACTTGTGTAAGGCATAAATACAGTTTGTGGTAAACTGGGAGCAATAACAGGGTAAAGATTAGATGGCAAAATACTTTTAACAAGACCTGTTCCACTGCGTAATGCACTTTGGATACACATTTGTGCGGCACCTATCATACCATAACTGCCACAGGCTACGGTTAAAGTTCCTGTGGTGCCTTTGTTGGCAGAAACCTCCTTTTGTGGCATAAGTGATTTGAGCCTGCTTCCGTCAATGGTTTCGGTAAGATATTCACTGTCATAAATTATACCTTTATTTATACCAACCTGTGCAACTGATGTTTTACCGCAATAATCCATAGAAGGATATAAAACGTGACAGGGTTTAAGTGTTGAAAAGGAAAGTGTAACATCAGCCTTAAAAGCAGTATTTCCAACAGCACCATTGTCACAGTTTACACCACTAGGTATATCAACAGCAAGCACTTTGCTGTGTGTACTATTAACCAAATCTGCAATATTTTTAATGTTGTCGCTTAATGAGCCTTTGAATCCTATACCGTATATTGCGTCAATAACGTAATCAGCTGTTGATATAATATCTTTAACTTTTTGACTATACTCCCATATGCGTACAATTTCAACACCATTGCTCAAAGCTTGTTCCAATGCACGTATACTATCCTCAGTGCGTGGTTCACCATCTATAAGCAGTGCATATGCCTTTATACCTTGCGATGTAAGATATTGTGCCGCAATAAATCCATCACCGCCGTTGTTACCTTTGCCACATAAAACCGCAACGCTGCTTTTTGTAGTGGCTTTTAGTTGTGAAATCAGTGTTTTTCCCACCTGAACACCTGCGTTGTTCATAAGTTGAAAGTATGTAGAGCCACGGTCTACTTGATTTTTCTCAAGAATCCTAGTTTGTTCACAGGTTAAAATCTTCATATTTCTCTCCTCCAAACAATAATTGGCTGTAATCTGAAATTTTACGGATTACAGCCAATTAATAGTTTACCTTACATTGTTTTTGAATAATTCTATTTTTACCTCAGGTTTGAGGTGTACTTTTATTGCATTAAGCACCTTTTCGTTGGGGGCAAACACAACCATTAATCTGCCGTGTTTATTGGTCTGTACAATAAAACGATACTGCTCCGGATCTTCGTCATATGTTCCGAGATAGAATGTCTTGTCACATTTTCTGTCACTAAGACGATTTTCACTCAATTTGTCAAAACCATCAATTTTTTTGATATCAATGCTGAGTATAGCCTTACGTCTACGTTTTGCCATTACCTTGTCAATTTGCAGATTATTATTTGTTACCGTGTACTCATATTCAACATTTCTGCCTGTGATAACATACCAACAGAAGTATATATCGAAAGCAGAAAGAAAAACACCGATTGCAACAAAGTAAGGGTTAACCATCATACCAAAAATAACTCCAAGTGCAAGAATAGCAAATATGCTTAATATCATTACTACTTTAACAAGAAAATCCTTGTAGTCTTTTTTATGTACAACCAGTTGCTCAATATATGAATCCATAAATAAATACTCCTATTAAAACTTTGTATATCATTTTAACATTTTAGTAATTTCAAATCAAGCATAAATAACAAAAGTTAAATCATTTTTAACATTTTTATTTGTGATAACAAACAGAAATTTATCTTAACATAGTCAATATATCTTTCTTACATTTTTTGTAAATTACTTGACATATAATTCGTGATTTATTATAATTAATTTACATTTTTTTAAAATTTATTATTAAATTAGTAAAATATAAGAATATGATCTATGAGTTTGTATGAGTGTATACAAATTTATTATAATAACAAAAAACTAGGGAGATGTTTCTATGAATAGTACTTTAGCATATGTTCAACTGGGAAATAAAAGCAGTGAAAATACCTTGGTGTTTTTACACGGTTCCACTATGACAAAAGAAGGTATGTTACCACTAGCAGAAAAATTTGAAGAGTATAATTGTATTTCTTTGGATTTAACAGCACACGGAAAATCTGAAGGAGAATTGCCCAAAAGTATAGGCGAGATAGCGGAAGATGTAGAAAATGCGATTGAATACCTGAGAGAAATCAATATTATACAAGAAAAAGTTGTTTTGTTGGGTTATTCTATGGGCGGAGCGATTACTTGTGAAGTAGCATTGCGAAAGAAAATAAAAATAAATGGTATTGTATTTTTAAGTAGTGGTGCTGATTTGAAACACTATACTCCAGCAGTAGATCAATTAAAAGATATGCCCGTGGAAGAATTTAAAACAAAAGATATTTTAGACTTTTTGTTTGGCGATTTAGTGGAAGAATCTGAAGAAGACAGAATTAAAAATACTTTTTTGGAGACCAGCGTAAGCGATTATATCGGATATAACGATTTGATGATTTCAAATGCCTATGATTGTCTTGATAAATCTAAAAATATTGATTGTCCAACATTATTGGTGCATGGATGTGATGATAAAATAGTATTACCTTTTGCTGCTGTTGAAACTTGGAAACAAATTCAGAATAGTCAGTTGTTTATGGTACCATATGGAGGTCACGCACTGATATATGAAGATAGTGCGGTAGTTTCTGAAAAAATCAAAGATTTTGTACAGAGAGTATGGTAAAGAATACATAATTGATAATACTGTGTTTTGTTATATTATATTAAGGGTTATTTGAAAAATCACCTGTTTTGTAATAAAAATTCAGCACTTTTTTCATTTTCAGGCAAGCCTTAAAAAATACTTGACAAATATCTACAATTATGTTAATATGCAGTAAAATAAAATCCCATGAGGGAGTAGCGAGCGGAAGCACCGTAACAAGTCAACATACTGACCTTTTTTGGTCTGGCTTGTTTTAAATTGCGAGACTCATGTATAACTAGAATCTATACATGGAGTCCTATATATCTATTATATTTTGAAATTTACCCAAGTATAGTTTTCAGCTATACTTGGGTTTTTGTTTTTTAATAAAGTGTAAAGGTGGAGTAATTATGTTTCTAGAAATCAGCAACATTAAAAAGCATTTTGGAGAAGGAGAAAGTAAAGTAGAAGTATTAAAAGGAATTAACGCAAGTATTGAAAAAGGCGAAATTTGTGTTCTACTTGGCCCGTCCGGTTCGGGTAAATCTACACTTCTCAATATTATAGGCGGTATCGATAGTGCAGACAGCGGATATATATCTATTAACGGAGAAAAAACCGTAGATATGAATGAAAAAACACTTACAAGGTATCGTAGAAAGCATCTTGGTTACATATTTCAGATGTATAATCTGATCCCTAATCTGAATATTAAAGAGAATGTGGAGGTTGGTGCATATCTTAGCGATAGTCCTCTTGATGTAGATGAACTCCTGCATACTTTGGGGCTTTACGAACATCGTCATAAACTTCCCAATCAGCTTTCAGGTGGTCAACAACAGAGAACAGCTATCGGACGTGCAATCGTAAAAAATCCTGACATTCTTCTCTGTGATGAACCAACAGGTGCTCTTGACTACAATACTTCAAAGGAAATTTTAAAACTTATTGAAGATGTAAACAAAAAGTACGGTAACACTGTTATTATGGTTACACATAATGATGCTATTAAAAATATGGCTGACAGGGTTATTACTCTGCGTGACGGTATGATCAGGAAAAATTATGTCAACGAAACAAAAATTACTGCCACAGAGCTTGATTGGTAAGGAGGTATAAAAAATGCGAAATCCTCTTATTAAACGTTTACCAAGAGAACTGAAAAGTGAATTGGGTAAATACATAGTTCTCTTCATTTTTATGACAGGAATGATAGGCTTTGTTTCAGGTTTTCTTGTAGCTTCGGGCAGTATGATTACTACTCATAACGAAGGTTTTGAAAAATACAACATAGAAGACGGCAACTTTGAACTTGCTGTAAAAGCCGATGAAAACATTATAGAAACTCTTGAAAAAGATGATGTAAAAATCTATGAGAATTTTTATATAGAAAGAGAAACAGATGACATCGACAGTACTTTGCGTATCTTTAAAAATCGTGAAGAAATCAACAAAGTTTGTGTTATGGAAGGCGAGCTTCCAAGTAACAAAAATGAAATCGCAATAGACAGAATGTATGCTGTCAACAACAAAATTTCTGTTGGAGATAAACTCTCTGTTGATGGGGAAGATTTAACTATATCAGGATTTGTTGCACTTTCGGATTATAGTACTTTGTATTCTAGTCCGTCTGATATGATGTTTGATGCAGTAAAATTCGGCATTGGCATAATGACAGAGAATGGATTTGAAAATTTAGACGAAAAGGGCTTGCACTTCAGCTATTCCTGGAAATACGACACTTCTCCTTCTGATGATATAGAGGCAAAGGAAATGTCCGAAGATTTTCTTGAAACACTTTCTGAAAATGCAGTTATTACAAACTACATTCCACAGTACTCCAATCAGGCTATACATATGGCAGGCAATGATTTGGGTAGTGATAAAAATATAATAACTATTTTTCTTTACATTGTAGTTCTTATCATTGCGTTTATTTTTGCAATTACTACAAGCAATACTATCTCAAAGGAAGCTACTGTTATCGGTACACTTCGTGCTTCAGGTTATACAAAAGGTGAGCTTATCCGCCATTACCTTGCAATGCCAATGCTTGTAATTTTTATTTCTGCTATTCTTGGTAATATTTTAGGTTATACAATATTCAAAGATGTTGCTGCAAATATGTATTACGCAAGTTTCAGTCTGACCACATATGTTACAATCTGGAATATGGAAGCATTTATTCAAACAACAGTTATTCCTGTAATATTGATGCTTGTTATTAATCTTGTAATACTTGTACATAAGTTAAATTTATCACCACTTAAGTTTATACGCAGAGATTTAAGCAAAAAGAAAAACAAAAAAGCTATTAGGCTCAATACTAAACTTCCTATTATGCACCGCTTCAGACTTCGTGTTATTTTTCAGAATTTACCCAATTATATTACAGTTGTAATCGGTATTTTCTTTGCGAATGTTATCCTTTTATTTGGTATTGCTTTGCCCTCTTTGATTGAAAATTATCAGACAGAAATTACCTCAAATATGATTTGTGATTATCAGTATATTTTAAAAGTACCAGTAGAAACAGAAAGCGAAAATGCAGAAAAATACTGTGCAGGTTCTTTAAAAACTATTGAAGGAAGATTAAAAAGCGAAGATGTTTCTGTGTTCGGAATTAATTCTGACAGCGAATATGTTGACATTGACTTAGATAATGATAACATATATATATCCAGTAGTTTATCGGAAAAATTCGGTGTAAATGAAGGTGAAACAATAACCTTTAAAGAATCTTACGGTGATAAAGAATACAGCTTTAAAGTTAAGGGTGTTTATTACTATCCGGCAGGAATTTCTGTATTTATGGATCGTGATTATTTTAATGATACATTTGATTATGACACTGAATATTTTAACGGTTATTTTTCAAATGAAGAAATTGATGATATTGACGAAAACCTTATAGCAACAAAAATCACAGAAGATGACCTGACAAAAACTTCCCGTCAGATGGAAACCTCTATGGGTTCTTTGATGGATTTACTCTCCTTATTTGGTATTGTGATGTTTATGCTTATAATTTATCTGCTTTCAAAAATCATTATTGAAAAGAATGCACAGTCTATTTCTATGACAAAGATATTAGGTTATTCAGATAAGGAAATCAGTGGTCTTTATGTGCTTGCTACAAGCGTTGTAACTATCGGGTCACTTATCCTTACAATTCCTATCGTAAACTACATAATGAAATATATTTGTGTGATTATGCTTTCTGAATACTCAGGCTGGCTACCTTATTATGTACCATTTACAGCATATATAAAAATGGCTGTTGCAGGCATTTTGGCTTATGCAATAATTGCATTTATTCAATTTAAAAAGGTTAAAAAAATACCGCTTGATATTGCATTAAAGAATGTAGAATAACATAAATTTCAAATAAAATTCAAATAAAAATTTTGCTTAAAATCTTGAAATTTCTTCTTCTGAGTGTTATAGTTAATACAAATTGAATTTTCACCTTAAACACATTGATAAAGGAAGTAACATATTGCGATTGCCTTGTTACAGAGAGAGTTTGCCACGGCTGAAAGCAGGCTTATAAGGTGTAGTGTGTGAAGTTCCCTTTTGAGTGGCTGTTTTGAACATATTGTTACTTGCAATAGTAGGGACAGACGGTTGACACCGTTACAGGTCGCAGGAGTGTTTGCTTCTTAGCAAAAATAAGGGTGGTACCACGGAAGTATAATATGCTTTCGTCCCTATTATGGGGCGAAGGCATTTTTTATTTTTGGGAATTATGAAAGGAATGAATATAATGAAAAATCAACTCGAAGAAATCCGCAAGTCAGCACTTGAGGCTGTTGAAGCAACCGATTTGTTACAGGATATTGAAGCACTGCGTGTTAAATATCTGGGCAAAAAGGGCGAGCTTACAGGTATTTTAAAGCAGATGGGTAAGCTCTCAGCAGAGGAAAGACCTGCAATAGGTCAGCTTGCAAACGAGGTAAGAGGTAAAATTGAGCAGGCTATCGAAGAAAAAACAAAAGAAATAAAAGCAAAAGAGCAGGAACAGAAGCTACTGGATGAAAAGATAGATGTTACCTTGCCAGGTAAAACCTCAACACTTGGTAGTAGACACCCTCTTACAGTTGTACTTGACGATATAAAAGAAATATTTGTAGGTATGGGATTTGACATTGTAGAAGGCCCTGAAGTAGAACTTGATTACTATAACTTTGAGGCTCTTAATATTCCCAAGGATCATCCTGCAAGAGATACACAGGATACATTCTATGTTACAGACAATATAGTTTTGCGTACACAGACATCTCCTGTTCAGATTCGTGTAATGGAACAGCAGAAGCCACCTATAAGAGTAATTTCACCTGGTAGAGTTTACAGAAGTGATGCTGTTGATGCAACACACTCACCTTTGTTCCACCAGATTGAGGGTCTTGTTGTTGATAAGGGCATTACATTTGCTGACCTTAAGGGTACACTTGAAACATTTGTAAAACGTCTTTATGGAGAAGATACTGTTGTGCGTTTCAGACCACACCACTTCCCATTTACAGAGCCATCAGCAGAGCTTGATGTACAGTGCTTTAACTGTCACGGTGAGGGTTGCAGACTTTGTAAGGGCGAAGGCTGGATTGAAATTCTCGGTTGTGGTATGGTTCACCCAGATGTACTCAGAAACGGCGGTATAGATCCTGAGGAGTACAGTGGATTTGCACTGGGTTATGGTCTTGAGAGAGTATGTATGAGAAGATACGGTATAGATGATTTACGTCTTTTCTTTGAAAATGATGTAAGATTTTTGAAGCAGTTTGATTAATTACAGAATTAAAAGGAAAGGATGTATTGAATTATGAATCTTTCAATGAGATGGCTCAAAGAGTTTGTTGATATGGATAAAAATATAACTCCAAGAGAATTTTCAGAAGCAATGACAATGAGTGGCTCAAAGGTTGAGGGCTATGAAATAGAGGGCGAAAAAATTAAGAATGTAGTTGTTGGTAAAGTGTTAAGTATAGAAAAGCACCCGGACGCTGATAAACTCGTAGTTTGCCAGATTGATGTAGGTATGGAAGAGCCTGTACAGATTGTTACAGGTGCTAAAAATCTGACAGTAGGCGATCTTGTACCTGTTGCAAAGGATAAGTCTGTGCTTTCTGATGGAACTAAAATTACAAAGGGTAAGCTCCGTGGTGTACCAAGCTATGGTATGATGTGTTCTGTTGCAGAACTGGGTGTTACTGTAAATGATTTCCCTTATGCTATCGAAGACGGTATCTTTGTTTTGCAGGAAGATTGTAAACCGGGTGATGACATAAGAGAAGTAACAGGTTTTAATGATACAAAGGTTGAATTTGAAATTACATCAAATCGCCCTGACTGTTTCTCTGTAATCGGTCTGGCAAGAGAAGCTGCGGCTACCTTTGGAAAAGAGCTGAAGTTGCATACACCTCGAGTAAAAGCAGGAAATGGCGATTGCACAGGTATGCTTGATGTTAAAATTGAAGAGCCTGGGCTGTGTAAGGTATACAGTGCAAGAATTGTAAAAAATGTAAGAGTTAAGCCATCACCACGTTGGATGCGTGAAAGACTTCGTGCTATGGGTGTTCGTCCTATCAATAATATTGTTGATATTACAAACTATGTAATGCTTGAGTATGGCCAGCCGATGCACGCTTTTGACCTGAGATTTGTAGATGAGAGTAAAATAAGAGTTCGTCTTGCAAAAGAGGGTGAGAAAATTACTACTCTTGATGGTGTAGAACGTGAATTAAAGCCTACAAATATGGTAATTGCTGATGCTAACAAACCTATTGCTATTGCAGGTGTAATGGGTGGCGAATACAGCGGTATTGTTGATGATACTACTACAATTATTTTTGAGTCTGCAAACTTCCTTGGTTCATCTGTAAGACTTACAGCTAAAGACCACGGTATGCGTACAGATGCAAGTTCACGTTACGAAAAAGGTCTTGATCCTAATTCTGTTTTACCGGCACTTGAAAGAGCTTGTGAACTTGTTGAAATGTTGGATGCAGGCGATGTTATGGACGGAATCATTATTGACAAGCATTTTGATGAAACTGCAAGAGTTACAATTCCGTTTGAACCTGAATGGACAAATAAATTCCTTGGTACAGATATTTCAAAGGAAGATATGGTAGAGTATCTTGAGAAGATTGAGTGTAGTATTGAAAATGATATCATTACAGTGCCTACATTCCGCCCTGACTTGCTTCATAAGGCGGATATTGCAGAGGAGGTTGCAAGATTTTTCGGATATAATAATATCCCTACAACATCAGTATCAGGTGGTGCTCAGGGTAAATATTCACCAAAACAGAAGTTTGAGAGAACAGTTTCTCAGAGTATGCTTGCAATGGGACTTAATGAGATACTGACATATTCATTTATCAGTCCTAAATATTATGATAAAATTCTTATGCCACAGGATTGTCCTTTGCGTAAGTCAGTTACAATAAGAAATCCTTTAGGTGAAGATACAAGTGTAATGCGTACAACAGTAATTCCATCAATGATGGATATACTTGCTAAGAACTACAACAATAGAAATGCTTCTGCATATCTTTACGAACTTTGCCGTGAGTATATACCAACAGAGCCTGATACACTGCCTGTTGAAAAGAATGTTCTTGTTGCAGGTATGTATGGTGAAGGCACAGATTTCTTCACTGCAAAGGGTATTCTTGAGGAGTTACTAGACAAAGCAGGTGTAAATGAATATGATATTGAGGCATCATCTGATGAATATTCATTTCATCCGGGCAGATGTGCAGTTCTCAGCATTGAAGGTGAACAACTTGGTGTTATAGGCGAAATTCACCCGCAGTGTACAGAAAACTACGGTATTGGCACAAGAGTATATATATTTAGAATTGATATGGATGTTATGTATAAATATGCAAATACAGAGAAAAATTATACACCATTACCTAAATATCCCGCTGTAACAAGAGATATTGCACTTATTTGTGATGAAGATATTCCTGTTATTAAGCTACAAAAAGCTATGGAAAAGGCGGTTGGAAAAACTCTTGAATCAGTAAAGCTGTTTGATGTATATCAGGGCAAGCAGATTGAAAAAGGTAAAAAGAGCGTAGCATTTAACCTTACATTAAGAAGCAGTGAAGGTACGTTAAATGACGAACAGGCAAATTCTGCAATGAAGAAGGCAATGACTGCACTTGAGAAAATAGGGGCTACACTTCGTTCATAATATTTATTTTATTGACATTAATATGACTATATTCTATTGCTTTTTTACAAAATTTATTGTATCATATACAGTATAGCAGTAAATCTTATGGAGGTGTTCTTGTATGGATAAGACTATGATATTTTCACTCGGCAATGATAAAGATGAGCTTTTTAAAAGAAATCTTACTATTGTGTACGATGCGTTGAAAGAGAAGGGATATAACCCTATTAATCAGATAGTGGGATATATATTGTCAGAAGATCCAACATATATTACTACACATAAAAATGCAAGAGCAATAATCAGTAGAATGGAACGTGATGATATTCTTGAGGTTCTTTTGAAATCATATCTTAATAAGTAAATGCTATTCTGAATTTGATTTGCACTATGTTTGTCCAAGGCGAAAAAGAATAATTACTCTCGAATATTATGAGAGCATAAATAGAAATCAGGACAGTTCGTTGTGTATAAGAATTGTCCTGATTTTTAAAACAAGGCAGATACTCTTTTGGGTATCTGCCTTGAAAATTTTATAAATGATTTTATTTGATATAGTAATATCTATTATTTATCATATTTTTGTGAAGCAAGGAATTGCAGGTGAGCCAACTTTTTAGTTGCATTCATTTCTGCAATATCAAATAACTGTTCTGCTCTTTCTGGGTTGGAACGAGCCAAAGCATTGTAACGAACCTCTCCCATAATAAAATCACGGTAGCTCAGTGTAGGAGCTTTTGAATCAACTGTCAAAGGATTCTTCCCCTGTTCAATAAGACGAGGATCATAACGGTAAATATGCCAGTAACCTGACTGAACAGCTTTTTTCTCTTCAGCTTGTGCAGCTGTCATACCACCTTTGATACCGTGGTTGATACAAGGAGCATAGCAGATGATAATTGAGGGGCCTTCGTAGCTTTCTGCTTCTACAAATGCTTTGATACACTGGTTGTAGTCAGCACCCATTGAAACTTGAGCTACATATACATTGCCGTATGTCATAGCTATGGCTGCAAGGTCTTTTTTATTAGTAACTTTACCTGCTGCGGCAAACTGTGCAATAGATCCGCTTGGTGTAGCCTTGGATGCTTGACCGCCTGTATTTGAGTAAACTTCTGTATCAAATACAAGAATATTTACATCCTTACCTGATGCAATAACGTGATCAAGACCGCCAAAGCCAATATCATAAGCCCAACCATCACCGCCGAATATCCACATTGATTTTTTAGAAAGCTGGTCTTTGTCAAGAAGTGTTTTCTTGGCAAGTTTACCTGCCTCACATTCACAGTTGCTTATTTCTTCAAGTTTTTCTATAAGTGCTTTAGTTGCAATCTGGTTAGCACCTGAATTTTTGATTGTAGCCAAATAGTTTTCACAAGCTTCCTTAACATCTTCTTTGGTAACGGTTTCTGATATTGTTTTTACATAATCAGCAAGTCTATCACGGATAGCGTTCTGACCAAGAACCATACCATATCCAAACTCTGCATTATCTTCAAACAATGAGTTGTGCCACGCAGGTCCTCTGCCTTCTTTGTTTACTGTGTAAGGAGTAGAGGGAGCTGAGGCACCCCATATTGATGAACATCCTGTTGCATTTGCTATAAACATTCTGTCGCCAAACAGCTGTGTTGCAAGTTTTGCATATGGTGTTTCACCACAACCTGCACAAGCACCTGAGAACTCAAGTAACGGTTGTTTAAACTGACTTCCCTTAACTGTTGTTTCTTTGAATTTAGCATTAACTTCTGGCTTAGGTGATAGGCTCATTCCATAGTTAAACACTTCCTGTTGTGGAAGTTGGCTGTCGATAGGTTGCATTGTAAGTGCTTTTTCTCCCTTTTTGCCTGGACATACCTGGGCACAAGAGCCGCAACCTGTACAGTCAAGTGTTGATACTGTAACAGCAAATGTCATACCGGGCATACCTGTCATAGCCACTTTCTTTGTAGTTTCAGGAGCTGTTGATGCCTCTTCCTCTGTCATAGCAACAGGTCTGATTACAGCGTGTGGACATACATAAGAGCAGAAATTACACTGAATACAATTATCAGGATTCCACGATGGTACATCTACTGCAATACCTCTTTTTTCATATGCGGCTGCACCTTGTGGAGCTGTGCCGTCAATATGATTTTTAAATGCTGAAACAGGCAACTGATTACCCTTGTAAGCGTTTACCGGGTGAAGAACTGTATTTACATATTTCAGAAGTTCGGGAGTACCCTGAGTAGAAATAACTTTTTCCAATTCACCTTCAGCGTCAGCCCAACTTGCAGGTACATCTATCTTTACAAAATCTGTTGCGCCACGCTCGATAGCGGCGTGATTCATATCAACAATGGACTGACCTTTTTTACTGTAAGATTTTGTTGCAGCATCTTTCATATACTTAATTGCATCTTCATTTGGAATTATATTTGCAATGGCGAAAAATGCAGATTGTAAGATTGTATTTATGCGTCCGCCCAGTCCAATTTCTTTACCAATCTTTATACCGTCGATTGTGTAGAAATTGATTTTCTTCTGAGCGATAATTCTCTTCATTTTAGCAGGAAGTCTTTCTTCAAGCTCTTCACCTGACCAAGGACAATTAAGCAGGAAGCTACCACCTTTTTTTAAATCATCAACCATATCATATTTTGTTACATATGAAGGGTTGTGACAAGCTACAAAATCAGCCTTGCTGATATAGTATGTAGACTTGATAGGTTTGTTGCCGAAACGCAGATGAGAAACTGTAAGTCCACCAGATTTTTTTGAATCGTATGCAAAATATCCCTGTGCATACATATCTGTATGGTCACCGATAATCTTAATTGAGTTCTTGTTAGCACCAACTGTACCATCAGCACCCAGACCCCAGAATTTACAAGAGCTTGTGCCAGCAGGGGTTGTATCAGGATTTTCTACAACAGGTAATGAAAGATTTGTAACATCATCAATAATACTAATTGTAAATCTCTTTTTAGGTTTATCAGCTTCCATATTGCGGTATACCGCAATTATGTCTGCGGGAGTTGTGTCTTTTGATGATAGTCCGTAACGTCCTGTGTAAACATTTACACCTGAGAAATCAGATCCATTAATTGCAGCAAGAACATCAAGGTACAATGGTTCACCGATTGATCCCGGCTCTTTTGTTCGGTCAAGAACAGTAATATTTTTAACTGTTTTGGGTAGTTGACTTAGCATATAATCAGCTACAAAAGGTCTGTACAGTCTGACTTTAAGCAATCCTACTTTTTCACCTTTGGCTGTAAGATAATCAATAACCTCTTCTGTACAGTCATTAACCGAACCCATAGCAATAATTATATTTTCAGCATCAGGGGCACCATAATAATTGAAAGGTTTATAGTCTGTTCCAAGTTTTTCATTGACTTTATTCATATATTCAACGACGATTTCAGGTACAGCATCATAATATACATTACAAGCCTCTCTTGCCTGAAAGAATATATCGTCATTCTGAGCAGTACCTCTTGTTACAGGATGCTCAGGGTTAAGGCTTCTTCTTCTGTATGCGTCAACTGCGTCCCAGTCTAGCATATCTGCAAGATCCTCATAATCCCATACAGCTATTTTTTGAATTTCGTGTGATGTACGGAAACCGTCAAAGAAGTGCATAAAAGGAACTCTGCCTTTAATTGCTGTAAGATGTGCAACAGCGGCAAGATCCATACATTCCTGAGGATTTGTGGAACATAGCATCGCATAACCTGTCTGACGACAAGCGTATATATCTGAATGGTCACCGAAAATTGACAAAGCGTGAGATGTTAAAGTACGAGCAGAAACGTGAATAACACTTGGCAGAAGTTCTCCTGCCATTTTGTACATATTTGGAATCATCAACAGCAATCCTTGAGATGCTGTAAAAGTAGTGGTTAATGCACCGGCAGAAAGTGAGCCGTGTACTGCACCTGCGGCACCGCCTTCGGACTGCATTTCTGTTACCTGAACTTCTCTGCCAAATAGATTTTTTCTGCCCGCTGTGGCATACTTGTCAACATCGTCAGCCATAACTGATGAAGGTGTAATAGGATAGATAGCGGCAACATCTGTAAATGCATATGCAACGTGAGCCGTTGCATTGTTACCGTCCATAGTTTTCATTTTTCTAGCCATAAAATTTTACCTCCTTGTATTTATTTAATTTCATTATATATAAAACAAAATAGAATAGACAGTGGTTGACCCACCCGTTTATCTGCCTCAATTTTAGCACTTTTGCTCTAATGTGTAAAGTGAAAACGAAATAAAATTATTGACTATTATGTAAAAAATAAGTATTATTGTTACTATTTTCTACAAATTTAATTATGTATTTTTTGCAGTTGAACTTTTTTATATTGATGTTTATTTTATGTTTGACAATTACATTAATTTCTAATACACTATTTATGTATGGATAATATTGAAAACTATACTTTGTATATTATGTTAATTTTTACTGTTTTTAAGGAGAACCGCTGAAATGACAGATGACTTTACGGGAAAAAGCAACACAAAAAAATCCAACAGCATATTTAACAGACTGTTCAGACACGGAGAATTTGAAACACAGACAGATGCTGAAGGTGAGGTTATAAATGTACTGAATATGTGCTGTGAGCAAGGATTGATAGACGATAACTGCAAAATAATGATACAGAATATTTTTAATTTCGATGATACGTCTGCCGGAGAAATTATGACTCACCGAAAAGATGTTACTGCTTGTGAAGATATTGAACCACTGACACAGGTTGTCAAAAAGATAATGACAACAGGATATTCAAGAATACCTGTTTACCACGGTGATACTGATAATATAGTAGGAATTTTATATGCCAAAGATTTATTGCAGTTTGTATTTAATGATATTCCACAGGATTTTAAGCTGACAGATATTACCCGTGAGGTTTTTTATGTTCCAAGCTCTAAAAAGTGCAGTCAGCTTTTTGCAGAGATGATTGCCGAGAAAACTCAAATAGCTATTGTTGTAGATGAATATGGTGGTACAGATGGAATAGTATCTCTTGAAGATTTGATAGAATTTATAATGGGAAATATTCAGGATGAATTTGATCACGAGGAAGAGGAAGTCCATCAGATAGCCGAGAAAATATATTCAATAGACGGCAGAGCAGGGGTAGATGAGGTTAATCAGTTGATTGGTTCAAATCTGCCTGAAGATGAATATGACACTGTTGCAGGACTTATTCTTGATAAATTAGAGAAAATTCCAAATGAAAACGAACAGCCAGTGGTTACTGTTAGTAATGTGAAATTTACAGTGGCAAAGGTTGAAAAAAGACGAATTGTAAAGGTACTTGTTGAGCTTGTAACAGATGTCGAAAATATTTAATAAGTAGTAATGATTTAGTATAAGTCTATGTTTAAGGAGATTGATAATATGAGTGACAGAGGTCAAAAGGCATATAACTATTTTATGCAAGGGTATAACTGTTCACAGGCGGTATTGCTGGCATTTAGTGACCTTACAGGGCTTGATGAAAAAACAGCTTGTATGATAGCCTCTGGATTTGGCGGAGGAATTGGTAGAACACGCAATGTATGTGGTACTGTAACAGGAATGGTTATGGCGGCTGATATGATAAAAGGATATAGTGACCCTAAGGACAATAGTGGAAAAAAACATACATATGAAATGGTGCAGAATCTTATTGAAAAATTTAAGGAGCAGAATGGCTCTATTGTATGTGCAGAACTTTTAGGGTTAAAGCCTATGGAGAATAATTCTCCAACCCCGTCACAACGTACAGATGAATATTATAAAAAACGTCCTTGTCCATTATTGTGCAAGGATGCCACAGAAATTCTCGAAGCTTACCTAAAAGAAAACTTTTGATAACGAGTTTTTAATGTGAAAAATTTTATTAAAAAATATAATTATAGTGTTTATATACATCAGGACTTTTCTGTAAGTCTTGACACTTTTTAACATAGATATTAAAATATATACAGGTTTATAATACATAAAGAAAGGACTTATAAACGATGAAAAATACTGAAAAGACTATGGAAAAAATCGTTGCCCTGTGTAAAAACAGAGGCTTTGTATATCCGGGCTCAGAAATTTATGGTGGCTTGGCAAACACGTGGGACTACGGTCCTTTGGGTATGGAGCTAAAAAACAATATCAAAAAAGCGTGGTTGAAGAAATTTGTACAGGAAAATAAGTACAATGTAGGTTTAGATTCAGCTATTCTTATGAATCCACAGACATGGGTTGCATCAGGTCACTTAGGTGGTTTTTCTGACCCTCTTATGGATTGCCGTGATTGTAAAACTCGTCACAGGGCAGACAACTTAATTGAAGATTTTGATGGAACAAATGTTGCGGGTTGGGATAATCAGCAGATGATGGACTATATCAGCGAGAAAAATATTCCTTGCCCGAACTGTGGTAATCATAACTTTACTGATATTCGTCAGTTTAACTTGATGTTCAAGACTTTTCAGGGTGTTACAGAGGATAGCAAGAGCGAAATTTATCTTCGTCCTGAAACAGCACAGGGTATTTTTGTAAACTTTGCAAATATCCAAAGAACAAGCCGTAAGAAGGTTCCTTTTGGTGTAGCACAGGTTGGTAAATCATTTAGAAATGAGATTACACCTGGCAACTTCATTTTCCGTGTAAGAGAATTTGAGCAGATGGAACTTGAGTTCTTCTGTAAGCCAGGTACAGATCTTGAGTGGTTTGATTACTGGAGAAGTTTCTGCCGTGACTGGCTATATTCATTGAATATGAAAGAAGAAAATCTACGTCTGCGTGACCATTCAGCAGATGAATTGTGTTTTTACTCAAAAGCTACAACAGACTTTGAGTATCTATTCCCATTTGGTTGGGGAGAGCTTTGGGGTGTTGCTGACAGAACAGACTATGACCTTACTCAGCACATTAATACAAGTGGTAAAAGCCTGGAGTATTTTGATCAGGAAACAAATGAAAAGTATGTACCATATGTAATCGAACCATCACTGGGTGTTGAGCGTTTGTTCCTGGCTCTTGTAACTGAGGCTTATGACGAGGAGGAAATTTCAGAAAAAGATACTCGTGTAGTTCTAAGACTTCATCCTGCACTTGCACCTTTCAAGGCGGCTGTTCTTCCATTGTCCAAAAAACTGGGTGCTGAAGCAGATGAAGTTTATACAATGCTTTCAAAGAGCTTTATGACAGACTACGATGAGTCAGGTTCTATCGGTAAAAGATACCGCAGACAGGACGAAATTGGTACTCCGTTCTGTATTACATATGACTTTGACTCCAGAGAGGATGGCTGTGTAACAGTTCGTGATAGAGATACTATGGAGCAGGAAAGAGTAAAAATTGACGAGCTTGTTGATTACATCAACAAGAAAATTGCTTTTTAATACGTTTATAAGTTTGTAGGGTATTATATACAAAATAAACCAAGGCAAAAAGTTTTCACACTTTCTGCCTTGGTTTATTTATTGGCTCTATTGCAAATGTTGGGATAGACAATTAAAGTTTAGGTCAAGCCTTTTTAAAGGTTTGCGATTCAAAGGCAGAGCCTTTATAAATTTATCATCTACCCAAAATAAAAACCGCTATCCTAATGGATAACGGTTCTGGTGGGAGATGGTGGATTCGAACCACCGAAGGCATAGCCAGCAGATTTACAGTCTGTCCCCTTTGGCCACTCGGGAAATCTCCCATATTAAATTGGAGCTGGTGGACGGACTTGAACCCCCGACCTGCTGATTACAAATCAGCTGCTCTACCAACTGAGCTACACCAGCGTGTATCACTGTTTTCACAGCTTCATTATTTTATCATATATATTTTAAAATGTCAACAGAAAAATTAAAATTTATTTTAATTTCTTATCTATATGACAAAACTTACAAATCAAAAGCGACTGTCATACAGACAATCGCTTTATTGCGTTAGCATCTTCCTATTTTCCCAGGCCGTCACCAACCAAGTATCTTCGGCACTACTGAGCTTAACTTCTGTGTTCGGGATGGGAACAGGTGTACCCTCAGCGTCATCAATACCAACTATTTGTTTTACTGTTTTTCACAGCTTCATTATTATATCATTCCTTTTTTAAAAAATCAATACCTTTTAGTAAAAAAATTAAATATTTTTTGTTATTGCTTCAATACGTTCTTATTTTGTACTTGAATTAACCTGATAAATAGGTTATAATAACGTTTATGTAAATGATATAAGTAAATGGATGTTATGAAACGAGGTTATCTTTAATATGAAAAAATATGCCATAAAATTATGTGCTCTTATTTTTGCAGCTATTGCTGTAATTTCTTTTACAGGCTGTGGAATGAAAACAGCTACTATTCCTGAAGACAACAAAGTTAAGGTTTCTGAAATGGATGAGAATGCAACAGGTGTAGAAGCTATCTGCAAAAAGTTTGTTGAAAAAGAATATGTATCAGATGATTGCATTAAAACAGATGCCAGCCTTATAGGTGCAAAAATTGGATATAGATTTGACAATGTAGCTTATAATGGTTCAAAATTTTCTCTTGAAATTTATGAATATGAAGATACAAGCACAGACATAGCGAACAATGTAATAAGCAGTGTAAAAGAAAATGGTTATTTTGATTTATTTGGAAGAACAGTTTCTTACTGCTATATGTCAGATAATGACAAATACCTTCTGATTTATCCCGATTCTAAGTCTACTTCAGGCAAAGGTGATGATGCAGAAAGTGCAAAACGACTTGAAGAAGTACTCGAAGTTATTAATAGTCAGAAATAATAATTATAAGTTTAGTGCACTACGGTATTATAAAAATAGTGAATTTGTGGTTACCGTTTTTATTAAGACAATTTTATAGTCGAATACACTTTTTGTAAAGCAGATAACAGTTTTTGTTATCTGCTTTTTGCATTATCTAAAACTCCTCCAAAAGAAAAGTTATACTTCCATTTTCTTTTGGAGGAGTTTCAATTTTACTCTGTACAATATTTTTTAGGTTCGGTTTCATAAACATTATTACCTTCGCTGTCAATAACTACAATGCAAGGGAAATCCTCAACAGTATAGCGTCTTACAGCCTCTGTGCCAAGGTCTTCATAGCAGATAATTTCATCTGACTTAATACTTTTAGCAATAAGTGCAGCTGCACCGCCTATTGCTGCAAAATAAATGCCTTTATTTCTTACTATTGCATCAATAACTTCTTGGTTTCTGGCACCTTTGCCGATCATTCCTTTTAATCCCATATCCAAAAGTGTAGGTGCATATTTGTCCATACGATAGCTTGAAGTAGGGCCGGCAGGACCAACGGCATAGCCTGGTTTTGCAGGTGCAGGGCCTACATAATAAATAACTTCCCCTTTTATATCAACGGGAAGTTCCTCACCCTTTTGTGCAAGTTCATATAGTCTTTTGTGAGCAGCATCTCTGCCTGTAATCATAGTGCCTGTAAGCAAAACGCTGTCACCTGCCTTAAGGTCTTTGATATCTTCATCAGTCAATGGCAATGTAATCTTTTTCATAAATATTACTCCTTAATTATATAGTAACAGTTTTGTGTCTTGCTGCGTGGCAACAGATATTTACAGCAACGGGCATTCCTGCAATATGTGTTGGATATGTTTCTATATTAACTCCAAGAGAAGTGGTTGTTCCACCAAGTCCGGCGGGTCCAAATCCCATTTTGTTTATTTGTTCAAGAAGATAATTTTCCATCTCTGCATAACGTGGATCAGGATTACTTGTATTAACAGCTCTGAATGTAGCTTTTTTCGCAAGTTGTGCTGCTTTTTCAAATGTTCCGCCAATTCCTACACCAACAACCATAGGTGGGCAAGGATTAGGGCCGGCTTTTTTAACGGTTTCCAGAACAAAATCTATAACGCCTTGTTTTCCATAAGAGGGGGTTAGCATTCTTATAGCAGACATATTTTCGCTACCAAAGCCTTTGCCTCCGGCGGTAATTGTTATTTTATTTCCTGATACAATCTCAGTGTGTATAACAGCTGGGGTATTGTCCTTTGTATTGATTCTGTCAAACACAGGATCATTTACAACAGATTTTCTCAAATATCCATCCTTATATGCTTTTCTTACACCGTTTTCAACAGCGATGTTAAAACTACCACCGTCAATAACAACCTTATCGCCGTATTTTACAAAAAGCACAGCCATTCCTGTGTCCTGACAAATAGGAATTTGCTCTTCTCTGGCAATTTTATTGTTTTCTATCAGCTGACAAAGAACTTGTTTTCCTACGGGTGATTTTTCAGTTTCACAGGCCTTTTGCAGTGCATCTGTAATATCGTCGCCGATAAAGTAATTACAGTCCATAAACAATTTTTTTACTGCATCTGTAATTTCCTGAGCTTTAATTATTCTAAATTCCATAAATATTACCTCTATTTTGATTAATAATTTAATTATATTATAATAATTTATATATTTCAAGACAATGTATGTATAGTTGTAAAAACTATGGTAAATATATACATTGAAAGGATTTGATAATATGAACTTAAAAGGAAGCAAAACAGAAGCTAATCTTTTAACAGCTTTTAGTGGAGAATCACAGGCTCGTAATAAATATACATTTTATGCAGAGCTTGCAAGACAAGAAGGTTATGAACAGATAGGTGATTTATTTGATGAAACCGCACATAACGAAAGAGCCCATGCAAAAATATGGTTTGATTTTTTAAATAATGGAAAAGACACAGCAACAATACAAAATTTGATAGATGCAGCCGCAGGCGAGAATTATGAATGGGTAACAATGTATAAAGAGTTTGCAAAAATTGCAAAAAACGAGGGTTTTTATGAAATTGCTTCAATTATGCAGGCTGTCGCTGATATTGAAAAGGAACACGAGGAAAGATTTAAGAAGCTTCATATAAATTTGCAGGAGCAGAAAGTATTTACAAGAGATGGACAACAGATATGGAAATGTAAAAACTGTGGGCATCTTCATTATGGAGAGAGTGCACCAAAGGTATGTCCGGTATGTCATAAGCCTCAGGCTTACTTTGAAATAAAATCTAATAATTATTAAAGGATAATAACACCGTACAAATATGATTGTGCGGTGTTATTGTTTATAATAATATTGATTAAAAGTTAAACACACGTATATTTGAGAAGATGTGTTTGATATCAGATAAATAATAGTATTAATATTTGATGCAACCATTTTAATTTATAATACTAAATTAAAAAACGTTATAAGACATAAATAGTTTAATATCATAAAGATAAGACAGGTAAAATGTTAAATATAGGAGCAATTATTACAAAATGATAAATATTTTTTGTTGTTTAGAAACTATAAAAAACAAATTTGTAATATTTGTAACCGGAGTGTAATCAACTTTTTACAACTTGCACAGAATTTTATTTTTTTAAAAGAAAAAAAACCTATAAAAACGGCTTTTTAATGAGGTTTTTAGGTTTTAAACGAATATTTGTTTGCAGTTTTTCGTCATTGTAAACAAAAAACAACTATTGATTTATTTGACATATCCAAAACTACTGATATAATACAAGTCATATTAGATTTGAAAATTTATATCTTTATATTAAGTCCTGAAATTAAGGCTATAAAGATAAATAAATTAATGAGGAGTTTTTATTCAGTATGCTTATAACAGCTATGGGCAGTGAAAGTAAATCGAAACTGGTGTTTAAACGCGGTGTAGTTATTTTACTGATGAGTGTTATATTTTTGACATCAGCATTTTCGGTAGCAGCGTTAAGTAAAACTGCTGTTATTAATGTCGATGGGGATCAGGTAAAAATTAACACTATGGCGACCGAGCCGGAAGAGATTTTAAATATTGCAGAAATTACAGTAAATGATGGCGATGTAATAGACTGTGTAGATGAGAACGGTGTAGTTACTGTTAATGTAACAAGAGCTTTCCCTGTATATATTCAAAATAATGGAAAAACAAATAAGTATATGGTAACAGGTGGTACTGTTGGCGAGCTTATAAAAAATTCAGGTGTTGCAGTATCTAATAACCAGATGGTTGTTCCTAATTATACTGCTAAATTGAAATCAGGGCTTACAGTTAAACTTTCAGAATATAAAACAATAACTGTAAGTATTAACGGCAGAACTGACGAGAGAAAGGTTCCCGTAGGTACAGTTGCTAATACTTTGGAATATCTTAATATTGTACTTAGTAAAAATGATGTTGTAAATTATAACCTTACAGATGAAATTACAGATGATATGGAATTGATTGTAACAAGAGTAAGTTATAGAGAAATTACAACAACAGAAAAAATTCCATTTGAAACAGAAGAAACTTATTCTGATAAACTTGAGGAAGGAAAAACTCAGGTTAAAACAAAAGGTGTTGATGGTGAGTGTACAACAGTTGTAAAAGAAACTATTGTAGACGATGTTGTGGTTGACACAGAGTATATCAGCTATGAGGTTACAAAAGAAACTGTAAACGAAATAGTTGTAATAGGTACAAAAAAGAAAGATGTTGATAAGTCAGATAGTAAAAAAGATAGTCAATCTAATGTTGAAGAAGATGCTGACACAGTTGTAAATGCGTCAACAAGTGAGAGTGGCAATGTATTTTATGATGAAAACGGTAATGCAGTTTCTTATTCAACAGTTTACCACGGCTCAGGTACAGCGTATTATGCTCCAGCAGGTTCTTTGACAGCCTCTGGTCAAGAAGTTTATGTTGGTGGAGTTGCAGTAAACCCTAATATCATTCCACTTGGAACAAAGCTGTATATTGTAGCAGATGATGGATTTGTATACGGTTACGCAACAGCTGTTGATACAGGTGGTGCCCTTTACGATGGATCAGCTATTGTTGATGTTTTCTACTATACATATGAAGAATGTGTACAATTTGGCAGACGTAATGTAAGCGTATATGTACTCGACTAAAGTTAAATATAAATTTATCCCTTGCTGATAATTAAGCAAGGGATTTTTTATGCCGAATTTAAGGAGATTTTTATAAATTGACAGAGTATAATTAACTTATAAATTAAGAAAATAAAATTATATTGGTTGCTATGTGACAAAATATGGGCAATAGTATTTGAAAAATAAATAAATTGGTAAAAATTTATGTAGGGAGAATTTTTATGAAACATTTAAAAAACACTGGAACACGTCTTTTAATTGTTTTTATTTTTACTTTAGTAGTTGCTTTATTATTTCAATCTTTTCCGGCATTATCGCTTTCAAAATATGGTTCAACAGGTGAAGAAGTAACGTCCATACAAACTAAACTTAATGAACTTGGATATTTTGATGGTGAAATAGACGGAATATTTGGAAGTAAAACAAAAAGTGCTGTAATTAAATTTCAAAAGGACAATAATCTTACTCCCGATGGAATTGTTGGTTCTAAAACCTTACAGGCATTGAATCTGAGTAAAAATGATACACCCGGAAAATTTACAGAGTCAGAAATAAGTTTGCTAGCCAGAATTATTTCTGCTGAGTCCAGGGGAGAGCCTTATGAGGGGCAAGTTGCTGTGGGTGCAGTTATATTAAATAGAATAGATCACCCTTCATTTCCAAATACTCTTGCCGGAGTCATTTATCAACCTCTTGCATTCAGTTGTATAAATGACGGACAGGTTAATGAGAATGTATCATCTTCAGCGAAACAAGCAGCACAAGATGCTATAAATGGATGGGATCCAAGTGGTGGTGCTATATATTATTATAATCCTGTAAAAACCACAAACAAATGGATATATTCAAGACCTGTTATATGTTCGATAGGAAATCACAAATTTTGTAGTTAATTATCAGAAATATTTTACTCATTTGTGAAAATCAATATATTTTCTTATCTTAATTTTACCTGTAAAATATTCTGTACCTCTTGTTTTTAAATTATAAAAAATATATAATAATTGTAAATATATATAAAGAGAGGTATTAGAGAAATGAACAACGAACAGGTAAGTGGAGATCAACTGATACAGTTGCAAAATTTTGCTTACTTAAAGCAATTTATGAACAGGATATCCGTCAAAGTTTTAATGGTTGCAAGTTTTTTGCAAGTTGTTATGATTGTAGTATCTTGTTTTGTAATGAATGGAAAAATAAATGCTCTTATCTATAATATGCTTGAATTTATGGGTGTTTCAGAATCAGAAATAGAGAGTACTCAAAACGGATTGGATATATTTGGTGCTTTTATGGGTGTATCCGGAGTTATAGCGATAGCAGTGGGACTAATATTACCTGTAACACTGTTAATTATAACTTTGCGAGCAAATAATGACGACCCTGCTGTTGTGCCTAAGGGTGCTGTTCAGTTCCTACATGTTCTTTCAATTATTCAGTTTGTATTTTCGATAATTGGTGCAGTTATTGGTTTGATTGGTGCAGTTTCAACTGTGGCATCATCTCAAAATAATACTGATGGTACTAATCCTGTACTCAGTGCTGTATTTTTAGTTATAGTTTGTGTGATATCTTGTTTGTATTATTATTATCAAACAAAATTTTTAAGTTCTTTAAAACTTTCCTGTAATGGTTATTCATTAATCAGTGCAGGTGCAAAAGGATTTGGTGTATGTGCTGTAATTTTTGCAATAGCTAATGGATTTGTTTTTATACTTATGGCTATTGTGTTTATAGTTTTCTCATCATTTTCTTCAACAACACAGTTGGGTGATGGAAACGCGGAGTGGCAACTGCTTGTTCAACTTGGTTTTATGGATTTTATGCTTCCTATTTTTGCTATTATTACGATAATATATCTTATCAATATGGTTGTACAGATAGCTATGGCTATGACTGCTTTTAGTTACAAAAATACAGTTACAGAGGCAGTAAGAGCTTCTTATGCTGTTGCAAGCAACAATCCTTATAATCGTGCAAATGCAACAGCAAATAGTCCATTCAAAACATATGGCGGAGGTAATGCATACGGCAATTACAATTATTCAACTTCAAATAGTAGCGGACAGCAAGGATATCAGCATAGTGCCGGAAATAATTCTGCACCTACTATCGCAGTTGAAGAAAAGCCTAAAGTACCTGATTTTTCACAACAATCTCAGCCTAATAATAACTATGGAGGAGGTTCTTTCCCACAGGATAGTAATAACTATGGAGGAGGTTCTTTCCCACAGGATAATAATAACTATGGAGAAAATTCTTTCCCACAGAGTAACAATTACTATGGCGAAAATCCTTTCCAGCAGGATAATAACTATGGGGAAGATTCTTTCCCACAGGATAGTAATAACTATGGAGGAGGTTCTTTCCCACAGGATAGTAATAACTATGGAGGAGGTTCTTTCCCACAGGATAGTAATAACTATGAAGAAAGTTCTTTCTTACAGAATAATAATTACTATGGAGAAAACTCTTTCCAGCAGGATAATAATTATGAAGAAAACTCTTTCTTACATAATAATGAATATTTTGCATCTGATAATACTGACGATCAATCATATAATTCAAATGATAATATGCCATCAAATAGTAGCTTTTTTAACTAATTTATAATGATATTATAAGAAATTCAACAGCAAATAGCTTCGTCGTTGGCGATACTATTTGCTGTATTTTTTAGTAGGTATACATAAATGGGAGGTATCTGTGTTTTGGAAAAGGAAAAATTTTTAAATAACGAAAAAGAAACAAATTTAAATCAAGAAAACATTGAAAATGAAAATTCTGTTGAAAAATTAGCAGAACAAGTGGAAACTATTATTAAAAATAATTCTCCACAGGATGAAGAATATGATGAGGAATATGATGAGGAAGAAATTTCCGTTCATGATATTGAAGAGAATGAATATCTAGCTGATGATTATGATATTGATGATGAAATCACAGAAGATGACGAATTTTCAATAAAAGATAATGAGTATCTGGCTGATGATTATGATATTAATGATGAAGTTGTAGAAGATAATGAGGAGACCCAAGAAGACTCTCAAATAGAAAATAATGAATATCTAGCTGATGATTATGACATTGATGATGAAATCACAAAAAATGATGAAGATGATTTTTTGAATGAAGATGATAAATATTTGTTGAATAAATATACTGACAGTGATGATAATTTTGATGGAGATACATTTGAAAGCCTTATACAAGAGGTACAGCAGACATTAGATAATATTTCTGTAACTGGAAAAAAACATAAACATTCAATGTATACTTTGCCAGTAAAAGAAGAATTTTTTGAAGAGCTTATAGAAAAAGAAGAAATAAATCCTGTTAAAGAAGTACCAGAAGAAGTAAAAAATTATACTGAAGATATCGAGGAACCGCTAGGCGGTGTTTACAGTGCTGATGAAGAAAAACCTCTTACAGGAAGTTTTACTTTGAAGGATCAGCCTGAAAATAATGATACAGTTGAAATTATTGAAGAGGAACAAGATGTAGATGTTCCTATTGGCGGAAGTTTTGACGTTGAACCTGCTGATGTTACAGTAAGTGGTACATTTACACAAAAACGCAAGAAAAAAGAAGTAATATATCCTCAATCTCCAATATTTACAGTTGATGAACCGGATGAAGAGTTTGTTTCAAATCCAGAGTTATATGCAGATAATTCTGAGAATAATGTTACAGATTCGGATGATGAAGTTACTTTTGTAGCTGTGGATAATGGTATAGAGTTAGAGGACGATTATGTTGAAGAGAATAATTTTATTGATGTTTTAGAACTTGATGACGATGATACTGAGGAAGTTATATTAGATAAAGCTGTTGAGTTTACAGAAGAACTTGCATCAGAAAAAACTGATGAGTTTATAGAAGAAGCTGTATTAGATAAATCTGTGAAAAAAGAGAAGCAAGCAGAAGCAGTAAAGCAGACTTCTAATTATGTTACTAAGAAAGATGTTGAGAACTTTGATTCTGTTGTTGAAAAGCAAACAAATGAAACATTAACAGGTATATATAAGGAAGAAGATTTAAAAGAAACAGTTAAGGAGGCTGAAATGGTGTCTGATGTTGAAACATTATCAGAAGAAGTGAATATTGAGGAAATTAAAGCAACTGATGTACCAGAAGAAGAGATAGAAGTTGTATCAGCTGTTGAGGAAACAACAGAGCCTGTAAGTGAAGAAGAAATCAAGATACCTGCCACAGAAAAGGCTGAAACAGTAGCAGAGAATAATACAGTTATATCTGAAGAAAGCAATGAAGAAATAGACATAGAAAAAGAATACAATCTTGATGAAGAAAAACCTCTTACAGGAAGTTTCAAATTAAAAGAACAGCTTGAAATACTGATTGAAAAAAATGTTGAAACTTTGGATGTACCGTTGAGCGGAAGTTTTGGAGTAGAGCCGGCAGAGGTAACAGTAAGCGGAAGCTATAACTCTAATGATGAAAAACCTGCAACTGTCGAATCAAAATCAGCAGAAGAGGTAGTAGCAACTGTCGCTCCTGTATCAGAAGTATTATCAAAAGAAGTAGAGAATGCACCTGCTGTTGAGGAAGTACCAGAGGAAACAACAGAGCCTGTAAGTGAAGAAGAAATCAAGACACCTGCCACAGAAAAGGCTGAAACAGTAGCAGAGAATAATACAGTTATATCTGCAGAAAACAATGAAGAAATAGACATAGAAAAAGAATATAGTCTGGATGATGAAAAACCTCTTACAGGAAGTTTCAAATTGAAAGAACAGCTTGAAGTATTGATTGAAAAAAATGTTGAAACTTTGGATGTACCGTTGAGCGGAAGTTTTGGAGTAGAGCCGGCAGAGGTAACAGTAAGCGGAAGCTATAACTCTAATG
>JAXJUM010000042.1:0-134553 GCA_036309045.1 Acutalibacteraceae bacterium
GAAAAATACGAGCACCTAATCTGACCGCCGTTCCACACAGATGGGGTTAACCCCATCTGTGTGGAACATTCAAATCTAAACTTTCATAAATAAACTTACACACTTTTCTTGACAAACCCCATTTTTTCATAGGCGGACCGTATGATTTTTCTCAATCCTATAATGAATTAAGAAAATTGTTGGACACCCCTTTAGAGCACAACTTTTGTTCACATTATTTTCAGAATTGGGTTGCATTCCCTCAAGTCTGTTCCGCAAAGAATGATTGGCTTGAACGAATAGAAATCGGCTTCTATGACCATTTTCTACGAAAAGATCATAAAAATGCAGAAAAGAACTATTGGAAAGATAGTAAAAAACGAATGGATGAGATCCTTAGTAAAAGTAGCCTTGATAATTGATTCTCTTTCAATTGTATATTATCTCTATGAGAGCCCGAAGCATGATGCTTCGGGTTAAATTTTGCGCAACTAAGTGTTGCTTCGGAGGTAATATAAAATGACAGAAGAAAAAATTATTTGTGAGTGTTGTGGGGCATATCTCACAGAAGAAAACATTTCGGAGTTTGATGGGCAATTTCTATGTTCCGATTGTCTGTCAACCGAGACTACTTTTTGCAGCTGCTGTGGGGAGCGAATCTGGGTTAGTAATAATTCAGGCGATAGTCACATTACACTTTGCGAAAACTGTTATGAAACCTACTACACACACTGCAACGATTGTGACAGAATTATTCATCGTGATCATGCGTGCTATTACGATGAAGAACCCTACTGCCAGAGCTGTTATGACCGTTGCTCGGAGGAAAGAAGCATAAAGGATTATGGCTATAAGCCTGAGCCAATCTTTTATGGTGATGGCAACCGATTTTTCGGGGTTGAGCTAGAGGTTGATGACGCAGGAGAGGATGACGATAACGCTTATGAGGTTATCAGAACAGCTAACCGAAACGGAAAGGAGCATATTTACTGCAAGCATGACGGTTCTTTGGATGAGGGCTTCGAGGTTGTAACTCATCCTATGACACTTGACTATCATCTTAACGAAATGCCATGGAAAGATGTTCTATCTGAGCTTCGCAGTATGAGCTATTGTTCACACAACGCAGGTAGCTGTGGTCTTCATATTCATGTAAACAGAACCACATTCGGAGAAACCACAGAGAAGCAGGAAGAATGTATCGGCAGGGTGCTATATCTTTTTGAGAAATTCTGGTCAGAGCTTCTGAAGTTTTCAAGAAGAAGCTACAGTCAGCTTGAACGCTGGGCTGCACGCTATGGCTACAAAGACCATCCGAAAGAAATGCTGGACCATGCAAAGAAGGGTTCTTCTAATGGCAGATACTCCTGCATAAACTTGCAGAACTACTACACCATAGAATTCAGAATGTTCAGAGGTACACTGAAATACAACACACTGATAGCCACACTTCAGCTCGTTAACCGAGTTTGCAGTGTGGCTTTTAGCTTTTCTGATGAAGAAATACAAGCCTTGTCGTGGTCTGAATTTGTGTCGTATTGTACCGAATCAGAGCTTGTTCAGTACCTCAAGGAACGCCGAATCTATATAAATGAGCCTGTTGAATGTGAGGAGGAAATATAATATCATGTGTTGCTTATTTGGAATAGTAGACTATCAGAATAACCTTACCCCAAGACAGTTAAATAGAATTACAGCTGTATTATCAAGAGCCTGTGAAGCAAGAGGAACAGACGCTACAGGAATTGCCTATAACTGGAATGACAATCTGAAAATTTATAAACAGCCTGTTCCTGCTCATAAGATGAAATATCAGATTCCTTTTGGTGTGCATACAATAATGGGTCATACTAGAATGACCACACAGGGTGATGAAAAGCAGAATTATAATAACCACCCATTTTATGGTAACGCAAGTAACACGGATTTTGCATTAGCTCATAACGGTGTGTTACATAACGATATTATTCTTAGAGCAACTGAAGAGCTGCCTAACACAACAATTGAAACTGACAGCTACATTGCAGTTCAGTTAATAGAGAAAAAAGAAACCCTCGACACTGACAGTCTAAAATATATGGCTGAACAGCTAGAGGGCTCTTTTACTATTACGGTGTTGGACCAAAAGGATAATCTCTATTTTATCAAGGGTGATAATCCTATGTGCATTTATCATTTCAAAAGCAAGGGAATTTATATATATGCTTCAACAGAGGAGATTCTTTTGAAAGCACTTAAGAAAATGCCGTATCGCTTTGGAAATTATGAAAAGATTGATGTAGCAAGTGGTGAAATTCTTAAGATAGATAAACATGGAAAAACATCAAAAACATACTTCGATGACAGTAATCTTATAGACTATAGTTATTATCCAAGAACATTCAGATTTGCTCAAACAAATGACGATGAGTATCTTGATACCTTAAAATCTATCGCAACAACCTACGGAATTTCTGAGAATTATATTGATTGCCTGCTAGAGGAAGGCTTTACAACAGATGACATAGAAGAGCTTATATACTGCTATTAGGGTACACTCTAATGAGATACTGAAATAATATGCCAATAGGGTTGGTTCTGGGATTTTGGGATATTCCAGATTCCAAACTGACCCTATTGAGAATTGAGGTGAGTTTTTGAAAATCGGGTACATTCGTATCAGCACGACTGACCAGAACACAGCAAGACAAGAGGTTCTGATGAAAGAACTAGGGGTTGAGCAAGTATTTATTGATAGGATGAGTGGTAAGAATACAAATCGCCCTGAGCTTACAAAAATGATGAGTTATGTAAGACAGGGCGATACTGTGATTGTTGAATCAATTTCAAGATTTGCAAGAAACACAAAAGACCTGCTTGAGCTTGTAGAACAGCTGACATCAAAGCAGGTTGAGTTTATCTCAAAGAAAGAAGCTATTGACACCTCCACACCTACCGGTAAGTTTATGCTTACAATATTCGGTGCAGTGGCAGAGCTTGAAAGAGAATACATCTTACAGCGACAAAAAGAAGGTATTGCCATAGCAAAGCAAAAGGGTGTTTACAAAGGCAGAAAGCCTATTGAACACCCTAAATTCACAGAAGTAGTATTGCTATGGCAGCAAAATAAAATTACAGCTGTAGAGGCTATGAAAAGGCTTGATATGAAGCCGAGTACATTTTATAGAAAGGTAAAGAAATATAATGAGAATACTAGTAATTGAACCATTAGAAAAACCCTATATCAAAGAAATTGACAGAAGTCTTATCTCAATGCAGAAGATTGTAGGTGGTCTTATTCAAGCTATATACCCTTATGAGGATAAAGATGTAGCTTTGATATGTAACGAAGAAGCCAAGCTTATCGGATTACCATTGAACCGTGCATTGTATGATGACCAAGGAAAAATCTACGATATAATAGCAGGAATATTCTTTCTTTGTCAGGCTCCTGCTGATTCCGAAAACTTCGAAAGCCTGACTGATGAGCAGATAAGGAAGTACGAAGATAAATATAAATATCCAGAAATTTATATGAGGTAATAACAAACCCCTACCCGTAGAGGATAGGGGTAAGAACTTTTTTCTTCAATTGACTTTATTATTTTATCTTATCTGTTAGGAAGTTATTAATAGTTCTGAGTTTAGCCAAACAAAAAGATTTTTGATATTAATTCAATTGCAATCATTGTTTTCTAAGATATCTATTTCTGACTCAATACTTACAGGTGTATAAGCTTTGATTTTTTTAGTTTCAAGATCAACTATTGCAATAACTTTATCCATTCCAAGAATCATTTTTTCATCGTTAATAACCATATTTGTTACACTCGAAAAATAATAATCAAATTCTATTGTATTAACAACGATTCCTTTTTTTATTTCAAATAAATGTGACTTTTTAAAATAAACATCGTTTTTCCTACTCAACTCAGATACTAACACATATACTTTATCTGTTTTTATACACAGTGCTTTAAAATCAACAAAAGATAAATCTTCCCAGGAACCTAACTTAATATCTTCAGATGAATAAACTATTTTGTGGTGGAGCTTCTTACTAAAAGAATAAATTTTTGTATGGGCATACCCAAGGTGATTTAATGAATCAATCGCATAAATGATTTTATCACATTCAAAAACCTCGATAAAATTGCCACGAATTGTTTCTCTCGGAGTTATAAGTTCTCCACCAAATTCTCCTCTGTTATTAGAAATAAATGCTCCTGCTGATGTTTCAAATTTTTTCTTATAATCACCACCACGAAAACCAATTTCCAATTCTTGATACTCCAGTTCACCGTTTTCATTCAGGCGTACTTTAATCGGTTCAGGTACAAAAACGGTTGTAGGTTTTTCTGATTTATTATAATACCTCGATATGCATTTATCAGATATATTTCTGCTCTTAGCAAAATCTTCTGAATAGCTACCTTCTGATATTTCGATAGATGTTTCACGAAGATTTTCTATTGATTTCCATTTATCAGCCATAACAGTTACTCCTTATGTTAATCAAATTATTCAACTTTCCATTGCACAGAAATGGATTCTCTTTTATAGTACTTCGGAACATTAAGAAAATCTGATGTTTCTGTATTTAGTGGGTCATATCCCTGTAGCAACGCTTCAATGTTATATTCATCAGAAATAACTACAGATTTAGCCAGCTCTCCACTTGCATAACGATCTCCTGTATCGATTTTTTCAATGCCTACAATTTTTAACCCTGACAAATCTGCTATCATCTCTGCTTTGTTTTTTGAATCTTCAAACGCTTTGGCTAACAGTTCTTTTTGTATTTTTGATTTATCTGTAATTTTATAATCAAGGTGATAACTTACTTTATCATCTATAAGCTGAAGCAACTTCACGAATACATTAGCAAGTTCCATTTTTGCAGGTAAAAGAAACTTTATATTTCTTCTGCATTTATATATGGTCTTGCCATCTTTAACATTTAAAGTCATTCTATCGTCGTCAATATCAAGGGAATCCATTGAAATACCTGATTCTTTAATACGTTTCAGAAAATTTTCACACCCCATCAAGACCTGCTTCATAACATCAGACTTAAAGTAGCCTTCGTCTTCAAATGTAATACGCAGTTCAATCATATCTGCACTATACATTCCATCTGCTTCACCATTTACATTAATAATTCCCATAACTAAGCCCCCTTGTTATTTTTATATTTATATTCTACTACAAGTGGTGTACCAAAAAAGGACTGTGATATATGAATTTTAAGTGTTAAGTTGATTATTATATTTATTTAGAATACTTGATTTACTATTATCATAGAGATGATTTTATTTTTGACAAAAGGAAAACCACCTCCAACTAGGTATTGTACAAGTTTATTTGAATATTATTGGTTATATCGGAGTAATACAAATCCCATTAGCATAACAATATAAGATTACGTAAGTTTGATAAAAAACAGATAAAACGATATAAAGAGAAATACAGGTGTTCTGAGATTTATATGTAATAGTCCCCCTAGCCTTTATGGTTAGGGGGATTTTACCCATATTCCCAAAATCCCATAAAAAACCACGCTATAAAAAGAGAGATATTTTATCAGAATAGGGATTTGGGAAGAAATTCTTTTATAGTTTCGAATAGATAGGTTAAATAAGATTTATCATACTTTGATGATTTAGAAAATTTCTCAAGGAGCTCTCTATTAGCAAAGTAATAGTTATACCAAGGATAATAATCGTACACAGAGTATTCAAAACGATCAGGTTTCTTATCCATTAACTTGCTACACATCATTCTGAATTTTAAATCTTCTATTTCCTCATCATCTAACTGTATTACTTCATTATCCTCTACCTTTGTTTTAGGATCACTAAAATAATGTTCCATATCTTGCACATACATTTTAGAAAAATCGCATTCAGCTAAGGATTCAAAATATTTTCTCGTCTTCATTTTACAAAAAGAGATGAGTTCAGCAAAAGTGTATTTTTCTATATTGATTTCGATATTATCAAAGTATGTATATTGTGTGTTCTTTGATAGTGAATATATATTTAAATATTTTTCGAAATATGTAATGAAAACGGCCATAGGGTCTAAATGCTTCGACTTGAAACATTGCTTTATAAATTCTTTATTATAAAAAATTTCTTTTTTTAGTGTCTCTTTCAAATTAATTACTTCATTGTATTTGAATTTAAAACAGTTGTAAATTCGTTCTAAATTTTCTTCTGTTAAAAACTTATTGTGATGAATTGCAAAACGGTTTAACCTGAACATCTGAAAGGTTTTATCAATACGATATAGCTGTGAAATTTCATATACGCAATTTCTGAATTTTTTGTCATTTAAGATTTTATTATTTCTATCCAACTGTGCGATTATATATAAGCAGTTTTGGGAATTTGGATTTATTAAGATTTTATTTATACGATATAGCTCTACAAGTTCATATAAGTAATTTTTGGGATTTTTATCAGTTAAGGTTTTATTCATACGAAATAGCTTTGCAATTGCATATAAGCAATTTATAGAATCTGAGTCAATTAAGTTTTTATTGACACGATACAGCTTTTTAATTTCGCATACGCATTTTTTGAAATTGGAGTTACTTATGATTTTCTTTATACGATATAGCTGTGGGATTTTATATAAGGGATTTTGGGAATCTGGGTCAATCGAGGCTTTATCAATACAGTATAACTGTGTAAATTTATATAAGCCGTTTATATAATTGGGGTTAATTAAAGTTTTATTTATACGATATAGCTGTGGGATTTCATATAGGTAATTTGGGGAATTTGGGTCAATCAGAGTTTTATCGATACGATATAGTTGTACGACCTCGTAAAAGTTGTTTATGGAGCTTTTATCAATTTTAGAAGCTTCAGGGAACAGACGAAAAACTTCTTGGATAACATATTTATACGCAGATATACTACAAGAATTGTATTTTTTAAAGGGTGGTAGTCTTTCATCATCTCTATTTTTGGTTTTAAAAATACGTCCATCCTGAAAAATAAAAAACAGAAGCATTATTATAGAGTCAAAATAAGGAATATAGTAATTTGTATATTCTTTACTTTCTGTACTTTCTTTATTTCCTTTACATTCTTTAGTTTCTTTACTGATTTTATATGCAATATTAGTTTTATCAACACTATCAATGGATTTGTTTAAAAAATCATGTACATGATTTTCTACTGTTTTTGAAAGTCTTTCGTTGGTTATATTGCTAGTTATTTTATGGTTTTCTCTCTCATGAAGCTCATAAGGCGTTAACTTTAGTTCAAATACATCTTCGGTTAACTTATACGAGTTATGTAAAGTCGCTTTAATAAGTTTTGTTGCTGATATTCTATTATACGCATTGTATTCAGTAACAAGAAAATCGGAAATTTCTTCTTCAATGCTACGCATTAAATTCAATTTATTGTTATTCTCCTGTGGATTGTAGCTATAATCAAAGTTATTCTCATCAGTCATGTTTATCACCCGATTTAATAATATATAGTAGTATACTATTTGTCAAGTGAGACTTGGGTTCTTTTAAAATTTTTATCTTTTAAAAAGTTCATAAGATGGTAGTTGCAAAATATTGTTTGTTCTATAATAACAACAGTGCTGGCCGGCATTATTATTAAAATCAATATATGGCTATATTATGTAGTCTAAAGTAAAAAGGAGAAGAATTATGAAACAGTTAAAAGTAATGTGCAAGAAAGTAGATAATTTTACACCAAACGTCACTGATAATAGTAATGCCACCTTGATTGAAATGTGTAAAACCATAGATAAAGCTTCTACGGATGAGGAGCATAAAACACAAGCAAGCTATTTAGCACCAAATGTCGCTGAGAATAGTAATGCTACATTGCTGGAAATGTGCAAAATTATAAACAAATCTTCTACGCCCGAGGAGTATGATGAGCATAAAAAACAATCATACAGTTCTGAAGACAATTCTATTATCAAAGCGATTGAGAATATGGAATCATATGCAGTTTTAGGTTGTCAAAGCAGGCATTCCCAAAAAACTATGGTCGAATTAGTGAATAACGATAATCAGAAGCACCCTGTTACCCTTGCAAACAACAACAATGTTGAAGCTAAAGAAATTAAATTCTACTCTGATTCAGAATTTAATTTTTATAATAATATTTTATCATATAACAATGAGCCTTTTCTTAATTGTTATATTGAAATTACTGGCCTTGTTATCGGAGAAAAGCAGAACTATTATCAATGCGAAATTTATGTTAAAGGAAATGTTTTCACTAAAAATATTTCTGTCTCAGAATACAGCAACGCAAAATGGGTAAATGGGATTCCGGGCATTGCATTTTTGGGATCAAAAAACAAAAGTAAAGATCTTCTATTTATATATTTGCAGAAGCTTGTTGATAAATTCGATTTAAGCAGACAGATAAAGCAATATAAAAAGCCTGGCTGGCAGATAGTAAACGAAAAATATTTTTATGTAACCCCAGAAGGCGTAATTGGTGATGAAAACATTAAGATTGTTTCTGAGAATGGTCCGCATTTCAGATGTTTGGTTTCTTCACCTGATAGCTTCGGAAAATACCTTAGCTTTATTGAGTGTACCAAATCAAATGTTGCTACTATTCTGATTCTATATTTCAGCATGAGTCTGTGCAATTCATTATATAGAAAAGCTGATTTCACGCCTAAATTCACAGTGTTTTTACATGGTCCCAGAGGAAACTTTAAAACAAGTCTGGCTTTAGCTCTCACCCAGATTGAATATTCAGACAGTCCGATTTACACTCTCAAAGCCACTAAAGCTGGATTGGAGTCAGGCTTCCGAAGCTATCGTGACAGTGTAATGCTTATTGATGACCTGGCACCTACACAGGTAAGCTCAGACAGAAAAGCATTACTAAGCAATCTTGAAGTAATCGTCAGAGCTTTTGGGGATGGAACAGGTGTAGTCAGAAACTTTGATTATCTGGACAAAGAAAAAGCTCTTGAAATTGACCAATATAAAGCCGAGGGTGGTGCTGTGCTTACAGGTGAATTCTTTGAGGGGTGTGAAAGCTCTCTTGCTAGATGTTTATTTTTACCACTAGATAAAAACAAAGAAACTTTAAAGTACGAGATAAACGATTTTGAAGCAGAGGCAGTGAAGCTCATTTTCAAGATGTATCTTCAAGGTGAGGGATATACATCGATAATCAATGAGCTTAATCGCAGAGGCTTTAAAACGAAAAAGGCTAATAGCTTTGGCAAAAATAGTTTGTATGACATCCTTAGAAATGAACGCTACACTGGAGCTTATATTTACAACAAAGCTCTTCCTGTAAATTCAGAGAAAAAATTTAACCGCCACGCATCCAAAAATGCAGAGGATATCATTAAGGTTGAAGGCGGAATACCTCAGATTATCTCTAAAGAAGACTTTGTAAAAGTTCAGGAACTTATGAATAAACGCAGACGCAAAACAGCGACATACAAGGCAAAAGAAGATTATCTGTTGTCAGGAAAAATTATTTGCGGTGAGTGTGGCAGTACATACGCAGGCAATGCACGCCGTTCTAAAAATTCCAATTATATCTCGTACACTTGCACCAAGAAGAACGGAAGAGAAAAATGCAGAAACAGAGGCACACAAAGAGATTTAATTGAGAGTATCATTTTAAACAAGTTGTCCGAAAAAGTGTTTGATGTAAAAATTCTTCCCGAAATAATTTCAAGATATAATGATTTTGCATTGAGCAAAAACAAGGAGTTTATAGCTATGAAGAAACAGCTTGAACAGAGACTTGCAGAGATTGAAAAAGGTATAGCTAACATCGTGAATTTAGTGGTGACTACAGGTTCAGCTGCATTGGCAGAAAAGTTAAAGGAGCTTGAGCTGGAAAAAGTAACCTTAGAAATTTCACTCAAAGAGGCTGAAAGAAAACTATCTGAAATGTCAGTAGATGAAGCACAGCTAAGGCAAGCTTTCTCCAAAGCAAAAAGCTTGTTAAAGTCTGGTACACTTAAAAACCGTAAGGCTATAGTGCAGCAGTACGTTAAGCAGGTAGTTATGTACCCTGACAAGGTAGAAATAGAATTCAATGTAATAGGTGACTCATACACAATCAAAGAAACCTATCCAAGATAACAGAAAAAACACCCTCTCGATTTGCAAGAGGGTGTCCTGATGTTGGTGATGAAAACTTCAATTTTTTCAAGCGTTTATTTTTTTATCATTGTATATCTTTTCATAATAATATTGATGATTTCTTTTCTTCTGACCTTCATATTCAGTTCTTCAAGAATATCAATTATTATTTCCTCTGTAACTGTTGGAATGAATTGCGTATATTCAGGATGATCTGAAATAAAATCGTTGAAAAGGTTTATAAGAATATCATTTTTTGTAGGGGGATTTGGATATCCTCTTGAAATCAGTGCCATATTATGGTCAAAAACAGGTGCAAAGCCTATAAGCTCACCACTTTTTGTATCCCTTAAAAGACCAAAATTAGCAGTGTGCCTGTCGGGATTGGCAACTATTGTATCAAGGAAAATCATTTTTACAAAATCGCCAATTGCCTCCGGGCAAAGCTTGTTAATCTCTTCGGCTACATCTTCGTAGTCTTCGTTTTCGCCCATAAAAGCAAAGGCTGGTTCAAAATTAACACTGGCTCCGTTTGTGAAATCAAGAGTTTTAACGCACTGATCTCCACGCTTATAAACAGCCATGTTCATACCAAGAGCTGTTCCCAGCTTGTAAATGAAAAGCTCAGAAAATTGCTCCTGATGATTAGCTGTTTTAAACATCCACCACTGACCATTAATTAATTTCCAGCACTTTTCAAAGCTTCCGATATTAGTTAATTCAGGTGTTTTGCTTCTTTTAGAGTTGGCAACTTTATTAAAACTCACATAGCTTCCCTTTAATGCTAACCCTGCAAAATAATCATCAGAAAAGTGAACATCTTCATATTTTAATTGACTATCCAATGGTTTTATCCAGTAATTGTCAGTAATAGTTGCAGCATTAACATGAATAACTGTGCTGATATCGTCTTTTTCTTTTAAACGAAGAGCTTTTTTGAGTAAACGGGAATTTGCTCTATGTGAATCAATAGCTCGTGTTTCAAGCCATAAATCAGCATGAGAGATATTCTTCAGATATAGCGGCAGAAGCTTGTCGTTAATAACAGTAAGCTCGTTATTTTCCCATTTTGCAACAACAGTGTCTCCTGACATAATGTAATAATTATGCTTGTTCATTTACTCAACTCCTCTCAAATATATTATGAGCTTATTGTAGCATATAATTATTGCTGATTCAAGTTAGTGCAAAAAACAAAACAGCAGCGATTTCTCGCTGCTGTTTTATATATCCGGTTGTGGATATGAGTGGCAGGGGCAGAAGGATGCTAACTGCTCATAAAGATAAATAGATAAATCAATAAATTTTATATGACAAATTGTTTTTGATATGAATAAAAAGGATTTTTAAGTTTGTAATTTACACTAGACACCATTTAAAATGGGCAAAAGATTTTCAAACCGATTTCGTTCTGGACAAAGACTATTCCACAGGAAGTGCCCCCTTCTAAGAATGCAGTATTAAGTACAATACGAGATATACCGAAAAGCTTTCTATATTTTAATTGATGTTTAGTATTACCTTTATTGTGCTTTGAAGATTCTTCTACTCTAATAAATCTTTGCTGTATCTGTCGCAGTACAGAATATTTGCAAATAAAATAGAAATATTTGTTGAATGTAACTTAAAAATATGATAAACTTTAAAAGTATTTATACGAACAGTCGATTTCAATATGATGTTAAATCCACTTATCTTTGTAGCAAAGTTAATACTAACCGCAGTTGAAAATACGAAAAAGCTCGAAAATCATTGGAGGCTAAATAATGAATTTTTTTGATTACATAAAAAATGATACTTTTTTTAAGCCATTAACCTTGAAATATCGAAGGCTATATTATGATTGTATTCAGATATTAATTGATAAAACAAAAGAATTCCCAGTGTTGTATGAAGCTGATGCAAAAGATAATATTACCATTCATCTTAAAAATGTAGGTATAAATGAAATAAAGAAATCTATATCAGATAACACCAACATAATTGAAGAAAACGAATCGGACAGGAATGATATAGAACTAAATGCAGCAGGAATTCTTTCTTTGTTTAGAGAGTCTGGTTGGTTACTTCCTCGTGAATTAGGCAGAAACGGCGAATATGTTGTTAATATTTCAACAGATTGCAGAAAGTTTATGGATTTTTTAAGAAAAATGACAGAAAAGACTGGAGAAGGTATGATGTCAAACCGTATCTTTTCTATGTATGATATTGTTAAATCTGCATTTGAGGAAGACTCGGTGCGTCGAGAAAGACCCTATACCAATATTCTAGCCCCTTTAATTGATAACGAAACAGAACTGAAAAATGAATTGGCAGATTTAAAGGACAATATTTTAGTTATTATGAAAGCTGTAATAGTTTTTCAGGATATAAATAGCTTTGGCCAATTTATAATGAAAGATGATATGTTAGAACGATTTTTCAGTGAATACTTTTTTGTAAAAAACAATGGACTAATTCCTGCTCAAATATCGTTTATAAAAGAAAAATTGAGGTTTTTTAGACAAGGTGAAATTTATGAAAAAATGATTAGAGAATGTGCTGAAAAATTGCAATTGAGCTACGAGGAAGCCACAGACCGTGTTGAACGATATTTTTCAGAGCTACAATACTTTTTAAGTGTTGAATATGAAGATAATATGGAATTGATTGATAGTCGTATCAACAATTACTATAATCTCGCAAACACAAGAATTATGTTAATGGCTAGCAACGGAGTTAAGTTAGAGTCATTAATCCATAACTTTTTAAATGCAGTTTCAAAAATACCTGAAGATAAGCAAAATGACATAATGGAAAAGGTTGCAGATTGTACTTGCGTTATTAGTCAGAAGTATATTGGATATAATTCTTTTAAAAAGAATAAACGAATAAAAAATGAAGGAGCGAATATCGGGCTTGTAATAGATGAGTTGTCAGAGGAAGAAAAAAGCAGACTAACAGAAAGGTTATTTGATAGTTCTAAGAATAGGTATTCGGTAGATAGGGTAAGAAATTTTCTTGATGTACAATTTGGTGGTAACGATACAATGAATATTAAAGAAAAAACTATTCAAACAAAAGAAGAAATATTAATGTATACAGCAGCGATGCTTTATTCTAAAAATAGAGAATTCCCGTATGATATTCAACTATCAGAAGAAATGATAACAACAGAGGTTGCTGATATTACTAATATAACAGTGACTAAAAAGTAAAAGGAGACTAATTATGAATGACTTCAGTTTTATGAAGAAAATGAACGAAGAAGATTCATATTTGTTTAAGCGTTGTATTCGCAAAATGCTTGATACAACATTTATTGTGGCTGATAAGGAAGAAAAATTATATGATTTCATATCATCAGAATCTAATCAATATGATGTTAATACATATTTATATGCGATTGGGTACAAAGTTGTTGTTGAAGATAGAATGAAAGTAGCAATGCTACAACAAGCTGATGAAGATATAGATACAGTTGGACTAAAGAGAATAAATTTATATCGCTTCGATGTAAAACAAGTAAGGCTATTAATGGTGCTTTGGCTTTTATTTCTGGAGCGTGTAGGATATTCAAACGGAGTGTATGTAACTGTTGGTAACATTATTGATAAATGCAAAATGTATCAAATTAATATGAAACCAGCAGATTTTAAAGACTGCTATCGTATATTTAAAAAATTCAGTCTAATAGATTATGGTGATGATATTACAACTGAGGATGGAAAGGTTAGATTATACCCTTCGTTACAGTTTTGTATGGATATAAATCAATTAAAACAAGTAATGGCAGAATATGCTCCTGAAGAAGATTTAGAGGCTGAACAGATTGATATTTTAGAAAGAGAGGACAACGATGAATAAGACTATTTTACGAAATATACATTTAGTAAACTGGTATGGTTTTCGTAATAATACAATTCCTGCTTCTGAATACCTAACATTGATTTCTGGTGAAAATGAATGTGGTAAATCTACAATACTAGATGCTATCAAATATGCGTATACAGGTGATACACAATTCAATAAATCAGCTAGTGGTATAGGAAAACGAAATTTGGTGTCATATACACGTTGTCTTGTAGATGCAAGTGCAGGTAAATATGCAAGACCTGCTGATAAAATACCCGTAGTTTATACACATATTGCTTTAGAATATTTTGACCAAATAAATGAGAATCCTTTTGTATTGGGAGTAATAATAGAAACTGCCGTTACAGATATTAGAGGTACATATTGGTATGCTATAGATGGTAAACCACTAGAAGATATTTCATTTGTATATGAAGAAGATTCGATTATCAAACCTTATGATGCATCGGGCTTCCAGAAGAAATATAGTGTTCAGATGATGAACAAAACGGATGGTATAGAGTCCTTTATGACAAAGTTAGGTATTAGATTATCTAATAAAGAGGTTCCAATGTATCAAAGAAAGCTTCGTAATATTATGGCGTATAACCCTGCTGCAAAAATCCAAGAATTTATCAAGGAGTCAGTTTTAGAAGAGCATAATGTTAATTTTGATAAATTAAAAGACGCAAAGAAAAATATTGAGCAAATAACTAATAGCTTAGAACTGATAAATCAAGAGATAAAAGATTTAGATTCTATATTGGAAGATTATACAGAGCATGATAAGAAGTCTTTGCAACTAAAAATAGATGATATAAAAATTAAATATAGAGACCTTATAAAATATCAGAAAGAAATCCGAGAAACAGAGCAATTAATTAATGAAAATACAACTACAATCGAAGTTTTGAAAAAAACAATTCAAGAACAAGACGATGAAATAAACAATATTGAAACAACATATTTAGAAACAAAAAATGCACTTAGAGCACTTGATGTTTCAAGAGCAATAGAAGCATCAAAGCAATTAATATCTACATATGAGATGCAGTTGAATAAATTAAATGCTGAAAAAGAAAAATTGGAACTTTTTCAGAAACAAATGCAGGAACTCATTGTTCAGTTGTTAGAATTAGGAGAAACAGTACAGAACAATAATACTATTGGTGAGCTAACATCAAATAATCTTGAAGTAGCTGAAAAACAAAGAATTATAGATTTATTAAAGGAAGAAATAAGAGAGTGTCGTGATAACTTAATTGCGAAGAATACTTTGCTAGAAGAAGCTTTAAAATCTATAAATTCAGAATGTATAGAACACAATAGCATTATTGAAAGCTGTAACAAAAACAAAGCAGATTATTCCACTGTTCAGGAACAAATTGAGCTTATTAAAGAAATGAATCGTGAGTTTAAAAAGCATGGTATTAACGAAGAAGCTCATATGGCTTGTGAATATGTGGTAGAGCTAAAGGATGAAAATTGGAGAAATGCAATAGAAGCTTTTTTAGGAATACATCGTTATGCTGTTATAGTATCAAAAGAAGTATTCGATATTGCAAATGCTGTGTTAGATAAATCTAAGCATAGATATGTAGAATTGGTGAATACTAAGCTATTAATGTCAAAGGATATAAAATGTGAAGAAGACTCAGTTTTTCATTATCTTAATATTCAAAATAAAACTGCTGCCAATTATTTTAAATTTTGGTTAGGAAAAATCCACGCTGTAGATATTAATGATGTACCTAAATATGACAATGCTATGTCAAAGGAAGGTAAGCTAAGCCGTAATATGGCTGTAACTTATATCAACACAAGAAAAATCAAAAGCTATTGTTTAGGAAATCAGGCAATAGAATTAAATAAAAGAGCAGCAGAAAAAAGGTTGCGTGAATTAGATAAAGAAGAAAAAGCAAAACTTTTAGAGCAAAAAGCTTTGCAAGAAAAATCCAAATATCTAAATTCTGGTTTAGATTCTTTTAGGGAGTTTGATTTGAATGCTCATAAAGAGTGGGCAAAAGCATCAGCTGATTTAAGGGATGAAAAAGAACATTATGATGATTTGTTAAAAGCACAAAAAAATAATGAAGAATTTATGACTTTAAATGAGCGTGTAGTTAAACTTGAGAATCAACTAAATTCTAAAAAGGAAGACCGTAACGAAAATATAAAGAAAAAAACAATATTAGAAGAAACAACATCTCAAAAAGAAAAAACAATTAAAGATTATAAGGCTAATGCAACAGCTAAACAGGCAGAATTAGACGAAGAAAGAAGTTTAAATAATTCTGCTTTAGAAAAAGCGATAGAAGAATATGACCGATATTTATTAGGTAGTAGTTCAACCTGTGGGTTAATGACTACTCAAGACAAGCAAAACACAGAAAAAAGAGTTCGAGCGTTGGAAGCTAATATTAATGGTAAACAGCTATCATATAATAATCGCAAGCAGGATGTAGATAAATTACCTGTTGGTTTAGAGTATGAAGCAGTTTATAAAAAGCGTAGAGATAAAATCTGGATTGATGATTTACAAGGGATACAAGAAAAACTTAAAGAGCAAACAGCAACCTATGAACGAATATTTAAAAGAGAATTTGTGCTTAAAATATATGACACAGCAAAGCAGGCAAGACAAGATATTTCTGATATAAACAAAGAATTACGAAAACTCGAGTTTTCAACCAAATACCAGTTTGATGTTAAAATGCTGAGCAATAATAGTGATTATGCAAAAATTCTTAGATATGCAGAGTATTTGGATGAAACAAATAATATTAACGATGGACAAATGCAGTTTGCGAGTTTTATAGGCTACGACATTGATGAGATTGAAGAAAGAGAAAGTGAAATTCGTGATATCATCAATAAAATTATTGACCATAACGATATTACAGAAATAAAAAGATTTGCAGATTATAGGAATTATATGAGCTATGAAATAATTATTAACAGTGATGAAGTAAAGGATGGTAAGCTTTCAAAGCAAGTTGGATATAATTCTGGAGCAGGAACTCAAATACCATACACACTTATACTTTCAGCAGCATTATCAATGATATACAATGCTAGGTTTAATTCTGTTCGTTTAATTTTTATTGACGAACCATTTGAAAAAATGAGTGACCATAATATAAAATTGATGTTGGATTTCTTTAAAACTCAAAATTTTCAAGTTATATTTTGTGCACCTCCTAACAAGTTGGAATCAATTGGTAGTGAATGCGGTGTAATCATACCTGTTATAAAAGTTAGTAATGATAATATGCAAATAGGAACGGTAAAATTCCATGAATAATAAAGATTACAAAAAACTTATACTTGAAGGATTACTAAAAAAATATAATGAACGCTGTGCAAAGAATGTTATCACCAACAGAAGAATTATATTAAAGCCTAAAGAAGTGTATAAGAATTATGATAACAATAATGCCGATATATCCGAAAAACAATCTCTTAATAAAGCAGTATCAGAACTATTGAGTATGAATTTTATAACTGCTGATTATTTGAAATTTAGTGATGATGTTAAAAAGATATATCTTTCCGAAGATAAGCTGAATATCATATATGAATATTTAAACACGGAGTATGGTGTAGTTCCAAAACCTATTATTTCAAAACAAGTTTCTGAAATAATACATAAATATATACACAATGGTGAGATTGTGCAAAAATATTGCAAAGATATTCTTGCTCAGATTAAAGACCCAACAAATACACTTAATCCAGAAAAAATTGAAGCAAATCTGAAAATGATTAGTTTTTTAGAAAAAAACAAAGAAAATTTATATGTAAGAGAAGCTTCTATGCTAGTGTATGGTAATTCAAAATGGTTTGAAAAGAATAATTATGAAGAGGTTTGCAAATTTTTAAGAAATGCAACTGGAACGATTGGAGAAGAAACTGAAAGAAACGATGCTATACTAAGTTTATTTTATGTTACACCAGCAGAACAGGAAATCTTTCTTAAAGGTAACTGGATAATCGAGTTTGAGCATTATGTTTTAGATATATCAAAACTTCAAGGTGGAATAGCTATATCTTCTGGTGATTTTCAAAAAGTAAAAAGCATAATAGTTGATGTTGATAATGTAATGACTATTGAAAATAAGACATCTTATCATAGAATGAATGATAACACTTCAGCAACAATGTACTTAGGAGGTTTTGCAAATCGACATCAAATAGACTTTTTGAAAAAAGTTATTTCAGATAATCCGAATGTTAAATATAAACATTTTGGAGATATTGATATTGGTGGTTTTTTAATTCATAAACATTTATGCCAAGAAACATCTACAGACTTTGAGCTATATTGCATGGGAATAAAACAATTGCAGGATATACGCTTTAGAAATTGTTTACAAAAACTAACAGATAATGATATAAGCAGGCTGGAATCATTAATGGAAGATACTTCGTATATTGAAACATTAAAATATATGAAAAATCACAACTTGAAACTTGAGCAGGAAATAGTAAGCTATTATCTTAGTTTGGAATAATATTATTGTTTCATATTTCACAAATGTAGAATGGTTAATTTTATTCTTTGTACTGTGCAACCAATCTTTAGTGACTTATTAATTTACTGGACTTTAAAAAAATTTGTGATATATGTTTGTGCTAATAAAAGGAGGCACAGACTATGAACATAATCAAAGAACTTTACTATGGCAATGTTATTCCAAACGAAAAGCACGCAAAGCTCAGTGATGAACTAAAAGAACTACTTAAATTACTCAACAGAAATGAAGATGAATTTTTAAAAACTCTTTCCGATGAACAAAAAATCATCTTTGAAACGCTCAAGGACTGCAATCGTGAAATTTCTGAAATTAGTGAACGAGAAGCGTTTTTGTGTGTCTTTCAGTTGGGAGCAAGGATAATTATTGAGGTTGTTAATAATTGAAAAAACGGATAGGCAATCAAATTCGTGTGATTGCCTATCCGTTTGCTGTTTGTTATTAAATTTGCCTTTGTAGCCGTTTGTTTTATTATAAACTAGCTTACCATCGATGGAAATATTTGTGTGGGTTAATAAAAGAGATTAATCCATATCCAAAGCATACTTAAGCTTGTTAAGTATCCTCTTGCGTTTCTTCTCAACAGCACTTTCTGTTAAACCAAGCAGGAGTGCTGTTTGCTTGTATGTCTTTTTATCTGTTGTATCGAAGCTATCAAAGTTTATACCACCTGTGAGTTCAAGTAATCGCTTTTCGATTGGTGATAGCTTTTGTATTTCGTTTTGTATCAATTCAGCATTGCTTTTAGATGTGATATTTGCTTCAGGTAATAAAGATACACACTCTTTGTTTGCAAGTATATTATCATCACTAATATTATCTGAATATTTAAATGATTTTGAAGTTTCAAGAAATTCACGTACAGTTTTTTCTGAGATTTGCAACTTTTCTGCAATATCCTTTACCTTTTCATCAAGCGTTCTCTCAATGGGTTGCATATGATAATGCTTTACAACTGCATTAAGGTTTCTATATCTGTTCTCTTTGTCTATGGTGATAGTGCCACAACTTGTCCTGACATATTCATCCCAAGATTTCGTGAGCTTAAACTTTATAATCTGCAATAAAGGTAGCGGATTATTAATATCATAGCTCTGCAATTCAGCCCATAAAAGTGAAGCAAAGATTTGTTTTAAGTCTGCTAATCTGTTTTGCTCAAGACCGTTTTTCTTGATATACCTATCAGTTTTTATATTAAGTATAGGCTCATAGAAATGAAGAAATTCATTGAAGTACATAATGTTTTTGGTTTGAATATATCGTGTGAAGTAATCATTGAAATCATCAAGCTTTTCAGGTTCGTAATTTAGCTTATACATATTAAAGTTTTCGTTGTGCAATAGCTCACCGCCTTTATTTCATAGCTTCCTCATATATTTTAGAAAGTGTCATATCCTCTGCATACTGATTTTCAGCATAGTCAAAATCAAACTGTGCCCTCTCAAATTTATCATCAATCAATTTTTTAGCCTTGGCTGATACAGCTTCATTGTATTTGCCGAGGCTTTTATTTTTGCGTATAGAGCAGTTTCTCTTATGCCACAGAACATAATACGGACTATCAGATTTTCTTTGCTTTGCCATTTTCATCTTGGTAATTTCAGGATGCTTTGCAACATATGAGCAAGGCACGCCGTATTTTTTGTTTGGAGTACTGCAATACAGCTGGTTATGTGCTGTAGTCATAAAGAAATGTCTGTCGCAGATATCGCATCTCCAAAGATAATGACCGTTAATATATCCTTCAAACAAATCAGTCATAAGAAAGTCTTTGAGGTTGCTATAATAAGCTCTTCTGTAGATTGTGCTAATGCCGTTCTCGGTTTCCACCACAGGAGTAATAGTTGCTCGTGTGCTGAAAGGTTCGTCCATAAATAAAAAACTCATATATGGGTCATTAAGAAAATCGTTAAACGCTTCTGCCAGTTCACTCTTGGTGCGAGTGTTATTTTTTACAATTTTATTTGTTATCTGAAAAACAGTAGAAGAATATCGAACCAGTTCCTGTACTGATGAAAAAATTAACACTCCAATCTTAAAAGCATTTTTCAAATCAATATTTACTTTGATTAGCTCATCTAGCTTTTCAAAACTATCTATCTTATAGCCAATCTGTTCTAATTGATAATCTTCTTCATAACTCTTGATTTTGTCTTCCGTAAATAGTTTATCAATTTTCTTTTTGTACTCCTCAATTCCTATAAGTTTAAAGACCTCATAATGACTTAGTACATCAATAGCTTCATTTATTCTGTTGTGATATTCTAAAAATTTCTTTCTGTCAAAATCATTCTTTGATAGTTCTTCTGCAAAAGCTTTTAAATCTTCAAAATCTTTTACATCAATAAATCGACAATCCTCATTCATAACAAGAAAACTGGTGTAGCCAATGGGATATTCTTTGTTGTTAATTATAAACTTATCTTTCTTGTAGGTGACGGTAAAAGGTTCAGTTGTGTTCACTTTATTTCGCATATGAGTTATCAAATCCATAATATCAACTCCTGTTAAAGTATATCACACGGATATAAAAATCACAATGTTTCAGGAAACGAAAAATCATTGTCACTTACTTTTCTGTTTTTCTTAAAAAATCACGCATTTATATATTGAAGGCAAAAGGAGCTGATGAAATTATGATTGTCTTTAAATTGAACTAAAGATAATTATTAAATTAAAGGAGAAAACATACACGAATTGGAAAATGAAAAGAAATTTGAAGCCATAGACGGAGAAGCCTTACTTGATATGGACATACCAAGCACCAAATTTATAATCAAAGGTTTACTTCCACAGGGACTTGCAATTATTGCAGGAGCACCAAAGATAGGTAAGTCTTGGTTAATGCTTGATTGGTGTGTGAAAATTGCAAAAGGCGAAAGTATATGGAGATTTAAAACTACTCAAGGAACTACTTTGTACTTATGTCTTGAAGATAACCATAACAGGATTCAAAATAGACTGCTAACTATCACAGATGAGGTCACAAACAATGTTTACTTTGTTACTTCCTGCTGTTCACTGGCTGACGGACTTGAAGAACAGATAAGAAATTTTGTTAAAGAGCATAGTGACACAGTGCTGATTGTAATTGATACCTTGCAAATAGTCAGACAAAACTCAAAGGACACAAGCTATGCCAGTGACTACAAAGAAATTGAAACTATCAAAAAGATAGCAGATGAATTGAAAATTGCTATTCTGCTTGTACATCATATGCGTAAGCAAGATGACAAGGACCCTCTTAATAAACTGTCAGGTACAAATGGTATTGCAGGTGGTGTGGATACAATAATTACTCTCGACAAAAGCAAACGCAGTCAGAATAATGCAACTATGATTTGCACGGGCAGAGATATAGAATACCGTGAGATTGAATTAAACTTTAACAAAGAGGATTGTACTTGGAATATCATATCAGATAGCTCAGAAAATCCTGATATGCTGTTGCCTGAAGAAATGAGTTTACTTATTGAGTTTATGAAACAGAAAAGGTTATTCAAAGGCTCTAATACTGAGTTTGCAGATGAATTTAATTGCTTCTGCTGTAAAGAAATCTCTGCAAAGGTATTAAAACGATTGATGAACAAATGGCGATATGAGCTTGAGGATAACGGAGTATATTTTGAATCATATCGTAGCAACGGAAAACGAGGACTCAGTATTAAATATTATACTGAAAGTGACGATAGTGACGTTAAGGACGATATTAACGAGTGTGTCAATTCTTTCGTCAATGTCGACCCTATCGTCCCTGTAGCGACCTGTAACGCAATTTCAGACGATGTGTGCGATTATCAAAGAGAATACGAGAAAGTATCCGAATAAAGATAAAAACCGAAATTTGAGCAAATTTACGGCAGAATTGAAAATTTATTTCAGGAGCAGAGGTTTGGGGGCATATTCCCAGACTTTTGTCTGGGGCAAGCAGAGCGTCCGGCTGTCCACCGAAACGCAGATAGTCGGGCAGAAGCCCAAACCCACTTTGAATTGGTGTAAATTATGGAAAACCGCAAGAGAAATACAACGCTTACTATCAGACTTACTAACTCTGAAAAGTCAGCGATTTATAAAAAATCAAAGAAAGCAAAACTGACATTGACTGATTACATTTTAAAAACTTCATTACAAACTGAAATAAAAGTTGTTGATTTGCAATCTGTATTAATCGAACTGAAAAAGATTGGTAACAACTTGAATCAGATAACAAGAAAGATAAACAGCGGAGCTTTTGCCTCAGCGAACTTCAATAAACTGATTATGCAACAGAGAAAAATCTATGATGCGATTATAAAACTCTCGGAGGATAAGTAATGGCTACCGTAATATATATTCCTGAAACAAAACAATCTATCAGTGCAATGAAAGGTGTGATTGATTACTGCACTCAGGATAAGAAAGTCTATGATAACAATACAAACCAAAGACTTGTGAGCGGTATTAACTGTGATGGAGAAAATGCCTTCAAAGAGTTTATGGCAACTAAGAGGTCATACGATAAAACTAACGGTATGAATTTCTATCAGTATGTTCAGTCGTTTTCACCTGAAGAAAATATCTCTCATCAAAAAGCTCACGATTTGGCATTGGAGTTTGCTGAGAAAGCATGGACAGGCTATGAAGTTTTAGTTGCTACTCATTGCGATGCAGAACATATTCATTCACATTTTGTAATCAACTCAGTTAGCTTTGAGAGTGGTAAAAAGCTAAGACAGAATCCAAATACATTAAAAACTCTGAGGGCTTTAAGTGATGAGATTTGCAGAAAGCATAATCTATCAACTTTGAAACCTTACGAAAAAGACGGCACAAAATTATCTTCAAGAGAATATCGAACAGCAGTACAAGGTCAAAGTTGGAAGATAAAACTGATTTGTGATATTGATAAAGCTATGGAGTTTAGCAGTAGCAAGGAAGAATTTATACAAGCAATGTCAGTTATGGGTTACTCGGTAATCTGGACAGATGATAGAAAATATATTACATATCAATGTCCTAACAAAATGAAGTGCAGAGATATTAAACTGCACGAAGATAAATATTTGAAAGGAAATATTGAAAATGAATTCAGATACAGGCAAGAAAAATATTATAGAAAATCTCAAACAGAGGAACAACAGCTCACTGACCTCAATAGAACTTCTCTCAGGAGAAACGAAAGTAATTGCGATTCCTTCTCAGGTCAGAGAGGAAGAACTCAATCTCTTGAGAACAGCTGTAAAGTTTCAGCCAGAACTGTACAATATGATTTCCAAGATATCGACAGACGAACAGATGTTGGAATATCTGGAGAGGATTTTGAAAATCAATCAAGAAAATATGGAAACGATTTCGAAAGAAAGTCAAACTCAACTGAAGAAAATATCAGATCAGGCTCTGAAAGAGATTCAGGAAATGCAACAGCTAATGACGGAGTCTATCGAACAGGCTGGGAAAATACAAGAGAAGTTTTTGAACGACACCTTGCAGGAAGGACAGAAACTCTCAACGCAAATATCATCACAGGTAAAGAGTCTGAACTTTCTGACATTCCTGAAATGGTTACTCATAACAGTGGTATCTTCAACGGTATCAACTCTTTTGCTCAGTCACTTTCTGAAATAATTGAGGACGATTCCGAGGATAAAGAGGAACGCGGAAAGCGGATTGAAGCCGAGCAAAACGGCAACGATATTGGTACTTTGATTGGTATTACTGCTGGATTGATTGCAGGTATAGCAACAGACAAAGAAAATATAGAATACAAAGATGAAGAAACAGAATTTAATCTGACAATTTAACTTCATCAGACTGGAGGTTAAATGAAGGAAATTAATGATTTCAGAATTCCTAAAGAAAGTGAATATAATGCTGAAGTTGAAACAACTATGAGAAGTAACAGATCGTATATTCTGAAAGATAATAAACTGATTTCACATAAAAATTATGAGATTGGCGGACAGGTATATTCAGTCAATTCAATATTCGATATGAGTTCAAAACGAACAGCAGAGGATAATCTGAAATACTTAATGCTTAAAGAAATAGAAAAAGTTTCATAACTGAAAATTAGTCTGGATATTCAAGTCGATTGATAGTATGATTGCGTTGCATAAACTATGCTATCAATCGGTTTGATACAGATAAGGAGGAAAGATGAATAGGTTAAACGCAATGGAAGATAAAATAACGGCTCTCTATTGCAGATTGTCACAGGAAGACGAAAAAGAAGGTGACAGTAACAGTATAGAGAATCAGAAATCAATGCTTACGAAATATGCTGTTGAAAACGGTTTCAGAAACATTCAGGTATTTGTTGATGACGGATATTCAGGTGTGTTTTTTGACCGTCCTGCATTTCAGGAAATTCTGAATTTAATTGAACAGAACAAGGTTGAAACGCTTATCACAAAGGACTTATCAAGACTTGGCAGAAACTATATCAGTGTGGGTAACTATATTGAAATGGAGTTTCCGCACCGTGATGTAAGATACATAGCTGTCAATGATAACTATGATAGTCACGATATAAACAGTTCGTCAAATGAACTTGCACCGTTCAAGAATTTATTCAACGAATGGTTTGCAAGAGATACAAGTAAAAAGATCAGGGCAGTTATCAAGTCTAAAGCAGAACGAGGAGAACGGATAGGGTCACATATTCCTTATGGTTACAGGAAAGATACCGAAAGAAAAGGTCATCTGATTGTCAATGAGGAAACTGCTGAGAATGTGAAACTGATATTTGAACTTTGTGCTAAAGGTATGGGTCCGAGAAATATTGCAAAGGTTCTTGCAGAAAAGAAGATTCCAAGACCTTCGGTATATCGCTACGAAAATGACGGTGTTATCATTCAGAAAACTGACATTACAGACCGATACAGCTGGGCGACAAAAACTATTGTCGGTATGCTTGAAAATGAGGTGTATCTCGGGCATACGGTGAATTGCAAAACTACAACCTTGTCCTACAAGGATAGGAAAAAGAAGCTTGTTCCTGTAGAAAATCAATTCAGATTCGAAAACACTCACGAAGCTATAATCGACAAAGAAACCTGGGGCATTGTTCAGAAGGTTCGTGAGGGTAGGAGAAGAATTACGAAGTCAGGTAATATCAATAAGTATAGTGGTTTGCTCTACTGTGCAGACTGCGGAGCAAGGCTTACCTACAACAGCGGAAACAAGCCAAAGCCAAAAAGCTATTACTTTATGTGCAGTTCCTACCGCAGACACAAGGACGGCGATTGTGTATTGCCGCACAGAATCCGTGAAATTGTATTAGATGAAATTGTCAGGGAAGAAATCAATCAGGCAATTTATTGTGCAGTCAATGAAAAGGACAAATTTGTTGAGTGCATCAGTAAAAGAAGTTTGTCGGAAAGCCGAAAAAAACTCAGTCAGAAGATAACCGAGCTTGACAGGCTGAATAACCGTAAAAACGAGTTGAATGTAATATTCAGAAAGCTTTATGAAGATATATGATGTAAAGGGTGATAATTACCACACCTAATACATCATAGCTGTGACGGCTCATTTGTGGCGAATGAAAGACGCAGTTATGGGAAAGGAGCTATTAAACCAAAACTGCAAAACAACAATACCACGAAAGGAGCCAGTTATGGAACAGCATACTATTTTTGAGCAACTTGGCGGTACTTACAGCCAACAGGGAGATTACTTGCTCCCGAATCTGATTTTACCCGAAACAAAGGAATATGTGATCGGCAAGTACGGACATTTGCGGTCGAGATACTTAAAGCAGCACCGCCCGATCATCTATACCAATTTGCTTACTTCTTGTAAGTTATCCGAGCATTTGGCAGAGGTTGAGAAAGAATGTACCGAGCGGATGGATAGCCTTGTAAAAGCTATGGCTAAACAGGAAGGTGTGACCGAAGCACTCAAAGCCGCCGACCAAATGGCGTGGGTACGTCGCATGAATAACATCCGCAACCGTGCCGAAGAAATTGTTTTGAACGAAATAGTCTATGTATAACGCAAGCCCGCTGTCAGCGTTAATCGTTGACAGCGGGCATACTTTATATTGAGTTTTCAATATCACGCCTACCGTACATAACCCTTAAAACAGAAACATCTTTCAAGTTATCATCTACCGTATAAAATACAAGATAATTATCGACCGGCATAAAGCGAATATCGTTCTTATATTTCGGAAAACGCTTTGGCAGGTTATCAAGATTATTGATCCGTTCTTCCAGTCTGGATAATTGTGCGTCAGCGTTTTCGGGTGACATCAGCGATAAAGCGATATACTCATAGATCGATCGAATATCTTTATCCGCCTGCGAAGAAATGTTTACCGAATAGATCACAGGTTATAGTCCTTTCTGATGTCGGCAAATGTTTGCCTTGCGGATTTTACGCTTCCGTTTTTTACATCGTCTAAACCCTTTTGTAACTCTCGGTCGACTTCCTGTTCGGTAAGCTGATTAAAATTCAATACCGTTTCCGACGGGAGCTTTAAATCAAAAGGCATTCCCCTTTGAAGAATAATCTGCTTATAGAACATATTGATGGCGTTGGACGCAGGAATACCGAGCGCGGATAAAATCTTTTCAGCCTGTTCTTTCAGATCAGGTTCGATTCTCACATAAAGATTAGCGGTCTTTGACATAATCATGCTCCTTTCAAAGTTTCTGTATTTATTATACACGATTGTAAGCACAAATGCAATACAAATTAAAAAATCCAACTTGTGTATTTTTTGCACAAGTTGGATCGATGGTTTATTCGCCTTTATTCTTTTCTCTGTTCTTATACACGTTATATTGATTCTTGCACCTCGGACTACAAAAGACTGCGCTTGGTCTGGAAGCGATAAACGGTTTCATACATTGCTTGCAGAGCCGGAGGGGATTGTGTTCATCCGTCAGCATAAACGATAACATCATTTGTATGCCGAGCAGGAGCGAGTGAAAATCCCATATAAGCGTCGGTTGTTTCATTAAGGTGATATGATACGTCGGTGCATTTCCGCCGAACGCTTTGATACTCTCACGCATGATTTGTTTGGTATCCTCGTTCAGATTATCGTAGTCGTTATAATAGAAAAACACCGTTGTTGCGTTAAACGCCCAATCGGTAAATGCTTGCTTCATCCATTCATAGCGCTCGGCGTATTGCCGCTGAAGGCACATATTGACAGCCATAGGCTCGTTGTTCATTGTCATAGCGAGCGCCATCATCTTTATATCGCCCTCGATGTTCCACAAGGATTCTACGCCGCGCTTCACTAAATCGAGCTTGTCAAACGGGAAGAACAAGAAAAGGTATTCCTCGGTTGACATCGTTTCTTGCCTGATCAACTGATTCTTCGGCAAATATACCGCTTCATAGTCCATAAAGGAAGCGGTAGTCGGCAGCGCTGTCATCAATCCGAACAAGCCGTACTTTTCTGCAAAGGCTTTTATCTCAGCTTGTATATCTTCATCGTTCTGATCTTCCTTCATACACAAGCGACCGATACAAATAGCATCCAAGACTAACTGCCGATACTCTTTCAATGGATCGTATAAATCCGGCTCTGCGTCGTCACAGGGAGTCAAATACAGTTTGCCGTCCTTAGCTTCTTTCCATTCATATTCACTGTAGCGTACCCAAATTGAATTGGAATGCTCAAACAATTTCATAATAAATCATTCCCAATCTAATATTCCGTATTTCTCTAACAATTCTTTTGCATAATCAATTCCTGTTTCGGTCAGATAAACTGATTTTCTTCTTGAAGGACGATCACCTTGCCGGATAAAATCCTCGTCATCAAGGGAGTTCAGAACATCAAAATCATACCCTTTCCAAGAATATACATCATCACTTTTAACAAGTCTGCCATTATTAGTAAAACGAGCAAGATATAACAAAATCATCGTCAATTCTTTCTGGGCTTCTTCGGCTTTAATCTTATCCATTATCTCCACCTCTATATAATGTAATCTGAATTCAAAATAATATATTACCATTATACTAACTGCCCTTGTTATCGTCAAGGGCGTTTTTCATAAATTCCTTTTCATTTGGCGTGAGAGGTATACCGTTTTCTTCTCGGCTCTGTAATACACGCAGTAACGCTTTATGTATCTTCTTTACCGCCGTTGCCCTGACCTTGCGGATATTTCTATCCGTCTGACCTCGAATATCTCCGAGAGCCTTTGTGCTCATATTCCTCACTATGGTATTAAAGATGATCTCCTTATGATCGTCGGATAGCTTATCCAGTATCTTAGGGAAACGCTGATTTAATCTACCCAAAAAAGCAAGAGAGTGGTATAATAGAGGAAAATGAAAATGGAGGGCAAAAGCATGGGACAGATGACATTCAGCGACTACGAATACAGCAACAGAAAAAGGATAACGAAAAGAGAAGAGTTCCTCGATATAATGGACGAAATCATACCGTGGGATGAATGGGTAGAGTTTGTAAAGCCATACTATCCCAGCGGAAAAAGAGGTCGTCCGACAAAAGGTATAGAAAAGATGTTGAGGATGTATCTGCTGCAAGTCTGGTTCAATCTGTCAGATGAAGGTGTGGAAGACGCTATTTACGACAGTTACGCCTTTCGCAAGTTCATGGGAATCAATTTCAATGAAGAGCAAGTGCCTGATGCTACTACGCTGCTGAAATTCCGACACCTTCTGGAAGAAAATCATCTGGGAGAACAAATGTTCAAAGCAATCAACTATGTTCTGGAACAGGGCGGAGCTATGATGAAAGGCGGAACCATTGTAGATGCCACGATCATCAATGCACCGAGTTCGACAAAGAACGCGGAGAAAGCCAGAGATCCGGAAATGCACCAGACGAAAAAGGGCAACGAATGGCGATTTGGCATGAAATGTCATATCGGAGTTGATGCAGGAACAGGCTATGTGCATACGGTAACCGCTACGCCAGCCAATGTTCATGATATCACAGAAACAGCAAAACTGATTCGTAAAGATGATGAGGTGGTGTACGGAGATTCTGGCTACGTTGGTATCCAGAAGCGTACAGAAATCAAAGATGATGACCATTTATCAAAGATCGACTATCGTATCACACGCCGTCCAAGAAGCCTTCCGAAAGTATCTGACAACGCCATTGATTGGGAAAGATATATTGACTATCGCAAATCTTCTGTCCGTTCGAAAGTAGAACATGCCTTTAAAATAATCAAAGGAACATTTGGCTTTAGCAAGGTTCGTTATCGTGGTATTGATAAGAATCTTCACAAGCTGAATGTGCTTTTTGCCTGCGCCAATTTGCTTATGCTTGCCCGTGCCAAAAAGTTTTCAACAGTGCAGATAGGATAACTGTACCCTTTTTGGGGAAAAGTCCCCGTTTTTAGAGGGTTATTTCCCCATTTATAGGCTTATTCTTTCAAGTTGCTTAAAAAATTCACTCGATTTAAGATTAGGTTACTATACACCTTTATTTATTCAGCGTTTCCTTAGATAAATCGCCGTCCGTTACCAATTCGTTCAGCTCAAAGGGACAATGAAAGATTGCGTCGATATAATCGCCCTTGCGGATTTGTTTTATCAGGACATCGTTGACATCATATGGAATCACTTCACCGTCGAGCTTTGCGCCGAAATCAAGAGGAATATCCAAGCCGCTCCGGCTGATCTCGTGATAGCGTTCTTTGCGCTCACGGTTACTGTCAAGCCTGTTCCACCAAGCGATTACCTTTTTGAAGTCATCGGTTGTCCTTGCGGCGTTCTCTATTCGTGATAGCGCTTCACGCTCCAATTCCCGTTTCAGCTTTTTTGTTTCGGGCGGCTCGTCGATCTGTGGCGGTTCTTCGTCACGTTCAAGCTGTATCTCTAATTCAGCCTGATGTTCCTCGGCTAACGCTTCGGCGAGCTGTTCTTCTTCCTGTTCCGACAAAATATCCTCGTAATCATCCACCGTAAATCACCTCCCGCAAAATTTCTTAAAATTTTTCTAAAAACAGTTCCGCAAACCGTACCGTATTTCTCCTATATATGGAGGGTAATCTGTTTTCTTTATTTCAGATTACTTCTATCAATTAAGAAGGAGGACACGCTATGGCAGAATTATCAATCAGAGATAAGAAACGAATCAAAAAACACGTTGCCAACTGCTGCGCTAATTACAGTAAAGAATATGGCTGCCTACCACTTGAAACAGAGTGCTATATGTTTAGCGTAGGCTTTACCGACAGCAAGCTGTGCAAGTATTATGAGCAAGCCGTATTACCTACCGACGCCGAGCTATTCGCCCTATTCAAAGGCATACCCACAAAGATATGTCGGCAATGCGGTCAGCTCTTTGCTTCAACGGGACGCAAGGTGTATTGTTCCGAACAATGCTCCGAAGAAGCTCGACGTCGGCGAGCAGCGGAACGTGTAAAAAAGCACCGACAACTGAAAAGCTGAAATGTAACGCTTTTGCTCTCTGAAAGCCACTGTTCAAGCGGCTTTTGGAGGGCATTTTTGCGTAGGCAAGGTGTTTTTATCAATGTTTCACTTTAGGGGTTACAGATTAAGGAACTGGCTAAATTTATTATACACAAATCTATTTCAAAACTCAATGGGAGGTAATATATTGACCAACAACTACACAACAATGATTCGCCGTATCGGAAAGACCACTTATCACGTCAAAGTGTTCTGCAAGGAGAATGGCGAAACGATGGAAGACAAAATTTTACGAATTGTTCGTAATGAGGGCTTTAAATCTGACGAGCCTTGTGGTATAATAACTATGCCGCAAATGAGCCGTTCAGCCTGAAAGGAGTTCTAAAATGAACAACAGGCAAACGGACGAAAAGATTACAGCCTTATACGAAAGGTTATCAAGAGATGATGAATTGCTTGGTGATAGTAATTCAATCATTAATCAAAAGCGCTATTTAGAAGACTATGCAGCACAGCATAATTTTACTAACTGCGTTCACTACACCGACGACGGTTATTCGGGCGGTAACTTTGACCGTCCGGCTTGGAAACAAATGATAGCCGATATTGAAGCGGGCAAAGTGGACAAGGTTTTAGTAAAAGATATGTCACGAGCAGGACGTGATTATTTACAGACGGGTTTTTATACCGAAGTTCTGTTCCGAGAGCACGGCGTTCGCTTTATCGCTATCGCTAACGGTGTTGACAGCGCAGATAAAAGCAGCAGCGAATTTGCACCCTTCCTCAATATTATGAACGAATGGTATTTGAGGGATTGCAGCCGTAAGCAGATCGCAGCATATCAAGCGAGAGGTAACGCAGGCAAACCAACGACGAATCACGCTATCTACGGCTATAAGAAAGATCCAAACGACAAGCACCATTGGATCGTCGACGAAGAAGCCGCCGAGATCGTCCGCCGTATCTTTCGAATGAGCGTTGAAGGGTTAGGTCCTCAACTGATTGCAAAAGCGTTGAGAGATGAGCGCATTGAACGCCCGTCTAATTATATGGCAAGAATGGGACAGGGTACTCGTCAAACCACTATTTCAGAAGAACGAAAATATGATTGGTGTGCTACAACTGTCGGAAATATTCTCGCAAAGCCCGAATATATGGGGCATACCGTTAATTTCCGTTCTTACAAGGAATCCTATAAAGATAAAAAGGCGATTGTCAAACCGCCCGAAGAATGGTTGATTTTCGAGAACACGCATGAAGCAATCGTCGATCCCGAAACGTGGAAGTTGGCACAGCAAGTGCGGAAAACGATCAAGCGCACTGATTCAACAGGACAGGTAAACCCATTTACGGGATTGGTGTATTGCGCTGATTGCGGAGAAAAAATGTATAACCATCGAGGTCGGGCGCAAGCGAACAAAGAAAACCGAGGCGTTGATCCTGTAAGCGGATTATATCCTTACGACCATTATGATTGTTCCACATATTCACTGACATATCACAGAATAGATAAGAAATGCTCGTCACACTATGTCAGCACAAGAGCGTTAAGAACGCTTGTTCTGGAAACCATTAGGCTTGTCAGTAAATATGCGATTGAGAACGAGGAGGATTTTATCCGGCGTGTTCGTGAAGAAGCCGAGGTGCAAAAGCAATCCGAAGCAAAGGAACTAAGGCGAAAAATCAACAAAGCAAAAAAGCGTTGTAATGAGCTTGATGTGTTAATCAGAAAGCTGTATGAATCCTTTGCGACAGGCAAGCTGAATGAAAAGCGTTTTGAAGTGCTCTCTCAGGAATATGAAGCAGAGCAGGAAGAATTGGAATCCGTTATCAATCAAGACGAAAGCAAACTTGTCGCTTATGAGAGCGATACAGAACGTGTGCAGCAGTTTCTTGCACTCGCAAAGAAGTACACGGAGTTTTCTGTTTTGACGAATCAAATGATCTATGAATTTGTAGATAAGATAATTGTTCACGCACCCGATAGGTCAAGCGGCGAACGTGAGCAGGAAATTGAAATCTATCTCAAATTTGTCGGTCAGGTAAACATTCCTACGCAGGAGCCTACAGCAGAGGAATTAGCTTTAGCGGAAAAGCAACGTCAGCAGCGAGCTTATTATCGAGAAAAGCAGCGACGTGCTGCTGCACGAAAAAAACAGCGTGAACAGGAAGCGCTGTTACAACAGAATAACAATTAACGCTGCGGCGGCTTGTGAGAGCAATTTCACAAGCCGCCTTTTTGATTGGAGGAAAACTATATGATGAATTTTACTGAGAAAGATTATTTACAGGCAAAGCACAGACTGGAAGAAGCGCAGGCTCGTAACCGTGTGAAGGAGCGAGCGGCACGAACACATCGGCTCATCCAAGAGGGAGCCATTTTAGAGAAAACTATGCCGCAAGTTAGGCAAATGTCATTGGAACAGTTGGAGGGTTATCTATGCAGTCTAATCAAATAATCATTATTAATGGGACGCTTCGAGTAATCGGAGCGTTTCTTCTTTTATCCCGAAGGGCGCACTTACTCACCACCCATAAAATGGGCGGTGGTACTGCTAAAGCAGACGTGCGCTCTCCGAGGGCTGCGGCTCCGTTGGAGCCATGCGGAAGTTGCCGCAGAGCCGTCACCTTCCGTGCGGTTGTCCGTCTGTCAACCGCATTGTCAACGCCGTACGACAGCCTTGACATCGTGGGTATCGCTGCGGCGACACCCAATTTCTTTTTTATAAAAAGAAACAAAAAACACTTTAGAAAGGCTTGATAAAATGTTATGGCGATTTATCATTTAGAAGCAAAAGTTATTAGCCGCAGCACAGGCAGAAGCGCCGTCGCCGCATCCGCCTATATGAGTTGCTCAAAGATTTTGAACGACTATGACGGCGTGCTCCACGACTTCACACGCAAGCACGGACTTATGTGGGAGCATATCTTTTTACCCGAAAACGCTCCACAGGAGTGGCAAGATCGGAGCAAATTATGGAACGCCGTTGAACGTACCGAAAAGACAAAGGATAGCCGCCTTGCCCGTGAGTTAGTAGTCGCTTTGCCCGTTGAACTCGGCAAAGAACAATGGATCAATCTGCTGACAGATTATATCCAAAACAACTTTGTTGCAGACGGTATGTGCGCCGACGTCGCTATCCACGACACCGACGATCACAATCCTCACGCTCATATTATGCTTACCGTCAGACCGTTGGACGACAAAGGCAAGTGGCAATACAAAACCGAAAAGGAATATCTTTGCAAGCATAACGGAGAAGAAAAAGGCTTCACCGCCGCCGAGTTTTTGCGGGTAAAAGCACAGGGTTGGGAGAAGCAATATCAGTATTATGTTGGCAAAAAGAAAGTGTATATGCCGCCGTCAGAAGCGGAGCGGCACGGCTATGAGCGAGCCAACAAATATCCGAAAAGCACAAAATACGGTCGGCAGAATCCTATCACCGCCCGTTGGAACAGTGACGAACAGCTTTTAACTTGGAGAGAAAACTGGGCGCAGACTACGAACAAATATCTTGATGAAGCCAATCGCTCCGATGCTCACATCGACCACCGCAGTCACGCTGCCAGAGGGATTGACGAACAACCGACGATCCACGAAGGATATGTCGCCCAAGCTATGGAACGCAGAGGATTGATCGCCGACCGCTGTGAAATCAACCGTCAAATCAAAGCGGATAACGCTCTACTCCGAGAGCTGAAAGCGGCGTTTGCAAAGATCTCACAGGCGGTCAAGAATACCGTACCCACTCTTGCCGAAGCGATGGAATCTCTGCGTGAGAAGGTTATCGTTATCAGCTATCGCATCCTGCACACCAAAATCGGCAAGCGCAATATTACCGATTATGTTAAGGAATTGAAGTCGAACTATGATAGCTACAAGGGTATCGTCAAACAGATCGCCGCAAAGAAGAAACAACAGAAGGAGCTTCAAAATCAGAAGAAGTCCACGCCCGTTATCAAAGTTATAACGCACCGTGAGTTAGCTCGCCGTATCGCCGAGCTGACGGAAGAAATCGAAGAACTGAAATCCGAAAAGGCTCGCTTGCTTACCGCTATGGAGCGTACCGACGATAAAGATGTATCTACGGTCAATGATAGCATTGACCGAATGAAATCTGCTTTGACGGAGTTAGACAAACGAGAAGAAAAATACACCGCTGAGTTGAACACAGCCTTACAGCAATACGCTGAATACAAGGAACAAGCAAAAGATTTTAGTGTTGGTGAATTTGGAAAGGCTCGTTTGGATATTCGTCCCGACAAGGAGCGCAATGCCCTCAATCAGATTTCAGATTCATACGGCGAGCACTTCTTTCGCAGCACATTTTTCAGCAGCGTCCGTGACGCAGATATGAAGCTCGACGACAATATTGATATGCGAGCCGTTCGTGAATATGCTTACCAGCAACGTAGGCAAGCACATCAACAGCAGAAAAACAGAAAACCGTACGAGCAGGAAAGATAAAAAAGTTAGCACAGCCGTCAAGTAAGAATTATACTGCTTGGCGGCACTTGCTGTTGCTAAAGAATTGTATTTATGGTAAAATAAATATAAGGACTTTTGATAGAAGAATTGGAAGAATGATTGATTCAAAAATGTTAATGACTGTGTTTAAGGGAAGTTCGGCTGAACAGTTAATCAAATACGCAAAAGGATTTGATACCTTGATTTTACCCAACGACAAGGTGAAAGATTCTGAAAAGCTGATTGATATGATAGCAGATGGTTTATATGATTATGTCCTCGGTTTTGGGCAACGACCGAACATCAAAAACAAAGTTCATATTGAAACAACTGCAATAAACGGAGAATCTGCAATAGAAACAATCTTTGATTGCGAAGCTTTACAAAGATCATTTGAATCAAATGGAATACCGGCAAAGATTTCTCTTAATGCGGGAACATCCTATTGCAACTGCCTTTATTATAACGGCTTGAACTATATCCAGCAGAACAGTTTAAAGACAAAAATGATATTCATCCATATTCCGTTTTTGAAAAACATTGATAATATAGATTTGTTTTTTACAAGAATAATTAATACGATTTCAAAGACAAGGTGAACTTATGATAATACGGATTGCAAATGAAGCTGACTACACAGAACTTGCGTTGATGAAGTGGAAACACGGCGCAGAGGATGATATTGACTACGGTGAGCATAATCTCGATGGAGTTGATAAAGAATCTTTCATAAACGAATTCATTTCGTTCCTTAATAAGAATAAAGAGTATCAGATTGTTGTCGCCGAGGAAAACGGCATTGTTGTTTCCGCAATGTTTGTTTATTTGATTCCGAAATTGCCGAAGCCAAAGGGAAACGCCAAATACATAGCTTATCTCACCAATGTATATACGAAGAAAGAATATCGCAATAAAGGTATCGGCACGAGAGTTTTAGAATATATCAAAAGTGATTTGATAGAGAAAAAGTGTGAATTGCTGTTTGCGTGGCCAAGTGATAACTCAATCGCTTGGTATCAGCGCAACGGTTTTAACGAGGACAACGAACTATTTGAATGTCCATTATGTGAGGAATGATAATGGATAGTTAATTCTAATTGAAGCTACACCCGAATATGCGGCGCAAGTATGGCGATTCCGTCAGGAAATTTTGGATTGTGATAGTGACAGCGAAAGTCAATTTGCAGGCTGTTTATCGCTTGATGAAGCGACTTCTGTCGATGAATGGATACATTGGTGTAAATTAAGGACAAGTGAAGAAACTTGCGGACAAACTGGCGTTGATGTACCGTCAACCACCTACTTTGCAATACGCAAAAGCGACGATAGGCTGGTGGGTATCATTGATTTGCGCCACCATATCAATCACCCAATCCTCGGCACTTGGGGCGGTCATTGCGGATATACTGTTCGTCCGTCGGAACGCGGGAACGGTTACGCAAAGGAAATGCTGCGGCAGAATCTCGGTAACGCAAAAGTGCTTGGCATAGAGAAACTGTTGATCACCTGTCATTCCGATAACGCGGCAAGTGAGAAAGCGATAATAGCAAATGGCGGTGTTTTTGATAAAACGATTGTTGTTGACGGTACAGAGATAAAACGGTATTGGATTGAGATTTGAGGATCGAAGATGGATATACATACCTTATGTGAAATGATTAATCTTCAACCGGAAATCAAATCCCGCGTGCTTGCGTTCTCAAGTGATTTTGATTTCACGATAGTAGATGAACAATTAAAGGGCTTTCGGAACTATGAAAAGATGTCCGAGGCATTGACGGAGCTTCAAGCAATACTCGGGGAAGATACCGATACTATCAAAATCCTTTCTTGTATGCTCAAAGCGTCCGCTGATGTGTATGACGTTTATCAGGCTAAAGGAATCAGCGACGAGATATATTTTGCTACAATGAAATGCTATCCTCGTTTTATTAGTGAAACCTATCAAATAACAGGTAAGCTGTATTTTGACCGTTATTGGTGGACAACCCGTTAGGCAGGCTGTCATTTGTTTAGGATCGGTGAGCTGGAATATGAAATGAAACATATTGAGGATGAAATCGTCATCGGCATTCATATTCCGTCTGATGTTGACTTTTCACCGTCGGCTATTGACGAATCTTTAGCAAGCGCAAAGCGATTTTTCTCTGAACATTATCCCGAATTATCAAATGCTGAATATCACTGCCATTCTTGGCTTCTGGATCAGCAGTTGAGAGAAATGCTAACGGATAGCTCAAACATACTTAGCTTTCAAAACCGTTTTGAGATATTTGATGAAGGCGAAATCGGCACAGATTTTATCGAGTGGCTTTATAATACAAGAACAACGGATTATGACACTCTACCCGAAAACACGTCGTTGCAAAGAAATATGAAAAAACATATCCTTTCGGGTGGCGTTATCAGAAATGCTTATGGGAAACTTAAAGAAAAAAATGGATTTACGAACAACTTTTAACACAGACGAAAATAACTATGATAAAGCTCGTCCCGATTATCCGAGCGAGCTGTTTGAGGATATTTTTGATTATGCTAACCTTTGTTTTGACGGTAATGTTCTTGAAATCGGGATCGGTACAGGACAGGCTACCTTGCCCTTTCTTCAAAAGGGTTACAACATAACCGCTGTTGAGTTAGGAGATAGGTTAGCTGAATATTGCAAGCAAAAGTTTTCTGCCTTTGATAATTTCAATGTTATCAATTATGACTTTCTCAAAGTAGATTTACCCGAAAAACACTTTGATTTGGTGTTTAGCGCAACTGCTTTTCACTGGATACCAAAGGACAGCGGTTATGCAATAATCAAATCGTTATTAAAATCAAATGGCGTTCTTGCGCTGTTTTGGAATCATCCGTTTGTAAGCAACACTAACGATAAAACAAATCGTGCAAGTATGGCGGTTTATCAAAAATACCGACCAAATGATATGCTGCCGATACAGTTTGATGAATCCAAACGCCAAGTGATGATCAACGAACTCACACACTACGGATTTATCGATATACAATCAAGAATATACCGACGCACAAGAACGCTGACAAGCGAGGAATACATCAATCTCATCAAAACATATTCAGATCATAACGCTTTGCCGGAACAGAAACGACTTGCGTTTGAGCAGGAAATGAAACAAGTGATTGATGAAGTTGGCGGCAAAATCAATATATATGATACGATTGATTTATATTTATCAAGAACATAGGAGCATATATGTCGTTTATCAATATTTCAGGCAAAAAGATTTATTATGAAAGCTATGGGGAAAACCACACGCCCGTCCTTGTATATCTACACGGAGGACCGGGCGCAAGTTGCTTGGATTTTACTAATACAGCAAAAGCGTTAGGTAAACAAATAAAGGTTGTTTCATTTGACCAGTACGGCGTGTTACGTTCCGAAATAATCAGTGATAACGAGCCATATACGATGGAAATTCAAGCGAAATTGATTGATGAAATGCGTCGCAAGATGAATATAAAAAGCTGGAGTGTTCTCGGTCATTCATATGGTGGCGCGTTGGCGGTTTTATATGCTGACAAATATCCTGATACCGTAGATAAAATCATATTAGAATGTCCGTGTTTGGATTTTACCGATTCGGCAAAGTCGATAGCAGCATATTTATCGGATTATATTTTTAATCTCGGCGATAAAACCGCAATCAGCTTGTGTGAAAGAATACAAAACTATAATGATCAAAACAACGATGTAGTTGTAGATATACTGAATCTTTTGGAATATGTTAAGGAAATGGAATTAAGAAATTATCTTCACAGCATTTCCTTTGATAAATATATATCAAGTTTTTCTACCATTGGAATCACAGATGATATGTGGGCGAAAGCAGAAAAACACCTTATAAAACTGATTGAGGATGGCGCTATAACTAAAAACTACTTGCCCATCCTAAAAAAGCTCAACAAGCCTATCCTTCTTTTGAAAGGAAAATATGATCCTGCTTGTAGTGATAATCAGGTCAATTACATTAACGACTTACCTAATGCTACCATAGTTGAATTTGAAAAAAGTGGACATTTTCCGAGAATAGAAGAACAAGAAAAGTATATTGAAACGGTATTGAACTATTTATTATGATTAGAGGTGTAATATGTACGTCAAGCGTGTTTTAGCGTCTTTCTAAAACAACTATATTTTTAGGAGGACGCTATTTTGAAAACAAACAACTTAACAATTTCAGCCGATATTTACGGCTGCCCTAACAGATGTAAGCATTGCTGGCTCGGTCATATGCCAAACAGAAAAATGCCCGATGGCAGTGACGAAATGATTGTCAATTATTTCAAGCCACATTTTCATTCAATTACCTTTTACAGTTGGGTGCGTGAGCCTGATTATTGCGAAAACTATGTCGAGCGTTGGCAGCGAGATATACAAATATCTGTCAACGCAAAGCCGCAGCGTTTTGAACTTGCGAGCTTTTGGCGGTTAGTGCGTGATAAAAACTATGTCCGATTTCTGAAATCTGTTGGTGTTAATAAGGTGCAACTTACCTTTTTCGGAACAGAAGAAATAACGGATTGGTATATCGGCAGAAAAGGCGCTTATCAAGAATTGCTCCGAGCAACAGAAATTCTGATTAAAAATAAAATCGCTCCCCGCTGGCAAGTATTTATCAGCACGAAAAACGCAACCGATATCATAAAGCTGTTATCTAAAAGCAAAGAATTGAATTTGTCAGAACGTTGTAAAGACTTTGGAGAAAAGTTTTCCTTTTTCATTCACTCTGGTTCCTGCGACGGTGAAAACCGCAAGTTATACCCTTTCAGAATAAATAGAGAAGATATTCTTGCCGAGCTGATACCGTATTATAACAACTTTTCGGAAACTAAAACCGAAGCTGAACTGTGTGAGTTTTTGGCAAAGGATAGCACTTGCTTTGCGTACCACAACGAGAATGAAATCACGCTTAATATTGCTAATAGTTTTGATGTGTATTTCAATTTCACTCATATGCGCCCGGAATGGAAAATCGGCAACATCTTAACCGATAAAAGCAGCGAGCTTGTACGCAGAATAATCAACGAGGATATTCCTGCCCTTAGAGTTGCGAAAAATACTCCCGTCAGCAAATTAGTAAAACAATTCGGCGATCCGCAATCACATAAGATTTTTGATTGTGTTGATGATTATAAGGCGTATTTGCTTAATGAAATGATTAGATCACAATTTTAGATTTCATTAACTTATAATAATAAAACCGCTGATATAGCTATTCGTTAGCTCTATCGGCGGTTTTGTCATTTCACACGAAACAGGAATAACAACTTTGGCAGAATAATCATTGACATCCTTGTTTCTTTTCTATATGTTGAATTAAAATGAATTGTACGGTAAATAAGAAAACTATTATATTTTTTGTACAATACTAGAGAATTAAAATATTTTTGAAACTTACCCTTGACAAACACTCTCAGAGGATAACGCACTCGGTAAAATTCCCGATGATCAGTACAGACTTCTATCCGACAGCTATACTGCTGAACTGCACGAATTAAAAGCAAAGATACCCGAACTGCAAAATCAGATAAATGAAATCAAAACAGAGGAAAGCAATGTTGACAGGTTCATTGCCTTGGCAAACAAATATATTTACATTGAAGAACTGACACCTGAGATACTGAGAACTTTCGTAAGCAAAATCACCATGCACGAGAATGATAAAAACACCACTGGAGCAAAGTATGAGATTGACATATTCCTGACACATATTGGAAAATTCTGGTGAGAGAATTCAATCACAAAAATTCACAGCAGAAAACAGAGCAGATAGAGAAAACTACCTGCTCTGTAAAAAATTTAAGTTATATGTTCGTTATGGGAAGTCAGCTGACTCGAACCCTCGGCACGCGGTTTTGGAGCGTAGGCTTAAATTTGTTAAACTGTATTACCCTTTGTTTTTTGTTAATATATAACAATAACCCCTATACCCTATTTGTTATGTATTACTAGGGCGTATCTGAAAACTCAAAATGATTGTATTATTTAGCCAAAATCCATATAGAAGCAATATAAACAAAAGCAAGAAAAGAGGAAGCAAGTTTATCATAACGAGTAGCAACTCTACGAAAAGCTTTGATTTTGTTGAAAAAACACTCTATCAAATGACGCTCTTTGTAAAGGTAATAATCGCAATCCCATAGTTCTTTTGTATTTGTTTTAGGTGGAATAGTATAGTTTGCTCTTTGTGAATCAATATAATTACGAATATCCTTTGTTCCATAAGCACGATCAGCAAGAATGTTACTATTACAAATATTAAGTGTAGAAAGCAAAGGTATGGCTTGTTTTGAATCATGAACCTCGCCTCCTGTAAGAGTAAAATGAACAGGGTTTCCAAGTCCGTCCACAACAGCATGAATTTTAGTGGTTTTACCACCTCTGCTTACACCGATAAATTGGTTGTTTTCTGAATTTACAGCCCTTTTTTAGCACCCGCACTTTGCGGATGTGCTTTTACGGAAGTACTGTCAATGCTAAGATTTTCAAAATCAGCATCCACATTTAATGCCTCAAAAATACGCAACAAAGTACCATCATCACGCCATTTACAAAAACGACTATAAACAGTTTGATGAGGTCCATATCGTTCAGGTATATCTGCCCATGCAGCACCACTTCGTGCAAGCCAAAGTATTGCATTAAACATTACTCGGTTATCTTTTGGTGGTCTGCCTGTTTTTGCTCTTGGAAACAACTCCTTTATCTGTTCCCATTGCTCGTCGCTGATTTCATATCTTCTTATGGACATATTTTTTCCTCCGTTGATTTTTCATCTTCATTATAAAACTTCTTTAGGTTTTGTGCAATTTTTAGTTTTCAGATACGCCCTAAAGAAAATCGTAATTTGTTAGAATTAAAAAATAATTTGATAGAGGATTTGATAGACAAATCCGACTGATGTTCAACCCAAAGGATTACGATTATTTTTAAACATACTATTTCACTTAGAGGTAAATTGACATCATTTTATTCGCATAATTTACCTCATAGCGTGTATTGATATATTATATAGGAAAAGGAGGCAGTAAATATGAGAACGACGAAATATCATATATATCTAACTAATGAAGAATATCGACAAGCTATACGTAGCCTTATTGAAGCAAAAAATAAACTGATAGTACAAGGACATTATACAGACGCTGTTGATGATTTACTACTCCGGCTTTCTGGTGCAAAGAAGAAAAAATTGAAAATTGTATAATATCTAATCCAACTAAAAAATGGCTTATCTACTCGATTTTGAGTGGGTAAGCTTATTTTTTTTGAAAAAAATTAAAAAAATTTTTTAAAAAAGTATATAATTGACCCATTTTTTTTGCATTAAGGGTGAGGGGGTTATTTTCGAGCAGTCGAAAACCACCTCTTCACGGACCTTGAAAATGGAATATCATTTCTTCAAGTACGTTACTTGTGTAAGCAGAAATGCAAAGCTACTACAGCGGTACGCCAAGACCAACTAAGTAAGTTGTTAGCGATAACTCCGTCTGTGATTATCGGGTTGCCACCGATATGGCGATGACCTACACAAGGGATAATGATACTTCTCTACGGAGCTGTCGGAGAACCCGACGGAGGTTAAAGTCCTATGAACTTGATAGCAGTCAGGTGCTTGAAGAACTTCCCGTAAAAGCCAGCAGGCTTGCCGCAGGGGTGTCGAGGACAAATATTGCGGAAAGTTACATAGCCGTTTTACAGTACGGCTGTGAATAAACTGAAAGGAGGATTTTTATGCCTGACTGTAAGACGATTGCTATTTGCAATCAGAAGGGCGGAGTTGGTAAAACAACGACAACAATGAATTTGGGCATAGGTTTAGCTAAATCGGGAAAGCGAGTTTTACTTGTGGATTGTGACCCACAGGGAGATTTAACCTTGTGCCTTGGTTTTCAAGAAGCAGACAAGTTGCCTATAACTCTTTCGGATAAGTTAGCTGATGTCATTCGTGACAGCAATACAGATGCTTATGAGGGTATTATTGCTCATCGTGAAGGTGTTGATCTTGTTCCTGCTAACCCTGATTTAGAGGCATTAGAAATGTACTTAGTTACAGCAATGAGCAGAGAAAATATCTTAAAAAACCATTTAAGTAAGGTCAAATCAGACTATGACTATATTCTGATTGATTGCAGACCTTCACTTGGTATGTTGACACTTAATGCATTAACAGCAGCAGACAGCGTAATCATTCCTGTACAGGCACAATATTTGCCTGCCAGAGCTATGACACAGCTATTACAAACAGTATCCAAGGTTAAAGCACATACCAATCCTAATTTAAAAGTGGACGGAGTTTTACTTACTCTTGTAGATAATAGAACAAATCTTGCAAGGAGTACGGCAGAAGCTATTAAAAAGAATTTTGGTTCGGTAATAAAAATATATAAAACAAAAATACCGATAGCAGTTAAAGCCGCAGAGGTTACATCAAAAGGCAAAAGCATTTATGAGTACGAACCTAATAGCAAGGTGTCTGTTGCCTACACGAATTTCACTAAGGAGGTGCTAAGTGGTGGCAAAGAAAAAGAGCGACTTCGCTCTTCCGACGCTCGATAGCTTATTTTCAACCCAAGAGGAGCGAGAATATGAACAACTCGACAAAATAAGAGATATACCAATAGAGCTGATTGATGACTTCCCTGACCATCCATATAAAGTAAAGGATGATGAGGATATGCTGCAACTTGCAGAGAGTATTAAGGAACGAGGAGTATTAACTCCTGCTGTTTTAAGACAAAAAGAGGACGGAAGATATGAGCTTGTAAGTGGTCATAGACGAAAGAGGGCTTGCGAACTTGCAGGACTTACTATTCTTAGAAGTGAGATTAAGGATTTAACCCGTGATGAAGCCATTATGTATATGGTTGAGAGTAACTTTCAAAGAACCACAATACTACCAAGCGAGAAAGCGTTTGCGTATAAAATGCGACTTGAAGCTATGAATAGACAAGGAAAGCGGACTGATTTAACTTCGACACCAGTGGAGTCAAAGTTGAGAACAAATGAAAAGTTTGGTCATGAGGTTGGTGAAAGTAGAGAGCAAATTCGTAGATATATCCGTTTAACAAATCTCATACCTGAACTTCTTGAACTGGTTGATGAAGGTAAAATCAAAATGCGACCTGCTGTTGAGTTGTCGTATTTAAGTGAGGTTGAACAGTACGATGTGCTACAAGAAATCGAAGTTAATGATTGCACACCATCTCACGACCAAACAATCAGAATGAGAAAATTGTCCGAAAAGGGTGAGCTGGAAACAGAAGCAATTACAGCGATTATGACGGAGTTAAAACCTAATCAGCAGGAGCGAATTGTCTTAAAAGCAGACAGAGTACGCAAGTTGATACCTGACTCCGTTCCGCTTAACAAGACGGAGGAATACATTTGTAAAGCTATTGAGCATTACAGTAAGTATCTCAAAAATCGTTCGGAGCGTGGCAGATGATTTTTAAATCCCTTTCCCACACCCTAACCCTAATAAAACTATCTGTACTTACCGAAAAGAAAGAATATCTCTTAATACTATAACTATCTACTAATATATAGCTTTCTATAAGAGTAAGGCAGAAAACACAACTAAATTAAAAACAATGGAGGTAAAATGATGAAAAAGATTTTTAAAAAGAAAGGTGCAAAAAGAGTAACAGCGATTGCTCTTGCACTTGTTTCACTGATTTCAACTATTTTTGCTGTTCCTCTTTCGGTTGGAGCTGCTTCAAAAGAGGTAACAATCACTTATGATTACTGCTATGATACGGGTGGTAATATCATCACATATGTCAAAGAAACGACAAATGACGGCTACTGTGTTGGTGTTGTAGGCGAAGAACTGTGCAGAATTTATGCTGATGGCAAAGATGCGTATTGTATTCAGCCCGGTCATTCTCTTTATTCGGGGGATACCTTAACACAGGATGCTTCAGCGGCTTGGAATTCACTTTCAAAAGCTCAGCGAAAAGCAATTAATCTTGCTCTTCTTTTCGGTAAGTCAGGCAGTTCCAAAGACCTTGTAGGTACAGATGGTCAGAAGTGGATTGCTACACAGCTTATGGTCTGGGACTTTGTATCAGGCTGTCGTGATGCTTCAACTTTTAAGCTTAACGACAGTAAGTTTATTGATGGTATTACATCAGGCGGTGCAAACCCAATTGTAAAGACTAACTACAACAAAATTGCCGAAAAGCTGAACAATTACAAGAAAATGCCGAGCTTTGCTTATGACACTTCTGCAAAGGCAAGTAAGAATACAAATGAACTTGTATTCAAAGATGGTACATACACACTTACTTTAACTGACAGCAATAAAGTTTTGTCTGAATACACATTTAAAACTGCTGAGGGTGTTAAGGTTTCTGCGTCGGGCAGTAAGCTCACATTGACATCAAGTAAGCCTTTAGATGAAGATGTAGTTATTAGTGCAACAAGAAATATGCCAAAGGTTACTACAACACTTATTGCTTTTGGTTCAAGTTCTAAGCAGGATGTAGTTACAGGTGTTCAGTCGGATACAGAAACTACAACAGCATACTTAGCAGTTAAAACAAGCACAGGTAGTTTGAAGCTTGTTAAGACATCTGATGATGGAGAAGTTAGCGATGTAACATTTAACATCTCAGGTCCGAATGGTTACAGTAAGACTGCTAAAACAAATTCAAAGGGTGAGTTTCAGATTGATGACCTCGTTCCCGGTACTTACACAGTTACAGAAGTTGTAAAAGATAAGTATGAAACACAGAAATCACAGAGCGTAACCGTTGAAAGCGGAAAAACTGCATCTGTCAGTTTTAGTAACGTACTTAAAAGAGGTTCACTTGAAGTTATTAAATCTTCTGAAGATGGATACAATGAAGGAGTTCGATTTCACCTTTACGGAACTTCTTTATCTGGTCAGAAAGTTGACGAATATGCATCCACCAATGCCAAGGGTGTTGCCACGTTTAAGAACATTCTTGTAAGCGGTGATAATGCATACACATTAGAGGAAGTTGATACGAATATCCGTTATGTTGTTCCTAAGACACAGACAGCAACGATTGAATGGGATAAGGCAACTAAAAGAGAGTTTGTAAATGTCCTAAAGAAGTTTACTGTAACAGTAAAAAAGACAGATGTTGAAAAAACAGTAGCTCAGGGTGACGGCACTCTTGCAGGTGCAAAGTATGGTATCTACAACGGCGAAGAACTTGTGGACACATATACAACAGATAAGAATGGTTCATTTACTACAAAGGAATATGTTTGTGGTGATGATTGGACAATCAAGGAGATTGAGCCATCCGAAGGTTATCTTCTTGATACCACACCTCATAAGGTAGGTGCTGAACCTGAAAAATACACAGTAGAACATAATCCTATTTCTATGGGTGTAACTGAACAGGTAATCAAGGGTGATGTTTCCATTATCAAACATACAGATAACGGAGAAACTAAGATTGAAACACCTGAAGTAGGTGCAGAATTTCAGGTCTATTTAAAGTCAGCAGGTAGTTTTGAAAATGCCGATACAGACGAAAAAGATATTATCGTTACAGATGAGTATGGCTTTGGTAAAACTAAGCTTCTGCCTTATGGTACATATACAGTACATCAGACAAAATCTTTACCCGGCAGAGAATATATAAACGACTTTGATGTGTTTGTTTGTGAAGACAGCAAGACTTACAAATACTTAATTAACGATGCTGTTTTTGAGAGTTATATCAAAGTTGTAAAGGTAGATGCTGAAACAGGTAAAGCTATCAAATACAGTGGTGCAGGATTTGAGATTTACAATCCGAAGGGTGAAAAGGTAAGTATGACATTTACATACCCTACCCCGGAAACAGTAGATGTATTCTATACTGATGATGAGGGTTATCTTATTACTCCAGAAAAGTTAGAATATGGTACAGGTTATCAGCTTGTCGAGGTACAGGCTCCACAGGGTTACATCCTTGACAGTACACCCCTGACATTTGATGTAACTAAGGAAAACTCAACAGAAGAAAGCGGTGTAACAGTGGTTAAACTCACAAAAGCTAATGTTGCTCAGAAAGGTACAATAACTGTCGAAAAGCACGGCGAATCCTTTGTAGGTGTTAATGTAGTAGGTGGTATGGATTCCGATGGAAAGGAACTGCCTGTTATTTATCGGCCTGTTTATGATGTGACAGGACACAAGGGTGCAACCTTTGTGATTAAAGCAGCTGAGGATATTACCACAGGTGACGGTACAGTACGCTACAAGAAGGGTACTGTAGTTGATACTATAACAACAGATAAGAATGGTTTAGCTGAAAGTAAGGAACTTTATCTTGGCAAGTATGAAATTACTGAAACTAAAGCTCCTTATGGTATGGTAAACAACAGTAATAAGCAGACAGTAGAGCTTGTCTATGCAGGTCAGAATGTTTTACTTACTGAAACAGAAACAGTATTTAATAATGACAGACAGAAAGTAAAGGTAAGTCTTTTTAAGGATATTGAAAAGAACGAGCTTTTTGGAATCGGCAACAATGACGAAATTAAGAATATTACCTTTGGTCTTTACGCTTGTGAGGAGCTTGTATCAGCAAGCGGAGTAAGTATCCCTGCTGATGGTCTTATTGAGATTATCCATCTTGATGAGAATGGTAATGGTATTTTCAACACCGATTTACCATTTGGTAAGTATTATGTAAAAGAGATTTCAACTGATGAGCATTACATCTTAGATGATACTAAGTATGAGTTTGAATTTAAGTATCAGGGAGAGAAAGTAGACGTCATTGAAATAGCAGTAAATAATGGAGAGCCGATTATTAACGAGATTATCTATGGTTCAGTATCAGGCAAAAAGGTCGATGAAAACGGCAAGCCACTTGGTGGGGCAGTTATCGGTCTTTTCAAAGATGCAGAGGGTGAGTTTACAACTGAAAATGCTTTGATGACTACCATATCTGCAGATGATGGTAGTTTTTCTTTTTCCGATATTCCTTATGGCACTTGGTATGTTCGTGAGATTGTACAGCCTACAGGTTTTGTATTGAGCGAAACAGTATATCCTGTTGTTATTGACAAGAATGGTGCTGTTGTTGAAGTTGAGCTTGTAAACGAATTTATCAGAGGCAATATTATCTTAGAAAAGGTCGATAAAGATTATCCTGAAAATAAGTTGACAGGAGCAGAATTTGAGCTTTATGAAGATAAGAATGTTAACGGTCAGCTTGATGACGAAGATGTACTTGTTGATTTAATTGAAGAAACTGATACAGGTATTTACGAAATGAAAGACCTTGTTTATGGTCACTATCTTGTAAAGGAAAAAACTGCACCGAATGGTTTTGTTCTTGATGAAAACACATACCCAGTGCTTGTTGATACAGATGGTGAAACCTACAGGGTAGAAAACAAAGCAGGCGCAGGCTTTATCAATGAAGCTATGAAGGGTTCACTTAAAATTGTTAAGACATCATCTGATAAGAAACTTGAGGGCTTTTCATTCAGAATTGTAGGCGAGAACTACGATGAAACTTTCAAAACTGATAAAAACGGTGAAATTCTTGTTGAAGGCTTACGTATTGGTAAGTATGTAGTGTCTGAGGTAAATGACGAAGTATCAGCAGGATATATTCTTCCTGAAGATGCGAGCGTTGAAATTGAGTTTGACAAAACCTCTGAGGTGAAGATGCACAACGAAAAAATTAAAACACCAAAGACAGGTGATAACAGAAATATGCTTCCTGTTTATGCAACAGCAGGTGCTTCTCTTTCAGGTGTAATCGCTTGTGTGGTGTTAGCTCTTAAAAAGAGAAAAGGTAAGGAGGCAGCTTGATGAAAACGATTGTTGCAATAGCACTTCTCTTGTTTATCGCAGGAGGTTTTATCTTTTTACAGATAAGGAAACACAACAAAAAGAAATAAGGAAAGACAAGGGCGGCTTTTATGTTAAAGTCGCCTTGATCAAAAGGGAGAGTTACGAATGAATAATAATAACTTCACAACTGCACAGAAAACAAAGGTTTTGACAAAGCTTTTTGAAGCAGGCATAAACACTGAAAAAGAGTTACTTGCCTTAAATCTTCAAAGTATTCTACAGATTAAAAACATAACGATTCAGGATATGTCTATCATAACTGAGTTGCAGACATATATAAAGAGCAACAAGCTCTACTCATATTTAGGAGGTAAAAAGAATGATACAGACAACGAATAATGACCGCACAATTATTTGGTCAACTATAAACCGAAAGCCTGATTACGAATTAAGAAGGGAAATCAGCGAAAACTACGAAAACATTACAGAAGACCCACTTACAGTTGAAGAAATTCGATGTCAATTTAATAAGCTTGAAAACATAAAAGACAGGCTCAATAAGATAAGCTTCGTCAAGCCAATTCTTGTTATTGATATATTCGAGGACTTAATACATAACGACTCTTCAAGAAAAGTAAGAGTGATTGATTCAGGTAATTTAGCGGATTGCTTTGAAGATGAAACCTTTGACCTTGTAGAGTGGTATGTTAATAAAGACGGAGACTTGTTTTCGTATGGTGTTGACCGTGAACGAGCACAATATTCAGCATACTTTGGTCTTAAAGCAGATGCACCTCTTAGTCTTATTCAGTGCTTCTTTGAAGATGTTGAGATGGAATGTGATGAAATTGAATATATGGATGAGATTGTTTTCAGTATAGGCAACACCGTCTTAGATGTTCTTGGACTTTCAGAGGTGAATCCATTGGGTAAGTTGATGTTTGATTACTGTGAATAATCCCATACTTGACATTAAGCGAATAAAAGATAGGAGGTGCTTTAATGGCGAGAAAATTTGACCTAATCAATAATCTTTATGATGATACAGTAACGAAAGTATCTTCGCCTGAGAATTGGACAAGTTTTCTTAAAACGGCTTGTTATAACTACAGGCTGAGATTTGATGAACAGCTTTTGATTTATGCTCAAAAGCCGGAAGCAACTGCTGTTCTTGAGATAGAAAGATGGAATAAACATTTTGGCAGATGGGTTAATCGTGGAGCTAAAGGTATTGCAGTATTTGAAAAACTGGATGGTTCAACTCAGAGATTACTTCATTATTTTGATATATCCGATACACACGAGAGTAGTGGTTCTCGTCCTATTCCTTTGTGGAATAGGAAAGAAGAGTACACAGAGGAAATTATAGATACACTTGATAATAACTTCGGTATGCTTGATAATAAGGCAACACTTGAAGAAGCAATATTTAGTGCGGCACAAAATGCTTGCGAAGATAATATTCCTGACTATGTAGGAGATTTAATTACTACTGTTGAGGATAGCTTTTTAGAAGGGTTATCGGAAGAAGCTGTTGGTGTTATGTATCGCCAGCTTGTTACAAACAGTGTAGCGTATATGATTATGTCACGACTCGGACTTGATACTGAGAGATATTTTGAGTCTGACGATTTTAGAGACATTGTAAATTTCAATACAAGAGCTTCTCTCAATGCTCTTGGCTTTGCTACAAGTGATATAGCAGAAATGGGACTTGCTGAAATTGCAAAGACTATTTTATCTCTGCAAAAAGAAAATCGCACAATTGCCCATAATAAAGAAAGTGACTACAATAAAAGTGAAAACGAAACCGAAAGGAGTTATGACAATGGCAGAATTGACTTACACAATGCAGGGCGATTACAATCTCCCGAATTTGATACTACCGGAACAGCCGAAAGTGGAACTCGGATTGTACGCACAGATGAGAAAGAATTATCTTCTGAATCATCACAAGATAATCTATTACAACTACCTGACCAGCGGAACACTGACGAACCATCTGTCGGAAGTACAGCAGAGAGCATTGCAGATGGAAGAAACTCTGATGAAGCAGATGTCAGCTCAGGAGGGCTTGACCGAAGAGCTGAAAGCACAGGATATGATGACTTGGGTTCGCAGGATGAACAATCTGAGGAACAGAGTTCAGGAAATCGTGAAAGCGGAAGTGATATTCAATTAGAATATTTTGACCGTAAGAATGAGGATAGAAGTATAGCTTTTCTTCACAGCGATAGCGATATAAAAGCTATACTTCTTAACACACCTTATCTTAAAGCTTCTAAATCTGAAATAGTTGATTACTATGAAAATGTTCGAGATAGAAGCGAACAGACAGAATATATCAAGAGTATTTTTAACAATGACCTAACGGAGATAACTGTTCCTGATGGAAGAAGAATGGGATACAAAACGTATCAGAATGTTCTTCATTTGTGGGAGGGCAGTTACGATAATATAACAAAACAAGGCTACTATGATTGGCGAGTTATCGCAGGATACTTTGAGGGGATGCGATTACTTAAAGAGCTTACCGATACTGTAAAGCCTTTGCCGTCAATGGAAGGTCAGCTCAATTTTTTAAACGAGGCAGGAGAACAAAAAGCTCCTGTCTTTACTTTTTCTCAGGAGATTATTGACACTGTACTTACTCGTGGAAGTGGTGTTTCAGAGGGTAAGTTAAGGATATATGAGCAGTTCCAAAAGTCACTTTCTAAAAAGGAGAACATTGCTTTTCTTAAAAATGAATATGGCTGGGGTGGTTCATATCCTATAATCACAGGCACAGGAATAGATGAAATGCACGATGGTAAAGGTATACGTCTTTCTAAAGGTTTAGGTGGTGATGCACCTAAAATAGTTTTAGCGTGGTCACAAGTCGAAAAACGACTTAGTGAGCTTATAAAACTTGACAGATACCTTAACCCTAAAGAAAAGGCATACTATCCTCAGTGGCTTGAAGAACAGGAACGCGGACGTGCTGAAATAGCTATTGAACGAGAGCGTAGAGAATTACTTTCAAAAGCTCCCGAAGAACCCAAGGAATATAAGTATCAATATCATCTTGGTGATAAGGTGTATATCGGTGCAAGTGAGTATGAAATAACATCTTTTGATGATAACAGGGTAACATTGTTTGATAGCAAATTTCCTCTATTTAATACCGAAATGCCACGAGTTGAGTTTGATACTAAGGTTAAAGAGAACCCAATGAATGACCATCTTAAAGTGGTTGTTGAAAAAGCTGTAGATAAAGCCGAAGTAGTCAAATCAGAAGATACGGAAAATAAGTCTATTGTAGAGCAGTATCGTGAGCTTAAAGCTGAAAATGCTGATAAGATTTTACTCTTTCAGGTTGGTGATTTTTTTGAGGTTATGGATGATGATGCTACAAAGGTTGCAGAGGCTCTGAGTTTAACATTAACAAGTCGCAGTAATGGTGATGAAAGACTTCCTATGTGTGGCTTTTCAAATAAACTGCTTGAAACATACACAGATATGCTTCTTGACAGAGGTTATGATGTTGCGATAGCGACTGATGATAACGAAAAGGTTGTCAACCTAAACTCTGATAGAAAACACGAGCCTATTAACTCATATCCTGTTGGCAGAATTGATTACTATAATGCAAACGGAGAGATTACAAACTCTATTGAGTATGTTAATCCTACAAGTCTTAGAAGAGATTTACTCAATGATAGTCCTTTTGAAACAATGGGATTAGTGCTTTATAAATATGCACAGGGCGAGGTTGTACCTCACGACTTCGTAGATAATCTTCCTAAACCGCTTAAAACTTTTGAAGTTGTTGAGTTTGAAACCAAAGAATATGTGCAGGAGAATATACAGGAAGAAACAGATAATTCTGACCTTATAGGTAAGAAGCTGACTTTAGATGACCGTAACTTTGAAGTCGAAAAAGTAAGCAAATTAGGTGATGTATCACTTCGTGATATTACATTTGAAAATGCTAACGGATTCCCAATTTCAAGAGTTGAAAAGGTTGAGTTTGTACGAAAAGAGTTAGAAACTCAACAGACAAAGGAAGAAAAAATCATTCCTGTATGGGAGAAATCTGTAAAGAAACACACACAAACCTTTGACTTGCATCCTAATGTTCCTATGGCTGAACGTAACACTTTTGACCTCAAAAACTTTACGCTTGATGAAGTAGGTAAAAAAGCTCGTTACAAACGAAATGTTGAGGCAATACGAATATTAAAAGAGTGCGAGTTTGAAAACAGATTTGCAACAGCAGAAGAGCAACAGAAACTTGCACAGTATGTTGGTTGGGGCGGTATTCCCGAAGCCTTTGATGAAGAAAATTCAGCTTGGGCAGATGAATTTGTAGAGTTATATGGGTTGCTATCTCCCGAAGAATACAAATCCGCAAAAGAAAGTACGCTCACAGCCTTTTATACTCCGCCACAAGTTATTTCAGCTATTTACAAAACAATGGAACGTATGGGCTTTAAGGAAGGAAACATTTTAGAGCCTTCGTGTGGTATTGGTAATTTCATTGGTATGTTACCTGAGTCAATGGGAAACAGCAGAGTTTATGGTGTTGAGATTGATAAGATTTCAGCTGGTATAGCACAGCAGTTGTATCAGAAAACATCAATAGCTCCACAGCCTTTTGAAGAAGCAAGTGTCCCTGATAGCTTTTTTGATGCAGTAGTTGGTAATGTGCCTTTTGGTGATTTTAAAGTTGCCGACAAGAGGTATGATAAGAATAATTTCTTAATTCACGATTATTTCTTTGCCAAGTCACTTGATAAGCTTCGCCCCGGTGGTGTAATGGCTCTTGTAACTTCAAAAGGTACAATGGATAAGAAAAACTCAGCAGTCAGGAAATACATTGCACAGAGAGCAGAGCTTTTAGGTGCAATAAGACTTCCGAATAATACCTTTAAAGGTAATGCAGGAACTGAGGTTGTTTCGGATATTCTGTTCTTACAGAAGCGTGACCGAATTATAGATATTGAACCTGATTGGGTGCATCTTGGTAAGGATGAAAATGGCTTTGAAATGAATAGCTATTTTGCCGAGCATCCCGAAATGATACTTGGTGAAATGAAGATGACATCAGGTAGATTTGGTGATGAACTAACTTGTGAACCTTATGAAAATGCAGACCTCAATGAATTGCTTGATGAAGCTATCGTTAATATCCACGGCGAGATTACCGAGTATGAAAGAGATGATGAACTTTCCGAAGAAGATAATTCAATCCCTGCTGACCCTAATGTGAGAAACTACTCTTATACAGTTGTGGACGATACAATTTACTTCAGAGAGAACTCACGAATGACACCTGTAGATGTGTCTGCTACAGCTGAAAACAGAATTAAAGGCTTGATAAAAATCCGTGATTCTGTTCGTCAGTTAATTGAGTTACAAACTGAAAATTATCCTGACGAAGCTATTAAGGAAGAACAGAAAAACCTTAATAAACTGTATGATGATTTTACAAAGAAATACGGATTGATAAATAGCAGAGCAAATACATCTGCTTTCTCTCAGGATAGTTCATATTCTTTAGTGTCAGCCTTAGAGGTTATAAATAACGAGGGTGAGCTTGAACGCAAAGCAGATATGTTTTTTAAGCGTACAATCAAACCTCATATTCCTGTTACCTCTGTAGATACAGCATCGGAAGCATTGGCAGTATCAATAGCAGAAAAAGCAAAAATTGATATGGCTTATATGTGTAAGCTCACAGGTAAAACAGAGCAGGAATTGTTTGCAGAGTTGCAGGGTGTTATATTCTTAAATCCTTTACACGAATACGGCAATATGAATACAGAAAAGTATCTTATGGCTGATGAATATCTTTCAGGTAACGTAAGAGATAAGCTACGTATTGCTAAAAATTCTGCAAAGCTATATCCTGATGACTATAACATCAATGTTGAAGCACTTCAGAAAGTTCAGCCAAAGGACTTAACTGCAAGTGAGATTTCAGTAAGACTTGGTGCTACTTGGGTACCACCTGAAATGATTCAACAGTTTATTTTTGAAACTCTTGATACACCTTACTACAAAAGATACAGTATCAAGTTGCATTATTCTGCACTTACTAACGAATGGAATATCGAGGGTAAGTCCTTAGATAAAAGTAATATCAAGGCGTATCAGACCTATGGTACAGGAAGAATAAACGGATATAAAATCATTGAAGAAACACTTAATCTTCGTGATGTTCGTATCTTTGATTACATTGAAGATGAAAACGGAAATCGCAAGGCTGTACTTAACAAAAAAGAAACAGCGATTGCTGTATCAAAGCAGGAACTTATCAAACAGGCTTTTCAGGATTGGATATGGAAAGACCCTGACAGACGACATAAGTTGTGCGAGCTTTATAACGAAAAATTCAATAGCACTCGTCCTCGTGAGTATGACGGAAGCCATATAACTTTTAATGGAATGAATCCTGAAATCAATCTGAGGACACATCAAAAGAACGCAGTAGCACATATTCTTTACGGAGGAAACACCTTACTTGCACACACAGTGGGAGCCGGCAAAACCTTCAGTATGGTATCTGCGGCAATGGAATCGAAGCGACTTGGTTTATGTAACAAGTCGCTTTTTGTTGTCCCTAATCACCTTACTGAGCAGTGGGCAGCTGAGTTTTTACAGTTGTATCCTGCGGCAAATATCCTTGTTGCAACAAAGAAAGATTTTGAGAAGAAAAACCGAAAACGTTTTTGCGGACGAATTGCAACAGGTGATTATGATGCGATTATTATCGGTCATTCTCAGTTTGAGAAAATCCCTATGAGTGTCGAAAGACAGAAACTTATTCTTGAAAGACAGATGGATGAGATTCTGTCAGGTATCAATGAGCTTAAACAAAATCGAGGTGACAGATTCTCGGTAAAACAGCTTGAAAGAACACGAAAATCTTTACAGGTAAAGCTTAATAAATTAAATGACCAGAGCCGTAAGGATGATGTTGTTACCTTTGAAGAGTTGGGTGTTGACCGCTTATTTGTAGATGAGAGCCATTATTATAAAAATCTTTTCTTATATACAAAGATGCGTAATGTAAGTGGTATTGCACAGACGGAAGCACAAAAATCTTCTGACTTGTTTATGAAATGTCAGTATCTCGATGAAGTAACAGGCGGACGAGGAACTGTGTTTGCTACAGGTACACCTATCTCAAATAGTATGGTTGAGCTTTACACTATACAACGTTATTTGCAGTATGAAACCCTTGTTAATAATGGTTTGCAAAACTTTGATAGCTGGGCTTCAACCTTTGGCGAAACTATTTCAGCTGTTGAACTTACACCTGAGGGCTATACTTTAGTAGGACGATAAATAATGCGTTCCTAAATTGAAAATAGGTTATCAAAGTCGGTTGCGGAATTTCAAAAAATATTTTTTTGATTCTTTGAAAAACAGTTCCGCTTTGTATCCCTATTTTCTCCTATTGGTAGAGGGAGTAATACTTTTAATACCAAAACAGATTACATAAGGAAAGGAGGATAAGAGAATGTCAAGGACTTCAAAGATTACAGCACTCTATGAGCGATTATCAAGAGATGATGACCTTAATGGTGAGTCAAATTCCATCACCAACCAAAAGAAATACTTGGAAGATTATGCTCGCAGAAATGGGTTCACGAATATTCGCCATTTTACTGACGATGGTTTTTCGGGTGTGAATTTCAATCGTCCGAGTTTTCAAGAGTTGATTAAGGAAGTAGAAGCTGGAAATGTTGCTACGATTATTGTTAAGGATATGAGCCGATTGGGGCGAAACTATCTGCAAGTCGGTTTTTATACGGAAGTTCTGTTCCCACAGAAAGATGTCCGTTTTCTTGCAATAAACAACAGTATCGACAGCAACAATGCTTCTGATAATGACTTTGCCCCGTTTTTGAATATTATGAACGAGTGGTACGCCAAAGACACAAGCAATAAAATCAAGGCTGTGTTTGATGCCCGTATGAAAGACGGAAAGCGTTGCAGCGGTTCAATTCCTTATGGATATAACCGATTAGCAACCGACAAACAAACGCTTGTCGTTGACCCTGTGGCTTCTGAGGTGGTAAAGCGTATCTTTTTGCTTGCCAACGAGGGCAAAAGTCCGAGAGCAATCGCTGAATTGCTTACCGAAGAAAAGGTTTTAATTCCGGCTGCACACGCAAAGGAATATCACCCCGAGCAGTATAACGGAATGAAGTTTTCAGACCCGTATCTTTGGGGAATGTCAACCATAAGAGGGATTTTAAGCAGACAGGAATATCTTGGTCATACCGTTTTGCGTAAGTCGGTCAGCACGAATTTCAAACTGCACAAAAGGAAGAATACCGATGAAGATGAACAGTATGTATTTTATCATACGCACGAGCCTATCATTTCGCAGGAACTTTGGGACAGCGTTCAGAAGCGAAAGAAACGAGCGAACAGAACAGCGGCAAAAGGTACGCATAGCAACCGTTTAAGCGGTTATCTGTACTGTGCGGATTGTGGCAGAAGAATGACCCTGCAAACACATTACAGCAAAAAAGACCGTTCGGTGCAGTATTCTTACCGCTGCGGTGGATATGCAAGCAGAGTAAACTCCTGCACTGCCCATTCGATTAGTGCTGATAATGTTGAAGCCTTGATATTATCGACTGTCAAACGATTATCAAGATTTGTCCTGAATGACGAAGAAGCCTTTGCAAAAGAGCTTCAAGCGTTGTGGAATGAGAAGCAGACAGAAAAGCCAAAGCACAATAAATCGGAATTGCTCCGTTTTCAGAAGCGATACGATGAACTTTCCAAACTTATTCGTGGTCTGTATGAAAATCTTGTTTCGGGATTACTGCCCGAAAGACAGTATAAGCAACTAATGAAGCAGTATGATAATGAGCAGGCTGAACTGGAAACGAAAATTGAGGAAATGCAAAAGGAACTGACCGAAGAAAAGGCGAATACGGTTGATATTAAGCATTTCATTTCTTTGATACGCAAGTGCAAAGAGCCGACAGAAATTTCCGATTTGATGTTTGCCGAACTCATTGACAAGATTGTGGTTTATGAAGCAGAGGGTGTGGGAAAAGCAAGGACACAAAAGGTTGATATTTATTTCAACTATGTGGGGCAGGTCGATATTGCCTATACAGAAGAAGAACTTGCTGAAATAAAGGCACAGGAAGAACAGATAGAAATGGAGCGATTGGCAAAACAGCGTGAGCGTGAAAAAGCCTACCGAGAGAAGCGAAAGGCGAAAAAACTCGCTGAAAACGGTGGAGAAATCGTAAAAGCAAAGGTATGCCCCCATTGTCAAAAGGAGTTTGTGCCTACAAGCAACCGACAGATATTCTGTTCAAAGGATTGTTGCTATCAGGCAAGGCAGGACAAGACAAAAGCCGACAGAGAAGCAGAAAAAGGAAATCATTATTATCGTCAGCGTGTCTGTGCTGTGTGTGGCAGTACCTACTGGCCTACACACAGTCAGCAGAAATTCTGTTCCGAAGAATGTCAAAAACAAAATCACAACGAGAAATCTTTGGAATTTTACCACAAGAAGCAAAAGGAGAAATCAGGATGCAACGATTTATTACAGACGAAAGAACTGGTATCCAGTACGAACTCATCGGAGATTATTACTATCCCTGCTTGACGATAGAAAACGAAGAACCGCCCACTCTCACAAAATACGGAAGAATGAGGGAAAGATATTTAAGGGAACACAGGAAAATCTTGTATATCAATCTGCTTACAAGCGGAAAGTTATATGAACACCTTGCCGATATTGATACTTCGGCGTGTGATATGGCGGAGTATCTGATAAAGGAAATGGCAAGAAAGCAGGGTGTGACGGAAGAACTGAAAGGAAAGGATATGATGAAATGGATAGGATTGATGAACAATATCCGAGCCTGTGCAGATGAGATTGTATTGAACGATATTGTGTATTCCTAATAGCATACCAGCCGAAAAGGAACTGCTGTCTTAACGGATGGCAGTTTTTCTTTTTCGGGAAGTATTTAAGAAGTTATTAAGTCGTGAGTATAATCGAAGTGGCTAAGTTGAAAAATTCACAAAAATATGGTACAATACGTCTAAATCAGCGAGATAAATCGGAATTTTAAAAAGGAGTGTGATGACCATGATTTTTGATTTTGAGCCTTGGCAATTAGATATTGATATTGACTTAACTAAACAATTATATAGAAGTTGTAAAGGAGACTTTGTATGGGTAGAAAAGAAATAACAACAAAAGAAGATTTAATGAAAGTAATAGAATTATTCGAAAATACTGGAATTACATACTGGTTGGATGGCGGATGGGGTGTAGATATTTTAGCTGGTAAACAAACAAGAATTCATAGAGATATAGATATAAATTTTGATGCTCAACATACGGAAAAATTGTTAAATGTGCTTTTGAATCTGGGCTATAAAATTGATACAGACTGGAAACCGGTTAGAATAGAGTTATATAGTGATGAACTTGGTTACTTAGACATTCACCCGTTCGTTTTAAATGAGGACGGAACTTCAAAACAAGCTGATTTAGAGGGTGGATGGTATGAGTTTGAAAAAGATTACTTTGGTAGTGTTTTTTTTGAAGGCAAAACAATTCCTTGTATATCTTTAAAAGGCCAAAAAGTTTTCCATTCAGGTTATGAATTAAGAGATAAAGATAAGCATGATATTTCAATTCTTGAAAGTTTATCAAAATAACATCGCTGTAATTTCTAAGATAAATTGCAGTTTGTCAGTATCTTAAATAGAATATATGTGACAGAAAACATCGTAGAAATACGGTGTTTTTTGTTACCCAAAACCCCACAATTTCATACATAACCACAGGTTAGTACAAATACCTTGCGTGATTTTTTGATAGGCTTAGCAAGGGTTTTTTACCCGATTTTCGCCCCCGAGAAATGACAGAAACAAGGCAGTAAGTATCTTCCCTGTGGTTTTTTATTTTCAGACGGAAAGGTGGATTGATATGCCGAGAATGAGCAAGAAACGGAAACAGGAGTGGGCGTTGTTTCTGAATGAAAGAAATCGCATTACCTACAACGAACTTTGCAGAAAGTGCAGTAATGACTGCAAGCAGAGTTTCCGCTGTATCGTAGTGCTTTGCCCGAAGTATTTATCGAAAAGGAGAACGAAGAACAATGAAGCAGACGGAAAATGAAATGAATGTAAATGTACCTCTTGAAGTTATCAAGGCAAGTGAAATCGAACCGAAAGAAGTGAAATGGTTGTGGTATCCGTATATTCCATTCGGCAAGGTTACGCTGTTGCAGGGCGATCCGGGCGATGGAAAAAGCAAGTTAATGCTTTCCATTGCCGCCCTGCTTTCAAAGGGAGAAGCCTTACCCTTTACCGATGAAGAAATAGAACCTATGACTATCATCTATCAGACAACGGAAGATGATGCAGACGATACGGTAGTACCCCGATTTAACTCTGCCGGTGGGAATGGAGAAAATCTTATCTTCATCAAGGAAGATGAAAAGTCTTTATCCTTTGGAGATAACCGTATTGCTGAAGCAATCGAAAAGTATCACGCAAAACTTTTAATTCTTGACCCGATGAGTTCCTATATCGGAGAGAACTGTTCAATGAACAATGCCAACGAAACAAGGGCAGAGTTTAATCACTTGATTGCAGTTGCAAAAAATACTGGCTGTGCCATCGTGATTATCGCCCATATGAACAAGATGAGAGATATAAATCCTCTTTATCGCACCAACGGTTCGATTGATATTGCGGGTGCTGCAAGAAGTATTCTTGCAATCACACGCACACCGAACAAAGAAGCACCAGCGGAACGATATATGGTGCAAGTGAAATCCAACCTTGCCCCGACAGGCTCGGCAATTCTTTTTGAGGTGGCAGAAAAGGGAGTGGACTTTATTTCTGAAATGGAAATGACCGCAGAAGAAGCGTTCCAATCCCTTGCCCCTAAAATGGGCAGACCGAACGAAAAGGAAATCAAGGCGAAGGAATTTCTTTTGGAAATTCTGAAAGACGGAGAAATGCTTTCTTCGGATTGCGAAGAAAGACTTGAAGCCGCAGGGTTCAAGAAATCGACCATCAAAAAGGCAAAGAAGAAAGCAGGAGTTATCTCCAAAAAGAAAGGATTTCTGTGGTACTGGTCTTTGCCGATGGGCGATATACCGAGAGAATAAAAGCAGGCTGTCTGATGGTGGGACAGTCTGTTTTTATGATTGAGGTATCAAAAGGAGGTCAAGGGGGAACACCCTTGCCCACGACATCTTTGCAGACGAAGTCTGAAAGTGTCATAGTGGGTTACACACATTCAAAGAATGTTGTGTAATGGCTTCGCCCTGCCGAGAAAGGAGAACGAAAATGGCAAAAGACAACAAGGCGGATATGAGTTGTGCAAGGGTAAAACAGTACACCGCTTCCGATGTGAGTAAGGCAGAAAGGCACAACGAACGCAAGAATGAAACCTACGAAAATATGAACGTGATTGTGGAACGAATACCCTTTAATGTGCATTTCAAAAAGCCTACTGCCCCGACCTATATGGAGCAGTTAAAGCAGATGGAAACAGACGGTCAGGTGTCGCTTCGTGGGTTGAGGAAAGACGCAACTTTGTTTGATGAGATTGTGATTGATGTGAACACGATGTACTTCGAGCGTAACGGTGGCTACGAATACGCAAAGCAGTTTTATGAAGAAGCCTACCATTTCATTGTAGAAAAATTCGGTGCTGACAATGTTATATCGGCAGTAATGCACGCTGATGAAATCAATATAGCAGCAAGCGAGGAACTGGGAAAAGAGGTTTACCATTATCATCTTCACGCTATGGTTCTTCCTGTGGTGGAGAAAGAAATTCTATGGAGCAAGCGTTGTAAAGATGAAAAACTGCGAGGAACGGTCAAGGAAGTAGTCAATCAGATTAGCCATTCAAAGAAATGGAAATCGGATATTCCGATGACCGATGAAAAAGGAAATCCGTTGTTAAGGAAGAACGGTAAGCCGATGTTTCGTGCTTCGTATAGCATACTGCAAGATGAATTGTTTAACTATATGACGGAACAAGGGTTCAAAGGCTTTCAGCGTGGCGAATACGGAAGTACAGCAGAGCATTTGACTTCCCTGCAATATCAAATCCAACAGGACAAAGAGCGATTGGAGAAGTTGCAGAAGCGTATTCAAAAGGAACAGGTTAAGTATGAGCCTGCCCGTCATATTTCCAAAACCTTAAACGAGATTGACAGTATGGGGCAGAAAACAATCACAGGTAAAATGGCAATCTCCAAGGAGGATTATTCCCAACTGACTGCCCTTGCCAAAGAGGGTATTACCAGTCGTGCGGAAATTCACAGTTTGGAGCAGAGTGCGAATTATTACCGACAGAAATATTTTGACAGTGCAAACGCATTGGAAAGAATGAAAACTAAATACAACGAACTGAAAGAAAAGTGCAGACCTTTTCTTGAAGCGTTAGAGCATTTCCCCGAAGTTGCTAAACTTTTTACCGAAAAAGTGAAGCAACTTTTTTCTTTTAAGGAAGCACAGGAACGAGCCGAAAAAGAAGCAAGGGAAAAAGAAAGGCAGGAGCGTATCAAGGCACGAAGAAACAAGCGAGGTATGGAAAGATAACCACTTCCATTATACCTACAACTTAATGACTTCTTGATATGTTCTGATGAAATAGGTGCATTTGTGGGGCGTTCCAAACGGAATGCCCCACAGTCAATTTAGGAAAAGGAGAAAATGACGATATGAAAGAAAACCCTTTATCTTATACAACACGAATAGGCAAAACAACTTTTATTGTCAATGTGAAGCAGTCGGAAAGTGCGAAGAAGCCTTTGAATACGGTGTTTCAAGAGATATGCAGACACGAGATGTTAGGAGATTTTTCAGCAGATAAATATTTGAATTTAGAAAACTTGCAAAAATCGTCTTGACAAACTCGCCCCCGAAGGTTCAGGTTATCGTCAGAAAACTCGATTCGCAAAATTCTATAACTTGCCTGAGCTTATGGCTATGTTTAAAGAAGTTGCAGACATACAAACAGCTGATATGTTAAAGCTACCTGTTCCACAGGCTCACTATCATAATGTTGCTGTTAAGCCATCTGAATTGCAAAAAGATATGGTCAAAGGACTTGGTGAACGAGCTGAAAAAGTAAGGGCAGGTAGTGTGGACCCAAGCACTGATAATATGCTGAAAATTACAAACGATGGCAGAAAACTTGCTCTTGACCAGCGAATAATTAACCCAATGTCACCTGACTTTGAGGGCAGTAAGGTTAATGCTTGTGTTGATAACATCTACAGAATATGGCAACAAACAGCAGATAAAAAGTCTGCACAGCTTGTTTTCTGTGACTTATCAACTCCAAAAAATGAAACAGAATTTTCAGTATATACAGATATTCGCAGAAAGTTAATTGAGCGTGGTGTTCCTGAAAGTGAGGTTTGCTTTATACACGATGCCAATACCGAAGCGAAGAAACAAGAACTGTTTGCTAAAACCCGAAAAGGTGATGTAAGAGTGTTGCTTGGCTCAACACAAAAGATGGGTGCAGGCACAAATGTTCAGGACAAACTCATTGCATTGCACGACCTTGATTGTCCTTGGCGACCTTCAGATTTGGAGCAAAGGTCGGGAAGAATTATCCGTCAGGGTAATGAAAATAAGGAGGTTGAGATATTCCGATATGTTACGGAGGAAACCTTTGACGCTTATCTTTATCAGCTTGTTGAGGGTAAGCAGAAGTTTTCAGCACAAATTATGACAAGTAAATCTCCTGTCCGTTCTGCTGAAGATATTGATGAAACAGCACTCTCATACGCAGAGATAAAAATGCTTGCAACAGGAAATCCATACATCAAAGAGAAGATGGATTTGGACATTCAGGTGCAGAAACTACAACTTTTAAAATCTAACTATTTATCAGAAAAATATGCTCTTGAAGATAAGGTTATAAAGTTTTATCCACAGGAAATTAACCGATTAACTGGCAGAATTGATTGCTTGAAGTTTGATATGGAACTTGCAAAAAATAATCCTAAATCTACAGCGGATGAGTTTGTCGGTATGAAAATCGGAGATAAGTTTGTATCTGATAAAGAGCAAGCTGGCTTGTTATTACTTGAAGCCTGTAAGACGAAAACTCAGTCTGATGCAACACCTCTTGGTGAATATAGAGGCTTTAAGACAGAGCTGTCTTTTGATAGTTTCTCAAGGGAATACAAGGTTTGTTTGAAAGGCAGATACAGTCACTACGTAACACTTGGTACTGATGTTTATGGTAATATCACTCGAATGGATAACACACTTGATGGTATTGCAAAGCAGTTAGAACTTGCAGAAAACGACCTTGAAAATACAAAGACTCAGCTTGAAACGGCAAAGTCAGAACTTGATAAACCGTTTTCAAAAGAGGATGAATTAAAACAGAAAACTGCTCGTTTAGCAGAGTTAAATGCTTTGCTTGATGTTGATAAGCGAGATAATGAAATTGTTGGTGGTGAACCTGATGAGGGTGATAATCTGCCTGATAAAAACAGAACAAAAGATAAGGAAAGGTGATGATAAAATGACAAGTAAAAACTACAAGGAACTTCTTAAAAAGCGATGTGAGAACGAGTATGACCAGCTTATGGAGGAAATGAAACAGCTTCCCACGGATGTAATAATCAAGCGTTCATATGAAAGAATTATCAAGTCTGATATGCTAGCGTGTATTGTTGAGGGCTTCCTCTCTCAGGAAGAGTCAGAGGCTCTTCTTTGTTATGAAAAGCCTCTTGAGTATATCTACGCAGAGTGGTTGCACAATAGTCTTTCGTGTCTTGATGTAATGAGAACATCGCTTAATCTTTGTGCAAATGTCGCTGTGAAAGAAATGAAATCACGACGCAAGTAAAGAAGGTGAACTATGATAAAGAAAGATTACAACACAATTTTGTATGACAAAATGAAAGCTGAACTTGATAAATTTATCGCAGAGTTAAAGACAAAAACTCCGGAAGAAATTATAGAGTTAGCTTATGAACTTACTATCAAAGAAGATTTACTGTCTATTTTTGAAAATACAGATTTTACACAGGAGGAAGCTAAGGCTTTAAATAATCAAAAGTACCCGCTTGATTCTTTGTATCAGGAATGGCTTAGCAATGACCTCACATATATGGATCAGTTAAGAGAAACTGTCGATGATAAAATCAAGTCGGCAGTTAAAGAGATGAAAGAAAAACAGCGTGAAAGTAGGTGAACATAATGCCTTATGTTGACCCACAGGCTGTGCTTGAAGCAAGAGAAATGGACTTGCTTACATATCTGAAAAACTATGAACCACAGGAACTTGTGAGAGTTTCAGGTGATACTTATTGCACGAGAACTCACGATAGTTTAAAAATATCTAATGGCAAATGGATGTGGTGGTCACAGGGATTCGGGGGTTATAATGCCCTCGATTACCTTGTGAAAGTTCGTGGTATGAGCTTTGTAGAAGCTGTTGAAACTGTGCTTGGCAGACAAGCAGTGAAACCACCTGTGCATATTAAAAATCGTAATAAGTATGAGCCAAAGACACTTCTTTTACCAGACAAAAGTACAACAAATAGCAAAGTAATAAGCTATCTTTGTAGTAGAGGAATTGACAAAGAAATTGTAAAAGATTGCATCCGCAAAGGGAAAATATTTGAGAGTCTGCCCTATCATAATGTGGTGTTTGTAGGCTTTGATAATGAGAATGTTCCTCGATATGCATCGTACAGGTCGGCGAATAAAATCAGGCTGTTAGGCGATTGTTCGGGAAGTGATAAGCACTATTCTTTCAGGCTTGGTGATGAAAACAGAAGTGAGAATGTACACATCTTTGAATGTGCGATTGACTTACTCTCTTACGCAACTTTGCTTAAGCAACAGGGCAAGGAATATAAAAAGTCGAGTCTTGTTTCACTTGCAGGAGTGTACTCTCCAAACAAAGATACTAACAAAATTAAAGTGCCTGTAGCTCTTGAAAAATATCTTACAGAGCATCCTGAAACTAAAAAAATATATATTCATTTTGATAATGACAGAATAGGAAAACAGGCAGCAACAGCACTAAAAAACAAACTAAATAACCTATATGAAGTCGTTAATTCTCCGCCACCAAGTGGTAAGGATTTTAATGACTTTCTTTGTTTTAAAAACAAATTTCATAGCAGAAAAATCATTGGGAGGAGTGAAGAAAGATAATGGAAATTAACGTTTATCAGGTTAATTCTGACAGAGATAAGAACCGTGTGTTGTTTATGGATTTACAGCATTTAGAAAAATATCAGGGTGATCCTGATGTTGATTGTGAGATTTACGATAAGGTGTTTTCTGGTAAGGTTGATTGCAAAACACTTGAAGATGTTTATGTTTTATTTAACACAAAGCTCGTAGAAAATCATCACGGACACTCACTTTCTGTTTCGGATATTGTAGAGGTGGTTGATGATTCGAATGTCGATGAAGGCTTTTATTTTTGCAACAACTTTGGATTTACAAGAGTTGAGTTTAGTCCTGAACTTACTACAGACAGGACACATGATGAGCAGATAAAAGTTATTTTAGTGCAGGAAGGAAAGCTTGCAAAATCAGTAAGCATAGAGAATAAATTGGAGACGATGCAGGAACTTGTCGGTGGTCAAATTGAAGAATATATGCCCTTTGAAGATGAGGTTGCAATCATTTGTAACGAGGAAGGTAAGATGTGTGGTTTGCCATTAAACAGAGCTATCTATGCCGAAGATACTAACGAAATGATTGAGATTATCACAGGTGATTTCTTTATTGCTTATGCTCCTATCGACTCTGAAAAGTTTGAGAGTTTACCAAAGGAGTTAGAGGAAAAATATCTTAAAAGATTTAAGAAACCTGAGAGGTTTATCAAGCTCAATAATGAGATTAAGGCTATTCCATATACACTAAAGAGTAAAGATTTAGAGAGATAAATGTAACACTAATAAGGGGAGAAAAGTATCTGTACAATCTTAGCAAGCAGACTGTTTGTACTCCCACAGGAGTCACACAGTAAAAGCTTGTTAGGGAGACCCTAAAACCCCGTGAAGAAAGGACTGATTATTTGAACGGATTTATCATATTTATGCTTGGTTGTATGGTAGGCGGATTTGTTGGAGTAACCGTTATGAGCTTGCTTCAAATTAACCGCATAAATCAGTATGAGCAGAAAGCAAAGAAAGAAGATGTTACCGATGAGAAAGGGGATTAAAAAACAGTTTTGGTTATCTAAAGAAGAAAGCAGTGAGCTTCGTCGCAAAGCACAAGCATCGTGCTTAACAGAGTCAGCTTTGATTCGCCATTTGATAATGGGATTTACTCCTAAAGAAAAACCTGACGACAGATTTTATGATGTTATGCGTGAGCTTTCGTCCATCAGTAATAATATCAATCAGCTTGCGACTAAAGCGAATACTCTGAATTTTATAGATGCACCAATGCTTGAAAAGGAAGTGTTGCGATGGCATAAATTTCAGTCTGATGTAGAGCGTACCTTTCTTCAGCCTGACAGGAGCAGTGAGTAGTGGCAGTTACAAAACTTTGGTCGGTAACTCATAGTTTGAAGCACGTTATTGATTACGCAAACGACCCTGAAAAAACTTCTATGAAGAATTTTTCAGAGGAGCAGTATCAAGCTCTTGCAGATGTTTTAACCTATGCTAAAGATGAAGAAAAAACTGAGAAAGTATTTTATGCACAAGGGGTAAATTGCAATGTTACCTACGCTCGTGATGAGTTTGTTTATGTAAAAGATTTGTATAACAAACAAGGTGGTGTACAAGCCTACCACGGATATATGAGTTTCAGGGAGCAAAACATTACGCCTGAGTTAGCTCAGAAAATCGGGATGGAATTTGCACAGCGAGTTTGGGGTAAACGATTTCAAGTTGTTGTAACAACGCATCTTAATACAAGACATTTGCATTGTCATTTTGTTATAAACTCTGTTTCTTTTGTTGACGGATATAAATTACAGAACAACGAAAAATTGTGGTATAGGTTCAGGCATATAGCCGATGAAATTTGTAAGGAATATGGTTTGTATTATGACCCTAAGCCTGAGCTTGGAAAGACGAATAATTATCATTATTATCAACTTGAAAAGGCAGGTATGCCTACTCGATATTCACAGTTGCGTGAAGCAATTGATGAAGCAATTTCAAAGAGTAAAAGTAAAACTCAATTTGCAAAAGAGCTTGATAAACTGGGATACAAATATCAGCTTGACGATAACAGAAAGTATTGGACGATAGTGCCTCTTGGTTTTAATAAGCCAATCAGACTGAAACGACTTGGCGACAATTACACTAATGAAGCTATCATAAAAAGGTTATATGAAAATTACTATAACCGTAGGTTTAAACCTTTCCAACCACGAACAGTTGTTATTCGTCAATATAGGTTGCAGACCAGAGAACATAAAATCAAAAAGATTGGTGGACTTTACGGATTGTATCTTCATTATTGTTATAAGCTCGGATATTTACCTAAATATAAAAAGCAAAACTCAGCCCGACTTCATTATCTGCTCAGGGACGATTTGCTGAAACTGGATAAGATTACTGCCGAGGTCAGGTTGTTAGGTTTAAATAAAATTCAAACAGAAGAACAGCTTCTGATATACAAAGAAAAAGTGCTTAATCAAATTGAAACTCTTACATCAGACAGAACTGAGCTTAGAAAGAAATCAAGAAGAAAACTAAGTAATGAAGAACTCTCAAAAACAAAAGAAGAAATATATCAGATTACTGATAAGCTAAAGGAACTTCGTAAAGAAGTTAAACTCTGTGACAGTATCGAGGAAAGGTCAAAGAGTATCCACTCTAATCTTTCACAGGTATTGGCAGACGAAGAAAAAATCAAAGGAAAGGAGACAAAGATTTATGAACAACAGCGGTGATGCAGCAGAGCAGGTTGTGCGATTATCCCTTGAGGGATTTGAAGTAGCCGCAAAGCTGACAGGTTCAGCGGCGAAAGAAGTTGCTGTTTTACTTATATCTGTTTTAAAACAGGAACACAAAACAAAAGGTAAGGCACGACTTACAAATATGATTAAGTCAGGCAAAGAACTTAAAGTGTTTTCAATTCAGCAAAAAGATTTAAAACAGTTTGTTCAGCAAGCAAAGCGTTATGGTGTTTTATATAATGTCCTGCGTGACAGAAACTCCAACAGTTCAAGTGCCGAGGTTGATATTATCGCTCGTGCTGAAGATGCTTCAAAAATACAGAGAATTGTTGAACGCTTTAATATGGGAGCAACTGTTGATAAGGCTTCTATCGTAAGCGAAATTGAAAAATCTAAAGCGGAACGTAGTGAAACAGAAATCGAAAGACCAACTAAAACAAAAGGTCAGTTATTGTTAGAAGAGGCTATGGGTAAAGCGATAAATAAAGACGGGGTTAGCGAAAACCCTATCGTTGCCAAAACGGACAAAGACCCTCCGTTAAGGCAAAACTCAGACCTGATATCAGCTGATAAGGGTGGTAGCGTGAAAGAAGCAGATAGACCATCTGTTAGAGAAAAGCTTGAACGATTTAAGGTACAAGCTCAAAAGCGTAAAGAAGCAGCTGAGCCTGAGAAAACTTCCGGATCTAAGAGTAAATCTAAGAATGGCAAAACTACCCATAAGCAACCAAAGAAGAAAAGATATAAACCTAAACATAGTAAATCGAAAGTGAGGTAATAATTTATGACGAACAATTTTACACCTAAGAGAAATGGTTATAACAAAAACAGCAAACCTAAATACACACCGGCAGAGTATGCCGATCATAAGCAGAATGAGAAGGACAAGGTCTTTCAGTTGATTGATGATACAGCTGTAGCAGTTGTATCAAATTCTGATAAGTTTATGTCTTTCCTTGATACTCAGGCTCGTATGGACAGATATTCAACCGCAAATGCACTTCTTATCAACGCACAGCTCCCCGAAGCTACTCAGTTGAAAGACTTTGCAGGTTGGGGTGAAGATAATATCCGTGTAAAGAAAGGCTCTAAAAGTATTTCTATTCTAGAACCCGTTGAATACAGCAAGAATGATGGTACGTCCGGTATTTCTTATAATGTTAAGAAGGTATTTGATGTATCTCAGACTAATGGCAAGCGTAAGCCTGCACCAACAGCAAATCACAATCCTAAAGAGCTTGTATCAGTAATGATTGACAGTTCTCCTGTGAATGTTGAAATTGCAGATTCTCTATCAATGCCTAATCTTATGGCACAGTACGACAATGAGAAACAGACTATCTATATTTTAAGAGGTGTGCAGGACAGTGTAGCTCTTGCTCAGAGTATGGCATTAGAACTTGCCTTTGCACAGCTATCAATCGACAGCGATACATATAATCGCAGAGAACTTGGTCATACTGCCGCTTGCGTTGCGTATATGTTATGCAAAAAGTTTGGTGTAGATTCAAAGGTGTTTACTGTTGACCGTATTCCCGTACCTCTTAAAAATGCAGAGGCAAAAGATATTCGTACAGAACTTGGCAGGATGAGGTCAGCGACTACGGAAATTTACAATCGTGTGGCAAATGAGCTTTACAGACAGAAACAGGCTCGTTCAAAAGATATGGAAAGATAAGGCGGTGTTTTAAATGTGGGAAGAACGCTATCACTTATACATAACAGAAAGCGAGCTTAACACTTTGCTCCGTCTGCTTAACGACAATCGAAACGATTTGATAAGTCAGGGACTATATAGCGATGTTCTTGATGATTTGGTTTTGAAAGTAGCTAAAGCACCCAAGAAAAAGATGAAAACTATCGAGGGAGGAAATCGTGGTGCAAGGTAACAGTAAAAAATCTGTTTTAATTTTTGCATCAATAGGATTGCTACCTGTAATTTGGTTTTCGCTTCTTGTAGCTCCGTATGCACATGACGGATTGATTGGAATATTAAGTGGAGTGTCAACAGCACTTTCAAATCCGATAAAAATAACTTTATGTGAGGACAGCTTAAAAACTGTCCTCATTTTTATACTCGGCTACTTTATAGCTATCGGTGTCTATTTATCCACAAGGAGAAACTATCGTCGTAAAGAAGAACACGGTTCTGCTAAGTGGGGTGATGCAAGTAGTATTGATAAGAAGTACAGACAAAAGCCACAAAGCAATAATAAGCTGATGACACAAAATGTTCGTATAGGTATTAACGCACAAAAGCATAGACGAAACCTTAACACTCTTGTGTGTGGTGGTTCGGGTGCAGGTAAGACACGATTTTACTGTAAACCTAATCTTATGCAGGCAAACACTTCTTTTGTTATCCTTGACCCAAAGGGCGAGATATTAAGAGATACTGGTTATTTGCTTGAAAACAAAGGTTATGAAGTTCGTGTGCTCGATTTAATATCTATGGATAAAAGTCATTGCTATAATCCGTTTGTTTATTTACAGAACGATAATGATGTACAAAGACTGGTAACAAACTTGTTCAAAAGTACAACTCCGAAAGGTTCGCAAAGTAATGATCCGTTTTGGGATACGGCGGCTTCAATGCTTTTGCTATCTCTGATTTTTTATCTTCATTATTTTGCTCCGCCTGAAGAACAGAATTTCCCTATGGTAATGGAAATGCTTCGTGCAGGTGCTATTCAAGATGAAGAAGGAAACTTTGATACGCCATTAGATGATTTGTTTGGGGAGTTGGAAGAATACGACCCTGAGCATATAGCAGTAAAGTATTATCGAAACTATCACTCAGGTTCAGCCAAGACTTTGAAATCAATTCAGATCACACTTGCTTCAAGGTTAGAAAAGTTTAACCTTGATAGTCTTGCTTCGCTTACAAATACAGATGAACTTGACTTACCTTCTATGGGAGAGAAAAAGGTAGCTTTATTCGCTTTAATTCCTGATAACGATTCAAGTTTTAATTTCCTTGTATCAATTCTTTATACTCAGCTGTTTCAGCAGTTGTTTTATTCAGCTGACCATATTCACGGTGGAGCGTTACCTGTACCTGTTCATTTTCTGATGGATGAGTTTGCGAATGTATCCTTACCTGATGATTTTGATAAGATACTTTCTGTTATGCGTTCTCGTGGTGTATCTGTAAGTATTATCTTACAGAATTTAGCACAGCTAAAAACACTCTTTGAAAAGCAATGGGAAAGTATTGTAGGTAACTGTGATGAGTTTTTATATCTCGGTGGAAATGAGCAAAGCACTCATAAATATGTTTCTGAACTGTTAGGTAAAGAAACTATTGATACAAATACCTATGGAAAATCATCAGGACGAAGCGGTAACTATTCTACCAATTATCAGATTAGCGGTAGAGAACTTATGACACCTGATGAAGTAAGATTGCTTGATAATCAGTATGCAATTTTATTTATAAGAGGTGAACGACCTATAAAGGATTTTAAATACGATATTTTAAAGCATCCGAATGTAGCATTAACAACTGACGGCAGTTCAAAGCCTTACTTACACGGAGAAGTAAATGATGATGTAGCTACAATTCAGTTGCTTAATATTGATGCAGAAAAAATAGCGGATATGGATGTATCCGACACAGACTATGAGCTTCTATCCAATGAGGAATTAGAAGCTCTTTATTTAACTAAGGAGGAATAATTTATATGAAATTTTTAAGAAACAAAAAGAAAAATACTCTTATGACAAACAAGAAGGCAAGAAAAGGTTTTGCTGTGTATTGCTCAGTGGTACTTGCTGTAGTGATGATGTTTACAATGTCGATTACAGTATTTGCCGCAGACAATAGTGCTCTTACTGCTATTAACAACTTATCAGACTTTATCTTTGGACTTATCCGTGCTATTGGTCTTATTCTGCTTGGCTTCGGTGTTGTTCAGATTGGTCTTTCTCTTAAATCACACGACCCATCACAGCGAGCTAATGGTTTCCTTACTCTTGCAGGCGGTGTAGTTATCACTTTTGCAAAGGAAATCCTTGACCTGATTGTCGGAGGCTAATAGAAATAAAGCAGGGTATGAACTTAAAAGCTCATACCCTGAAAATTTTAAGGAGGTGCAAAAATGTCCGATAACTGGGTTGTTGGTAATTTACAAAATGCCTTAGACACTTGGAATAACAAGCTTGCTGAGATATGGTTGCTCCTTTTAGAAACTCCCGAAAACTTTAAGGGCGGTGGAATTTGGTCCGTAATTACAAATATCAATAGTGCAGTTCAAGCTATTGCCCTTGGTTTGCTTGTGCTTTTCTTTGTTGTGGGAATGGTCAAAACCTGTGGTAGTTTTGCAGAAGTTAAAAAGCCTGAACACGCAGTAAAGTTGTTTGTGCGATTTATTCTTGCTAAAGCTGCTGTTACACACGGAATGGAGCTTATGTCAGCTATATTTACAATTATTCAGAATACTATTTCTACAATTATGGTGGCATCGGGAATCGGTACGTCAACTATGACTTCATTACCTGGTGAAATGATAACAACAATAGAAAACTGTGGATTTTGGGAGAGTATTCCGCTTTGGGCAGTAACCTTGATTGGTAGTCTGTTTATTACGGTACTTTCATTCATTATGATTATGACAGTTTATGGCAGATTCTTTAAACTGTACATCTACACAGCTATCGCCCCTGTTCCGTTATCAACCTTTGCAGGTGAGCCATCACAGAATGTTGGCAAAACATTTATAAAGAGTTATGCGGCTGTTTGTCTTGAAGGAGCAGTAATTGTATTGGCTTGTGTCATCTTCTCATTATTTGCTTCATCACCACCTGCTGTGGATGCTTCACTTCCGGCAGTTAATCAGGTGTGGGCATACGTTGGCGAGATAGTATTCAATATGCTTGTGCTTGTTGGCACAGTTAAGATGTCTGACCGCATCATTCGTGAAATGATGGGGTTGTAATTTTTGAAATTTCCCGAAAAACAAAAAGTGGTATCGGTTTTTGCCGACACCACAAGTGAAAATCAAACTCTACTGATTTTTTCTAAAATTCTTAGTTAAAATAATTTATTTATTTTTTTAAATAACTTTTCAAAATTATCTTTTGTTTCTTCAGATAATGTAATTGATGAAATGTTTTTTGCCAGGTAATTTGCAGGAGTGTAGTGATTAAAATCTTTACCACCGTTTAACTTTTTTAATTGTTGCAATATGGGAGCATCTGTTTTGATATCAGTGATGGCAATATTCTTACTAAAGGCACCATTGTATATTGCGAGATAATCCTCAACAGTAAACATATCCTCGACATCGGCAAATTTTTTGCCTAAAATGTCGTGATAAAAAACTATTTTTTTATCTTTTATAATGTTTTGTACTACTAAATTATTTAAACGTGCCTGAGCAGATTTGTCAGTAAATGTATCCAATAAGCACACCATATTTAAATCATTGCCTCTTAAAAGTGAAACAAAGGTTACAATTTTATCTGCACCTCCAGTTGGAACAATAGTTATATCATCTTTTAATGTAGTTTTTGAGGTTTCATCAAGTATAGTTGAAAGTATAGTTAAATAAGTTAAGTCGGCAATTCCTTCAACCAATAAGTTTTTCTTGGAAACAAAAAGGTTTTGTGCTAAATCATACCCCAACGCTGCTTGGAGAGGGAAAAGTGTATTTGGATCTTTTTCCTGTACGCTTTCAGAAATATGAGTACCATCATCTTTTTCTAACACAGTTCTAACTTGGTTCAGATTTTCTGTTTCAATCATAAACGGAGAGTGAGTTGTATATATAATCTGATAGTTTTCAGAAAGGTCACACAAAAATTTAAGTAAATCATTTTGAGCTTTCGCATGGAGATTTAATCCCGGTTCATCAAGCAACAGAATGTATGTATCATTTCTGTTTTCCTGAATTTTCATAAACCATACCAAGAATGAAAAGAACCAGTTAAACCCCTTACTTCTGTTAGATAAAGGTAACGAAACCCCACTTCTTTGGTTTTGTACACGGATGTCTAAAATATGATCAACAATTTTAGTGTTTCTGTTATCTGTTTGCTCGACTTTATCTATATTGAATAAAATCTTTAAATTTTTATTTGTCGTCCAATATTTAAATAATTCATCTGTTATTGTTAACTGAGTAGCTTCCAACTCTGCAATAAAATCTTCATAATCAGTTGATTTTATAACTTTGTCAATGTCAATATCAGCCAATTCTAACAAAGCTTTAGCTGTTTTATCAGAACTGGAGTTTAATGATTTTGTTGATATACCATTAAGTGAAACCCTTGAAGGCAACATATAATAGTCATCGTAATACATAAATTTAGGTAAATTAGGCACTAAATATGTTATAGTAATATATTCATCAATACAATTGCTCCAACTATTTTTATTAACGAAGTAATTTTTCAACGATTTAATTTTCTCTATAGTTTCAGTGTTTTCGCTAGTTGTTACACTATTAATAAAAGCATCGAATTCAGAGGTGCTTGAAACAGATACAAGTGATTCTGAAATTTCTTTATCTTTTATGCCTAACTCTTTGAATTTTGCTTTAACAAAAGCACTTTCATACCAACTAATACAGTTATGTCCTTTTCAACTGCAAAAGATTGTTCTTGCTCAATACATTTGTATTTGTGTACAGTAGCTTTAAGTAAGCGAATCATTTTTAAATCCTCCTTAATTATTTATTAAATCCTAAATAAGAACCAAAACCAAGCATATATGCAGCCATAGCAATAGATAAATCTTCAGATTCCATATCATATTCAGAAGCTAAAATCTTTAATTCATCAATAACAGTATCACGAGGAACAATAGACCCCTCAAGTTCTTTGACAGCTTTCTCGATAACAGAGGGTAAAGCCATACACATTTGATAAAAGGCATCCTCTTGTCCTGTTACCAAAGCATAAAATTGGTCAAGACTAACTCTACGAATCAGTTTATGACCGACTTTTCTCTTGTCAACAGTAGTTTCCCACTTGATATTCTGTGAGCGTTGAGCAATCGCTTCAACTAAAAAACAAGCACAATCATCGTCATTTAATAACTGATTTTGCATTTTGATAAATGTTTTTCCTGCCGAAGCAGAGTTCATTGTGTTATGTTTGTTTTTCATTTCAACATATACGGTATGAACACTGCCAGCATTGGGGATTTCAATACCATCTGCGTTTTCATATATTACATCCCAGCCGCCTTCTTCACCATTTGGGGGAACATGACAGTTAGCGATATATTGGAAAATTCTCTGATAAAAGTAACCTATATCATTGTTGTTAGATTTATCTCTCTGACGAAATATTTCGTTGCTTACGATTTCATCCCAAGAAGATTGATAAACTGTTTTATCAAAAATCAATTTAATAGGGTCAATTATATTTTTGTTAAATCTTTTAAGGTCAAAAGATTCCAGTTTTTCGCCATATTTTTCAATAGTAGCTTTAACATGATTTGTAAAGTCCTCTTCACTTATAAAAGATAATTTCCACATCATAAACACTCCAATGCTTCTTTAATTTTTATAGCTACATCATAAGCCAAGTTTACAGGCACTGCATTTCCAACTTGTTTATATTGCTGACCTACACTACCACAAAACTGCCAGTCATCAGGAAAACTTTGACAACGTGCGTTTTCCCGAACTGTAAACGGACGAGCTTCTAATGGATGACAACGGTCAGTTTGTTTTTGACTAGGTGATGTTAAAACTGTAAGAGAGGGTTCGTCAAGACTCAATCTTCTTAATATACCAGTTCTGCCGCCTTCCATATACCAACAACTTTTCATATATTCTTTTGCAATGTCTTCAGGAATATCTCTCCAATATCCACCTGGAGGTACTAATTCAAATATTTTCTTTTTGTATTTAGAATATGGTGTTCCTTCACTTTTTGGACAATCTAGCAAAATATCTCTTAAAACAGGTTTATATTTATGAGGGGTCGGAAAATCAAACGTAATCTTTTTAGCCAAATCATTTCTGATACCAATTGTAATTAAACGCTCTCGTTTTTGTGCTACCCCATAATCCCATGCATTTAGAACTTTCTTTTGAATTGAGTATCCAGCATTTTTAAAAATGTCACATATGGTTTTATATGTACGTCCTTTATCATGAGTAAGTAACCCTTTTACATTTTCGAACAAAAACATTTTTGGTTGAAGTTGCTCCAAAAATTTTGCATAATGGTAAAAAAGTGTTCCTCGAGCATCCTCAAGGCCAAGACGTTTGCCAGCGTAGGAAAAGCTCTGACAAGGTGCTCCGCCTGACAGTAAGTCTAATTTTCCTTCGGCAATGCCAAAGAATTCTTTCAAATCAAGACAAGAAATATTAGCAATATCGTCATTAATAACTCTCCAATTAGGACGATTACATTTAAGAGTATCCGATGCATCTTTATCAAATTCTATAAGACCAATAGTGTCAAATCCAGCTTTTTCAATTCCAAGAGCTAATCCACCTGCTCCTGCAAAAAGTTCAATAGTAGTAAATGATGCACGTTCATCATTATCTGCTTTTTCTTGAACCACTTCTATAATATCACCTATATTGCAGTCAAGAGCGGCACAAATTTTTTCAATGCTCTCAAATGAAATGGTTTCATTTTTTCCCATTCGAGCCATAACATTAAAACTGATTCCTGCCGCTTCCTTGAGTTCAGTTTTATTCATATTTCTATCAATTAGAAGTTTCCAAAGATTGTTATAACAAACAGCCATTAGCTTACCTCCAAGCACAATAATAAAATTACACAAAATTGGGTTATTAAAATAATAGCATAATAGGCTTTAAAAATCAAGTTATCTCACGTTTTCGTTAGAAATTCTTTGGATTTGTAAAATTTTTTGAAAACTGTTGATACGTAATGATAATATAATTATAAATTAGATACATTTTGAATGGGATAATAAAAAACTCTATCAATAAAAAGAAGCACAAACTATTCTTAGGAGAAGCTTTAGTAATTGATGACCCTGAACATTCATAGGAGGAAAAAAGATTTATCATTTTAGTACTCAGTAACAGAGCTAATTTGCTTGTGATTATTCATTGTTATAGAGCCTCTGACAGACATTATCATACGCATCATTTCTGCAAGAAAGGCAACAAAAACTGAGAGCAGACAGTATGAAGAATAGGGTGAAAGAAAAATACAATTTCATAAACGCAAGAAAAAATACTTATGCAAAAAGACTAAAATACAATTCACAATCAATATCGACAGGGAGATAATTGATTGTTTTAGAAGCAATCTAAAGTTTCAGGCATACTATATCAAACGTTGATTAACCTGCATCTTGTGGATTGTGTCGAAAACAAGAAAAATCTCTAACTTTCATGGACTTAAAATTTAATAAACATTAACACTAAATCGTCATCTTAACTGATGGCGATTTTTATTGCAAAAATTATCAGGAGGTTATATATTTGGAAGTGAAAATTAATAGAGAAATCCGCAACTATACAGAAGCGGTGTTCTTTGGTCTGTCTCTTCGACAGATCATTTTTTCTGCCTGTGCCTGCGGTGTAGCAGTCCTTATTTTCTTTATGCTAAAGCCGTATCTTGGTACAGAAACAGTTTCTTGGCTGTGTATGCTTGGTGCTTTTCCTTTTGCCATTCTTGGCTTTGTGAAGTACAACGGCATGACGGCTGAAAAATTTATTATGGCTTGGATTAAGTCTGAGCTTTTAACACCTAAAAAACTGATGTTTAAATCTACAAATACTTACTATGAACTTATGAAACAGAACATTGAAAAGAACGAAAAGGAGGCAATGAAAGTTAATGATTAAAACCTTAAGAAATTTATTTAAGCAGGACAAGAAAAAGTTTACTGTTCCAAAAGGTGTTCAGGATGTAATTCCTGTTCAGGCTATTTACGATGATGGTGTTTTCCTTGTTGGTAAGGACAAGTATTCAAAAACTTATAAGTTTACAGATATTAACTATGCAGTAGCGGCTCGTGAAGATAAGGAAGAAATGTTCCTTGAATACTCAGAACTGCTCAATTCATTCGATAGTGGTGCTACCACTAAAATCACAATCAACAATCGCAGACTTAATCGTCTAGATTTTGAAAAGTCGATTCTTATTCCTGAAGCTGACGATAACCTTGATGTTTATCGTAAAGAGTACAATAAGATGTTGCTTGAAAAAGCGACAGGTGCAAATGCTATGGTACAGGACAAGTACATAACAGTTTCGGTATGTAAGAAAAGCATTGAGGATGCACGAAACTATTTCTCTCGTGTAGGTGCAGAGTTTGCAACTCATCTTAACAAGCTCGGTAGTAGCTGTGTTGAAATGGATACAGATGAACGACTTCGTGTATTCCACGATTTTTATCGTACAGGAGAAGAAAGCTCTTTCCATTTTGATATTAAAGAGAGCCGAAAGAAAGGTCATAGCTTTAAGGATTATATTTGTCCTGATTCAATGGAGTTTGAAAAGGACTATATCAAAATCGGCGACAGATATGCAAGAATCCTTTTTATGAGAGATTACGCATCATATATCAAAGACAGTATGATTGCTGAGATTACCGACCTTAACAGAAATCTTATGCTTTCCATTGATGTTGTGCCTGTGCCTACCGATGAAGCAGTGCGAGAAGCTGAAAGCCGATTGCTTGGTGTTGAAACAAATATCACTAACTGGCAACGCAGACAGAACGCAAACAATAACTTCTCTGCAACAGTACCTTATGATATGGAACAGCAGAAGCGAGAGATGAAAGAGTTTCTTGATGACCTTACTACTCGTGACCAGCGAATGATGTTTGCTGTTTTAACTATGGTGCATACAGCAGATACAAAAGAACAGCTTGATAGTGATACTGAAGCACTTTTAACTACAGCGAGAAAACATCTTTGTCAGTTTGCTGCGCTTAAATTCCAACAGCTTGATGGTTTAAATACTGTAATGCCTTTTGGTGTACGCAAGATTGACAGTTTCCGTACATTGACTACGGAATCACTTTCAGTTCTTATGCCTTTCAGAGTGCAGGATGTATTTCATCAGAATGGTATCTACTATGGTCAGAATGTCATTTCAAAGAATATGATTGTTGCTGACCGCAGACAGCTTCTTAATGGTAATGCCTTTGTATTAGGTGTATCAGGTGGCGGTAAGTCGTTCTTTGCAAAGGGTGACCTTACTAACTTAATGCTTGCAACAGATGCAGATATTATTGTTATTGACCCTGAGCGAGAATACAGTCCTCTCATCAAGGCTCTGGGCGGAGAGGTTATTGATATTTCGGCAACGTCAAAGAATCATATCAATGCAATGGATATGTCAAAGGAATATGGTGATGGTGCAAACCCTGTTATTCTTAAATCTGAGTTCATTATGTCATTATGCGAACAGTTTATTCCGCTTGGTGCAAAAGAGAAGTCAATCATTGACCGATGTACTGCAAGTGTGTATCGTACATATCAGCAGAATAACTACACAGGCAGAGTTCCTACTCTTAAAGATTTTAGACAGGAGCTTCTTAATCAGAATGAGCCTGAAGCACAGGCTATTGCTCTTGCTATTGAGTTGTTCACAAATGGTTCTCTCAACACATTTGCAAAGCATACCAATGTAGATACAGATAACCGACTTATCTGTTACGATATTCTTGATTTGGGTAAACAGCTTATGCCAATCGGTATGCTTGTTATCCTTGATAGTATTCTAAACAGAATTACAGAGAACAGAGCAAAAAATAAGACAACATATATCTTTATCGACGAGATTTACTTACTGTTCCAGCACGAGTATTCAGCAAACTTCTTGTTTACTCTTTGGAAGCGTGTCCGTAAGTATGGTGCTTATGCAACTGGTATTACCCAGAATGTCGAAGACCTTTTACAGAGTCACACAGCGAGAACTATGCTCGCAAACTCTGAATTTATCGCTATGCTCAATCAGGCATCAACCGATAGAATTGAGCTTGCAAATCTTCTGAATATTTCAGAACAGCAGATGTCGTATATTACGAATGTTGAAGCAGGTTGTGGTCTTATTAAAATCGGTAGTTCGCTTGTGCCGTTTGAGAATAAGTTCCCTAAAAATACAAAGTTATACAAGTTAATGACAACAAAGCCCGGAGAGAGTGCATAACTCTCTTTGGGATAATGGAGGTAAAATGAATAAGAAAATTTTAATCGTTATTGTAGTGCTTACTGTGATTTTCTCAGTAAGTACATTTTTTATTATTAAGTATCATTATCAGTCAAATGCGACTGAAAAGCTTTATCAGGAGGTGTACGAGAGTATGACCGAACCTGAAACAAAGCAGACATTAGCTACTGAAAATGCTGATGTAGATAAGAATACAAACCCTTATGCAAATATTCCTGAGAATAGCGGTGTAACTACAAGTGATACATCAACAAGCACTAATGTGTTGAGTGCTGAGAAAAACGAAGATATGGTAGGTTGGATTAAGATAGAGGGTACTAAAATTAACTATCCTGTTATGTTTACACCAAGCAATCCTGACTTTTATCTTAACCACGATTTCTATAAGAATGAGAACATCTATGGTTGTCCCTACGTTCAGGCAAACTGCAATGTTGTAGCTCCGTCAGACAATGTAATTATCTATGGTCATCATATGAATGATGGTGCTATGTTCGCTGACCTTGAAAAGTTCAGAAGCAAAGATTTCTGGAAATCTCACAAGAAAATCAGCTTTGACACCTTAAATAAGAAAGGTACATACGAAGTTATGGCTGTGTTTGCTGTGTCTGTAGATGAAACAGATGATAACAACTTCAAGTTCTATGAGTTTGTAAACTCTTATGACCCTCAACATTTTAGAGATTTTGTGAATAAATGCAAAAACCTTTCTTTTTACAATACTGGAGTTAATGCAGAATACGGTGATAAGCTCCTTACACTATCCACTTGTGATTATACCTATAACAACGGCAGACTTGTTGTTGTAGCTAAAAGAATATCTTGATAAACAATGTTACCGAGAATGAATAAGGAGCAACAGCACCAAGCTAAAAAGCTAATTAAGAGCTTATGTTGTAATTACCAAGATGGTAACTGCCTATTATTAGACGATGGTGAACCTTGTGTTTGTGTTCAAAGTATATCATATTCTCTATGTTGTAATTATTTCAGGGTTGCGGTACTACCAACGAAGCCTGTTCTTGAAGCAGAGTTAATAGCACCCGATAAATTGAGCTTGTGTAAGGATTGTAAAAGACCGTATGTAAAGAAAAGATACAATCAGTTGTTTTGTAAAGAATGTTCCAAACTCAGATATAAAAAACAGCAGGCAGAATACTCTTTAAAAAGACGTTTGGAAAGTCGAAAAAGTGTTATCTAAAACCCTAGTGTTTATGCGGTTTTTAAAGTGCAAAATTGAGTGGTAAAGGTAATTATACCTTTACCCTCGTTTTGCACAAATATGCCTCATACGGGCATTTTAAGCGATAGACAAAATGAAGAACGAGTAGTATAATTACAGAAAGATAAACTTGAATTTGATGGTCTTAGTACGAAAGGATTTATTATGAACAAAGGATATTCAAATGATACAATCTGGAAACAAATTCAGGAGTATTTACCTGAAGAAAATAGACTTAATGATAATAATATGCCAAATGAAGAAATGATTGAATTTGGGAATAATACAATTCATGTTGACCATTACTTGTGTCCCAATGAAAAAGGTGTGATTGCTATATATCATGGTGTTGGTGGTAATGGAAGACTCCTTTCTTTTATTGCTGTGCCTTTGTGCAAAGCAGGATATGAGGTAGTGTGCCCTGATTTGCCGCTATATGGTCATACTATATGTAACAATACAGTTGCTTATTCTGATTGGGTAGATTCCGGAGTTGAGGTTGCAAAGAAATATCGTAAAGAAAACAAACCGCTGTACCTGTTTGGATTAAGTGCAGGAGGAATGCTTGCATACCAGGTTTCTTGTAAGTTGGAAAATTTAGATGGACTCATAGTAACTTGTTTATTAGACCAAAGAATCAATAAAGTTACTAAAGAAACTGCATCTTCAAAGTTATTGGTAACCTTAGGAAAGCCAATTCTTAAAGCGACACACCACATAATAGGTAAGATGAAAATTCCGATGAAATTTGTATGCAATATGAAAGCTATCGTGAACAATGAAAACTTGGCAAAACTTCTTATGAGTGACCCGATTTCATCGGGAACAAAAGTAAGCTTAGAATTTCTAAATGGAATGTTAAATCCGAATATAGAAATTGAGCCTGAAGATTATCAAAAATGTCCTGTGTTACTTGTTCATCCGCAGGAGGATTATTGGACGGATGTATCTTTAAGCGAACTGTTTTTTGACAAGATAAAAGCTGCGAAAGAATTAGAAATGCTTTGCGGTGCAGGACATTTTCCGATTGAAGATAAAGGCTTGAAACAGTTAGAAAAATTTTGCTTAAACTTTATGGAGTCAAATTGATAAATGATAATTTATCGAACTAAATATTAATAATTTAACTCTGATTGGAGAACCCAGTCAGAGTTTTTCTTTGCGTAAAAATTTTGAAAGGAGGTAGAAAATGCCTGATATTAAAACAAGAGATTTAGTGAAAGGAACTATTAAAACGCTTGATAAAGCTGTTGTAACATCAGAGCGTATGAAACAAGCGTACATTCAAACAAAAGATAAATCAACAGAATCAGTAAGCTCACAAGATTACTCACCCGAAGATTATGCTTTAACAAAAATTGAAGGAGCCGTTGAAAGCACTGTTAGAGAGACTACACATCAATCTGTTAATCTCGGTAAAAAGGCGATGAATAAAACTAAAAATGAAGTTAAAAGGCACTTTGAAAACAAAGCAAATAATAATACTCAGGAGATGGGACGTAATACCGCTAAAAAAACTACAGTTCAAAAGAGTAAACAAGCCCATTCCCAAAAAATTCGTACCGCTGAACAGACTACAAAAGGTGTGAAACAGACGGCAAAAAGCACAGGTTCAAAGGCGATAAAGACAGCACAGAAAGGTACGGTCAAAACTGCAAAAACAAGTGTTAAGACAGCCGAAAAGACCTCAAAGGCAGCTATTAAAACTGCCGAAAAATCCGCAAAGGCGGCTAAAGAAGCGGCAAAAGCATCAGCAAAAGCCGCAGAAAAAGCAGCTCAGGCTGCAAAGGCTACAGCACAAGCAGCTGTCAGGGCTACAAAGATTGCAATTAAAGCTGTTATTGCGGCTATAAAAGCAATTATCGCAGGTGTTAAGGCTTTAGGTGCGGCGATTGCCGCAGGTGGTTGGGTTGCAGTTATTATAATTATTGTTATTTGCCTGATTGCTCTTATTGTCGGTTCTTGTTACGGAATATTTTTTGCAGGAGAGGACTCAGGTTCGGGTATTACATTACCATCAGCTATAAGCGAAATTAACGGAGAATACAATCAACAGATTGAACAGTTAAAAAGTGATAATCCACACGATATTCTTGAAATGTCAGGAACAAAAGCCGAGTGGAAAGAGGTTATTGCAATTTATGCTGTTGATAAAACTATGGCTGACCTTAACCCTGCTAACCCTGATGAAGCTCAGCAGGTTGCCACTATGGATGAAGAGAAAAAGGAATACCTGAAAAATCTCTTTTGGGAAATGAATAAAATCGAGCATCGCACCGAAACGAAAACAGTTACGGAAACTGTTGAGGAAGTTCGGGATGATGGTAGTGTAGAGTTGGTTGAAAGGGAGGTTGAAAAAACCACTTTATATATTACTGTTACACACATCAGCCTTGAAGAAATGATGTCTCAGAAAAATTTCACGGATGTACAAAGAGATATGGTATATGAACTTCTCGCTGATGAAAACAATATCTTATGGCTTGATGCACTGCACGGAATTACCAGCTCAGATACAGAAATTGTAAGCGTTGCTCAAGCACAGATAGGTAACGTTGGCGGACAACCTTACTGGAGTTGGTACGGATTCGGTTCTCGTGTAGAATGGTGTGCCTGTTTTGTTTCTTGGTGTGCAAATGAGTGTGGATACATTGATGCAGGACTTATTCCAAAATACGCAGTGTGTGATACAGGTGTATATTGGTTTAAGGAGAGAGGTGAATGGGTTGAGGGTACTGAAGAACCTAAACCCGGTATGATAATCTTCTTTGATTGGGAATACGATGGTTTGGATGGAAACTCCGACCACACAGGTATTGTAGAAAAAGTTGAAGGTGGTAGAGTATATACGATAGAGGGCAATGCGAGTGACTCTTGTATGGAGTGTTCCTACCCTGTAGGTTATTATGAGATATTAGGCTATGGAGCCCCTGCGTATTAAAATAGTTTGAGGTCGTCCTTCGGGGCGACCTCTTTTTTCGTTATAGCGATTTGTTGACAGTGCTCAAGACTAATTCTATAATATTAATATAAAGATTTAATGGTGGATGATTAGTATGATATATGTAATATCTGATTTGCACGGCTATCCTTTTGATAAATTCCAAGAGCTACTGAATAAAGCGAACTTTTCAAAGGATGATTATTTGTTTATACTCGGTGATGTAATTGATAGAGGAATGTATGGCACAGAATATTTAAAGTGGCTTTTGTATCAAGAAAATGTTGAATTGCTTCTTGGAAATCACGAAGCTATGTTACTTTCGTGCAGTTTCCTTTTTGAAGAGGTTAATGAAGAAAATTTGCAAAATCTAACTCCTGAGAGTTTAGAACTTCTTGCTAATTGGAAGGATAATGGTGCTAAGTGGACTTTAGAGGGCTTTTATGCTATGGAACAGGAAGATAGGATTAGTATTATTGAATATCTTCGTGAAGCACCTTTGCATGAGATTGTGTCTGTGAATAATAAAGATTATATGCTAACTCATAGTGGCTTGGGTGGTTTTGCAGTTGGTAAGAAAATATCTTCTTATACAGCCGATGAACTACTATGGAACAGACCAAAACTTAGTGATAGGTATTATGACAATATGACAACCATTTTCGGTCACTCACCTACGTTTATGTATGGTGATGAGCATAACGGTAAGATTATAAAAACAGACACTTGGATAAACATTGATGTCGGTACAGGTTACGGATATTCTCCTGTATTATTACGATTAGATGATATGAAAGAATTTAGATGAAATAAAAACTAAGATATAGGAAAACTCCGCTCACTTTTCTGTGGGCGGAGTTTTTTCGCTGAAAAGACCATTACATTGGTCAACAATGCTTTCGATTATTCTTATTTGTGCCGGTTCTAAATTTCTTAATTTGTCGGATAAAATCAGTAAGTCTTTATCTACAATATCTCCTGTTAGTAAATAGTCAGCACTGACATTCAATGCTTTTGACAATTTCAATAAATTCTCTGGACGCATTGCACGTTTTCCTGATTCAGCATAGGATACAAATTGAGGTGTTAAATCGGCATTTTCTGCAAGTTCTTCTTGTGTCCAGCCAAGTCGCTTTCTTAATTCCGTGATTCTGACACCTATTTCCTGTAAACAAATATCAGTTTCCATAATAGCACCCCTACCTTTCAATATCGTCTTGTTAAATTATATCCACAAATCAAGAAATATTTAATCGTTAATTGTTGATTTATGTACACAACACGATATATAATATAGATGCTATTTACTATAAGTGTGGTGGATAAAAATGAGCACGAATGAAAGAGCTTGTTGTTTTTTGGGACATAGGGTTGTGACGGAGGATATATATGATAGATTGAAAGAAGAAATCGAAAATTTGATAATAAATGAAAAAGTAACAACTTTTTATATAGGTCATCAGGGAGCTTTTGATGGGATGGTGCTGTCGGTATTAAAATCAATGAAAGATAAGCACCCACAAATAAAATATAGTGTTGTACTTGCATATTTGCCAAATAGTGTAGATTCTTTGTTGGACGAAAAAAACACCCTCTATCCAGAAGGAATAGAGAGCGTACCTAAACGTTTTGCTATATCATGGCGTAATGATTGGCTGATAAGCCATTCTGATTATGTGATTTGTTACATAACACATATAACAGGAGGTGCTGTGAAATATGTCACAAAAGCTAAAAATAAAGGGAAATACATTATAAATCTTTCGTAGAGTATTCCCCTTAACGAACATAAACATAACAATTATTATGCTTAAAATTATACATCTTGTTGCTAGATTTGTCAACGAGTTTTGATGAGTTTTGTATAATAATATCAGTTTATGTTTAAATGCTTTGTACATGATGTCTGTAATTGTAATGTTTTTGTTTTATTAGCCGTCAAAATTGTCGTCACTTGATATTTAGAAAGGATGGTAAGATGTCAAGAAAAGGTGAAAATATATACAAAAGGAAAGATGGACGATGGGAAGGAAGGTTTATAAAGAGGTATGAGCCTACTGGGAAAGCCAAATATGGGTATGTTTATGCTAGAACATATAGGGATGTAAAGAGCAAATTGGAGGTCGCAAAAACAAATCATTCACGGTTTAACGATACCAACGATGCAACATATTGTGAACTACTTGATAAATGGTTAGCTTGCAAAAAGCGAGAAGTGAAATATTCGTCTTATATAAGATATAAAAATACGATTGAAAATCATATTAAGCCAGAACTCGGAAATATGAAAGTAAAAAGTATTTCAGCTGAAATACTTCAAGAGTATTTAAAAGTAAAATCTGAAAATGGACGGATTGATAGGACAGGAGGTTTATCTAACAAGTCTTTATCAGACATTCTAGTAATAATAAAAGAAACACTTAAATTTGGTAATGTGTACGATACAAGCATTATCAATTTAAAAGCCACTGCTTCGCAAAAGCATAAATCAATGAGAGTATTGAACGAAAAAGAGCAAACTAACTTAACAATAACTTTATTAAACGATACTGATATATACAAAATGGGAGTTTTGATATGTCTTTATACTGGCATTAGAATAGGTGAACTCTGTGCTTTAAAATGGTCTGATATTTCTTTAGAAAACAAAGTGATTAACATTAATAAAACTCTACAAAGACTTCCTAACACCAATCCAGAAGCTAATGCAAAAACTACTCTTTTTACATCAGAACCTAAAAGTGACTCTGGAAACAGAATTATCCCAATACCGGAATTTCTATATACTATAATTCTCCCCTTTAGGAAACAGGACGAAATGAATGTGATATCTACAGATAAAAAACCTTTGATTGAGCCAAGAACAATGCAAAACTACTTCAAAAAGTATTTAGCAGAAAGTAATATATCGGATGCTAATTTTCATTCATTAAGGCACACCTTTGCAACGAGGTGCATAGAAGTGGGATTTGATATAAAAACGCTAAGTGAAATTCTTGGTCATTCTAGTGTAAAAATCACACTAGATAGATATGTTCATTCATCTTTAAATCTAAAAAAGCTAAATATGCAAAAACTAAAATTTGCAATCTAATAGCCGTCAAAAATATAGTCAACGAAGCAACAACTCCTCTATAAATGCTGAGTTGTTGCTTTTTCGTCAAGGGGAATACTCTACGAAAATAATGTGAAGGAAAAATCAAATGGACAATACTGGCAGAAAAAATTATATGAATTATTGGAATTTTTCTAAAGAAGAAAAAAATCAACTGATTGCACACCTAACAAAAGAACTTCCCACATTAAGGGGAGCCGCTAAAGCTACCCAGGATGAAATTGCGAATATAATTGGAGTATCCCGACAAACATACAATGCAATTGAAATGCAAAAAAGAAAAATGAGTTGGAATACATATATGTCATTGATATTGTTTTTCGATTATAATCCCAATACGCATTATACAATTAGACAATTGGATGTTTTTCCATATCAGTTAGATGAGTGCTGGCTGTCAGGTAAACTTGAACAGTATAACGGAGAATAATTTATGGGAATTGAAGTTATAAAAAAAGATATACAAATTTTCCAGTCTTCTATCAAAAATTTAAGTGCTGGAATAAGTCGTGCTTCATCCTTATGGAAGGATGAAAAATATTCTGAACTTTCAGCTTCGATAAGAGAAGTTGCTAATAATTCAAAAAATGTTATTGTTACTGGTGACAGGTGTTGCTCAACGGTAGATAAATTTATCAAAATAGCAGCAGAAAAATATTAGGAGGTCATAGTGTGGTTGATGTAACAACAGAAGCATTAGAAATGGTAAAAAATGCTTTAACGACCTTTCAATCCGATATAAATGGTTTATCTATGCGTGCAACTAATCAAGCTGAAAAAATTACAGAAGAATGTAAAAATCATATAAAACAAGCAAAAACTGAAATAGCTCAAATTGAAACACAAATTTCTGCATTAAATAAACAAATTTCTGAATTAAACGAGAAGATTGAGCAGGCGACAAGTCAATATAATACTATACTTACAAGGATTCCTCAATTAGAGAATAATATACGTTCCATAAATTCGAGAATTTCAGTACTGAACTCGCAAATAGCCTCGTTAAGATCTCAACTTGCAAATACAGAAGATGATGATGAACGTCAACAAATACAAGAACAAATCAATGTGGTAAGTCATCAGGTTGCTCAATACGAATCAGAACGAAATCGGTTAGAAATTGAATTGCAAAATTCTGAGCAACAAAAGAACGAACTTCAACAAACTATAAATTCAGCTAAGTCAAAAAAAGCTCAATGTGAAAGTGAATTGTCAGTTCAAAAGAATAGATGTAATAGAATGAAAGACAAGCTTGAACGTTTAAAAACAACATTTAGTAGAGTTGAATTGGATTTGAATGCTTATGTTGTTGCTACCCAAAAATTCGAAAGAAATTCAAGTGTAGAAACTCAAAACCACAATAATTCCATTGGTAAGTGCATAGATAGTATAGAACAATATTTATCTGCTTCGATTTAGAGCGCCTTCGTTAATAATACAGTAATAGACAAAGGGGAATATATTAGGTGAATAAAGAAAAAAACACTTTTAGAAGCAATGATGCTTTTCCGCAATCAGTGAATAATCAGTTTTGGAACGATCTTAGAAAACAGGCTGCTAATAATTATATACCAATACATGGTCATTTTGAAATTACTCCTCGATGTAATCTGAATTGTAAGATGTGTTACGTACATTTGAATAATACTCAGATGGGTAAACTAAATGAATTACCATTTTTAAAATGGAAAGAAATCGTGGACCAAGCTATTCACATGGGAATGCTTTTTGCATCAATTTCAGGGGGAGAATGTTTAACTAGTCCATATTTTGATGAACTATATTTGTATTTGAAATCTAAAGGAATTATTGTCTTTGTTTTAACAAATGGAGTTTTGCTAGATAAAAAAATATCATTGTTTGAAAAATATCCGCCTGCATTGATTCAGGTTTCTGTGTATGGTTATGATAAAGCTAGTTATATAGCGGTTACTGAAAAAGATGAATATGATAATGTTTCAAACTCTATCGAAAAAGCACATAAATTAGGATTGCCTATTAGTGTAGCTGTTACTGCAAGTAGATATTTACCATCTGTTTATGAAATAGTTAAAAAGTATTATGAAATCGGCATCGGTGTTACTGTAAATAGATGGATAATGCCTCCATACGAATCTACAGGTAGAAAATTTGGTGATATAAATCTATCTCCTGATGAGCAGGTTAATATTTCAAAAGAAATACTTCAAGCAACAGAACAAGAATTAATACCTTGTCCAGTTGAACCTCTGCCAAAACCAATTATGTTTTTGAAAGACAGAGCACCTAAAAAAGGATTACTTTGTGCTGCTGGAAGAAGTGATTTTAGTATAAATTGGAAAGGAGAAATGAGCTTATGTGTTTCTTTAAATACTCCTACAGGATACCCTTTGATAGATGGTTTTAAAAAAGCTTGGGAACAAACTGTAATAGCAAGTAAGGAATTCTTAATGCCAGTTGAGTGTTATGAGTGTAAATACTTAAAAGTATGCAATCGCTGTCCGGCACAACATTTAATAAATAATCTACCCGGACATTGTAATCCAGCGGTGTGTGAAGAAGGCATACTGATGGTTAAAAACGGATTAGTTTCTTTATAAAGGAGGTGTAAATTATGTATGAAAAGCCTGTAGCTATCAAAGTGGATTTTACTTACGAGATAGCTTTCGCAAAGAAATGTCACTTTGCAGATTACGGAGAGTGCTCTCCAAGTGAACAGCAGTATAAATGATTGCTAAGTTAAAAAATGAGCGGCAAACGCTCGTTAGTTTGTCGCTCACATTTTTAGGAGAGTTTGAGTATGTGTAAATATTTCAATAGTGAAAATTATATTTGCAGACAATTAGTAGATAATATTTTACTTTTTCCTGTAAGTCAGGAAGTGAGTGACTTTCAGGGAGGCGTAATTTTAAATAGAGTATCCCATTTTGTGTGGAAGTTATTATCTGTTCCTTGTACAAAAGATGAGATTGTGAATGCTGTATCTCAGGAGTTTAATGCGGATATAGCTATGGTAGAAACAGATATTGAAGAACTTTTAAACAGTTTTATAGAAATGAAAATTGTTAAAGTTGAATAAAGTAAATCGAAGGGCACGTTACCCTAAATGATAAATAAGGAGGTCTATAAATGGCAAATGGTGTATCTGTAGAGAGTGCAGCCATACAGGGCGGAATTGGATGTTGTAAAACATCAATTCATGAATTAGAGACTGCATCGAGGAATTTGCAAAGAAGCTATCAGCAAGCAGGTTCAGGAGGATGGAAAGACCAAAAGTATGCTGCATTAGGTGGTATAGTTGAAGAATGTTGCAGTGCTTTAACAAAACCTATTTCCGAACTACAGGATTGTATGGTTAAACTGAATGATTTGCTTAAAGCAGTTGGCGATTACGAGCAAGTCAATTTATAAGGGAGGTAAAAAAGTATGGCAGTAAAAGCTTCCCCTGAAACAATTAGGGAGATGAAAAAAGAGATTTCTAATACCATTCGAGATATTGAGAGAATCAGCAGTGGTATTAAGACAGGAATGTCAGCAACATCTAATTGGGATGATGCTAAAGCAGCTCAATTTAACATGTTGATGCAACAGATTGCAAGGTTAACATCGACACCTATAGAAACGTTGAATGCAGCTTTACCGAAATTGGAAAAGTTAGCACAGTCATTAGATCAATACAATAGAGTTAAATTCTAGATTAAGGAGGAATTATAAAATGGCTAATGAACAAAAGATAACAAATGGCGTGGATGCTATTCCTACATTTACCCCGCCGTCATCAAATGAAAATCAAACTGGAGGAAAGAGCGATGCTATTCCTACTTTCACACCTCCAACCCCTACATTTACCCCACCACAGAATGTGAAACCACAATTTAATGGACCTGCATGCTATTATCACAAGGACGAGCCTGCTGTAGCTAAATGTGCTAGATGCGGTAAATTTATTTGCCAAGATTGTTTTGATAATTATGGTGTATCAAGTGGAGATTATGCTGGTAAAGCATTGTGTTATGACTGTTGTCAGCAAATTGTAGCAGCAAATGTCGTTGATTTAAAAAAGAACAAAAATAAGATTATGTTTCAGTTTATTATATCGATTATTGGTATGGTTTTTGGTATGATAGTTGGTATAGCAAGTGGCGGTGGCTTTGCAGGTGCGGTTATTGGTATAGCTATAGGCGGAGTTCTGTTGAGTGCAATAAAAGTATTTTTCTCTTTGGTATGGGATGTTATTAAGATTGCCTTTTCTGGTCAATTTGGTATATTAACGATCTTCTCAATCATTTTTAACATTATTGTTTTAATAATCAAATGCTTGATAACTACAATTTCTAACACTTTCTATTACATATCTTATTTAATTAAGACGTCGGGATTTATTGCCTCTGATGAAGCAGCTTTAAGGCAAATGGCTGACTATATGGAATATACAATGATACGTAATCAAAATAGAGGCGTTGATCTTGAAACCCTTCTTAATCAAAAGAGCGAACTCGCCGACAACTCTTATGCTCGTATGGTTCAAGAAAAAGGTGAAGAAGGTGCAGAAGCAGCACTTAGAAATTGCGTTGCAACAATTAATGAAAATGGTGAAATCATTAGAAACTTCAATATTGCAGGTAGAGCTGCTTAAAATTTACAAAAGTTATATGAAATTAAAATACTTAATATAAACAGGAGGATTAAATATGGATAACAATATAAATAGCGATGCAGTTGCAGCAAGAAGAAGAGCTTTGGCAGAAGCTTTGCGTACAGGTGAACCCGTTGTAGTAACCGCAAGTGGTGAAGTTGAAAAAAAGGATGATGCGGTAGACCAAGGCTTATCTGGTATTCAAGTTCCTGAGGGTAAATTAGCGTAAGGAGGGAATACAATGGCTTATTATTGGTATCAAAGCGACCCACAGCTGTACCAAATGGAAGTTGCAGCTATGAGGAAGTTTTTTCCATCATTCACCATAAATCAGCTCCAAGATGGTTCAGGAAGATTGTACTGGAGAGGTAAAGTTCAACCTACAGGAGAAGGTGGTATGGTTTGGGATTTGATGTTGATTTACAAAAACACACATCCTAGAGCAGAAGGTTATGGTGGCTCTATCCAAATACTTCCTCTGCAACCTAGATTAAAAGATTTAGCTGACAATATAATGCCATCGATTCTGCAACAATATAATAACAATATGGATACTTTGTATGCCAAAGGGTTGCAGTTAGGTCTTCCTCATGTATATCATGATAAGTTTGGACGTAATGAAGAATATTTTATTTGTAGTGCAGATCCTAAGTTTTTTAAAGCGGGACAAAATCAGTCTACTTCAGCAGCTTCAGCTTTGAGTTGGGCTTGCAAATGGATTATTCTTTGTGAGATGTGGTTGAATGGTGAAATCGGCGATGATGTCGCTTTAGAAGGTAACTATTAAAATGATTATACCTCCAAACTCTCTTGCAAAGCTAAAGGGAGTTTGGAGGTTTTGTTATAGGCTGGAGGTTTATCAAATGAGAGTAGTTTTTTCAAACAGAGCATACGCTTCTGTTTTAGCTGAAACAACTGAAAAGATTAAAACGGAAACCGGTGGTTTGTTTTTAGGAACGGTGCAGGATGATACTTGGTATATTATTGAAGCCATAGACCCCGGCCCAAAGTCAATTTTTCAAGTTGCATATTTTGAATATGATCAAAAATATACCCAACACCTAATTAATAAAATTGCGAATCTGTATGATAGTCGACTGTCCTTAATTGGTTTATGGCATCGTCATCCCGGATCATTTGATCAATTTTCATCAACAGATGATGGTACTAATGCTCAATATGCATCTATGAGAGAGGAAGGTGCAATTTCAGCTTTAGTAAACATTGATCCAAGTTTTAGAATTACGATGTATCAGGTCGAAAGACCTTGCCGTTATAGAAAGATAGCATATGATGTTGGCGATAACCTTATTCCTGATAAGTTTTTGAGATTCAAAACACCAGAAAGATATTATTCCATTATGAATAATATTCTTTATCCATCTACAACTGGAGGAGACGTGAATGACGGATACCACAAATCAGTTAGTTTGGCATCTTTTATGAAATTTATTCTGCCACAGATGAAAGATGACGAATGTACAGATGTTGAAACAAACAATTTACTTGGCGATGAATCTACACAAGAACAGCTTATTGATGAAATTGTGGATGATTTGACATTTATGGCGGATACAATTGGTATTGAAACCGCTATGTCGCTTGATAACAATTACCTTACTGTTTATCAAGAAGCAATAGATAAAACAACAAAGCTGTATTTTATGCTTTCCATTGTTAAACACGATATTATTCTTTCCTATGAAAATAAGTGCTACATATATCGCAAAGGATTATTTATGGAAGCTTTCGGGAAAGCAAAAGCTGAGCAAGATAGAAAAGATAATAGTGAAAACAGAACAAAACATAGAAAAAAAGCAGGAGTCATTGATTCCGTTATTAAAATAATTAGATTTAACAGAAACGAGGAATAGTAATATGGGAATAAAAAGACCTAAAAATTTCTTCGGTGAGGATATACCGCTTACAGTTTTTATATCCGAAGAACAGCTCCACAATAGAGAGTGCGTAAAAGTTTTTGGTAAGTATTTTGAAGATACAGGAATTTTCAATGTGCTACCTTCTGAATTATTTGACAAAGGTAAATATCTGGGTGATGTTCTTCCTGAAGGTAGCTCACCTGCCGAAGACGGCTTCTGCGGTATAATTACCGAAGAGGGTATTGATTTTTATTGGAGTGGCGAAAAGATCGTAACCGAGTCTTATGGACTTTACCAAAGTATTTTTTCGAGAAATAAGGGGATTCTTGAAACCGATGTTATGAAGAAAAAATGTGCCGTAATTATAGGTTGCGGTTCTGTTGGTAGCTTGGTTGCAATGGAATTAGCAAGAGCAGGCGTTGAAAAATATGTGCTGTGTGATGCGGATACTCTTGAGTACCACAATGTGTGTCGTCATCAGTGCGGCATTGAGGATGTTGGAGATCTCAAAGTAAATGCACTTAAAAGAAAAATTCTTAATATCAATCCAAAAGCGAATGTAAAGACTTTTGGAGGTATCATTCAGAATATCCCTAAAGAAATTCTTGATGAAATGTGTACTCCATTTGAAACAATCTTTGTTGGTTGTGGAGATAATCGTGCGGCTGATGTTTACGCTAACAAAATTGCTGTTTATTTTGATGCTGCATTTATTTCGATTGGCTTTTGGGAAAGAGCTTATGCAGGAGAAATCTTCTACCACATTCCCTATAAAAATATGCCGTGCTACCAGTGTGCATTAGGTAGCGGAGATATGTCAGGTCGTGTTGAGGCAAATCACCACGTTTATTCCAACCAAGAGAACATTGAAAATCTGAAATTCGAACCCGGCATTTCTGTTGATATAAACTTTATTACAAGCGTTGGTATTAAATTGATAATTGATATTCTTAATTCAACAAATGAAGGATATATTCCTCGCTTGCTTAATAACTTGAAACAGTACACCCTCATTTGTAATACGAGCGATCCTGCCATCGGTGGAGAAATGGTTGAAATCTTTAGCTATCCGTTACAAGTAACCACTTCACTCGTAGTTGGCTTCGGAAAAGACTGTAACGGTGAGTGCAATTATGAATTGGAAGAAAAGTAATCCTATTCAGGAGAAAGGAAGGCGTTTATGAAGGCTTTAGCTCAAAGCGAAATAATTGCTTTGATTACCGACTTAAATGCATTTGCTGATAGTGCTGAAGCTTTAATCAACACTACACGGATAAACTATGATAAGGACAAAAGATTGCTTCAAAACAGACACAGTAGTGTCTTATCAAATTTAGATAGTACCTACAAAGCAAACTGTTCCTCGGTACAAAGCAAATCAAAGCAGACTATTGCTGACGCAAAAAAAATACTCGCTGAAACCAACAAGCTGGACGAAAAGCTCTCAAGCGTAGACAAATATTATGTTAAAACCAAAAAGAAAAAAGAGAAACTTTTGTCAGATACCACAAGTGCTGCTTATGATGATGCAACGGACTATTTCAAAACGCTTAGCAAAATAAAAGATAGTTTCAAGGTTCTTTATAAGAAATATTCCGAGGATATTCTTCCCGGTCTTATTAACGGCTTAAATTATTTATTCTCGAGTCAACGAAAAAAAGACTATGAAGAATTAATTATCTTGAGAAATACAGTAGCTGCTTTTGTCAAAGAGATTGAGGAAATGCTACCACAATTAACCGAAGAGAACCTTGCAACCCTGAAAGAAGATTACTTTACTCAGCGTGGTAGTATGATTGAGCGACAGAAAAACGAAGTTGCAAATTTTGAGAGTAACCATTCTGCAACATTAGATAAAGTGGCAGATAAGATTTGCACAGAACTCGATAATGTACTTCCTGATGAGTTTGTAGATTACTTGAGTGCAATTATGGCGAACTATGCGAAAGTTGTTCACAAAGTGAATGCTTCAAATGAAATTCAAGATGAAGTGTTGAATATGTGCTATGTGGATTATCCAGTAGACTTTTTTGTGCAATCTAAGATTGTTGCATCCATCATAAAGGAAAAATGTTCAAAGCTATTAGTGAATGGTTCAATTAGACTGCCTGTTATGATGTCTACAAGAAACGCACCTGTTTGGATGATTGCAAACGACAACAGTAATAGTTCTATGGTACAAGCGTTTACTCACTCCATTATGTACGGGCTGCTTTCTTCTTGCCCGGTTGAAAAGTTGACCTTTACCATTGTCGATCCTGAGAACCGTGGCAACAGCATATCACCTTTCTTTGATGCGAAGAAAAAACTTCCTGAACTGTTTGGCGAAAGAATTTACATAAGTAAAGACGAGGTTGCCGCCAAAGTCAGCAAACTGAATGAAAAAATTGAGAATATTCTTCAAGATAGGCTCGGCAACCAATATGATACCATTTTTGACTATGCAAAGAGTACGCCTGATTATAACCTCAATGTCGAGTTTATTATGCTCTATGATTTTCCAAGAGGTTTTGATGAGCGTACCCTTGCTGAACTCAGAAATGTTTTACGCAACGGAAGTATGTGTGGAATCTACACGGTAATTTCCTATTTGCCTGAACCTGATAATACTCGTTCAAGAGAATATCAGCAGAACTTACAGTCTATCATTGACCTTTCGACTGTAATAAATCAAAATGGTGAAAACTTTGTATTACGTGGACTTCCTCTCGTTTATTACACAATGCCTGAAAAGATTGAATTTGCTAAATTCTTTAGTAAATATATGCTTATTTTTGAAGGTATTAAGAATCGTGGTATTGCCTTCTCCCCACTTATCAGAAAGCTCATCGAAGCAAAAGACTCTATGGAGCTTGATGCTCACATCGAGCAGATCTGCGAGATGATGAAGAACTACGAAAAAACTTATGCACAAGTACCGGAAATCAAATCCGTGTTCCCTTCATTGGTTACATTAGGAAATGTTCTGTATCCTGCTGATGTGTTCTCTGACAGTATCGGCTATAAGCACATTATTGATAAGTTTGGCACTGAACGCAGAGCTGGAACAGAAAACACTTCTTTTGTTGAATTGCCGCTTACCTTTGACTTGCGAAATTCTTTCAATTTGTTCTTGAATTGTCCTGAAGCAAGCAGTAAAGGAATGCTCGACTTTACACATCACGTCATTTGGAGCTTTCTTTCCTTTATGCCTGTCACAAAGGTAAATGTATGTGTATTTGATAGTGAGCAACGAGGAAATAGTATTATTCCTTTCCTTGATTTCCGCAAACGCTCACCTGAAACCTTTGATCAGAAGATTTATACAAGTCAGGAACAAATGTATGACCGTCTGCAAAAAATCAACGCTCAGATTGACGAGTTCATACAAGAAAAATTAGGCAATAGATATAAAGATATTCTTGACTATAACTTAAACACACCGAATAGAGCTGAACCCGTTACACTCTTGGTATTATATGATTTCCCAAGTGGAATGGATGGAAGAAGCATTGATTTGTTGAAAAACATCTTGAGAAACGGTAATAAGTGTGGTGTATTCACTTTGATCTGCTACAATCCAAATATCACATTCTCCCGTTATGAAAGCATTGATGAGCGATTGGAACAGATTTCAAGATATTGTGCATCTATTGATTATAAACATGGGCATTATAGTCTATTACCTTATAATTTGCAAATTAACACACCTGAGTTGCTTTCTTACAATGCGACTGATGTGTTTATCGCAGATTATATTGAAAAGAGCGAAACAATTAAGAAACAAGGACTCTCCTTTAAGGATATTATTTCTAAGGATTTGTTCTCACTTGATTCCTCTAAGTCAATGAAGATACCCGTTGGTGTTGGTGACGGAGATAGCATCGTCAACATCACTATTGGTGAAGGTTCATCCCATCACGGTCTTATTGCAGGTGCTACCGGTTCAGGTAAATCCACGCTGCTCCATACCCTTATTATGAGTAGTATGCTTCATTACAGTCCTGACCAACTCCATTTGTATCTTATGGACTTTAAGAGTGGTACTGAATTTAAGATTTACGAATCGGTTAAGCTCCCTCACATCCAACTTCTTGCGTTGGATGCCATGCAGGAGTTCGGTGAGAGTATTCTTGAAAACCTTGTAACCGAGATGGAAGCAAGAGCCAAAGCTTTTAAAGAAGATGCTGGCGGTGTGTCCAAAATTAAGGATTATATTAAAGTTACCGGAAATCCCATGCCCCGCATCATGGTCATTATGGATGAATTCCAGATACTTTTTAACGATTCTACTAATAGAAAGGTTGCTAATCGTTGTGCAGAATTAGCAAAGCGTATTGTTACGGAGGGCCGTTCTTTTGGCATTCATCTTTTTATGGCAACACAGTCCACAAGAATTATATCTGACCTGACTTTGTCTTCTGGTACAATCGAGCAAATGCGTATTCGTGTCGGCTTAAAATGCGGCGAGAATGATGCAAGATATTTGTTCTCGGATCAAAACGACACAAAGGCATTGGCAATGATGAAGGGACCTATCGGTACTGCTGTTATGAACTTAGACTATACCGAACAGTCCAATATCGGATTCAGAGCTGCATACTGTGACGATGCAACACAAAAGTATTATCTTGATTTAATCAGTAAGACCTATGCAGAACAACCGTCTACCTTGCAGACCTTTGAAGGTAGCAGAACAACTAACTTGGTTGATTATTTTGCGGATGCAAATATCGGTGCAACATCTGAGCTTCCGGCACAAATTCATATGGGTACACTCATAAAAGTTGCTCCGCCTTTCGCAATTTGTATCGACAAGAAAAAGAAACACAACCTTTTGGTTTGTGGTTCTAATGAAAGAATGGCTAATACCATTTCTAATAACTATATGATTTCGGCCTTGCTTAATCGCAATGCAACCGTCTACTGTATTGACGGCGACAAACTTGTTGGTGATGATGGCTCGGCAGATTTCTATGATGCTCTTGGTGAGTGTAGCAGCACTCAGTTCAAAGTTGCTCAGGATCGTGCTGATATTATCAAGTTCATCAATGAGATTTATCAAAGTTATCAGACTTGGAAGAAGCAGAATAGTGATGATGTAATTTTCGTAGTAATCAAGAACCTTCAATTCTTGGATATTGTTAAGTCGATGTTCAAGGGAGATGTAATTGATGAAAGCGAGTTTATTGATGAAGTTTCTGCTGAACCTGAGTTTAACCCTGCCGATCCGTTTGCAGCAGTAAACAATATGTTTGCAAACAGAGGTAGTGACGATAATATGTCGGTTGGTGAAAAACTCATAAAGATGATTGAAGATGGTTCGGGATTTGGTATTCACTTTGTGGTTACATCACTTGAATATCAATCTGTAAGAGAATGTATGTACTACGGTGAAAATATCCTCACAAAATTCCCTGAACGTATCATCTTTTCTCTTGGATCTAACGATGCTGATAATCTTATTGAAAACGTTTCGGTTGCAGGCTTGAGAGATAATACGGTTTACTTCACGGATGGAGTTAAAAACACATTCCAAATGAAACCGTATATTACACCTTCTGCAAATGAATTGAAGAAACTGTTTGATTAAATGTGTGGATATGCCATATACACAGAGGTTTACCCCTTTGTGTATATGGCTAATTCCAAAAGAAGGAGCGAGGGAAAATGATTTGTAAGAAGTGCGGAAAAGAGATAAAAGATACCGCTAAATTTTGCGGTTATTGTGGTTCAGTAAACGAACCTACTATTGGCGTACAGACGCCGGAAATTTCTGAAACGGTCAACTATACACCGTCTTGGATGAAACAAGAGGTGAAAACAACAACGAGTACAATTTCTGCTAAGCAGAATGTAGATATTAAGACTGAAATAAGTAAAAATGCGGGATTGGTTGCGTTGCCGTGCATTTATTTGGTTTGGCAAATTATACGAATATTCTTAAATAGGAATATGATAAGTTATGGCAATGACTCCTATATGACCTATATGTATATCACAATTATTGTAGGGTGTATTCTTTATGGTGCTATAAGCGGCGGATTAGTAATTGCTATAAATAAGTGTTCAAAAAATTTCAAATGGGTATATTTAATTCCCTATATGATTGTTTGTGCTTACTTTTTGCTTACGAGTATAAACTATTTTGAAAGTGTACTATATTCGATTTTTGAGTTTTTAGAAATAATCGTTTCTATGGTAGTGATTATTTCTTTGCAAAACACACAATTAGGTAAAGAAAAATCAGCGAAGTCAACTATTACGATTGCCGCTATTTCTACCGGCGCCGGAGTGCTTGTGTTCCGTTTCCTTTATTATTTACTTATTAGCATTCTTTTCGGTGGATTTGTAAGTTTTACTCTTTGGAATGTCATCACAAGTGCAGCTTCCATACTTGGTGCTGTGATTACTTCGGCAGTAATCGTTAATTCCGCTTATATGAAAAACTCACAGAGGTAGACGTTATGGAATTAGTATGTTTATTATTAACCGTTTTCGGTTTAATTATTTGTTTTGGCGGTATTTATATTAGAAAATTCTGTTCTTCCATTATGGGTTTAGTGTGGGGAGCTTTCCTTTCTATTATTCTTATTGTTTTGACTACGGAATCAATATGGCAAATTGATAGCGAGGAATCGTTAGTATGGATTGTAATTGGAGCAATTACACTTGCTATCTTTTCTGCAATATATGAGAAAGCGTGTGCTTTTCTGAATAGCTTTATACCGACATTTTTTATTGTATGTGTATTATTGCTATTCAACATTCTTTCAAATGAAGATCTTGAGATATCAGCAGTGGTTATCATTGCTCTAATCGTAGCTTTTATCTCAGGCTTTATTAGTTATAAGATTTACGACATTGCTTTTATGCTCGAAACGGCTTTTACAGGAGCGTTTATAGCTTCATTGGGTATATATGGTCTTACAGAAGGAGCAAACGATGTTGGTGATGTGGTTTTCGGCGCAGTAATGGATGACGAAGTTATAGGTTATATATTGCTTGGTACTGTTGTTTTAGGCATTATCGGTTTTTGCGTTCAATGGGGCAGATTTAAGACTATCAAGGAAGAAAAAAACTTGGAAGATAAAAAAGATACTTCCACTACAGATGGTTGGCAATGCCAATGCGGTAAGTTAAATTCTTTCGAGCATCAATTCTGTGAAGAATGTGGTAAGCAATTTATTGAACCTGATTTCTCCCAAAAATCTTGGAACTGCAAGTGCGGAGCTTCCAATGCAGACGAGATGTTATTCTGCTCTGAGTGTGGAGCAAATCGCCTGCAGCAAGAATATTCTAAATGGATATGTTCAACTTGTGGAACAGAAAATGAACACGATATGCTCTATTGCTCTGAGTGTGGCAAGGTTTCCGGAGGTAAAAAGCAATGATTATTGATGGACATAAATCCATAGAAGAACTACAAGAATTGCGATATAACTATCACAAAGATATTGCACAGTTAGAAGAAATGCATTCTCGACTTAGAGAAAGATATTCAAAACTTTCTGAAATCAATGATAATAGGCACATCTATGAACTTTTGGAACTAACTGTCGATAGCTTAAGAAGTGTCGAAGAAGCATTACATAAACTACACGAAGCAGATGCAGGTGCCGAGAAACTGATCGAACTTTATCAGGCATACTTAAAGGTTGAACTATAATTGATTTTTTGCAAAGGAGGGATTTGCGTGGGAATGGTAAATGCCGATGTTACTGAGTTGTTGCAATCTTGGAATAATATCAAGACAGCAATTACAAGCATCGAAACGACAAGATCGTCAATGACAAGAAAATATCAACAACTTAATGGCGAATGGAAAGATAAAAAGTATAAAGAATTAGGCGATGTTGTTCAAGAATGCAGCAAAGCGTTAAATGAAATATTGAAAATCTTATCCAAAGGCGAAAAATTCATTGGTTCACTTGCAAAAAACTTGCAAGAGTATGAGGAAGTTAATCTTGATAATCGGTTTGGTAGTTCATATAGCGGCTCTTATTCAGTATCAAGCGAAACGAATTCTACAAACTCCGTTCACAGTGCGATAGCGTCACAAGGACTTACACATACCCGACAAGAAACCACAAATGTGTTCTTAAATGGAAGAAATTGTACCGTATTTGACCACCCGTTTGACGAAAATTCAGGACGAATTTGCAATCAAGGAAGTGCATATCCAACAGGACCACAAAACACTTGCGGTTGTTGTTCAAGTGGCACAATTATAAACAAAGCAGGTGGTAACACCAATGAACACGATATGGTCGCATTTGCTTGGAATAATGGGTTTTGTGATAATGATGGTTTTACAACAGCAAACACAATAACGGACATCCTAACAACTTCGGGTATTCCTTCAACAAATACCAGCGGCACTAGCTTGGAAAATCTTGCTTCCTATGTAGAACAAGGTCGTGGTGTTATTATTGCGGTAAATGCAAGACGTTTTGATCCGGACTTGTATAGGCAATCAGGAGGACACGCCATAGTTTTGGAAAGCGTTATTAGGGATGCTCAAACACACGAAATATTAGAGTACGTTGTGGTTGACTCAAACAGAGAAAATTCGGTTAATGCTGCAAGACGAGTTTCTGTACAAAGATTAGAAAGAGCATTTGGAGATTTGGGAAACCAATCAATCTCTACTAACAACATTATTTGGTAGGTGCAGTGATGAATATTAACGATAAATTTAGCAAAGTTTTGTCATCAATAGAATTTCAATTAGCAAGATCATTACCAATATTTAATGATGGTAACGAAATACTTTTCTTCTATAAGACTGATGAAATAAACAAAACAGAATATAGAGTATCCGAAGTACGATATGTTGTTTTCAGAAATATTGATAATGGGCATATAGAAGTTATAAAAGCAGTCGATGCTCTTCCAAAGGAATTGATAGATGCACTTGTTGAAAGTACGAATATGCATATATTAAGTGTCGAGCAAGAACTGAAAAATGAAGATGATTATTTAGAACTATATGAAAAAATAACGGAAGAATATTGTACCAAAAACTACAGTGCTTCTGAATTGCAAACACTTTCAGCGTTATTTTTGAAATTAACAGAAGGAACGAGCCTTCTCCCACTATATAGATATTTGGGCAAAGAATTTTTCGAACTGATTTCTTTGGATATATGAGAAATATCATCGCTTAAAGGAGGTGTAAGCTATTGAGTTTGGTAAATGCCGATGTTACCGAGCTATTGCAATCTTGGAATAATATCAAGACGGCAATTACAAGTATCGAAACGACAAGATCGTCAATGGCAAGAAAATATCAACAACTTAATGGCGAATGGAAAGATAAAAAGTATAAAGAATTAGGCGATGTTGTTCAAGAATGTAGCAAAGCCTTAAATGAAATATTGAAAATCTTATCCAAAGGCGAAAAATTCATAGGTTCACTTGCAAAAAGTTTGCAGGAATATGATAATGTTAACTTAGATGGAAGTATGGGCGCAGATAATGCCTTTGTTCAAAACCTGAGAAATATGACATATTCCGCAGGTGAAACACCTTCCTATCAGTATTGTCTTGGCGTGTTGACAAGGGGTAATATTCCTGAAGGTTATCTCAATGTAATATCTGAAAGACACCAAAACGGTGAAACGGGAGTACGCAGAGTATTCGATCATTTTACAAATCAAATGTTGATACAAGATGCGAATTATCCACCTAACCAAACGGCACATTACTCACCGATGAATTATGAGGGACATCGTAGGGGTGTTTATTACAATGCAACTTCGGATATGACTAATCCGAGAGGTGCAGGAACTACATATTTTCACGAGCTTGCACATATGATCGACCACGCATCAACGGGTTATCAAGGGAACTTGTCAAATACACCTGAATTTGGAAATGCGTTAATGCAAGACGGTCAACGAATATTGCAATTATATAACAATCTGCCCCCTGAACAGCAGAACGCTTTTTTAACACGCATACGGTCTGACTCAGCTCATTCTTTTTCAGACTTGATAGATGCAACAACTAACGGGCAATTACACGGAAGTTACGGTCACTCAAGAGAATATTGGACTCGTTCCGGTAATCTACAAGCCGAAGCATTTGCACACTTTTTTGAAGCATCTATGGGTAGTGAGGAAAAGCTTGAAATGCTTGCAAACTTTTTCCCAACTGCATTTGGCGTGTTTTCAACACTTATTGAATCAATCCAACCCGACCAATATGTTCGGGTATTAGAAAGGAGCAGATAACTTATGAGTATAAATAAAAAGGTTTCAGATTTTATGAATGCTTTTCTTGACACTCCTGAACCTGATATAGATCAGGAATACTATCAAATTGAAGAACAATACAAGGCAATGTTCGGTCATACTGTGCCGAGAGCTATGTTGCCTGACGGTATTTCTATGGACAGTATCAAATCCGCTATGAAAACTTGTATTGAAAACAAGAAAGATACTCTATTTGAATTGCTCGGTGTTGAACTGAATGACGAGTATCTATACTAAGGAGAAGCAAATGGAGAACGATAACATAATTGTTTTGAACGATGATGACGGTAATGAGGTGGAGTTCGAATTTTTGGATCTCATACCGTATCGTGGAAAAGAATATGTAGTATTGCTCCCCGTTTCTGATGAAGCAGATGAAGTTGTTATCCTACAACTTGAAGAAGCAGATGATGAAACAGAGAGTTATATTAGTGTTGATAATGAATTAACATTGCAAGCAGTTTTTGAGATATTCAAAGAACGTGCAAAAGATACATTTAATTTTGTAGATTGATATATACGAAAAGAAGGAGGTGGCGCAATGGATATATGGCATAAATTAGGAAGAATATTTAGAATCTCAAATTTAGGCACGTTAATATTTTTCTTGTTAAATATAGGACTAATATTAGCTTTATTCTGTCCCTATGGCATTACCTTTGAAGCGGCAGCTCCTTTGGTTGTTTGTTACATAGTTACAGTTTTAATTAGTTTATCACCAATCGGAGAATGGACTCTTGCTGCTCTTGCGGGAGCAAAGGAAATCAAGCGTAAAGATATTAAAATTCGTTTGATACCGTTGTTAGAGATTGTATTTGAACAAGCAAAAGCAAGAACTCCATATATGGTTAATTCCATTCGCTTAAAGATAATTCACGACCAGTCGCCAAATGCTTTTGCGATAGGTCGAAGAACTATATGCGTTACAGATGGCTTGCTCAATCTCTCTGACGAAGAAATAATGGCAGTGTTTGCCCACGAAGTAGGTCATCTTGCATACCAGCATTCAGCGATACAACTATTAATAGGCGGTGGCAATGTATTTATCTCTGGATGTTTATTAATAATTAAGGGTATATGCTGGTTGATTACTGGCTTGTTTACCGTGATTGGGTTAGCATCAAGAAGCTGTGCTGTTGGTTTTTTAGTAATGATTGTTGGTGGTTTTTCATCTGCTTTAATTTGGTTATGGACTAAATTTTGTATGATTTTTTTAATGTGGTCTATGCGACAAAATGAATTTGTTGCAGACGAGTATGCGTATAGGCTAGGATATGGTACAATATTAGCAAGTGTGTTAGATAGACATATGTGTACCGTGCCTGAAAACGGATTGTTGAGAGCGTTATACTCCACGCATCCTTATAGTGATGATCGTGTGGCAAGGTTACAAAATTTAGGAGCAAATTATAGTAGGTATTAAACTAAAAAACACTTAAATTACTGGTTGTTTGTCTTATTTTTTGGAAAGATATTTAGATATGATATCAATAGAATGAGAAATAGAAGCGTTGTATATAAGAGTGCGAATAGTTTAATAGAACAAAAAGGTCAAAATTTCATAAAAACATATTGCGTTTTTATTGTATTTGATGTATTTGATTTAATCACTTGACAGTTGAATAAAGTTTATGTTACAATCTTGTTGCTATCGAACAGATGTTCTAGTAGCAACAAGATTTTTTATGTACATAAAATTTAAAAGACGAATAAGTGTTGAGGAAAAATTAGGAACACAATTAGGAGGAATGGTAGTTGAAATACTTGTCACGGCAAGGTATTGAACAAATTGGTGAAAGAGTGATTAAGGCATACAGAAATTTACCTGATAACAAAAAATCAACTCTGTATAGAGTTGACCCGATTAAACTTATAGAAGAAGTTTTAAAAGTTAATTTAGAATATCATCATTTATCTTTATATGGAACTGTTCTCGGTGTGACTACTCCGTTTAGTGGGATAGGTTATAAGATTTTTGACCACGATGATACAGAAGAATACTTTTATTTTGATGGAAACACAATTTTAGTTGAGTCTGAGTTGAAAAATGATATATCGCAAAAAGGAAGATTTAACTTTACGCTTGCTCACGAAGCAGGACATCAGATACTAAAGGTGTTGTTTCCGAATGATTATGTGGGAGGATATAGAAAGCTTTATTATAGTTTATCGCAACCCGAATATAGAACGTACATTAAGGATTGGGAGGAATGGCAGGCTAATACATTGGCATCTGTTTTACTTATGCCAAAAGAGTTGTTGATGCAAGCTATGTTCCTTTTCGGGTTCGAGGGTAAAATTGATATGATAAATAAAGTGTATGCAACTAAGGTGTATGAACGATTTTCTAATATGGCGACCTTTTTAGGAGTATCAAAGAAAGCGTTGTCAATTAGATTGAAACAACTTGGGTTAGTAGAAAGAGATTATTTAGATAATCCTTATGAGCTAACGGATGTTTATTGTGAAGGAGGATCTTGAAATGGCAAAGATAAATATTCGAGAACGAAATCCTGAACACTATGCAAAGGTTAAGGTAGAGCAAGAAGCCTTAATTAAAAAATGTTCAGCACAACTAGGGATAGCCAGACTGTGCCCTTATTGTGAACATAAAGTATCTATTGTTTTGAGGGGCGAACACAGTTACTCTAAAGAGAAATGCCCTAACTGCGGAGAGAACGTGATTTTTCCGCCAATATCTTTTAGATTAGCTCATAACGTGAGTTAATACATATAAAATTAAATAAAAATAAAACAAGCTTTGTGCTTTGGAGCCGCTTGATGCGTTGACTTCCTATATGCCACTTGATTTAGAATTTATTCCCTTATAGGGAAATTCTATTTCGTGGCATCGTCAACACATCAAGTGGCTCATTTTTTTGTTTTCCATCAGCGGTTTCAGGAAAGGAACTACTGATGAGAAAAATTTATAATTCAATCGTTTTACAAACAAAAGACTATTGCATAGTTGATTTAGAAAAAGAATACAGCGATTTTGCCGGTGGAAATAAGTATGTTATTGTTACAGAGTACGATGAGCAAGAGTTTATTGTTAAATTCAAAGATGAAGTTAAACAGTATGAGCCATATATTGTAACAGGTATGTGGTACTTTGACTTTATTCAACAGGAATACGCAAAGGAAAGGTCTAAAGCGTATGCAGATTCAGTGTATATAACACCATATGTTGTTGATGATAGTACCGATTCTGATTTTGCGATTGATATGACTTTAGACTTTGAAGCAAGAATGAAAGAGAAAGAAATACTTGAAGAGGAGTATGAAAATGTCAGAAAAGCACTTTTGAAAATTAAAGATGAGAAAATGAGATGTAGATTAGTAAAATATTTTTGGTACAACAAAACGCAAGAAGAAATAGCTTTAGAGGAGGGGATTTGTCAGTCAAGTGTGTGTAGAGGAATAAATGCTGGGATTAAAAAAATAAAAAAATTTATAAAAATATGCATAATTGACCTCTTTTTTTTGCATTAAGGGTGAGGGGGTTATTTAACAGCCTCGAAAAAATAATGAAAAGAGGAAATTATATGAACAATAAGATTATCAAAAAAGGTGATATTTTTCTTTATGATTTCGGTGTGAACAAAGGCTCAGTGCAAAATAGCTTTAGACCTGCTGTTGTTTTACAGACTAATGCTATCAATAACTATTCAACGACTTTCATAATTGCACCTATAACAACAGTGATTAAGAAATCATCTAAATTTTTTCATGTCTACTTAGGACAGTGCTTTGGTTTGGATATGCCATCTATGGTGTTAGTTGAGCAAATAACTACGGTTAGTGGGTCAGAATTGAAGAATTACATAGGCACGATTAACGATTGGCGTGTTTTGCGTACATTAGACGAAGCACTGTTAAAGATTTTTGGTTTACAAAAAAAGAATCAAGAACCAACATCTGATGTTCGTTGTTTGTGTAAAAAACACTGTGATGAGTATAGAATGACTGACAAGTACATTCTTAAGAGATTAAATCCTGAACAGGTTGTAAAAGAAAAGTGCGATAAATGCGGTAACTTAGGCTATGATTATATGCTCATAGACAAGAAAATTGCATTTAGAAGGAGGAATACCTATGGCGGATAATGAATCAATTATCAATCGAAACAATGAAATGTTTGCTGACTACGATGATATAGTTTCCATTAACGATATTATGAAGATGCTTCATATTGGAAGGTCAAATGTATATAAGTTGCTTAGAGAAAAAGAAATCAAATGTGTTAGAGTAGGTGTTAAATATATTATCCCGAAAAAGAGTGTGATTGAATTTTTATCAAAGTATTAAATTGCATAATTTTAAAAGGCTGACCATTGTGATATACTTATTGTGTTGAACATTGGTCGGCTTTGACGAAAGGAGATATTATGCCGACAACAGGATTTTTAGCAGTAAAAAACGGAAAATATTATGCTGTACTTAATTTATATGATAGCTCAGGTAAACGTAAGCCTAAATGGATTTCAACTGGTTATGCGGAAAAGAACAATAAGAGAAAAGCTGAAAAAGTTTTAAGAGAGCTATGTATTGAATGGGACAATAAGAACGTTAAGTATTATTCAAGCATTAAAGTGTATGAATATTTTACAAAATGGTTAAGTGAAATCAAAGACCAAGTTCGCCCTAACACATACAGAAGCTATAAAGGAAATATGGAAAATCATATTATCCCGTACTTCAAGACATTAAATGTTGAGTTGCAGGAACTAAAACCTTTTCAGCTGAGTGATTATTATAAGTCGAAAGTTGGAACGATTAGCGTTACAACAATAAAGCATCATCATCAAAATATATCTAAGGCTCTTAGCGATGCTGTTGAAAAAGGCTTAATTAGTGTGAATCCGGCTACAGCAGCTAAAACACCAAAAGCAACAGAAAAATTCAAAGCGGAGTTTTTAAATCGTAGTGAAATAAAGCTGTTAATAGATGAGGTGAAAGATACTCCGATTTATTTACCTACATTTTTAGCTTCTGTATATGGTTTTAGACGCAGTGAAGTGTTGGGCTTAAAGTGGCACAACATTGATTTTGAGAATGAAACAATATGGATTAGAGAAACCTTGCAACAATCCACAAAGGCATTGACGGGTGAATGTAATTATACTTCTGAAACTAAAACAGAGAGCAGTAATCGTACATTACCGATGACTCCACAGGTTAAAGAGGTTTTATTGGAACAAAAAAGACTCCAACAAGAACATAAAAATCTTCTTGATGGAGCTTATTATTTGAATGATTATGTTTGCACGTTTGATAACGGTAAGGAGATTACTCCTAATTATCTAAGTAGAACTTTTCATAAAATAATTAAGAAAACGAATTTGCCGATGATTCGTTTTCACGATTTAAGACATAGTGTTGCAAGTAATTTGCTAAATGATGGCTTTACAACTGTTCAGGTTGCAGAGTGGTTAGGACATAGTAGTTCGACAACTACATTAAAATTTTATGCTCATATTGATAAAACTTCAAAAATGGCGATTGCAAATAGCCTTGCCAGAGTATAACTTCTACAATCTTTCTATAACTGCGAAATAGATAAAGCGATAGAAAAATGATAGATACTCAGTGCATTTTATGAGGAGTAAAACTTATAAAATAAAAGAAACATCTCAAAAATGGCTTTCTAAAGCCGTTTCTAAGATGTTTCTTTGGCAGGGGCAGAAGGACTTGAACCCTCGGCACGCGGTTTTGGAGAAGATGTTGAAGTATAAAAATCGCATAAACAAGCCAATATTTAAGCCAAAGTTAAAGCATCAAAATTGCTTTTCTGCAGTTTTGATGCTTTATTGATGTTATTGAAAAAGCATCTCAAATTTATGATATATCCAAAGGAATATAAGAACTGCAACTTCAAAAAAGAACATAATAAAAACAACCGTACCCCAAATTATTAAGAAAAAAAATGATTGTCTTGTACTTTAATATCCTGAACTTGGACATTAAAATATTTATAATAACTGCTCTTATATGTAAAAATCAAGTAGTTAACAAATGTTGACAGTAAAATCGTTATACTGGACAGTATAATGGGTGTTTACTTGATAACTTTTATCTTGATAAAATTGTTATGAATTGGCTTGGTTCATAATTTATTTACTCATTCAAAATCCCTGGTTGTCTTAGTTCTTCTGATCGCATATATTTCAAACGCTCAAAAGCAATTAATTAAATGGATTACTTCTGCTTCTGTCTGTGGTATAGAACCTTTTGAAAAGTGTGCTAAAACTATGCTCTCACTTGGATTAATGGTATTCTTAATTCTTTCAACTACTAAATACACTAATGGCTTCACAGAAGGCTGTAATAACAAAATAAAAGGTATTCAAACGCAATGCGTATGGTTATCGTAACTTCAATCGCTTTAGAAATAGAATTCTACATATTTTCTCTAACCAGCGACAGGCAACAGCTTAGTTGCCGTTGCCTGTTTTTGCTGTTTTTGCTTTTCTAATTTTGGGATTATCCCAACTACTCACATAGAGCCAGTTTTTCTACAGTCTAAAGCAACTTCTTAGTTTGCTGTTGCCTTTTTAGATTTTCTCATTCCGATTTATCTCAACTTATTGATAAAAGTAATTTCAAATTACCAAAACCAATACTTCTTCTTAGTAAATATATATATAACAGATAAAATAAGAATGACTCCCATTGCACTTAAAATCCAAATAATATTAATTCTAAATGGATTTAAGTTTTTAGTTGAAAGTAAATATTCACCAATACTATTTACTTTGATTTCATTATCAGATAATGAATTAATTTTCTTATATTCATTTGAACTTTTATCTAATATATAAAAATACTTGTATTTTTCAAAATTATTCTTCATTTTAATACTAATTGTACCAGGTAATTTATTTTTTTCGTTAAACTTTATAAGAGCACTATTCTCAGTTAAAGAAATATCTAATTTTGTATTCAGATCATTTTGAGCATTAAATATATCCTGTCCCTTAATACTAATATCATAATCTTCACATTCTATGATAATTTCTTTATCTGTCCCATAAATTTCTTTTAATACTGCTGAAGTTAATACATCTAAATTTTTCAAAACAATTTTATTATTTTTGGAATTTCTTACTTGCTTTACAAGAGCATCAACTACTGGTAAGCTTTCCGTATTTTTATTTGAATTATCATCAGTAGTTGTACTACTATTTTTAGCACTAACAACAACATTTACTGAAATAGTAGTATCTCCATTAGATACGATAATTGCTGTATTTCCTATTGATTTGGCTTCAATAACACCAATATTACTAACTATTGCAATCGATTCATCACTAGATTTATAATTCAAATTTTGTGAAGCCTCGAGTGGCTGAACTACTGCTTCAAGATTATGCTTCTGACCAGGTTTTAAAACTATAAACTTATTTTTAACATCTATGGATTCCGTCTTAACTTTTACATTTAAATCATAGTAAACGCTAAAACCATCACACGTTACACATATTTGACAAAAACCTTTACCAACAGCTGTTAATTTTCCTAACTGGTTTATTGTTGCAATATTTGTATTAGTTGAAGAATATTGAACAGTTTGGTTAGTTGCATTTTGTGGAAACACTGTTACCGAAAGATCTTGGGTATCATTCAAATACATCTCATAGTTATAGTCTGATAATTCTATATTTTCAACTGGAATATATTCTGTTGTAGGTTCATAAAAATCATTTTCATCTTCAATATATATATCAGAAGTTTTTGTTGGCTCTACTGTAGCTGACGGCTCAACTTTTTCTTCTGAAACTGTTGTAGATTCTGTTGCTGTATTTACTTGAGTATTTTCTGCAAAAACTTGAATATTATTTAAACAGAAAATAGATAATGTTAATAAAACAGCACATATTAATTTTTTCATATGTTAATCCCTCATAAGTATACCAATAGATTCAAGAAAATAATCAAAATATGAAAGTTCATCGTATATTATACGAGCTTCAACCGACATACCATTTGATATATTAACTTTATTTCCTTTACTACTAATAAGGTAAGGTGTATCCACTGTTATTTTAGCCTTAAAAAATGCTTGCTTACCATCTTCGCTTGTAGTAATATCATTATCTACGGATATTAGCTTCCCTTTTAAATTTCCATAGTTATTCTGGGCAAGACCTACAACCTCAATATCGACATCGTCGCCCAAAGAAACTCTAGGCTTATCACTAACATCAAGGTAAGCTGTGATTACATATTCATCATTTTCGTTAGCAATACTTCCTACGGCACTGGCAGCCTGCAGTACCATTCCCTCTTTATAATCGTTGATCATATGTACAATTCCAGAAGCATTAGCTAAGATCTGATATTCTGATTGACCATTAATTATAGCTTCATTTTGTATTTCTAATTTTTCAATTTCAGTTTCATATTGTAGAATATTTTGGTTTATTGTTTCTAAAGTTGAATAATATATTTCAGAAATTTTAGCACTATTCTTTTCTAGTTCAGCTTCTATTTGTGCATCACTATATCCATAAGACTTATATGTGCTTGCATCAACATCATTTTGCTTAATTTTGCTCATATAAGCTTCATATTGGTTATAATATTGACGATCACTTTCCTTATTTATATCAAAATAATTCTTACCATCCATAATAGACTTCTCAAGCTTTTTTAGATGATTTACATTTTCTTTATACACCTTGATTTGCCCTAATATTTGTTCTTCTTGCAAATCTAGATCAGTGCTTTTTACAGTAAACAAAAGGTCACCTTTTTCAACGAAGCTACCTTCGGAAATACTCATCTGACATATTTCACCTGTATATGCGGACATAATGTAATTTTTATTTGCACTTTCAACAATTCCCTGACTTTTTACAACATAAGTTTTAGGAGTGTTAACACTCCAAATTACCACCGCAATAATTAAAATTGCTGTAAGTGCAACTATAATATAACCGAATGGTGGAATATCTTTCTCGTAAAGAATACAACAATCTTTTAGTTCTTCAATACTTTTTATACGCTTTCTATTCATTAGTCCTTTTTCTCCACGAAAACATCAACAATTACATTATCATTTTCCTGCCCAACATATATTGTATAACTCTCATCAGCAATATCAATGTCTTTCTCAAATGCAATAATTTTGATTTTTTCATGAGCAAGTCTTATTTTTTCCTCTGGTCCTACATAATGTGCATACATAGCTTTTTTTATTCTTATAAGTTTTTCAAAGAAATATGGCTTTTCAACATGGTGAATATAATTATTAACCTGTCTTAAAATAAAAATTTTCCATTTTGCTTGCCCATTTTCATCAATTGAACAACTCATCTTTTGAACTAGGGGTCCTATAGGTAACATACCCTTAGATTTAATATAATTTTCCATTCGTTCAACTTCAGTAATTATTTCATCTACTTCAACATTTATTTCTCTTATTAGTACATTTGTAAGCTTCATCGATTTATTTTCACTAATCTCAATAGAATTCATCCTTGTTAATCCTTTCTATATATGCATTTTCTGGGTTAAATAACTATACTACACACTAAAAGAAAATTCGATTTTAATTGTTCATATATTTGAATCATCACTTATGCACACGTAAAAGTTATACCTAAATTATTGTCAATGGGTTCTATTTTCATTTTTTAATAATTCCTTTAGTCATTATTAATTATCATTATTTTCATCATCATTTTCACTTTTGCTTGATGCTATCATTATAATTGAAGAAATACCAATAGCACTAAGAGAAACAATAAGCGGAGCATCGCTATTTTCTATAAGAACAGATAAAACAAGCGAAACTACGGTAATAATTAAATATACAACAATTAACCACACTATATGATGCTTTTTCATCAAAAACTCCTCCATTTTTTTATTTCTATGTATATAGCAAATGCTGGGGTAAATAAATTAAAGTTTAGGTCAAACCTTTACTAGTGCCAAGACCTCCTTAACAAAAGCCACTTTAATAATATTCTTCACCCCAACATTTACTAAATAACTTTTTTGATTTGTAACTAAAATTAAGGTTTATTAAAAAACAAAAAGCATTGTATATTTCATTAAGAAACATCAACATTTTTAGATTAAACACATTAAAATTGCTCGTTTTTCAACAAAATCCAACAACTCTTTCTATTTTTAATCAAATCTTAAAACATAATAAAATAATTTGTGGATATAAAACAATCATTTGTTAATTAAAATAAAATATTAACCACCCACAAACTCAGTGCAATTTAAGTTAAAGGTTCCAAATCGCATTTACTACTTTACCAATAGCAGCTGCTCCCAAACCTGTCTGTGAGGTAATTACACCAATAACAGCCTTTGCACCTATTTTTCTTGCAACTGTCTTAACAGCATAACCAAGCAGTTTTGCAGCTAACCAAAACTGTCCATAAATTACAGCAGCAATAAGTGCAGCACCAGCAACAACTACAGCACCAATAATAATCGCCTTCTGTGCAGTTGTTATACCTCCATCAATATACTCCATCTCGTCATTTGTGATTTCAACAAAATGTTTTGGCATTACTAATGCACCATTATAACACATTTCCATCTTTTCGTTCTCCCTTCATATTGTCTTTAATTTTTTGATATGCTGTACACTCATACCAAAATATATGTGAACACCTCTGCGCATAAGGTGTTTTCACCTTTATATATACACTAAAGTATCATCATCTTGTTCAAAAGTTTCCTCGGTAATATTAAACTCTTTTTCCTCTTTATTATCAATGATGAAATTCCCCTGTTGCATATTCCATAAGCGACTATATCTACCATCTTTAGCAAGCAACTCATCATGTGTACCTTGTTCTATGATTTGACCTTTATCAAGAACCAATATCAAATCACAATTTTTGATTGTTGCTAAACGATGAGCAATGATAAGCATAGATTTATTTCTAAATTTATTATAAATCATATCAAAAATGATATTTTCTGTGGCAAAATCAAGATTACTTGTTGATTCATCAAGTATATAGAAATTACTCTTTTTAAGAAACGCTCTCGCAAGAGCTATTCGTTGTTTTTCACCACCACTAAGACCATTTCCTGCTTCCTGCAAATATGTATGATATTGCATAGGCAATTTCTTAATAAAATCATGAGCATCAGCTTCTTTTGCCGCCTTCTTTACTTCTTCAAGCGTTGAATTCATTTTAGATATTCTTATATTATCATAAATACTCTTTGAAAACAACTCAATTGTTTGAGGAACATACGAAATAGTTCTTCTAACAGATTCATTTTCATATTCATTAATATCTACACCATCAATAAGTATTTCACCATTTTCTGGTTCATAATACTTAAGAAGAAGCTTTGCTATTGTTGATTTACCGCTACCACTTTCTCCAACAAGTGCAACTTTCTTTCCTTTTGGAATTATAAATGATATATTATTGAGAACAGGTTTTCTGTTTCCATATCTAAAGGTAACATTGTTAATTTCAATATCCCCGTCAATACTTTCAAGTTCAGTGAATTCACCCTCTGTTTGCTCTGTGTCATAATCAAGAATTTCTGTGATTCTTTTCATAGATATATTTGCCTCTTGAATCTGTAACTGTAGTCCAACCAATCTACCTACAGGATCCATAAAATATCCCGACATTGTAGTAAATGCCATAAAGCTTCCAAGAGTAATATTACCATCAATAACCTGTACAATTCCAAAATACACCATTATTAGATTTCCTACAGTAGATATCAATTCTGAAATAGAACCTTGTACAGTTGAAAGCATCCTCTCCTTCATTCCTATACGAAGTGATTTTATATATTCCTTTTCAATACATTCAAGCTCTGTATCTTCATTAGCGTTCCCTTTTATTGTTTCAACAGCTCTTAATCCTTCGATAATTTGCGAGTTAAGAACAGAAGACTGTTGCATTTCTTCTTCGTTTATTTTTTTGTATGGATGTTTAAAAATAAATACCAATAGAATGCTACATATTGTCAAGCATATAATTATTCCAAAGAGAGAGCTATTCATCTTGAAAAGAATAACACCAGTAATCAAAGCCATTGCCACATCTATAATAAGAGTAAGTGCTATATTAGTAAATATATCCTTGATTGTAAATGCATCACTAAATCTTGTTATAATATCGCCAGTTTTTCTTGAGGCGAAAAACTTCATAGGCAATTTATAAATATGCTTAAAATATCCAAGTAATAAAGGAATATCTATCTTCTGAGAAAGATAAATCATCATCCATTGTCTTACAAAGGAGATGGTTGTTTGAACAACGGCAAGTATTGCAAATACAAGAACAACCAGTAACAATGGATTTTTTAATTTATACGGCAGAATTTCATCCATCAATATCTTATTAAACAAAGATGAAACTATACCTAAAACAGTCAATATCGCAGAAGCTATAATAGAATAAGCAAACAACTTCTTATGTGGGAGAAGCAATTTTACAAATCGGCTAAAAGTTTTACCTTTTTCATTTTTACCAGATACAAACTGTGCATTTGGTTTTAAAATCAACAGTGTTCCTGTAAACGTTTGATAAAATTCATCAAGTGTAATTTTTATAAGATCTTTTGCAGGATCACCAATAACAACATAGTCGATACCTTTTTTTCGAATCTTTTTGAAAACTACAACGAAATGAGTTAACCCTTCTTTAGTTATCACATTAGCTATACAAGGTAATGTGAAATCTGTCAAAAAATTTTCCCTATCAACTCTTACAGCTTGAGATGTGAAACCGAGTGCATCAGCACATTTAGATAATCCTATAAGATTGGTACCTTTTAGATCAGTTCCCATCATATCTCTTAATCCAGTGATGGTTGTTTCTTTCTTATAATGAAGACAAACCATTGCAAGGCAAGCAGCCGCACAATCTGTAGCGTCATGTTGTTTTACAAATGTATATCGCATTTAACATATTTCCTTTTTATTTTATACATCATTAAAAATATTTTTTATAATATTAAGTTATCACATTCAAACTCAATTGTCAATAAAAAATTCAAAAATAACAACAGGCAAAGTAGGTAGAGGTAAATCTTTTTTTGAAAAGGCTTTTGGAGCTAATGAAGAAGAATTCAATAAATTATTATATATGCCAGAAGTTATGATAATTTATAGACTTCATTATGAGCAAAACGGTCTCACTGAAAAATGGTGGAATGCATTTAATAATTTGTCTGATGAAGAGCTAAATAGCATTAAACCTATTATAGAAACTAATGATTTTTCAAAAATAGATGATGTAGTATGTTCAAAAAAAGCAAAAGAAGTTTTATCTTATTATACAATATCAAGAAACGATGCCGAAAGAGAAATTCAAAGGAAGTAAATGCTTATTGTGCTTTTACTGTTACACTGTAAACAAATAAAGGCTCTGAAATTTTAATGATTCAGGGCTGACTTTTTATTAAGCTGATATGTTAAGTGTTTCCAAAAATATATTTGTGCGCTGGATGCTCAAATAAAAAGTCAAATGTGATGATAGTAAAGCCGTATTAGATTAAGATGTAATTCATAGGCTACAGTAGTTGATCGATTATTAGTAGCAAGATTATATTTGGTCTGGACTTCTCAAAATCTTGTGATATATGTTTGTGCTACGAAAGGTGATGCAGACAATGAGTATACTTGAAGAGTTATATTACGGTGAGTTAAATCCTTACGAGAGGTGTTCACAGCTTGATGATGAGTCAAGAAATTTGTTGAAACTCAAAATTAGTAACGAAGAAAATCTTGTAGTTACGCTTACTGAAAAGCAGAAAAATGATTTTGAGAAACACAAAGAGCTTGAACAAAGACTCTCACAAATCAGTGAAAAGAAATCTTTTCTTGCAGGTTTTAAATTAGGTGTTAGAATTGTAATTGAAGTGATGAATTAAAATTACATAGCAAACTAAATTGGAGATCACGAAATTCGTGGTCTCCTTTTTTCTGGTTGTCAATAATTGCGTTACAGTAAACAAAGATAAAACTATTTTAATTGCTTGCATAATTCTTACTTTCTCGACATACAGTTTATGTTAAAGTCTGTAGAGAAAAGATATTTTGTTTTGAAAGGCAATGAAGAATGAAACAGTTGATATATAAAAACTATGATGAACTTCCACTAATGTTATCGGTAAAAGAATTGGCAACTGTGCTTAGGGTAAGTCGTACAAGTGCTTATGAGTTAACAAAAACAAAAGGCTTCCCAAGTATAAAAATAGGAAGTAGAGTTGTAATACCTAAAGAAAAATTAATTGAGTGGATTGATAAAAATACAGGAGGTAAAAATTGAAAAGCTACAAACGAGATGCAATAAAAAATTATTTTCCTATGCCCAATGAGATTTTTAGTTTAGGATTGTCCTCTGGAGAAATTTCTATATACAGCTACTTAATGTTCTGCGAGGATAGAAAAACATTTCAATGCTACCCAAGCTACAAAACTATTGGCAAAGCTGTGAAAATGAGTCAGAATACAGTAAGAAAATATGTAGCTAAGCTTGAAGATAAGCACTTGATTACAACAGAACCAACAAAGGTATATACAAGCTCAGGTATGGTAAGGAATGGGAATTTACTGTACACCATTCTACCTATACAACAGGCAATTGATTATTTCCACGAGCAACAAATTCTGAAAGTTAACGAAGAATTTTTAAAAGCAAAAGTAAAAAATACCCTGAATAATTCAGCGAAAAGTCACTCTAAAACAACAGTTTGATAGTGGTAGAATTTAAAGCAGGATAAAGGCGTATTCCGTGCAAGCACGGATACTGCCGAATTACACCGTACGGCAACGCCGTTCGGGGATTTGAAAAGGTGTTACTTTTTGAGAGTTGTGTTACATAAGGTATTCCCAAAGGCTGAATTTTATAAGTGTTTAAGAGATTTCTATGTGTTACTCAATGTATCACTCTTAATGCTTACATCAAAAAAATAGCTAGTGATATTCAATACCAATAAATAGCAAGAATTAAGCCGTGTTAAGCCCGTGTTGCGATTTAATTACATTCATCATAACAGTAATCGAAATATAGAAAATAGGCAACACAGGCGATTTGTGAGGGTTTGAATTTGGTCTGGATATTTAAATAGCTTTGTGGTATGTTGTTGTACTTGAAAAGGAGGTTGATATTATGTCAACAAGAAAATTACTAACCAATGGAAACGCATTCAAAAGAACAGATAATCGTTGGGGTGGTGTGGTTTGGTATACGGATGAAAGTGGCGAAAGAAAAAGAAAGAGCTTTTCGGGTACAACAAAGGCTGAGGTTAACAAGAAGATGACAAAGTATATTGCAGACTTTAACAGTGCGATAATTGAGTCGCAGGAATCAAAGAAAAGGCTTAAAGACAGTATGCAGAGCTGGCTAGAGGTATTTAAATATCCTTCAGTTGAGCGTACAACCTATGACAGACTTGAAGCTACTGCTAAACATCATATCTATCCTGAAATCGGTGATAGAGTTGTATCCACCATAAAGTCAGCTGACATCAAACAAATACTTAATGACCGTATGCAAAAGGGTTATGCTTACACTACGGTTAAGAAAATACATAATCTACTGAATGAATACTTCCGTTACCTAATACAACAGGAATTTATTCAAAAGAACCCTATGCAAAGCACTCCGATGATTAAGAAAAGTAACTTTATGGCATCACAGGGAAAAGAAAATCTCCCCACAAATGAAACCGTAACGGTGTTCACTCCTGAGGAGATTGATAAGTTTAAAAGTGAAGCGTTGAGTATATTCTCAAACGGCAAGAGAAAATACCAACAAGCAGGTGCGTATATCCTAATGCTAAACACAGGAATACGAGCAGGCGAAGCATTGGGCTTGCTCAACAGCGATATTGATATTGAGAACCGAGTAATGCACCTAAACCGTGGTGTAAAGGAAATATCAAAGCGTGATGGTGTTACAGCAGAGAAAGGACGAGAGGTCAAGGTTGGCAAGCTCAAAAGTGCCACAAGCAAAAGAGATGTACCACTCAACGATACCGCAATAGAAATGATACTCGACCTGAGAAAAGAATTCTACTTCGGTGAGGGCTCACCGTTGATACCTGACGAAAATGGAAATTTTACTAAGCCTGTAAACTTCCGCAAACGCTTCTACCGCATACTCAAAGCATCGGGAATAGAAACCAAAGGTTTGCACTCCCTCCGCCATACTTTCGCAACCAACCTTGTAAACGGCATAAAACAATCTAACGGCACAATAAAATCCCTAACACCACGACAGGTTGCAGACCTGCTTGGACATAGTACATCTGAAATTACCGAGAGGTATTATGTTAAGAAAGATACAGCTTATCTTAGTGGGATAACGGATGGGTTTGAGATGTAAACATTACTGGATATGATGGTTGTATTTAGCCATATATAAATTCAATGCAGAAAGAGTATACCCGTCATTTATAATATTTTTATCAACTAATTCAACTATTTCATTAAGGGATAGGAGTTTAATGCTTTTTATTCCTTCATAGCCTAAATAAATGTTCGGCTTAGAAATATCACAAACACATATTGAAACTTTATCTCCACAAATTCCACTATCTGCAATTACTTTGCCCAAAACATCACATGATAGTATTTCACAACCCAATTCTTCAGATAATTCTTTTTTTGCGTTTTCAACAACTGAAATTTCTTGTTCACCGAAACCTCGTGGAAAACAAATTTGAAAATCTCTTAGGGCGTGTCTAAATTGTTTTATCAACACAAATTTCCCATTATATACAGGAATTGTTACTACTGCGTTGTTAGGATTTTTCTTTAAAATTCGTTCATAAACAAAAATTTTATTACCTGAGCAAACCAAATCTTTTACTAAAATATGATAGGGACTTTCATAAATTAATCCTAAGTCACAATTGTTTTCATATTCATATTGAATAAGTTTGTTCCTGTCTGTTATTATGTGTATTTCATCGCCAATAAACTCATATGGTCGTTCTTTAATTAAATCAAAATATTTATTTAAACTTTGTTCTGACATTTTATCATATAACCTCTTTATTATAATACTTGTGTTTGGATATATTTTTGCAATTAGCCAAATCTAGTTTCCTTTCTTTGTCTAAAAACATTTCAGCAAGATTGGGTACAGTAAGTGTATATCCTACTATATCGCCGAGTATAACAGCAATAAATCCTACAATAACACTTGAGATTTTCACTACTCCACTAAACCCTTCAAGTAGAAAATCAATAGCAAATCCAGAAAAATATAATATAAGCAAAGTTAATACAAAAGATATTCCGTATTTAACCACTCTGCTTCTTCTAAATTTATGAATTTTTCCTTCCCAAGTTAGAACGCCTGTTTTTTCATATGATTGTGTCTTTTCTAAAATACGGATAACACTTTTCCAATATTGTTTTTGTAAATCAGAAAAATCGTAAAGTGTATATTTTTTTGAAACAGAAAAATATTGATGTTCGTTTAAATTATATAAGTTGAGTATTTGATTATATTTCTCTAAAAAATAGCTCTCTTGATTTATTGCAGTTTCTATTGAAGGAATTTTTGAAATACTGCTTTCCACTGCTAAATTGTAACATGCATTTATAACTGCTTCAATCTCATTTTGAAAGTTATTTGAATTTTTATTGTTTAATTTTATCCATACAGAACGTTTTTGAACTTCTGTTGGATGATGATTAATAACGTAATCCTTTAATTGTAATATTTTATTAGCTAATTCCTTTTTATGAGAAAGAAGTGCAGAACAAGCTATATCTATACACTCAGTTAGACTAAAAATTTTACTTTCCTTACAAGGTAAATATTCTATATTACTAAGACTAATTTGGATTAAAAACTCTGCGTAATTTCTAAGTAATATAATGTCGTTGTCAGTAATTGATAATATACCAGTTGATTTATATTTTGTCAAAGTTGAAGATAAAAAATTCAAATCGCTATAGGATAGTGTTTCTTTTAATACTTCTAAAATCAATCTTTTTTGCTCAATATTGCTGACATTAAGACAACTAATAGCTGAAAATACAAAGTCGTTGTTTGTATTATGAAGCCATGCGTTTATTTGCTGAATAATGTATCTAACAGCCGAAGATATTTCATTACCTTTATGTTTGTACTTTGAAACGACAATCTTGTTGTGTTTAAATAAATTTATCAATACATCTTTCATCACGGTATCCTTTAAAAAAGATATAATAAAAGTTGAATCTGCAAGTTGATTAAAGGTAAGTACTATTTTGTTTCCATTTAAAGCAATATATTCATACAAAACTTTATCAAGTGCATAACTTAATTCCTTTTGACTGTTACATACAGAGTCCAATTCTAAGGCGTATTTATATTTATCCATTTCTAACTCCTTTAAAATTATTTGATGCTATATTGATGCTGTACCAAACGGAAATGTTGGATTTGTTGGCACGGGTTGGACTGAAATGCTGACATATTGGTGATAAAAGCAAAAAATTTAGACCGTGTTCCGCACATAAAATAATAGCAAAAAACGGCTTAAACGCAGTGTTTAAGCCGTTTTAGTTTGGCAGGGGCAGAAGGACTTGAACCCTCGACACGCGGTTTTGGAGACCGCTGCTCTACCAACTGAGCTATACCCCTATATACTGTTATCTCGACACTGACTATTATAACATAAGCCATATGATAAATCAATACTTTTTATTTTAAAAATTTTATTTTTTTAAAATTTTACTTTTATTACAAAAATAGTAAATGTTTACTTGATGTTTAGGAGAAAATATGCTAAAATGTATTATTGAATTGAAGTATGTATTTTTATGTATTTTAGTGTTGATTATAAATTTAATTTTATAGTTTTATGTTTTTTAATATTTGAGTGAGAAATTATATTAGACTTATTCGATAACTCTATTTTATTTGAAGATTTTGATTTTATTGCATATTTTCTGATGAATCATAACTTGATTTTATGCATAAAATATCTAAAATTCATATTTTTGAACAGCTCTATTACATAAATTAATGAAAAGGAGAATGGTATTTTGAATAATTGTATTATCGGGATTGTGGGTGCCGGTGTAATGGGAAGAGGTGTAGCACAGCGTTTTGCTTCTTACGGATATTCTGTTATATTGATTGATATAGAATGTAGTATACTGGATATGGCAAAAAACGAAATATTACGTTCATTGCAATTTCAGAATATGTTTGGCGGAAAAAAACTTGATGTTACAAAAATAATGGAAAAAATCGTTTTTTCAACGTCTTACGATAAATTAAATACAGTTAATTTTGTTATTGAAAATGTTTCTGAAAAGAAGGAACTAAAAAAACAGGTTTATAATGAACTTAATAATGTTTGTAATCAAGATTGTTATTTTCTTGCTAATACATCTTGCATTTCCATTACTGAGCTTGGTGCTTTTTCACAACGTCCTGAGAAGGTCATTGGTGTACATTTTATGAATCCTGTGCCAAAGAAAGATTTTTCTGAGATAATCAGGGGAATGAAAACTTCAGAAGAAACTATAACTTCAGTTAAAGAGTTGCTTGATTCAGTAGGAATTTCTTGTGAAGTTATTAATGATAATCCAGGATTTGTTTCTAACCGTCTATCACATCTATTTATGAACGAAGCAATTAAACTTGTTCAAGAGGGAGTTGCGGAACCTTCACAGATTGATGCAATTTTCAAAAAAGGATTTGGACATACAATGGGACCTCTTGAAACTGCCGATTTGATTGGTCTTGATACTGTTATGGATTCGTTGGATGTACTTGCCGAGGCTTATCAGGATTCGAGATACAGTGTTTGTCCACTATTAAGACGTATGGTTGCAGCCGGTATGTTGGGACGAAAAAGTAGACAAGGATTTTATAAATATTAAAATTTAAAGAAGGAGTTTTTGTTATGAATATAAAGGATAAGGTAAGAAATTTTGTAATGCAGTATGTAGGTGAGCATTCGCTTAAAGATGATGAAAATATGTTTGAGCTTGGATTAGTTAATTCATTGTTTGGAATGCAGTTAATTCGTTTTGTTGAAGATGAATTTGATATAGCAGTGTCTAATGATGAGCTTGATATTAGTAATTTTCAAAGTATTGATGCTATAACATCTCTTGTTGAACGTCTGAAAAAAGCTTAAATTTTGGAGGGAATTATGAATAAGGATGAAATTTTAAAGCAGATTAAAGAAGAACTTGCAGTAGTTTTGGAAGTTACTCCTGATGAAATTGATGAAGATGAAAACTTTATGCATTTGGGAATTTCTTCTATACAAGCATTAAAAGTTATTAATACAATGCGTCGAAAATTAGATGTTGAAATATCACCAGTTGCTCTTTTTGAGTACAAAACATTGTCAGATTTTGCTGAATATTTGGCAAACGGTGGAGAGTCGGATGACGAGGATGAAGATGAGTAATATTTCGTGGGGAGCATTATTTGGCGGTCAGGGAACACATTACAAGGGGATGTGTAATGACTTGGTAAAGCAAAGTAAGAGTGCTTTTGATGTGTTTCAGGCGGCTAATAACGTTTTAAATGTAGATTTGTTAGGGCTATTAGAAGAAACATCAATGAAACAACTCTCAGTTTCGTCTGTTGCACAACCTTTGGTTGTTACAGCTAGTTATGCTCTCTTTACTGCGTTTTATGAAAAATTTTCAATTTTGCCTGATTTTGCTTGCGGACATAGTTTGGGAGAAATTTCTGCATTACTTTGTGCTGGTGCATTAGACTTTCAAGAGGGATTGAAATTTGTACAACAGCGAGGTTTATTAATGGAGAAATTAGCTTCTATGAATTTTCGTGGTTCTGTTGGTATAGCTTTAGGTGTTTCTCAGAATGTATTGGAAGAATTAGTGTCTAAAGTAAATAAAGAAGAATATGTTGCTATTACGGCTTATAATTCATCGGAGCAGTTCCTTGTGTCAGGTAAACCAAAGGGATTAAAAAAATTAGAAACGCTGCTTGAATCTAATAATGCTCAGTTTATTCCGTTTTGTATGATACCTATGAAAGCGGACGTGCCATATCATTCTTTGTTAGCTGAACCTATAAAAGATGAACTTGCTGTTTTAGTGTCCAAACTTAAAGTTAATGATATGAAGTTTCCTGTATATTCTACTGTACTAGGGGAGCCTTTAAATAAAGATAATGTTAAGGATGCCTTAATTTCTCAAATTACAAGCCCTGTTTTATGGTTACAGTCGGTTGGAAAAGGAATTGAAGATAAAGGTACAAATGTATTGATTGAAATTGGTCCTGGTAAATCAACAAAAAATCTGGTAAATGAAACATTTGATACAGTTAAATGCTTAAGTTTTGATTGTGAAGATGACAAAGAAGATTTGTTGAAATTATTTTTATAGTGCATTAATTCCGATTAATTTACAAAAGGTATTACATGTTATTTGATATAAGGAGGGTATGATATGGAACAAACAGAAATGAACCGTTGTTATGAACGTGTAAAGAGAATATTGCCTGGTGGTGTACATTATAATTTTAATCTTCCTTGGGAAGAAAAACCGATATTTTATAAAAAGACAAAAGGAAGTCGTGTTTGGGATATTGACGGAAATGAATATTTGGATCTCTATGCACGCTTTGGTGCAATGATTCTTGGTCATCAGAATGAAGAATATCTCAGTGCATTGCAAGATGCTATGAATCGTGTGCTTTGTGTTAGTCATTGTGATCTCGATCCAGTGGTATTGGAACAAATTTCACATAATGTTCCTTGTGCAGAAATGGTACGTTTTGGTCTTTCGGGTACAGAAATTGTTCAAAATTCGATTCGTCTTGCTAGAGCATATACAGGCAGAGATAAATTTATACGTTTTACTAATCATTATCATGGTAATGCTGATAATATTATGGGTGGAAAGGCAAGTAAAAAGACATCAGTGCCCCGTGAATACCGTGGTGATTATAAAGGTACTCTTGGAAGAGAAAGCGGTGCCTTTGAACACTCTTATTTGTTGCCATGGAATGACAGTAATGTTTTAGAGAATTTTTTAAAAGAACATAATACTGAAATTGCAGCAATCATTACAGAGCCTATATGCGTTAATGGTGGAAGTGTTATGCCTAAAGAAGGCTATCTTCAGAAAATGCGTGCTCTTTGTGATAATTATGGCATTGTACTTATATTTGATGAAATTATTACTGGAATTCGTACGGGTCTTGGTGGTGCTCAAAAACTTTTTAGTGTAACACCTGATCTTGCACTTTTTGGAAAAGCATTGGCTGGTGGTGGTGTTCCTGTATCTGCTTTAGTAGGAAAGTGTGAAATAATGAGTCTTTATTCAGATAAAAAAGTTGTTCATGCAGGTACCTTTAATGGATATCCGTTAGGAACTGCTGCTGTTAATGCAACATTGAATATATTGGAAAAAGACAATGGTATAGCATTATCAAATATGAATGAAATGGCTGAAAAAATTCACAAAGTATTAATTGATGAGGCGAGGGAAGCAGGTATTCCTCTTGTTATTCAGGGACATCCATCGTGTGCAGCATTTCATTGTTGTGATACACAACTTAAGAGTCCTTCTGAATATTCTATTGATGTAATGACTATGGACGTAATACTTAATTCTATTATGCAAAAGCACGGTATTTTAATTTCAAGTGTTTCAAGGATATATCCTAATATATCTTTAGACAATCAAGATATTGAGTGGTTTTCTGAGCATTGCCGTTCAGCAATGAAAGAAGCAAAAGAAATTTTACAAGCACTGATTTAATAAAAATTAAGGAGAATATTTGATGGATTACAAACAGTTTATTGAAAATAATTATAAACATCCTGTTGCTAAGACTTTGTCACAATTAATTGACTATGTGGCTAATAATTCTTCAAGTGGACTTTATTTCTTTCAGATGGATGGAACAAAAAAGTTTTTGTCATACAAAAATTTATACTTAGAAGCACAGAAATATGCAGGAGCCTTGATTGAACAAAATATAAAGGGAGCTTTGATGATTTGTGTTGAAGACTCTGCTTCATTTTATATTTGTTTGTGGGCTTGCATTTTATCAGGTGTTATAGCTGTACCGTTAGAACCATTGAGATTATCTGAAATCAATGACAAGGATTATCATCGTTTGGCTGGTATCAGTATGCAATTTGATAATTGTGCATTAGTTACGGATAAGGAAAATCTTCATTTATATGATGGTTTGAAGAATTCTGTTGATAATCCTAATTTTACTTGTATTTCTGTTGAAAGTCTTAAGCAAGGAAAGATATGTCCTTTACCTGAACAAACAGATGACGAGTGTGTAATTGTTCAGTTTTCGTCAGGAAGTACAGGTGACCCTAAAGGTGTAAAATTAACAAGCAAAAACATTTTTTCTGCTCTTTGTGGATTTGCGTGCAGTGCAGTTTTAAAACAAGAGGATAAAGTAGTTATATGGACACCACAATTTCACAATATGGGAATGTTTGTGCACATTTTAATTATGTTTGTGGCGGCAGAAACTTATGTATTTCCTACTGGATTTTTTATTCAGAAGCCTGCACAGTTTTTAAAGTTAATCTCACAGGAAAAAATTGATTTTATGGTGTCCAACAACTTTGGATTAGAATGGCTTATTAACCATACACCAGAAGAAGAATTATTTGCTGATGCGTTTAAATATATCAGAGGATTATATATTGCTTCAGAGGTAATTTCAAATAATACAATTACAAGATTTTTTGAGAAGTTCAGTAAATATGGTTTGGAATACAGTAACTTAAAGCCTGCATATGGTCTCACCGAATCAGTGTTTGGCGTTACAGTTGTACCAGCAGATAAATCATTAAATATTTTAAAAGATTTTCCAAGTGAGGGTAACGCACTTGTATGTGCAGGAGAACCTATTCCCACTATCTCGCTGTCTATTGTAGATACAGAGGATAATGAACTGGGCGAAGATGAGCAGGGTGAAATAATAGTGTATTCTGACGCAGTTACTCCCGGATATATTGCAGATGTTGTATCTTATGAATCACTATACTTAAATGGTGGATTACGAACAGGTGATATTGGTTTTATGCATGATGGTTATCTATATGTTTCTGGTCGTAAAAAGGATATTTTTATTGTGCGTGGTCACAATTATATGATTCATGATCTTGAACGTGAGATTGTAGAGTATGGTATCTTTATGCCTGATAAGATAGCACTATCTTCAACGTATAGTAACCAGCATAGTGAAGAAGTTTTAGTGCTGTTTCTTTCAATACCAAAAACCGAAAGTTTAGTAAATAAGCTTAAAGAAATTTCTAATAAATTTCTTTCAAAATACGGTTTTACATTTGCAAATGCTGTATTTGTTCCGGAAATTTGCAGAACAGGTAGTGGAAAGGTAAACAGAAATGAATTGGTAAAATTATTTAAAAATAATAACTTTACTGATTGTATTAGCTTCAATTTTACTGGTAAAATTAAAACTAATACAGATAAAACAAATGATAGTGATGAAGATTTGTTGTTGGAAATCTGGAGTTCGGTTTTAAAATTAGACAAAAATGATATAGATAAGAATGTTCCATTTGCTGAGTATGGAGGAAATTCAGTAAAGCAATATCAAATGCTTGAAAAGATAAACAGCAAATTTGATATTAATTTAAAACCCGCATTTTTGCGTGAATATCAGACAATTAAAGAAATTGAAGCTGGTATTCAGCAGTTTGTAGAATCAGGTGATTCTTCTGAGCAGGATAATGAAGATAAGAGTAACATTAATAAAAAGGAAGAAATTGCAATTACAGGTATTTCGTTCAGATTGCCGGGTGCAGATAATCCTGAAGAGTTATGGGATTTACTTTTAAAGCGTACTAATTGTGTTGATAAGGTTAGTGAAACAAGAAGAACTTTAATAAACACTCCTGATTTAGATAGCTGGATTGGAGAAATAGCTGATGTGGATAAGTTTGATGCAGATTTCTTTGAAATCCCGGAAGAAGAGGTTGCATTTGTTGATCCACAGCAGAGAATGATTTTAGAAACATCATATGAAGCACTTGAAGATGCAGGAGAGGCATTTGTTCACGAGAATCCTCAGAATACAGGTGTATTTGCTGCATTAAGCAATAGTGCATATCATCCTCTTATACAGGATTATATTCGTAAAAATGGAAGTTCTAATTTACCTGAAATTACATTGGTAAGCAATTTAATGAATGTGGCGGCGGCAAGGGTATCTCATTTTTTCAATTTTTCAGGTATTGCTGTTTCTATGGACTCAGCTTGTTCTTCATTCTTATCAGCTTTACATACAGCAAGACGCTATATACAGAATGGTGAAATTTCTTCTGCTTTAGTTTCAGCAGCTCATATTATATTGACCAATGAAGAACTTGAACTTGCTCAGCGTGCAGGTATATTATCAAGTTCTGATAAATCAAAGGTATTTGATAAAGATGCTGATGGTTCTGTATTAGGCGAAGGTGTTATTTCGGTATTTATAGAGCCGTTAAATTCAGCTGTAAATAATAAAAAGCATATATATGGAGTAATTCAAGGCAGTGCAGTAAATAACGATGGTTATGCATTGAGTATTATGGCACCAAACTCAGATGGTCAATATGACGTTCTTAAACGTGCTTATGATGATGCTGGAATTTCTCCTACGGAAGTTACATATATCGAGGCTCATGGTACTGGTACTAAGATAGGTGATCCCATAGAATTCAGAGCTTTATCAAAAATGTTTTCTGAATCTTCTAAGAGTAAAATTCAGAAAAATTCTATTGGTATTGGGTCTATAAAGTCAAACATTGGTCACTTGCTTCCAGCCGCTTCCGGTGCAGGCGTTATTAAAACTTTGTTATGTATGGAAAATCAAACTATTGCTCCCAGCATTAATATGGAAACTATCAATCCGGCATTAAATATTGGCAAAACTCCATTTTATGTTGTTACAGAGCCTACTCCTTGGAATGTACCTAATGGAACAAAGAGAATTGCAGGAGTTACTTCTCTGGGACTTGGCGGTACAAATGCACATATAATTATTAGTGAATGGGATAATAAACCTTCTAAGACTATTGAAAACTGTTATCCGTTTGTTGTTTCGGCAAAATCTAAAGAGGCATTAAATAAAAAGTTAGAACTTTTGAAAAATGAAATTCTTGAACATCCGGATAGAATTGGCAATATTTGTTTTACCTTATGCAAATATAGAATGCCGTATCAATATCGTGCATCCTGTATCTTGCATCCGGAGAATATTGAGAAGGATTTTGAAAATCTTCAAATAGATACATATAACAAAATACGTTCTAAGCAAGTATATGTTTATTTGGGTATTAATGAAAGTTTTACATTAAATGATGATGAATATAAGCTGTATGCAGAACAACTGAAGAGTTTAAAAGATAAGTTTACAGATATATGTGAAGCAGACTTAAATTCATATTTTAAACAGAAATTGCTTGTTACAACTCTATCAGCTTTACTGGGGAATATTACTATAATAACTGATGGTAAAAAAATTGCGTGTGAACATTGGTTAAATGATGAAGCACTATCAATAAAATATGATAGTAATGTTATTTCTGCGAATGTTGAATCACCTAAAAATTCTGTGATTATTTCAATTAATAGTGAAGTCTCGAATGCAGATTATAGCTTTTCTGATAGTGATTATAATTATGAAAATCGTGAATTGATTTTAGGGCTTGCAACAGAATTATTTAATAAGGGAGTTTCTGTGAATTGGGACGTTATTAGAGAATTTGCAGAGTGTAATGTAGTTCGTTTGCCTGCATATCCCTTTGATAAGAAATCCTATTGGATAAATTTATAAAATTATAGTATGTAAATTCAGGGATAGGACTAAGGTTCTATCCCTGAAAATCAAATAAAAAGGATTGTACATTATGGGGAAGAAGATTAAATGTGTAGTTTGGGATTTGGATAACACAATTTGGAAGGGTATTTTATCTGAAGATTCGGAGGTGCAGTTAAAACCACATATTCTTGAAATAATAAAAGAACTTGATGCAAGAGGAATTTTGCAATCTATAAGCAGTAAAAATTATGAAAAATATGCAATAGAAAAAATGAAAGAGATGGGGATTGAAGAGTATTTTATTTATCCTCAAATTAACTGGGAAAGTAAGGCGGATTCAGTGGAAAATATTGCAAAGAGTATTAATATAGGCATTGATACTTTAATGTTTATTGATGATCAACCTTTTGAAAGAGATGAAGTTTCTTTTGCACATCCCGAGGTGCTTTGCATTGCTCCGCCTGAAACTTCTGAAGAGTTTCTTAAGATGGATGAACTTAATCCAAGATTTATAACAGCTGATTCAAAAATAAGACGATTGCTTTATCAGACAGATATTATCAGAAATGAAGCAGAAATGAAATTTAATGGTTCAAAAATAGATTTTCTTAAAACGTTGGGTATGAAACTGAGCATTAAAGAAGCGGCAGAAGAGGATTTACAACGTGCTGAAGAATTGACCGTTCGTACACATCAGATGAATTCAACCGGTTATACTTATTCATATGAAGAACTTAAAGAATTAATTTCATCTCCAGAATATAAAGTTTTAGTTGTTCAATTAGAAGATAAATATGGTACATACGGGGTTATAGGACTTGCTTTGTTAAGGACACATCAAAAGTATTGGAATATATATTTACTATTAATGTCATGTCGTGTAATGTCCAGGGGTATTGGCTCTGTATTGATTAATTTTATCATTAATCTTGCAAGAGAAAATGGTGTGGAATTAAAAGCAAGATTTGTTCCTACTGATAGAAATCGTACAATGTATATGACATATAAATTTGCTAACTTTTCAGAGATAAGTAATGATGATAATATGATTGTCTTTCAGGCGGATTTAAAATCAAAACGTATAATTCCTGATTATTATACTATTGAATTTAATGGTATTGATGACATTAAATATTAATATAGTGTGAGTTTTAGAATCATAGGGAGGATAATATGATTGAAATGTATTTTAGCTTATCCGAAGCTCAAAAGGGTATTTATATAGATTGTGTAAGAGGAATGTCAGCTTCATATAATAATGTAGCGATGATTCAGATTGATGAACTTGATGTTACTGTTTTGAAAAAGGCTATAAAATATTTAATAAAAGAGCAGGAAATGCTTCGTACGTCTATTTGTGAATATAATGGTAAATTATCAATGGCTGTATTTGACAATGTTGAAGAACCTTTATTTTATTGCGATATGTCTGAGTCAAATGAAACAGATATCAACGCAGAAGTAAATAGCTTTGTTTCCAGCCCATTTTCTTTACAGGAGGCACCACTGTTTGCAGTTAAATTAATAAAGTGTAGTGGTAAATCATTGTTAATATTAAAGGTGCATCATCTAATATCAGATGGTACATCAATGAGTATATTTGAGAAGAAAATATTTGACTATTATAATCGAATTGCTTCAGATAAAGCTATTGAAGTTAATGTAGATAGTGGTTTTCGTAAGTTTGCAGAAAAGCATAACAAAAAGCTTAAAGAGGGAAAATATGATAAACTGAGAGTACGTTGGAATAAGCACCTTGAAGATGTTGAAATACTTTCATTTGGTAAAAATATATATGGCGATGAAGAAAATATAGGTAAAGAACAGCTATTTTCGATATCACCTGGGGTTGCAGAACAGGTAAAACAGCTTTGTACTCATTATGAAGTAACGGAGTATATGTTCTATCTTGCAGTATTTTTTGTGTTGTTAAAAAAATATACACGTAATTCAGATATTTTAATTTCTTCTCCGTTTTCAACACGTAATAGTTTTGATCTTGAGAAAACGATTGGTTGTTTTGTTTCTCTTTTACCACTTCGTGTTATTTTTACAGAGGATTCATCTTTTTTAGATATTTTACAAAAAGTATGTAATGAAATAATTTTTGCATATAAAAATATAAATTACCCTAATAATTTGATTTTTCGTGAGAACTTTTCTGATGTTAATTCAAGTAATACAGTTGCTGATATTTCGTTTATTTATGATGTATATGATTATGATGAATCTCAAAATTCAATATCAGTTATAGATTTGGATAAAGTGCCTTTTTCGGGAAAAATAAATTTAACTTTAGCTTCAACTCCTGAAGGTAATAGGGTAATTCACATTTTATATAAGGAAAATGTATTTACAAGTGACGAAATAGCATATATAGGTCACCATTTTATTAATATATTATCTGAGGTTATCACAAATTGTTCTGTGCCAATTTGTGATATAGCAATGTTGGACGAAACAGAACGCAGACAGATCCTTGAAGATTTCAACAGTACAACGGTGGAATATTCCAAGGATAAAACAATAGATAAAACAGTAGTAGAGCTGTTTGAAGAGCAGGTTGAAAAAACTCCGGATAACATTGCTGTTGTTTTTGAAAATGAATCTATTACATATGCTGAATTAAATAAAAAATCTAATCAAGTTGCAGCTGTTCTTTATGAACAAGGTGTGAGAA
>JAXJUM010000043.1:0-7492 GCA_036309045.1 Acutalibacteraceae bacterium
AACAGAAAATACAATAATTTTCCTATGCGTCCTCTTGGTTGGAAATCCCCTCGTGATTTCTTAATTCATTTCCTCAAAACTGGCGAAGTTATTTTTTCTTAATGTGTAACACATCATTGACAAACCTTCAATTAAATCATCACTTTATTTCGCAGTAATTACAAAATTTGTTTTGTATCACTTTAGAAAAATGTCAATATTATGTTAATGTCAGAAAGTATAAACATATATATTTAAGGTAAAAATATTACTGTAAACGGTTTACATCAATTCCTATTTAAAACTTAAGATTTTTAATTTAAGTTTTTGGAGAGATTTATATAATATGGCTTTAATTAAAGCATACAACAAACCGTTTACTACTCTCTTAAACGAAATTATGTTTTTTTAAGAAAGTATTATAATAAATTTACGGAGTGTGAAAATTGTGAACATTAAACGTGGCGACATTTTCTATGCAGATTTAAGCCCTGTGGTAGGCTCTGAGCAAGGCGGTGTAAGACCTGTGCTTATAGTACAGAACGATGTGGGCAATAAATTTAGCCCTACTGTAATAGCCGCCGCTATAACCAGCCAGCAATCAAAGGCTAAACTTCCAACACATATTCAGCTTGGTGCCCAGGATTGCGGTTTGATGAAGGATTCGGTTGTACTGCTGGAGCAAATTAGAACAATAGATAAAAAAAGATTAAAGGAAAAAATGGGTTGCCTTGATTCAAATGCAATGGATATGGTAAATCGGGCAATTACAATCAGTTTTGGTTTGATTACCCAACAACAAATGGCTTCGGCTACATAACCAGTAGCCAAGAAGTACAATCAAAGGACTTCTGTGACAAATAACAAAGCTCCCGTACAGCCTATGCTACACGGGAGCCTTTATTATCATATTAATTATTAATCAAACAAATAATCAAATTAGTTGTTGATGAGCTTATCCTCATCTGACCAGCTGTAAAGCTTTCTAACTTCCTGACCGATAACCTCAGCAGGAGATTCAGCCTGAAGCTTTCTCATAGCACGGAAGTGAGCCTGTCCACCTGCTGGTGACATATCAAGCAAGAAGTCCTTAGCAAATGTACCGTCCTGGATGTCAGAAAGAACTTTCTTCATAGCCTTCTTAGTATCCTCAGTAATAATCTTTGGACCTGTGATATAGTCGCCATACTCAGCTGTGTTAGAAATTGAATATCTCATACCAGCAAAACCTGACTGATAAATAAGGTCAACAATCAACTTCATCTCGTGAATACACTCAAAGTAAGCATTTCTTGGATCATAACCTGCTTCGCAAAGTGTTTCAAAACCAGCCTGCATAAGTGCACAAACACCACCGCAAAGAACAGCCTGCTCACCGAACAAGTCTGTTTCTGTTTCTGTTCTGAATGTTGTTTCAAGAACACCTGCTCTTGCACCACCAATACCAAGTGCATATGCAAGTGCCAAATCTTTAGCCTTACCAGTAGCATCCTGCTGAACAGCAACAAGACAAGGTACACCCTTACCAGCCTGATACTCTGAACGTACTGTGTGGCCTGGACCCTTAGGAGCGATCATTGTAACATCAACGTCAGCTGGAGGTACGATCTGACCAAAGTGAATTGCAAAACCATGAGCGAACATAAGCATATTGCCTGGCTCAAGGTTAGGAGCAATATCATTCTTATACATATTAGCCTGCTTTTCATCATTGATAAGAATCATAATGATGTCAGCTTTCTTTGCAGCCTCAGCAGCTGTAAATACTTCAAAGCCCTGAGCCTCTGCTCTAGCCCATGACTTACTTCCTTCATAAAGACCGATAATTACGTTGCAGCCTGACTCCTTAAGGTTAAGAGCGTGAGCATGACCCTGGCTACCGTAACCGATAATTGCAATAGTTTTGCCCTCAAGCAAAGCAAGATTACAATCATTCTGATAATAAATGTGTGCTTTCATGTTTTCTGTGTAATCTTTCATTATAAAAGTTCCTCCTTATGCCATTAACTGTGGCTACATTATATGATACACCAAAAGACAGATTATGTCAATTACCTGGTAGATATACTTCCCTTTTCTATTGCCACTGTGCCTGTTCTTACAATTTCTTTTATGCCGTAAGGCTTAAGCAGATTTGTCATTGTTTCTATATTATCCACTGTATCTGCCATCTCAAGAGTAATTGTATTAACGCTTACATCAATAACCTTTGCACTCATAAGCTCGGCTATTTTCATAATTTCAATTCTGTTTCCTGTATTACAATTCACCTTAATAAGTGCAAGTTCACGGCTTATAAAATCTGTCAGAATTTTAACTTCCAAAACAGGGATAAGTTTATTAAGTTGTTTTTTAATCTGTTCAGCAATATATTCATCACCGTCTGCAACAATAGTGATTCTTGATGTATTATTGTCTGTTGTTACACCAACTGCAAGGCTTTCAATATTAAATCCTCGTCTTGAAAAAAGACCTGTAATTTTGCTAAGGACACCTGCCTGGTTTTCAACAAGTATATAAATAGTATGTTTCATAAAATAGGCCCTCTCAGTCAGTTATATAGATGGTGTTTCAGGGCTTACTCTGCACACAAGTACAAAAGATTTATCAGAGTTAATCATTTGCTGTGCATATTTTTCAGCCTCTTCGTTAGAAATTGCATAAGCTGAATCTATATTATAAGCCTCGGCTATCTTCATAAAATCAGGTGCATCTTCATCAAGGAATGTACCTGAATAATGCTCATTATAAAGATTCTTTTGCAACTCACGCACCATACCCAATCTATCATTACGCATTATAATAATTTTTACGTTCAGGTGATTCTGTGCTATTGTACCAAGTTCGTTCATACCCATCTGGAAAGAACCATCACCACACACTACTACAACCTCACGGTCTGGACGTGCAAACTTCGCACCTATTGCAGCAGGTACAGAATAACCCATTGTACCCATACCGCCTGTTGTTAAAAATCTTCCTTCTTTAATATGGAAGTTATTTGCACACCAAATTTGATTTTGTCCAACATCAGCCACAAGAATTGACTTATTAGGCAACATTTCAGACAACCTTGCAATAAAACTTCTTGGCTCTACACAACCATCAAATTTAGGAGCAGTTCTGAAAAGCTCCTTTTTCCAACGTTGAGTAGTATCTTCCCACATATGAGGAACGTGGTAGTCACCAATATTTTCAAGTAGCTTATTTATAACAACATTCATATCTCCTACTATTGGAATAGTAACTTCTACATTTTTGCCAATTTCAGCAGGATCGATATCTATATGTATAATCTTGGCACGAGCTGAAAGCTGATCGGGAGCAGCCATAGTTCTGTCACCTACTCTTGCACCGCATAGCAGAACAACATCAGCTTCGTGAATAGCTCTGTTTGCTACACCCTTACCGTGAGAACCAAGCATACCAAGGTACAACTCATTCTCAGTAGGCATAACACCTATACCCATCATCGTAGATACAACAGGAATTCCTGTTCTTGTAGCAAACTCGACAAGCTTCAGCTTAGCTCCTGATGTAAGCACACCACCACCCGCACAAATAACAGGACGTGAAGATGAACGAATAAGCTCAACAGCTTTTTCTATCTGTTTTATATGACCATCTTTACGAGGTTTGTATCCAGGAATTTCAGCTTTTTCAGGATATATAAATTCTTCAATTTTATTTGTCTGAATATCAACAGGTACATCAATAAGTACAGGACCTGGTCTGCCTGTTGTAGCTATATAGAATGCCTCTTTAAACACTCTGGGTAAATCCTCGGTCTTCTTTACAAGGTAGCTGTGCTTTACAAATGGTTCGCAAGCACCTGTAATATCAGCTTCCTGGAAAACATCTCTTCCTATAAGGTCACTGCGTACCTGACCTGTAATTGCAATTATAGGTATAGAATCCATATAAGCAGTAGCAATACCTGTAATGAGGTTAGTTGCACCAGGACCTGATGTTGCAACACAAACACCGGGCTTACTGACAGAACGTGCATATCCGCTTGCAGAATGTACAGAATTTTGCTCTTGTCTTACAAGAATGTGCTTTATAGGTGAGTCAATAATCGCATCATAAAACGGACAAATTGCTGCACCTGGGTAGCCAAACAGGATTTCAACATTCTCCTGTTCAAGGCATTTTACCATAATTTCAGCACCGCTAATCATAAGTGCCACACTCCTATCCAAAAATCTCTATTCTCAATAATTATAGACGAGATGTCATATAAAATCAAGTAAATTTACGTATTTTAAATTATAAGTATAAAATAAAAATTCACTTTATGGCAAAAGCTGATAAAGTGAATAGTAATAATTATAATGACAGTACTACGAATAATTCATAATTCATTTTGATTATACCCTTCAAGATTTTCACTGTAAGGAAAAGCCTTTCTGAAATCTTCTACAATTTCCTTATCCTTGCTAAGTAACAAAGTAAGAGTACTATCCCAAGGAACAATTTCAACGCTTGCTAAAGGATGCTGAAGCGTCAGCGGATTTTCCCAGAAGTCCCTATATCCGTCAGCATACGGCAAATTGTATTTTATCACTTTATCAAAGGGTATGTCTTTTTCAAAACCTGATAACACTGCCCAAATCCATTGAAAATCTTCTTCTTCAACCAAAGCTGTCAATTCTTCTCCACTAAGCCAACAGTAATCCCTTTTAAGCATTTCTGCTGTTGCAGAATTTTTAGGGTAACATTCGCAATCAGTAATAAGCCAGTTATAATTATTCTGTCTACTTTTAATAGCTCTAAAAACTTTGTTTAAATGTGTATAATATTTTTCGCCTTTTCTGTTAATAGTACCATAGACCATATAATTCACCAACTTTTTACTAAATTTAGTTTTTTAATATAAACATATATCTTAATTAAACTGACCAGTTAAAATTCTTTAACATAACTTCAAAATATTAAAATTTTAAAATCAGATTTTATTTCTACAATCTGATTTTACTCCACTCTTCAATCAAACGTTCAAGTGTCCACACTGCATTGGCAGGTGAAGTAGACGGCAAACAGATTGCTTCTCTGTTAATTTCATTGCGTATATATTTATTGTAATATTTTTCAGATGTTTTACCATTAACAAAAATCTTTTTTATATCTGCATTAGACAGTATTATATTGAGGTCATTAGGCACTACATTTTTTATGGAACTATCTGAGCTTCCAACAATATCGCAAGAACAAATTACATCCCACAATGCAATTTGTGAAGATAATAAAAATTCACGCTTTTCCTCTATTGTTTCAGGAACAGGATGCTCAAAAATAGCCGAAACTACCTTCCAGAATCTATTCTGAGGATGACCGTAAAAAAACATCTGCTCTCTGGATTTTACTGATGGAAAACTACCTAAAATAAGTATTTTTGAATTTTTATCATATACCGGTTGAATAGGATGATTTATCATAATAACCTCATAAATTCAAGATTTTATCTTGGAAATAACTCATATTAAATTATAAATCCTTTGTAATACCATACATAAGATAATTTCTAGCACGGTTTGCTATTGGCAGATTTTTTCCATTATCAGCAACATACTTAAAATTGAAATTAGCTCTGTCAAACATACCTGTACGCAGATAAAGTTTTCCTAGATTATAACGAATAACTGCTACATTATAATTAGAATAGAAATCCATTGGTGCTAATCCCGAATTAGGGTTAAGCAGTCTTTCGTAATAATCAAAGTCAGCATATGAATTGTCAAAATGCATAGCATATGAATGTTCAAGCAATTCCATTGTAAAATATGCAATCTGTTTTTGCTGATTTAATTGAAGGTTCTTAATTGCTTCTCTACAATAATTAAGATAAATATCTGCCTGCTCTCTATTATTTAATGATATGTAGCACCTGCAATAGTCAGAGGCTTCTGAAAAAGAAGAATAACAGTCGTACTTAGTAATATCCTTCCTATTTTTATTAAGAGTGTCAAGTGCCAGATCATACCTGAACAATGCCTGATATGACAGAAATGTTAAAATATTACGTTCATATGGACTATATAAAAAGCTCCACTTTGACATATTATTTAACAATCTCTCAGGCTCTAAATCTGTTACTAAAACCTCCATACCACATTTTTTCTTTATATGGTGAAAAAATATAGATACACCTACGCATAAAAGGTAAAAAGACGAAAGAACTAATTCAAGAATGTTAAAGTTACTTCCTTTAAAAATAAACAAACCCGCAATAATAGAAAAAATCCCCATTACAAGTATAACAACATCAAAAATAAAAAGTATGCTAGTTCTTTTCATATATTCCTCCATAAATTGTAATTATGTATTCTATTTATAAAAAACTCACTTTATACCAGTTTTTGTTTAATTATATCAACTCTTAAAATATATTTCAATAAAAAGCCACATTATCTAAAAACAAAGTTGACTTTTTATTTCCAAAAACAAATAATATTAAGGTAAAAAGTTAAAATTATAATTCAACTTTTATACTAATCTTCATTTAAATAGAGTTTAGTATTAGATATTAACTTTGATTTAACTACAAAGTTTTGTAACTGCTTCCTCTTTTTCCGCCGTAAAGAATATGTCCTTACCATTATTGCTTTCATAAATAAAATCGTGTAATGGTTTACTTGTATAATGAGAGTAATCACCATAGATTGCACAACGAACACCATAATTAATAAATTTCTGCAAGATTTCTCCTGCAAGTCCACTACTAAGAATAAAAAAATCATCTGCAATAATTCTTTTATCTATCACTATATTTTTAGTTTCTGTTTCATACTTAACTGTCATAACTAAATCCAAAGCTGACTGTACATCGGTTATTATTTTTGTATCGGCTGTAACAGATGCCACTGTTATACCATTTTGGGTTATTGTTTCAATTTTCATATGTATTCTCCTTGATTAATTTTTACCCACTTTTTAAATTTTTATTTTTTACCCTGCATTATAATACATATTTCTTATAGATTTCAAATCATTAGATATATCAATGCTTTCATAAATTCCAAACAACGCAAGTAATTCGTTTATTCCTGAATTAGCTCGAATTAAGGAATTTTTAGAATAGTTTTGAAAATCAAAACGAATATTTATACAATTAGGAATAAATTTCAGTCCCTTATCACGCATTCTAATTACATTATATCCTTGACTTAAAAATACTTTATTTCTCTCAATATCTTTTTCCATTCTATCTATGTGTTGTGATTTCGAATCATATTCAATATTATATTTTTGATTATTGTATATGAATGTAATATCTGCTATATAACGACCGATACGTATAGCATTATTTTCAGCAAAAGGATCAATATATTTTCGAATATAAAACAGAATTGCTTGTTCAGGAACAGACGTTTTCTTCATATAATTTCTCCTATATATAACTTTTCCTATATATAACTTTTCCTATATATAACTTTTCCTATATATAACTTTTCCTATATATAACTTTTCCTATATATAACTTTTCCTATATATAACTTTTCCTATATATAAC
>JAXJUM010000044.1:0-18577 GCA_036309045.1 Acutalibacteraceae bacterium
ACATTACAAAATAACGCTGCTGGCAAAGCGGACATTTCCATAAATGTCATTATAAGAGTTAATATAACTACCACTACTGTTGTACTTCTTTTTTTCATCATCTCACCACCAAAATTCGAGTTTTTCTTTTATTTTACCACACCAAGTCTGAATATTCTACCAACATTTATCAAGAATCACCAAACCTCCAAACTATCAATCGAATCCACCCAAGCCTGCATTTCGCCATCTAAAGCAAGTCGAGCATACTGAAGTGGCTCATTATGACTTGCCAGCAATTTTATGCTATTTTTCCGTTAAGGACATCTCGTTAATGTAGAGGGGACTTTTGAGACAAAAAAGATTATAAAAATATTTCGTTGAGGGCTCTATCCTTAAAATCTGTAAGGGCTTTCAAGCCTTTGAAAAGGCTTGACCTAAACTTTAATTATTATCCTCAATATTTGATATAGAACCTAAAAAGACAGCTTTGAAAAGCTGTCTTTTTGCTAATTTCTGTTGAACTTATGATAAACTATCATAGAAAGTCCCTCCATATTACAGAAACAGGCACACAACAAGTGTATGCCTGTTTCGTGAGTAAGGAAATAAAAATGAAATGAAAAAGATGTATGCTTATTAATAATTTTTCCCCTGACTTAAAGAACAGCTACACCAATAATACCTGCATCGTTGCCAAGCTTGGCTGTTACAATTTTGGTTTGTTTATTGTTGTGTTTGGTGTAACGTTCCTTTTCAACTAAAGTTTTGAGGGGGGTTATTAGAAAATCGCCTTCCCGGCTAATTCCTCCTCCGATACAAATAATATCGGGCTGAAATATATTTACAATATTGGTAATACCACAAGCAAGATAACTGATGTATTTATCAACAACCAATTTACCTGTCTTATCACCTTTACGCATTGCATTGAACGCTGTTAGTCCATTTATTTTAGAAATATCGCCATTAACAGATTTAAGCATAAGCGAATTTTCAGGTGCTTCTTTTTTTATTGCTTCTTTTGTAAGAGCTACTAAACTACCTGCCGAGGCATATTTTTCAAAACAGCCTTTGCGTCCGCAAGCACAATCTTTACCGTTATGTACGATAACCATATGTCCAAGTTCTGCTCCTGCAAAGTTAGAACCACTGAAAATTTTGCCGTTAAGGATAATTCCTCCACCCACACCTGTTCCTAGGGTAATACATACAGCATTATTAACCCCTTGTGCAGCACCGGCAAGATACTCTCCATAAGCGGCAGCGTTTGCATCATTTTCTATTTTAATGGGCATTTTTAGCAAATGCTCCATAGTTTTTACAACATCCCAGTTATGGAAATTTAGATTAACAGAATATTCTACTATTCCGTTTTTAGGATTTACTGCTCCGGGCACTCCTATGCCACAACTTTCAATATCATTAAGTGTAAGATTAGCCTTTAAAACAGCTCTTTTAGCGGTTTGAGCCATTGATTTACATATTTCAATTTCAGGTCTTGGCACAGCAGTTTTGCAATCTGCCTTAGCCAGAATATTATACGCATCATCAACCACGCCGGCAACAATATTTGTTCCGCCCAAGTCAATTCCTATACGATACATCCTGTAATCCTCCAAGTTTTTCTATAATTATTATAACATAAATAAAATTTATAATAAAGAGAATATGTTTAAAAAGAATATTTTTGTTTAAATTTTACAAAATGAAACCTACCTTAATATATATGTTGAATAATAAAAATTATCCTTATATATTAAAAAATTAAAATGATAAATAAGTAAATTAAAGTAAAATAGAGTAAATCAAAGAAAATAAAAGATAGTAACTATGTAAATTAAATTTTTAAGAAAAATTATTGACTTTGGCATAATACTGTGGTATTATCTATTCTGCGACAAGTTGTCAGCGTGGTTTTACGCTGATTAAAAATTAATTTACGGAGGAGAATGAATATGTCTACTTTTATGGCAAAAAAAGGCGAAGTAGAACGCAAGTGGTATATTATTGATGCTGCTGGCAAGCCACTGGGACGTACAGCTGCACAGGCTGCTACTTTGCTAAGAGGCAAGCATAAGCCAACATACACACCACACGTTGACTGCGGTGATTTTGTTATTATCATTAACTGTGACAAGGCTGTACTTACAGGTAATAAGCTTCGTCAGAAGCACTGGTATCGTCACACAGGTTATGTTGGTCATCTTAAGGCAACAAGATACGATACACTTATGGCTACAAGACCTGAAAAGGCTATGGAGCTTGCAGTTAAGGGTATGGTTCCATCAAATACAATCGGCAGAGCAGCTATGTTAAGACTTAAGCTGTTCAACGGTGAAGCACACAAACACCAGGCTCAGAAGCCTGAGGTTTGGGACAAGTAAGGAAGGAGGCACAATAAATGTACGATCAGAAACCACATTTTTACGGAACAGGCAGAAGAAAGAGTTCTGTTGCAAGAGTAAGACTTTACCAGGGTACAGGTAAAATCACAATCAATGACAGAGATATTGATGAGTATTTCGGTCTTGAAACACTAAAGTTAATCGTTCGTCAGCCTCTTGAGCTTACAGAAACAACAGAGAAGTTTGACGTTGTTTGTAGAGTAGCAGGTGGCGGCGTTACAGGTCAGGCTGGTGCTATTCGTCACGGTATTTCAAGAGCACTTCTTCAGTATGATAGTGAAGCACTAAGAGCTACACTTAAGAAGGCAGGATTCCTGACTCGTGATCCTAGAATGAAAGAGCGTAAGAAGTACGGTCTTAAGGCTGCACGTAGAGCGCCTCAGTTCTCAAAGAGATAATCAGAACACAATTTCACAAAACACGAAAACCCTTGAAAATGCAGTATTTTCAAGGGTTTTCTTTATTTTTGATTTTTAACAAAGTGCTGTGAAAACATATAAAATCACCCTTATAACTAACACACAACTAACAAGCAACTAACATGAAAAAGGCTATCTTGTGCAAGATTTTTATAATCTTGTGCAAGATAGCATAAACCATTATAAACAAAGGTTTTGACAAAAGAAAAAGGTGTCATCAGACACCCTTTTCAGCACAATATGAAATTATCACTTTGCGAACATCTTTCTTTGTTCTTGCATGAACTTTGTGACCATCCTTAAAGATGACATCATAACCATCATGCATATTTCCTGAAATTCCTGACAACATTTCTTTGTTCCTGTCTGCAATCTGCATTGTGTCAAACATTCCTTCTTGGTCTTTCCTGACCAAATCCTGCAAATATGCATTGATTGACATTCCCTTTTCAGAAGCAAGGGTTTTGATGATGTCTTTCATTCCCTTGGGGACAGCAAGGTGAATTCTTTCATAATGGTCATCATAAAACTGTTGCTTGTATTTGTTCTTTTCCATGTGGTCATCACTTTCACACCTGAATTTTATTGATTGCTTCAATCAGGTCTTTAATTTCCAAATGTGTGTAAACAGTTTCGGTCACACCCTGACCTTTGTGACCAACAATTTTCTTTATGAATCTTTCGTCAACACCTGCTGATGAAAGAAGTGAAATGCAGGTGTGTCTTGTGTCATGTGGGCGGTGTTCCATGTTCATCTGTTCCATGAAAGGCTTCCAATATGAATCATAATAATTTCTATATACAAGATGCTTCCCATCAGGTGATGAAATAAGATATTCAGAATCATTCATGTTATACCATTCAATAAAGAATGGAAGAACCTTGTCATTGATGGGAACTTTTCTGATTCCTGCTTCTGTCTTTGATGCAGTGATGTCAAACCACTGTTGTTCAAGGTTGACATTCTCTTTTTTCAGGTCAAGAAATTCACCTATTCTGCAACCTGAATATATAAGCATCAAAATCATTTTGATGTATGGTGAAGAATCTTTCCATTTCCAAATTGTATTTACCTGTGCTTTGCTGAAAGGCTTTCTGTTCAGTGCATTAGGATTTCCTGCTTTTTTAATATCAATATATCTTATCATATCCCTTTTGTCCTGCTTTAAGAATTCATGTTTGACCGCATAATCATACATCAGACCAAGGGTTATTTTTAGCTTTTTAAGTGTTGGACTGTTCTTTCCTGATTCATCACATATTTTCTGATAGTGGTCAAGTTTAATATCCACAAGTCGCATACCTTTCAAAGGTTGAAGCAGTTTCCAAGATGCTTTGACACCTTGCACATTGGAATGTGACACCTTTGGAAAATGTTCATCAGACCACTTGTCATATAATTCTTCAAGTGTCATGGTGCTGATATGTAAATCAAAGGGGTCTGCATTATATTCTGCAAGGGCAATCATTGCATCCTGTCTTGTGGCATAGCATCCGACTGTTTGATATATCTGTTTGTCTGTAAATCTCATTTTTCCATCAGGAAGCACTTCAAATGGGTCACAGTTATCAGGAACACAGTCAAGTGTTTTCTTGGTTAGTCTGTCATATGTCTTCCATCCAACAGTGACCCTTGCAATAAATGGTTTTCTTCTGTTCCCTGACAGCTTGTAAACTGTTCCATATCCGTTTGGATTTCTCAATATATCACATCCTTTTCATTGAAAAATCAGACCTTGGATGTTATAATTGAATTGGTGAATTCTTGGACACATCCAAGAAGGTCTGTTTTGAAAATTGTTGAAGGGTCATAAATGATTGCAGTCATTTATGACCCTGATTCATTATGCAAGTGCTTTCTTTCTGTGTTCAAGTTCATATATAGCAGAATACACCCTGCATATTGTAAAGAACCTTGGTCTGTGTGTGATTCCCCTTGTTAGGTCATTCACAGTGCTTCTTCCAAGTCCTGCAATCCTTGCTACATCATATTCTGTTGCAAATCCCTTTAATGCTTCCATGTGATATTTCAAGTTGCTGTTGTCAAAGTGCATCAACAACCCAAACCTTTGACCATATACTGAAAAAACTTTCTGAATAATCTTGTTGAACTGTGCATAGTCCTTGAATTCAACATTGACACCTGTTTTCATCAGGTTCAAATACTGCATCACCCTTGAAAGTTCCTGATGTCTTGTGATGGTCACTGTGATGTGTTCACCCTGTTCTGTCAGGATGAAGAAAGCAGGTTGACCATGTTCATCAGGTTCAAGACCCATGTCATAAATGTTCCCTTCATAGTTCCATAATTTTTGAAGTGGATGAAAATTGTAAATGCTGTTCATGCTGTTCACCTTGTCCTTTCTTATTTGTTGATGTAATTTTGATATTTTTCAAAAACAGAATCAGAAACACCTGACTTGTAAACCTTTCTGATGTCTGTTATTGTTTCATCTTTTAGCAGTTTCAACCATTCAATAAGGTCTTGCCTGCTGTGTGCAAAATTGCAACACTTCCCTGATTCATATTCAATTCTGTAAATCATTTCATCATCCTTTCTTATTTGAAAAATAAAAATAGACACCCTTCAAAATTGCTTTGAATGGGTGTCTATTCCTTTTTGTACTTCTGCATCAGTAAATCAATGTATTCTGATGCTTTCTGTTGACCTTCATCAGTCAGGGAAAGGAAATCATTGATAGTAGAAGCGGTAACTTCACCATATTTTTCAATGATGATTTCAAACAGTTTCACATCTTCTTGCAATTGGTTCAGGTCTGTTGTTTCATCCCAATAGTCAGTTCCCATTATATCATAAGGGGTTACATTCAGGACTTCTGCAATTTTCTGAACCTGCTGAATCTTGGGTTTATATTTCCCATATTCATAAGATTGAATTGCATTGACAGAAAGACCTGTCTGTTTTGCAAGTTGTTTTTGTGAAATTCCTTTCTGCTTTCTGATGGTTTTGATGCTTTCACCTATGTTCATGCATTCACCACCTTATACCCATTCTATCATAAAATAGTGAAACATGAAATAGTTTTCTTGGTGTTCCGCTAAAAAATTTTACAGTTGAAACCAAGTAAACTATGTGTTATACTTATATTAACACCAAGAAAACTGTGTGTCAAGTACAATTTTAACCAAGAAAGGAAGGTTTACAAAATGAAAATGAAGATTGATAACGAAAAATTGATGATTGCACTTGCAAACAATGGAATGATGTTGAAAGACCTTTGCAAAAAAGCAGGACTGTCAGAAAATGCATTCAGGGCAATCAGACAGGGAAAAAGCACACCAAGACCTGCAACACTTGGAAGAATTGCAAAAGCCTTGAATGTTGATGCGCAGGACATCATTCAGGAAGGGGAATGATTATGATGACAATTTTCAAAACAGGCGGTGATGGTTATGAATCTTTATAAGGGATATGTTCCGACAAAAGACAAAAAAAGCACCATGCCATTCAAGGGGAAGACTTCCAAGGATTTGATGACATTGGAACAGGTGCAAGACCTTCCTGAATATGCAGGTGTTCTTAATGACAACACAATCCTGATTGATGTTGATGATGATGAACAGGCTGAATTGCTGATGCAGATTGTGGAAGAACAACAGCTTGATTGTAAAGTAATCTGCACATCAAGGGGAAAACACTTTCTATTCAGAAATGATGCTGTTCAACAGTGCTATACACATGTAAAGGTTGCAATTGGTCTGACTGTTGATGTCAAGGTTGGAAGCAAAACTTCATATGAAGTCTTGAAGGCAAACAATGAAGAAAGATTTGTTGAATGGGACATTGAAGAAGGTCTTGAATATCAGACACTTCCAAAATGGTTGACACCTGTGAAGACTGATATTGATTTTCTTAATATGAAAGCAGGTGATGGAAGAAATTCAGCATTGTTCAGTTATGAATTGGTTCTGCAAGGTGCAGGACTGACAAAGGAAGAATCAAAGGAAGCAATCAGAATCATCAACAGTCACATTCTAAAAGAACCGCTGTCTGATGATGAACTTGAAGTTGTTCTTCGTGATGAAGCGTTTGCAAAGCCTGTGTTCTACAAAGAAAATAGATTCCTTCATAATGTGTTTGGTGATTATTTGATGCGTGAAAACCATGTTAAAAGAATCAATGGTCAGTTGCATGTGTATCGTGAAGGTGTCTATGTTTCAGGTTACAATTATATTGAAAATTCTATGCAGAAACTTCTTCCAACATTAAAGGCATCACAAAGAACCGAAACACTGAAATATTTGGAAGTAATGAATCCTGATGACAATGATACAGAAACAGATGTAAATTTGATTGCATTCAGGAATGGAATTCTGAACATCAGAACAATGGAATTGCTTCCATTCAGTCCTGAATACATAATCACAAACATCATCCCTTGGGACTACAATTCAAAAGCATATTCAGAAGTTCTTGATAATGCTTTGAATCAGTGGTCATGCGGTGACCAATCTATCAGGAACATTCTTGAAGAATGCATTGGATATTGTTTTTATAGGAAGAATCCACTGCAAAAGTCCTTTATCCTAACAGGTGAAGGTGCAAATGGAAAATCAACATTCTTGGATACACTGAAAGCACTTTTGACCACAAAAAACTATTCTCCATTAGAATTATGTGAATTAGATGAAAAATTCAGCACAATCATGATGGCAGGAAAACTTGCAAATATAGGTGATGACATCAATGATGATTTTTTACAAGGGAAAACATTGTCTATTTTCAAGAAAGTTGTTTCAGGAAATGACATAAAAGCAGAAAACAAGAATGCTGATGCAAATATTATCAAGCCAACAGCAAAATTATTTTTCAGTGCTAACAATATTCCAAGGATGGCATGCAAAGGAATATATGCAATTAAAAGAAGGTTGGTCATAATTCCATTCAATGCAAAATTTGAAAGTCATTTTGAAGATGGTTCTGAAAATCCTGATTTTGATGAAAATTTAGGTGAAAAGCTGAAATCACAGGATGCAATGGAATACATGATTATTCTTGGAATTCAGGGATTGAAAAGAGCATTGCGAAATAAAGCATTCACAAAGTCTGAAAAGGTTCAAAAAGAATTGAATGAATTTGAAAAGGACAATGACCCTGTTGCACAATGGTTGGACAGCTTGAAAGAAAGTGAAGAAGATGATGAAGCAATTATAAATTATCTTACAAGAGAATATTTTAGCACCATATACGCAAGTTATTCTACATTTTGTTATGAAAATAACAGCAAACCATTAAAAAGCGGAAATCTTTCAAAAGAATTAAGAAAAAAATATAATCTTACTTCTTCGGATAACAGACCTGTTGTAAATGGAAAGAAGCAAACACTTCTTGTTCGTAATTAAAATGGACAAGTGGACAAGACAGGACAAGTAAAAACTATTTTTATATAAAATATAATTTTTTATTTTAGTTTTTGTTTTACTATTTTTTTCTTATATATAGAAAAATAAAAAGATAAGACACTTACTTGTCCACTTGTCTTACTTGTCCAATTTATTCAGATGTTGACTTTTGTTGACATGAAAACAGAAAGGATTGATTTTATGAAATACAGTAGATTCAAAAAGTTCGCAAAAAGAAAGGATGTTCATATGCTGATTGACTTTGACACATTGGAACAGTTCAAGGATGGTCAAACAATATTGGTGAAGGACAAAAGAACAGTTAAAAAAGGGGATGGATATGAAGTTGAACCAATAGCAGTAACTAATTCACATATGTATGTGGTTTGTCCCTTTTGCGGTCATATTCATAAACATGGTCTTCCTGATGCAATTCTTGAAGAAAATGTGCTTCCAAGTGGTGACTTTTGTGGTACAAGGGAATCACATTGTCATAAATCAATTTATGATATATACCTGATTATTGCATAACAACTAACATACAACACACAGGAAGCGGTGCAGAACCGCATGAATTCAATGATATGCAATTATCTGTTGCATAATTCAGAAAGGCGGTGAATGTGTTGTCAAAGAATAATCAGCAATTGATGACATTGAAGAATCTGCTTGGTGATGCACTGTTCAATGATGTTCTACATATCTTTGCAGGTGACAAGATTGTCTTTCCAAAGTGTCCTGACCACATAGACAAGGACAACAGGAACAGATGCATCAGGCAGGAATACAATGAAGGTCAGGGGTCTTCAATCCCTGACCTAATGGAAAAATATGAACTGTCAAAATCCCAAATATACAAGATTCTTGAAAAGACATCCTGAAAGGGATGTTTTTTCTTTTCTCATTTGTTGCAACAAACTACTAAATATAGTGGTATATGTAGAAAAAAGACACAAGATATAGTATAATTATAAAAGAAGGATGTGGTGAAAATGGCAAGAAGTTTTGAAGAAAAGTGCAGGATATACAAACAGCAACAGACTGTTGCAGGCAAGAGAACACAGACTGCACTTGATGAAATGGCAAACAGATTACAAAAGGTTACAAATAGACCTGTTCCATCAGGAAGGATGATTCCACTTGTTGAACATGGAACAGGAAAAGTCACAGATTTTATTGAAAGGTAGGAAAATAAAATGTTAGAAGAAATTACTGTTGCATTACAAAGTTACTATGACACAGCAAATGGTGCAAAGAATATTCTTGAATCTGCTGTTGCACAGATTAAAGCAAATTATATTGGTGCAATGCTTGCAGAGAAGATGAAGGAAGCACAGGAAATTTATAATAACACACTTGCAGAAAGCAGAAAGACAAATTTTGATGCTTGCATTGCAGTCCTTGATGATGTGGCAAATCAGGCAAGGAAGGTTGTTGAAGTTTCTGTTCCTGCTGATTTCATTTCAACACTTGAAGCATTGAAGCAGATGAAAGAACTGACAAAGACAGAAGTTGAAACTGTTGTTGGTGCATACAAGAATAATTATTTTGCGTATCGTGCAATATGCGACATCCTAAAAATTGCACCAAAACCTGTCACTATTGATGAAATCATTGCAGAACTTGGAAACATCAAAAATGAACTGCATCAGTGTTTTTACAGTGATAACATTGAAGGTTATCATTTCAGGAACATGAAGGATGGAATAATCATTTCATCTTCTGATGATGTGTTCAGGGCATTCATTGAAGGAAGATTTGAAGATGCTGTTCAGAATGAAGAAGACAAGGAATAAACATCAATAATTCAAAGAACAGTATGACTGCAAAGGGAAGCACATAAGTTCAGTTGATATTGAATTCTGCCATGTTCGGTCATCTTTTCCTTTCGCTTATGTGTTTCCGCTTGCAGTCATGCAAGTCAGAAAGCGGTCAGTGTTATGTTCAGGACAAGCATTGACCGCTTTTTATTACGGAAAGAAGGTGGTCAATTGACAAATGAAGAATTGGTCAGCTTGATTCAGCAAGGTGAAAATGTCAGTGAAAACATGGGGATTCTGTACCAACAGAACATTAGATTCATTCAAAGTGAAGTAAATCGTTATAATATTTTTGCTGATAATGATGATTTGATGCAAGAAGCATATTTTGCTTTGAAGGAATCAGTTGAAAAATGTGATTTGTCACATAAAGCACCCTTTCTTGCATTATTGAAGGTGAAGATAAAATCATATTGTTTAAGATATGCTGATAAGAATGATAATGGTCTTTCTATACATTCATATATGCCTGATAGAATTAAAAAATATAAGCGTTTAATTGATGAATATGGTGGTGTTCCTGATGCGGAAACAGTAATGCAAAAACTGAACCTGTCACGCAGACAATATGATTTGATGATTCAGACATTTCCCAATTATGGTTCATTAGATAGTTTTGACCGTAATGTGACAGATGATGATGACCTTTCCCTTGGTGATATTGTTAGTGGAAGTATAAGTGTAGAAGAATCTTTTTTCGAATCTGAAAAACAAAAGAAGCTATCTAAAATATGGGAATGTGTGGATTCATTAGATGAAAGAAAAAGAAACATTATTTATTTATTGTACAAATTGAATTTAACACAAACAGATGTTGCAATGAATTATGGTATTTCAAGGCAAAATGTAAAGATTATTATGGATAATGCACTTTATCTATTAAGACAAATGGAAAAAGTTCAGGAACTTGCAGAATTATATGATTATGATTGCAGTTTTGCGTATATGCCTTGTTTGCAAGCAATGAAGAATGGAAAACCATCAAATGTTGAAAGAATTGTTTTGAAAAGGATTGGAATGGAAGAAAGACTTGATAAATTGAAAAGACAATTCTTGATGAAAGAGGGTGGAACAAATGAATCATAAACTGATTTTCAGAATGAATGGTCAGACATTCACTGTATTCAAAAATCAAAATGAAATTGCAAGATTGTTGATGGTTGATGGTGTAGAATTGGTGAGTGTTAATCAGGAAAAGATGGATTTTGTTTCATCTGCAAAACAGGGTGACATGCGTTTGAAACATCATGTTTCAAGACAAAGAAAATTACAAAGGGAAAAACGAATCGCAGTAAGGCAGTTGGCAAAAGTTGCAGGTGTAAGTGAAAATACAGTGCAGATATGGTTGAATCAGGAAGACACTGAACATTATCAGAAAATTGTCAGTCTGATTGAACAGATAGAAGAAAGGCGGTGATGACTATGACAGCAAGACAGAAAAAATTCTGTTATGAATATGCAAACACAGGGAATGCAACACAGTCTGCTATTAGTGCAGGCTATGCAGAAAAGACTGCAAGAAGTCAGGGACAAAGGCTTCTGACCCTTCCAAGTGTTCAGAATTATCTGAAACAGCTTGCAGAAGAATATGCTTCTTCCAAGATAGCCACAGCAAAAGAAATGCAGGAAGTTTTGACATCTATCATCAGGGGGGAACTTCAAGAAGAAGTCATTGTTGTTGAAGGTTGTGGTGATGGTGTATCACAGGCGGTCACAAAGTACAAGAAACCTTCAATGAGGGATGTCATCAATGCTGTTGATAAACTTGCAAAGATGCAGGGACTTTACAATGATAACAACATGATGCTGAATGTTGTTCCTGTTTTCTTTGGTGAAGACGAACTTGAAGATTGATGAAAGGCGGTGATTGTTTATGTTTAGTGGAAATACCACAGCAAACATTCAGACCAAGACCACAATCAAGAATTCTATTGGTGAAATGGAAACAACTTGGTCAGACATAGCAATCATCAAAGGTTTCCTTGATTATGAAAGCGGTCAGAATGACCTGTCAAAGTATGATGCAAAGGTTCAGGAAACAACACATATTTTTATGTGTGATTATTTACAGATTGCAGGAAAAGGTGTGACATCAGAAAAATGCAGACTTGTTTGTGAAGGTCTTGTTTATGATATTCTGATCCTGAAAAAATATGGACTTTGGACTTGGTACAAAAACGATTGAATAAAGCAGACCATTGATGTATAATACATATGGTCAATCAATTCTTGAAGAAGGAATTGGAATCAAGCAAGGGAATTTTTCACCCTTGCTTTTTTCTTTTTTCAATACAAAGGTGATTTGAAGTTTTGTGTGTAACTAACACACAACACACAAAAGCCTTGAAAATGCTGTGCTTTCAAGGTCAGGAATTATCAAAGAGATAACAACACATTATCGAAAATGCCTTATATTCCTTGCATTTCAAGGAATATGGGGCTTTTCTTTTTGTCTGCTGAAAGCAAATCCCCAATAAATCCCCAACACAGCCATCTAATGAACATCTCTTCCCATCTGCCGTATATGTCTATATAGTTGTTTTTTCGTGTTACTTCCGTTACTTCAAAAATTATGATAAATTGCGGTATTTTATAGCACACTATAAGCGGTTATGATAGCCGAAAATCGAATCGATTTCCGTTACTTTTCCGTTACCAAAAGCACAAATCCGTTACCGCTCCTCAGTTAGCATCTCTTTTTATTACGGGGCGGTATAATTTACACTTAACTTTTTCGATAATTATATTTTATTTTGCAAAAATATCTTTACAAACACAAAGATATATGATATAATAATATTGTACTAAGGAGGTTCGCAAATGGCTATCAAATACTATAAACTCTTCGATATAATGCAAAGAAGAGAACTATCTAAAACTCAAATATCTGAATCTGTGGGAATTTCATCAGCAACGATGGCGAAACTCTCAGCCCACAAACCTGTTAATATGGAAATAATCAACCGTCTTTGTGGATACTTAGAGGTTCAGCCGGGCGAGATACTCGAATTTATTTCGGATGAGGAGGGAGCATAAATGAGCATATATCAAAAGATAGACCTCAATAAATCGGCAATAGACCGATACAGACCCTTTGAAGGTGAGATGTTAAAACAAACCCGTGATTATTACAGGGTTGGTATTACTTGGACTTCAAACGCTATCGAGGGCAACACCCTCACAGAGAGCGAAACAAAGATACTTCTTGAAGACGGGTTGACCGTAGGCGGCAAACCTCTCAAATATACCTACGAAGCAATCGGACACGGCAAAGCGTATGATTATATGTTTACGCTTATTAAGAGCGATACAATCACCACCGAAAACATATTGATGCTTCACAAACTCTTCTATCAAAACATCGATAGCGATAACGCCGGAGCGTGGAGAAAACAGCCGATTTTTGTTTCGGGTTCGGATTATGTTTTTCCGCTGCCCGAAGAATTACAAGTGAAGATGGCGGAGCTTGAAAAGTGGATTAAGACCGAGCGAGACAATTATCACCCTGTCGAGTTTGCCGCTCTCCTGCATTTGAAGTTCGTAACAATACACCCCTTCATTGACGGAAACGGCAGAACTGCAAGATTGCTCACAAACCTTGCTCTTATTCAAAAGGGTTATTTGCCTGTTATCGTGCCGCCTATTTATAAGCTCGATTATAACGGATATATACGCTTGTATCAGAACAAGGGCAATGCTTCCAAATTCGTGGAGTTTATCGCAGAACAGGAAGTCGAGACCCAAAAAGAAATGATGAGATTGCTCCAAATCAAATTATAAATCAAACAGGGAGGGAAATGAAATGAAAGTGTTAAAAGTTTTATTTTGGGTGTTTCTTTTCCCGTTTATGTTGTTTATAACCTTACTCAACGGTTTGTATAAGTTAAGCACCGGGAAGAAATATTTTTAACAAAAAGAGAGGTTGCAACCCTTGTGGACTGCAACCCCTCATTTTTTTTTATTTGGTAAAAACTTCTTTGGCGATTTTTAAGATTTGGGAAGTAATCGCTTTGTCGGCTTCGTACATAGCACGAGCCGGAGGATTACCACGAGTGATAACTAAATCGCCTTTATCAGTTGTTTTATTTACCCTGCCATTTGTTCCGGCTTCTCCGTAGTAACCCCACGAGCTTTGATTCCCTTTGCCTTGACCGTAACCGCCACGAACCGCTCCCATATCACTTGCTTTGGGATGCTCTTCTGTGTAGGTGATACCCGTTCCGAACTCGATAAACAAAACCGCTTTTCCAGATGCTGTTATCACGATTGTATTTGAATCTTTCATTCGGGCAGATACATTTACATCGTTTATACCATCATATTGAGCGGATTTAAACCGAACCGAAGCGGTATCAACACCAATCTGAGCAAGGCGTTCCAAAAATAGCGGAATGCGACTTTGTAGTTGTTTTTGCATTGTGTTGATACGCTTTATAAGCGAATCTAAGCCCTTTACAGTAACCATATAAGCACATCCTTAATATCCAACAGGAACGATTGTTTTTCCGTCTCTGCGGTTCTTTCTTTGTAATCCGCCAACGATGTCGTTAGCACCCACAACGGCATTGACAATAGTGTCCTTTTCGAGCAATTTTTTACCGATGTAAACCAATTCTCGAAGGATGGCGTTTTGCTCATAGTTTGCGGCAGCAACACCATTAGAAACGCTTTCAACAATTTGGTCATTATTCATAACGGCGGTTTGTCTTCCCAAATTAGCGACTAATTCGGGACCCGCTTCTCGTGCAATAAACATCTGCCCGGAGTTCAGAATACCGCCATCTGCGAGGCGTGGAATGCTTACTTCGCTTACATTTTGAATATTAAAACCGAACTTGCCTCCACCGATGACCGGCACCCAATCGGGCACATCGAAGCTCAGTTTATTAAGAGCGTTAATCATAAGGTTTAATCCCTTTATAACACCATTAACCATTCCTTCAATGCCGCCGAGAATAGAATTGATAACGCCCTTGATTGCTCCCCAAATGCCATTCCAAACGCTTGTAGCGACCGATTTAATTGCATTGAAGCAAGAGGTTACGAAATTCTTTACGGCTGTGAAAGCGGTTGTAATGCCGTTTCTGAGACCTTCTACAACGCCCATAACAACAGTTTTGAGACCATTCCAAATGCTCGAAGCAGCATCCTTGATTCCGTTCCAAATGTTGGTGAAAAATGTCTTGATGCCATTCCAAATGGATTCAACATTGCCCTTGATAGCGTTCCAAATACCGCTGAGATATTCTTGAACAGTATAAGCAATTCCCTTGATATAGTCCCAAATGCCTACAAAGATTTCCTTTATACCTCCCCAAGCTCTTTCCCAATCACCTGTGAAGATACCTGCAATAAAGTTGATTAGACCGCTAAGTGTGTCGATAATAAAACTGAGTTTTGTGCTAATCAAATTTCCGATATACTCAAACACAGTACCGACTAAATCTCGAAGCATATTAAAAACAGGTTCGATTACCACCCAAACGGCAGAAATAACATCACCAATGCCCGATACAATGCCTTGAATCTTTGAACCCTTTTCCGTGAATACCGCCGCAAGTTTTTCAAACACAGAGCGAACGCTATCAATAATTACGATAACCACGCTTTCAACCCACGCAACAATAGGTTGTAAGGATGCCCATAACTGCTGAAAACCTGCGAGGAAAGGCTGTAAAAATGCACTCAGCATTTGCAACGCTGATGTTACGGCTGCAATAGATGCCGGTGCCGCTTCCTGTATTGCCCAACCTGCAATGGGTAATAGCACAGTTTCATATATCCAAGCAAGAGTATCTCCAAGTATTGCAACAAGCGGTTGAAATGCTGATACTGCTCCTGCAACCGAACTTATAAGAGGAGACCAATCCAAGCCACCGAGCCATTCGGCAGTAGAACCCCAAATTCTTTCTATAAGCAATAACAGTTCATTGAAGACACCCCACAAACCTTGAACAATGGTTTTTCCGTTTCCGGCTTCGTTCCAAGCGTTTTTGAGACCGTTCCACAGATTAACCACGCTTTGACCGATGTTGTTGAAAATGTTATGAATGATTCCGAGTGTTTTTTGGATTTCTCCACCCCATACGGATTTGAACTCTGTAAAAGATGCTTTCCAAGATTCCAAAATATCCGTAGATTTTGAACCGATACTATCGGTAATCCCTGCGACCATATCTTTGTATGCGGCATTCATTTCGGCAATCTGAGCCGATAAATCGATAGTTGAACCTCCTGCGGAAGCCCCGGCAGAAGCAGAGGAATTATCGCTCATAATATTCAGTTCATCAATGCCGAGAGTTGCTTTTTTAAGGTTCTTGACCGATTCTGTAACATCATCAACTTCGCCGCTCGCATCCTCTGTATCGAATATTTGAACGGGGGTTGTTTTAAAATCGGGGATTTCGTAACCAACCAATTTTGCAAGGGATGCTATCAGATTCTTAACACCCATCACAACGGCGTTTATATAGGGTAATACTGCCGTAACCATAGGTATGAAAACATTACCGATTGCACGGGTCAACTGTACGAACTGAGCCGACAAAATACGCAACTGATTAGCAGGGCTTTCAAGTGTTCTCGCCATATCTCCCTGTGCAACGGTGAGACCCTCCATAATCATTATGTATCTTAATTGAGCCTTCTCGGCTTGGGTCATAGCGGTAACGCTTTTGTTAATACCGAGTGCCAATGCCTTTTCCTGCATTGTAGCGACCGAAATATCAACACCAAACTCTCTCATAGCACGAGATTGACCCGAAAGAGCGGATTGTAATTTCTGATAAGCAGACTCAACATCAATGTTGAACAATGAAGCAATGTCTGCTCCAAGCATTGTAAAGGATTCCGAGAGGTCATAAGCAGCCGATTCCGTAACACCCATTGAGCTTGACATTTGAGCAAAAATCGCTTGATAATTCATCATCAAATCGGGGTCAAGACTCAAACTTTCAGATAGCGAACTCGTGAACGATTCAGCTTTCCCGAGAAAGGCAAATTCATCCCCGGCTTTTTTACCGAGAGCCCTCATAGATGTTTGGAAAAGGTTTATTGTTTCTCCATAATCCATAGACTCTTGAATTGATTTACCGAGATAGTCAAACGCTCTTCTTAAAGTTTGAATAACAACTGTCAATTTGCCGATTCCGGCAATCATAGAACTTGTTCCTTTTTTAGCCGATTTTGTAACAGTATCTATGGATTTTGTTGCCTTTGCTCCCGTTGTAGTGCTGAGCTTTGAAAGTTGGGTATTTATCGAACTCAGCCCCGATAACGCCTTTTTTACATCTGCGGTTATGACAATATTAAGATTTTCCATTGTGCTTTCCATTTATTCCACCTCCTGTTCTGTGAATTTTTGATTGAAGTTCACCATAAATGTTTCCATCCTTGCCTTTGCAGCGATATACTTCTCGTTCTTGACTTCGTCTGCTGTTATGGCGATAGGCTTTTGTGGATATTTACACGATTTAGAAAGCGATGCACAAATAGCCTGTTGAACATATACACCTATGAGCCACGCTTCCGTGTTCATACGCTCTCGTTCGATTTCCATATCCTGTTTTGTTCTTTGCTCATACGCTATAATAAAAGGTTTCAACCTACGGGGATTTAGTTCCCAAAAGGTATGATAATCAATTCCGAGATTTATTGCTTGTGGCAAGAAAACATTATAAATTGTGTCAGAGTAACTTTTTAATTCTCCGCTTTCTTTACGGTTGACTTCTTCGCCGGAGCTTTGGATTCCTCCTTGTTCGCAAGGAGTGCTTTCATAAAACCCGATTCTGTCATAGCCTCCTGAAAGCTCTGTACGATACTATTCAAATCGCCGCCGTTGATAAAGTGTTCATTTAACTCTCTTTCAGCAATTTGTTTATCACCTGTGGCAAGGGTAGCGAAAGCGAGAATCGTGTTCATAGGCTTATCCATCATATTTGATACGCTAATACCCATATTTTCAAGGTCGCAAATTGTTTTGAAAGTGATTTCTCCGAGATTGTAGTTTTTTCCGTTGATTTTCATTTTGATTACCTCCGATTATTGTTAATTAAGTTTTGAAAGTTGTTTTGTACCTTTTCGAGTGCATCCCAAGTGGTGTTATCGATGCACCATTGTTTAAGCGGCTCTATTGGAATTAAAAGCCGTCTTCCCACGGCGGTTAGTTTTGGGAATCCTTCAGAATGAACTAATCGTATTGCCGTAGGTTTTGATATGCGAAATAGTTCTTGTATTTCCGAAAGGGTGTAAAATTCCTTTTTTACAATAGCGTTCACCTCATTTCAAACGATGATAAAAGAAAACAAAAAAGGACTACGAGCCGTTAAGCTCATAGTCCCTGTTGACTGTTTCCCCACAACCATTTTTATGGGTCAATATGTATTACTTTCTTACTCATATTTTACCATATTTGACTAATAAAGTCAATGATTTAAGGTTTTATTATCGGTCTCTTTGTTGCGGAGTGAATTCCCAAAGTAAATTCCACAGTGGAATTTGAAATGGAATTTAGTATGGGAAATAAAAAGTGGTAGAATTTAGTCTGGGAAAAGGAGGTTCCAGACAATGAATAGAACAAAGAAAAACA
>JAXJUM010000045.1:0-3853 GCA_036309045.1 Acutalibacteraceae bacterium
GAATTATCCGCACCACAGCCGAGAAGTTTCAGCAGTCTCAGGGCTTGACTAACCGGGCAGACCGTGAGAATATGAAAGCGGCGAGCCAGGCACTCAACGAGATGAACGCAAGCAATTCCACGCTTGAAGAATTGGAGAGCGCAGCTCACAGGGCGTTTGCTGAATTTATGGTGATGTCAACTCCGCAGATGGAATTGAGCGACCGTATCCACAAAATGGAGGAGCAGATTCCTGCAATCGAGAAGTATCATGAATTTGTGGCTTATCACAAGAAATATACTTCTCTGGAGGGCAAGGCGAAAACCAAGTACAAGAGCGATTTCTGCTATGAACTTGACGAGTACCACAAGGCTTACAAGAAGCTGATAGAGCTATTTCCCGACGCTCATATACCGAAACTCAGCAAGCTGAAAACGGAGCTTGAAAAAGCCCGAACAGATTACGCACAGCAGAGTGCGGAACGTAAAGCCCTGAAGAAGGAAGCTGACAGGCTTTCAAGGCTTGCACAGCAGAAGCGTGACAGTCAGAGAACGCTTGCCCGATATATGCAGAACGAACAGGCTGCCAAGAGAAAGAAAGGTCAGCTTGAACAAAGAGAGGAAGATTTTATGAGTAGAATAGGTTATATCCGTGTTTCCACGGAGCATCAGGAGACAGCAAGACAGCCCAAATCGTATATAATAGAATCAACAATGGTGCTGTCATGATTTCGACAGCACCATTTTTTTCAGGAGGTCATATTATGAAAACGATCGGAGTTATCCCACTAATAGATTACGGCAGAAAAAGCTACTGGATGATACCGGGTTACCTAACTGGCTTGCAGACTGTCGGTGCATTGCCAATCATGCTGCCCGTCATAGAAAGCAAGAGAGAGCTTCAAGCTGTTATGGAAATGTGTGACGGATTTCTGTTCACAGGCGGTCAGGACGTTGCACCGGCTTTGTACCATTCGGAAAAAAGCCCTTTGTGTGGAGAGTGCAGCCCTGAGCGTGACAAAATGGAAATGCTGATTCTTGACGAAGCCATGAAAAGAGACAAGCCGATACTCGGCATCTGTCGTGGGATACAGTTTATCAATGCCGCTTTGGGCGGTACACTCTGGCAGGATATTCCGACAGAACTTCCGAGTGATGTGAAGCATTGTCAGAAACCACCTTATGATATTCCTTCTCATGATGTTAAGATCGAACCTGATTCACCGCTTTACTCTCTCTTGAAAAGGAAGAATATATCCGTCAACAGCTATCATCATCAGGGTGTTCAAGAGCTGTCGCCGCAGCTTATCAGCATGGCTTCCGCCCCTGACGGACTAATCGAAGCGGTGTATGCACCCGATCAGAAATTCTTGTGGGCAGTACAATGGCATCCCGAACTTGCCTATCAAACCGATGACAACAGCAGACTGATATTTGAGGAGTTTGTGCGGAACTGTTAGTCGATCAGGTCATTCTGAAACCGTGACAGATGCTCAAAAGGCAAGATCTGCCGACCTCTGAATAATCCGCAGCCGTCATTGATCAGTTGGTTATTGAACGCCTTAAACATATTCACATTGACAGCCGAAAGGTCAAGCTCCTGCAATTTGGTGAAACGCTCGTATGCTTCATCAAAATATCTGCATTCACCGACAGGGATATTATCACGTCTTGTTCTGCTTTCCTCCTGTTGGCGCTCATACCCGAAGTGGTTTGCCGTACCGATCTCCGCAAGATCGTCCATATCCTTTGTTCTGAGCTGTACCTCAGTATAGCACCTTGCAAGGTTGTCATAAAAAGTGATATGAAGCGATTGGTAGCCTGAAGGACGAGGAAATGCGACATAATCTCTGTAATATGGTCGGTTATTGCTTATGATCCGTTCGTCTGTTTTATCATGTGCAGAGCCGGAAAGTTCAGCCGTAAAGCCTCTTACTTCCAGAAATTCGGGCAGTGTATTAGCAATCTCATAAAGAAAGATCTTTTCTACTTCGTCTTGTGTCATGCCTTCTTCCAGGTGACATAAAGGCATAGAGATCACGATGCGGTATGCGATCAGATCTCTGAAACAGGTCAGATTGCTTTTGATCTCAGCTTCATTCGGATACCGGCTGTGCTTTTGATAATAGTCATAGATATACTCCAAAATATAGCCGTTGAATTTTTCCTCAGCCCTGATCAGAGATTTGATCCTGCCCTTAAAAGTAAATGCGAGAAACGGATATTTCTGTGTCATGTATTTGTAAAATTCCTTTATCCTCTGTGACTGAGAGGTAAGGAAGTCATTATGTTCGAGCAATTCAATGATCTGTATCAGAAAATTGCAATGCGCGAGGTCGATCGGGTTATTAGTATCAATCGCTGATTTTCTAAGATCACCCGAATACTGGTGCAGTATTTTAAGCACAGTATCCCCTGAAAATAAATAGTCATTTAATGTGACCATACATATCCTCCATAATACGGAGCTGTTGCTTGAATCATCATAGCAGCAGCTCCGCTTTTTTATTGTTCTGTTTTGATAGTTGTTGTAACGGGATGACCGCCGTTTGTAACAGTTGTAGTGACCGATGATGTTGTAGTTGATGATACTTACGAGCTGCTGCTTGTACTGCTGCCGCTGACAGACACCGTAGTTACCGTTTTTCCGTCATCGGATATAATTGTTTTTGTTTCATGAAATTCTTTCTTTTCCATTTACTTTATCTTCCTCACTTGATGATCTTGAAGCACACGGTCTTAGCATTTATCAACGGGTTGTTATAGGCAAAATATACCGTGCCTGATACAGGCGTTCTGATCTCTGCGACAAGTTCCCCGTCAAGAGGGTCATATATCATGCCCAGTACATCGCCGTGTTCTACTGTTTTTCCGATCTCTGCCGTTCTGAAAAACAGTCCTGCTGCTTCGGATTGTATCTGCTTCGTTTTTCCCTCATTCAGTATCTCGGTGATATATCCGGGCGGTGTTTTGGCTGTGACGATGCCACGGTTATTCATAAAGCGCAGTATCGCATTGACAGCCTCATCTGCCGCCTTGACATCTATCTCATCGGTGGCGTTTGCGTAGACCGAGAACGCCTTAGTTTCCCAAACCTGCCAGTTGTAGTTGAGCGTGGTGGTGTCGTAAGGTCGAGGCTTACGGATAATGCCGAACTCCAAACCGAAATCCTTCATGATCTCCGGATCGGTGAAACCCGTGTCCATCATCTTGACATGGGGCAGGAAGATACCCGGCTGATAGAAACTCGCAAGCTGTATTCCGTATTCATAGCCCTGCAATTTGCTGAAAACGCCGTCAGCAATACGCTGTGTTGTCTCACCGAGTGCATAGCCTGGAAACATTCTGTTGATGTCCGTATTGTCCATCGTCCAGAAACGCTTACCAATATTCATGGAATAGTAGTTCACGCAGGGTACAACAAGTATTTCAGTGTCCTCAGCGATCTTCCCCTCTGATTCGAGCTTTTTCAGTGCCTGCACCATTCGGGAGCAGACATACATCTGCTGTACTTCGTTTCCTCGCATAGCACCCACGATTGCAAGAGACTTTTTGCCGTGACCGAAGCGAAAGCCGATTATATCAAGCTGTTCACGATAAGGCGATTTGAGTGAAAACAGTATCTTCTTTTTCATTCGGCATCACCTCCCTTTGTAGGCTGTAATATCCTTGCGAGGAGTGAACCGCCGTAAACCACAGGATATTCACGAAGCGTAAATATCATTCCGTCACAAACAGCAAGCACCCGTTCGACAACCTTTGAGGTAAGCGGATACACCTTTTTTCAGAGCAAAAGCCTGTGCAGCCGTAGTAGTCGTATCTGTAAAGCCCTTTTCGTATCCTATCGTATCCGAGAGGATATTGCAGATATACTC
>JAXJUM010000046.1:0-24789 GCA_036309045.1 Acutalibacteraceae bacterium
CAAGAGAGTATGTTGCACCAAGAAATAAGACAGAAGAAATTATCTGTAATATCTTTGGTGAAATATTGGGTGCAGAGCAAGTTGGTATAAATGATGGCTTCTTTGAACTAGGTGGACATTCACTGAGGGCAACAAGGCTTGTAAACAGAATAGAAGCAGAAACCGGAGTAAGAATTCCGCTGAAAGATGTATTTGTAAATACAACTCCTGAACAGCTTGCAAAACTTGTAGTTGAAGCAGGAGAGAGCGAATATGAATCCATACCAAAGGCAGAGGTTAAAGAATACTACCCTATGTCATCAACCCAAAAGAGAATGTATCTGATTAATCAGATTGATAATACCGGAATAGCATATAATATGCCATTTGCAGTAGAATTTGAAGATTTTGATGAACAAAGATTTATACAAGCTGTAAAAGATTTAATTCAGCGACATGAAGCACTTCGTACTTCTTTTGAAGTTGTTGATGGAGATTTGGTACAGCATATCTTTGAAAATGCAGAGCCTGATATTGAGTTTATTAAAGCAAATGAGAGTGACTTGGATAAGCTATATCATTCATTCATCAGGTCATTTGATTTAAGTTGTGCACCTTTATTAAGAATAATGGTTGTTTATACTGGCGAAAAATGTGCAATGGTATTCTATGATATGCACCATATTATTTCTGACGGTGTTAGTATGTCGATTATACAAAGTGATATGCAAAGATTGTATGCCGGTGAAAAACTTATTCCTTTGAGAGTTCAGTATAAGGATTATAGTGAGTGGTTAAATAGTATTGATATGGAAAATCATGCGAAATATTGGCATAGCCAATTTAGTGATGAAATTCCTGTTTTGAATTTACCTCTTGACTATCCTCGTCCTGTTAGGCAGCAGTTTGACGGTGGCAATTATGTCTTAAGAACCTCATTAAAACTGAAAACTCAAATTGAACAACTCGCCTCTGAATATGGTGTAACTGAATATATGGTTATGCTGAGTGCATTTATGATTATGTTATCTAAGTACAGTAATCAAGAGGATTTGATTGTAGGTACTCCTATTTCAGGAAGAGTAAATGCAGATATAGAATCAATGGTTGGTGTATTTATTAACACATTAGCTATGAGAGGCAAGCCGGTAGCAGATAAAAAATATTTAACTTTCTTACAGGAAATAAAAGAAGTATGTCTCGGTGCTTATGAACACCAGATATATCCTGTTGAAGAATTAATTGATTCAATTTCTATAAAGAGAGATTTTTCACGTAACCCATTGTTTGATGTTTTATTCTCATTACAAAATATGGAGCGTTCTGTTTCAGTTGATGAAAGTGATGATGATATTCCATTAAGCGATAAAGATAGTATCTCAAAATTTGACTTATCTTTCTATGTTTCTTCACATAGTAATGGTTATCAGTTAACTGTTGAATATAGTACCGCATTGTTTAAGTTTGAATCTATTGAAAATATGGCATATCATTTTATTCAGCTTCTTGATGATATTACTTCATTCCCTAACAAAAAGATTGGTTCATTAACTGCCATTTCTGAGAATGAGAAAAATAAATTGACTGACATATTTAATGCAACACAATATATTTATCCTAAGAATAAAACTGTTGTAGAATTGTTTGAAGAGATGGTTGAAAAGAATTCTGATACTGTTGCGGTAGTGTTTGAAAACCAAACATTAACATATAAAGAGTTAAATATAAGGGCTAATGCTATTGCAAAACGTCTTCGTGAATCCGATATTCAAGCCAATGATTTTGTAGCATTGCTTGCAGAACGAAATCTTGAAATGTTTGTTGGTATATGGGGTGTAATAAAATCAGGAGCGGCTTATGTTCCTATTGATATTGGTTATCCGGAGGACAGAATTCAGTATATTCTAGATGACTGTAAACCAAAAGCTATTCTGTGTTCTGACGGCAGTCTTACATATGATAATATTCCTGTTATTGAACTTAAGCAGTATGAACCTGTGTTGGAAAATCCTGAAATTATTGCTGAGCCAGAGGATTTACTGTATATTATCTATACATCAGGTACAACAGGTCGACCAAAGGGTGTAATGATACCGAACCGTTCTGTTGTAAACTATTGTAGTAATAATGATGGTAATGTAATGAGTGGTGTGTTTAGTGATGGTTATCATAATATTGCGTCAGTTACTAACTATACATTTGATATTTTTGTAACTGAGATTATTTCTTCAATGCTTAATGGTATGACAGTTTACTTTGCTAATACTCAACAACAAAATGATCCTCAGAGTTTCGACAGTTGGTTACTTGAAAATGATATTGAAATCATACAGACAACTCCAAGCAGAATGAGAATGATGATGATTGATGAACGATATACAAAAGGTTTGTCAAAGTTAAAATGGATTTTGCTGGGTGGTGAGCAGGTTGAGCGTGAACTTGTTAAGGCTTTACGTAAATATACAGATGCTTCATTAGAAGTTGTTTATGGACCATCTGAAACAACTGTATGGTCAAGTTCATTTGTTATAAACGATGTAAATAATATAACCATAGGTAAACCTATTAGTAATACACAAATCTATATACTTAATGGTTGCACGTTGTGTGGTATAGGTATGGTTGGCGAATTGTGTATTGCAGGTGATGGTTTGGCTAAGGGATATCTTAATAGGCAAGAACTGACAGAAGAAAAATTTGTTGATAATCCGTATGGTACAGGAAAGATGTATCGTACAGGTGACCTTGCAAGATGGCTACCTAACGGTAATATTGAATTCCTTGGCAGAATTGATACTCAGGTTAAGATTCATGGTCATAGAATTGAATTGGGAGAAATTCAGAATCAGATGATAGAATTGCCTGAAATTTCAGATGCTGCAGTAATTGTTCGTAAAAATCAAAATCAGGAAACAGCAATTTTTGCATATTATGTATCTGAAAGACCTGTTCCGGTTGAATGGATAAGAAATGAACTTAGAAATACACTTCCAGCCTATATGATACCGACTTATATGAGTCAAATAGAAAGGATTCCAGTAAATACAAGTGGCAAGTTGAATGCAAATGTATTGCCTGATATTACTATGACAACAAATAAAATATACATTGCACCTGAAACTGAGGTTGAGTGTGCATTGTGTAAAACTATATGCGAGGTGCTAAATACTCGTGAGGTTGGAATGAGAGATAATTTCTTTGAATTGGGTGGTGATTCAATAAATGCTGTTCGTATTGTATATGCTTTAGAACAGCTTGGATTCATTGTAACAGTTCGTGAAATTCTAATGTCAACTGATCTGTCAGATATTGCATCTGCTATGAAACTGGTTGAGGAATCTTTGAACGAAGATGAATATTCTGAAGAGGAAGAGTCCTCAGAGTTTACAGATTCAGAACTTGATGATCTTATGGATCTATTTGAAGACTAAAATTTAAGCTATTGTCGCACCTGATTTTACAGGTGCGACAATATACAGTACTGGGAGAAAAGTATATGGAAGAAATTATAAAGATGAACAATATTGTAAAAAAATATTACATAGATACTCCAAATGAATTGGAAATTTTAAAGGGTGTATCATTTTCAGTGCAGCAAAGAGAATTTGTTTCAATAGTTGGTGAATCAGGTTCAGGAAAAAGTACATTAATGAATATTATCGGAGCCCTTGATCGCCCTACATCAGGAGAATATCTTTTTGAAGGAAAGGATATTGGTTCAGTCAATGATAGAGAGTTAAGTAGAATAAGAAATGAAAAAATTGGTTTTGTTTTTCAAAATTTCAATCTAATTCCCCGTATGACTGCTCAAAAAAATGTAGAAATTCCTATGATGTATGCAGGAATTTCACGAGCAGAGCGAACTAAGCGTGCAAAAGAATTACTTGAACTTGTTGGAATGGAAAAAAGAAGCAATCATCAACCTAATGAGCTTTCAGGTGGACAAAAACAGCGTGTAGCTATTGCAAGATCATTGGTTAATAATCCATCTATACTTCTTGCAGATGAGCCAACAGGTGCGTTGGATTCACAGACAGGTCATATGATAATGGATTTATTCCATCGATTACATAAAGAACACGGAATGACGATAGTACTTATTACACATAGTCAGGAACTTGCCAAAGAAACAGAAAGAATTGTTACAATATCTGATGGAATGATTATAAATGATGAACAGAATAGCATAAAAAAGCAGTAACTTACATATTGTGATATATTTACAAAAATAAATAATTTTAGTGAGATAAATATAAATTATTTGTAATATGTTCTTGCTTGATTTTACAAAATATGCTATAATATTGCAGAGGTTTTATATGAAATACTAAAATTGTAATATGCAAATTTAGTATTTCATATTAAAAGATTGAAATTATTTTTGATTTTTTAAAAATTTATTGTACATAGGTGATATTTCTCTGAAAAAACAAAATTTTAGGAATGATTCCTACCACGGACTGTTTGAATTATAGGAAGGAGAGGTAAAGTGCTTAGTTTTAATCATACAATGAATAAAAATATAAAAAGATTTATTTGTTGTTTTATATTGTTTGCCATTGTCTTATTTGTTTTCAATATAACTTGCAGTGCTACAAATGAAACAAAAAATGGAGAGGTTAACACAGTTGTATTTTTTGTTTCACCAACTTGCAGTTCCTGTGCTGAAACAAAGGAATATATGCAGAATATAGATACTGATTTAAAAATTTATGATATTTCAGAAGGCGAAAATCTTGCACTACTTTACCGATATTGTGAAACATATTCTGTTTCTGAGGAAGATACAGGAATGGTTCCTATTGTTTTTGTCGGTGACCAGTATATGTTTGGTGAGGATGAAATAAAAGAAAATTTAGAAAATGTTATTTTGAATAACAGTATTCCTACACGATTAATTAGCGAATCATCAAGTTCAGATTTATCTAATCTGAAAGCTGTAAATGTATTATCTGTTTTTGTAGCAGGAATTATTAATGGATTTAACCCATGTTCGTTATCTATGTTATTATTTCTTCTTACATTGATTCTTTCAAGTCAAAATCGTGTTTTGCAGTATGGTTTTTCTTTTCTTATAGGAAAATTTGTGGCATTCTTTTTATTTGGTACAATACTGTTTAACATATTAAATAAAATTGATTTTAAAGCTGTTAGCTTTATTTTTAATCTTATTCTTGTTATTTTTGCCGTTGGTTTTATGTCAGTTAATTTATATGATTTTCAAAAAGCCAGAAAGAAAAAATATGATCAAATGGTTCTTATGTTGCCTAAGTCATTAATTAAACAGAATCATAAGCTAATGAAAGTAATTGATTTTAATAAATCTGCTGTATTGGTTTCGATAATCTGTGTTGGTATGGGTGTTCTTATTGCTTGCGGTGAATTTCTTTGTACAGGACAAGTTTATCTTGCAACAATAATAACTATGATTCAGGTCGATTCGCAATTTAGCTTGCAGGCAGTTCTGTATTTATTACTGTATGACATTGGTTTTATATTACCTCTAACAGCTGTTATAATTATTATTCATCGATTGAAAAATGTTCAAACTTTATCAAAACTTCTTGTTGATAAAATGCATATCATCAAGCTTGTTAATTCTGTTTTGTTCTTAATATTTGCAATACTTTATTGGGTATTGCAGTAGTGGAAAGGAAGAGTTAATATGAACACTTCTGTTTATTTGGATTGTGCTTCGACAACACCTGTGCGTAAAGAAGTCATTGAAGCAATGTTGCCATATTTTAATCAAGAGTTTGCAAATCCATCGGGATTATATGATATTGCAGTTAAGAATAAGGTGCAGATTGAAAAAACTAGAGCAATAATAGCAGAAACACTTGGATGCAAAAAAGATGAAATTTATTTTACTTCCGGCGGGACTGAGTCAGATAATTGGGCAATTCGTATAGCAGTTGAACATTCTCAAAATTCAAAGCCACATATAATAACTTCAAAAATTGAACATCACGCAATACTTCGTACGTGTGAATTCTATGAAAAGTGTGGAGTAGAGGTAACTTATCTTGATGTTGATGCAGATGGAATTGTTAATTTAAATCAGCTTGAGAATTCGATAAAAAGTAATACTGTGTTGATTTCAATTATGACTGCAAATAATGAAATTGGTGTGATTCAGCCACTAAAGAAGATTGGTGAAATTGCTGAACATCATAATGTTCCTTTTCACACCGATGCTGTTCAGGCTTACGGGCATATGGAAATTTCAGTGACAGATAATAATATATCTATGTTAAGTGCCAGTGCACACAAATTCAATGGTCCAAAGGGCGTAGGTTTTTTATATATTTCTGATGTTGTTCCTAAGGTATCATTGTTATATGGTGGCAGTCAGGAAGAAGGATTCCGTGCGGGAACTGAAAATGTTCCGGGAATTGTAGGTATGGGAGTTGCTGCAAGATTAAGCTATGAAGATTTAGATGATGTACAGATTAGCATTGCTTCTAAGCGTGATTATTTGATTAAGCGGATAAAAGATGAAATTGATGGTGCTTATTTGAATGGTAGCATTGATAATCGTCTTCCTAATAATATCAACTTTTGCTTTGAAGAAATTAACGGTTCAATGCTTTTAAGACTTCTGAATCAGAAAAAAATTTATGCTTCAAGTGGTTCTGCTTGTAATTCTAAGAGCATTCTTCCATCTCACGTTTTAACTGCGATTGGTGTTCCAGATGAGCTTGCACTGGGTGCTTTAAGAATTACGATTGATGATTCTTTAACAAAGGATCAAATGGATGAATTAATTTTAGATTTGAAAGAGGCAGTAGAAACAGTACGCGATTTCTCATCTTAGCGGAGGTGATTTGACTTGAAAATTATTTTATGTATTAAACCTATCAAATCAGAGCTTGTCTTTCCGGGAGAAGACCGAAATGAGAAATTTGTATTGAATCCATATGATTATATGGCACTTACAATGTGTCTTAATCTGAAAAAAAATGTTCCTGGTTGTCAAATTGTATGTGTTTGTATGGGAACTTTGGAATCCAAAGAAGTTCTTACATATGCCCTTGCATTGGGAGCAGATGATGCAGTGCTTATAAGTGATTCTGTATTTGCTGGTAGTGATACGGTTGCGACCTCATATATTTTAGCAAAGGCAATAAGTTCCATTGGAAATGCTGATTTAATAGTATGTGGTGAAAGAAGTGTAGATGGAGAAACCGGTCAGGTTGCTTATGGTATTGCTGAACGTCTTGATTTTGGATGTGTAAACAATATTTCTGAGTTTGTAAGTTTTTCAGAAAAATCCATTGAGTGTGTCAGAAAAGCTGATAATATGACTTGTTTGATAAAAGTTCCATTACAATCTGTTGTTATAAGCTGTGGATGTAAAACGGAGTATGAAACTGCCAGCCTCCTTGCTCGAAAACGTGCAAAGCAAAAACAGATTTCTTTACTTACACATATAGATCTTGGAATAACAAAAGAACAATGTGGATTATTGGGTTCGAAAACCAAAGTATTGAAATCAAGTAAGATTCAAATTTCAGTACAATCCGAGTTTATTAATGGTACACCAACTGAACAAGCTTATAGTTTGATTAATTGTTTGGGAATTACTTTGTAGGTGAATTAACTATGAATTCTAATTTTATTCTTATTTTTGGAGAATATCATACTGAGCAAAAATCTGAACATTCTATGCAATTAATTAGCAAGGGTTCTGAACTTGCTATGGAAACTAATTGCGATTTGGGAATATTCTGCGTTACCCCTGATAGTGATATATTAAGTCAGGATATATTATCTTCATATGGGGTTAAATATGAATGGTTATTTGTAACTGAAAAAGAAAATTATTTAGATATAGCTAGGCAATTTGAAAAGGTAATTACGGATTTGAAACCAGACTTAGTTTTATTTCCTGCTTCAGTTACAGGAAAAGCTATTGCATCAACATTGTCTGCAAGATTGGGTTTAGGGCTAACGGCTGATTGTGTTGATGTTATGTATCAGCAAAACGGATTTGTATTTACAAGGGCAGCATTAAATGATTCAATATTAGCTGATATAGCTTGCATAAATTGTGTTACCAATATGGGAACAATAAAATATGGTGTTTTTAAAGTCAAACCACCGCTTTGTGAGAGAGTTTCGCCTGAAATCCAGGTTATGAATAATATGCCTCCAAATGATAAATCAGATACATATGAAATTATCAAGATTTTAAATTATAATGAAGCAGAAAAATCACATATGGACATTTGTTCTGCAAAGATTGTTTTTGGAATTGGACGTGGCATATCAAACGAATCTGCAAGAAATAAACTTTTAAAGATTGCTAAAAAGTATCACTTTGGGGTGGCATTTACAAGAGCTGCTGTTGAAATGTATTTATTGTCGGCTGAACAGCAAGTTGGGCAATCTGGTATAAGTATTTCACCCGATATTTATGTTGGCTTTGGAATTTCAGGTGCTTGTCAGCATATGGTTGGATTACGTAATGCTTCAACAATAATTGCAATAAACAATGATTCTAATGCACCAATTTTTCAATATTCAAATTATAGTATAATTGCTGATGCAAATGAAGTTATAGATGAATTATATAAGAAACTTATTGTAGATAAGTTTGGTCAGGAGGGTGATAATTAATGCGTTTATTTGCAATACCATATGCCTTTGGAAATTCAAATATTTATTATGAGCTATCAAAAACGATTAATCCTGAAATAGAGGTAATACCTGTTGAATATTCAGGTCATGCACAGCGTTATAAAGAACCATTATATTATACTATGGAAGAAATTGTTGATGATGTTTATCGTCAGATTTTGCCATTATTATGTGACGACTATGTATTATTTGGATATAGTATGGGTGGAACAGTTTGTTATGAACTATTTCAGCTTTTAGTTAAAAATGGACATCCATTACCCAAATGTGTTATGGCTTTTGGTTCAACTGAGCCTGATTTTAAACACAAAAAGGATGAATTTGAATTATATAACTTAGAACAAGTTAGAAATTTATTGATAGAAATGGATGGAACAGAGCCGGAGGTATTAAATAGTGATGAAGTTCTGGAGTTAGTAAAGCCTGTAATTATAAGCGATAGTGTTGCTTTACGTGACTATATTCCTACACCGACTCAAAAAGGAGCCTTGACAGTACCATTGTATGTTGTTCGTGGCGAAGAGGAAGAAGGACTTGAAAATTGCGAAAAGAGTTGGAGAAGTTTTTGTAATAGTTCATTTAGTTATCAACTTACCCCTGGAGAACATTTTTTTATGTTTGATGATGATGGTGCAAGAACTGCTGAATTTGCCAAAATAATTGAGAAAATGATATCTGAGTCTGTTGAGCGTGAGGAAGAAGAAATGGAGTCTATATTTAATTATAAGAGAGTATGCGAGTTGGAACAGGAAATTGAAAAGGATATTGACGAAATATACAGTTTGTGTAAGAATACACCTGCTCTTGTTCGCAATATTGATATGATAAAAACTCATTTATATCTTTTAAAGATGAATTTGAATTTGGATTAATATATTTTATTTATGGGGGTATATATTTTATGGATTTTAATTTTTCTCCTGAACAAAAGGAGTTAAGGCAAGAAATTATTGATTTTTCTCGCAAAAAATTGAATATTCCGGAATTTTATGAAAAATTTTCACCAGATATGTGGGAGGCAATATCTGATTTTGGTTTACTTGGTATTACTATTGATGAAAAATATGGTGGTCTTGGTGAGTCTTATCTAACAGCTGCTATTGCTTTGGAAGCACTGGGTTATTCCTGTAAAAATAATGGTTTTGTTTTTGTCGTTAATAACCATATCTGGGTAAGCCAAAATCTTATTGCATTGTATGGTTCAGATTATTTAAAGGATAAGTATCTTCCTACTATGGTGCAGGGAAAGTCAATTGGTGCTATTGCAATTACTGAGGCTGATTCCGGTTCGGATTCATTATCTATGAGAACTATTGCTGAAGAAGATGGAGATTATTATATTCTTAATGGTTCTAAAATGTTTATTTCCAATGGTCCGATTGCAGGTACGTTTATTGTTTTCGCTGTAACACAAACAGAGCCAACGAAAAAAATTACAGCTTTTGTAGTTGACAGAGATTTGCCTGGTGTTATTTGTGGAAATGACATTGGAAAAATGGGATTAAACGCTTGTCCTACTTGTGAAATAATATTTCAAAATTGCCGTGTTCCAAAAGAAAACATTCTCGGTAGGCTTAATCAAGGTTCAATGATTATGACATCTGCACTTGAATGGGAACGTTGTTATGAATTTGCTCCACATGTAGGTGCAATGCAGAGAATAATGGAGCTTTGTATAGAACAGGCTAAATCAAGAAAGCAGTTTGGTCAGCCTATTGAGCGTTATCAGGCCGTTTCACACAAGATATCTGAAATGAAAATGAATCTTGAACTTGCAAAACTTATGCTTTATAAGATTGGTTGGCTAAAAGATAATAAAAAAAGTGCTTTTCAGGAAACATCTATATTCAAATTATTCGTAAGCGAAAGTTATATAAAAACTTGTCGTGATGCTCTTCAGATTTTTGGTGCTTATGGATATACAACTGAATACGATATTGAACGTGAGTTGCGAGATGCGTTAGCTTGTAGTATCTATTCTGGTACTAATGAGATGCAGAAAAACACTATTTATCAGATGATATCTTTTTAGAATTAGAGGTACATAAATTATGAAAAGTAGTAAACATTGGAGTTTAATAAATAATACTTTTAGTACAGAACAACTGCGAGAGCTTCAGTTAAAAAGGTTTAAAAGTATTTGTGAATACGCTTATAATAATTCACCTGCATATCGTAAGTTGTATGATGAAGCTGGATTTAATCCAACAAGCATAAACAGTATCAATGATATTCAAAAGGTTCCTATTATAGATAAAGCGTTTATAAGTAGTACTTTAGATGACAGTATATATGGATCTATGCTGTCAGTTGATGAAAAAGAGGTTTTTTTCTATCATCAAACGAGTGGTTCAACGTCTTTACCTGTTTGCCAGCCTGATACCGTGACCGATTGGGCTATATGCAGTGAATGTTGGGCAGAACTCTTATGGGAAGAAGGCGTAAGGGCGACTGACAGAGTTATGATTGCTTTTAATTATAACTTGTTCTATGGCTTTTGGGGTGCACATTATGGTTGTGAACGACTTGGTGCAGAGGTTGTACCCGGAGGCGGACTTACAACTGAACAAAAATTAATTAAAATGCAAGAATTGAATGTTTCTGTTCTTATTTCTACACCTACATATGTATTTCGTATAATTGAATATGCCAAAAATAATGATATTGATTTAAAGAAACTAAATGTTAAGAAGATTATTTGTGCAGGAGAACCAGGTGCATTGATTGATTCTGTCAAAAAGAAACTTGAAGATGCTTGGGGATGCGATGTATACGATCATATTGGAGCTACTGAAGTAGGTGCATGGGGATATGAATGTTCTGAAAAATGTGGTAGTATTCATATTAATGAGGCTATGTTTTATCCTGAACTTATAAAGATGGATTCAAATGAGCCGGTAACTGAACCGAATGAATATGGTAGAGTTGTAATTACAGCATTTGGTCGCAGTGCAAGACCTTGTATAAGATTCAATACTAATGATGTTGCTTGTTGGGACGAACATCAATGTTCGTGTGGTTCTATTTACAGAATGTTTCGTGGAGGAATACAAGGACGAGTTGACCATATTATTAAAGTAAGAGGAACATTTGTAAACCCTGTGGTTATTGAAAATATACTTTGCAATAATCCAAAATGTGGGGATTGTTATCGTATTTTTGTTAACTCTGCAATTTATTCTTTAAAGGTTGAGATTGAAGCTTTGCCTGATGTTGAGGCTAGTTTTTATCCTGAATTAAGTAAGCAGTTAAATAAAGAAATCTTTAATCGAACTTTCCTTAATTTTCAGGTAGAAATTCTTCCTTATGGAACACTTGAACGTAGCAATGCTAAATCAAAAAAGGTTGTTATTTTATAGATTAAATCTATTTTTTGTAAAATTTTTAATTTTCGGATATACCATAACAAAGGAGAGATAGAATGAATCAATATTTACAGGATCCTTACTTAGATTCTATGAATTTTTTAAATGAAGCCTGTTTGCTTTATCCTGATGCAATTTCGTTTGGTTCAGGTAGACCTAAAGAAGATTTTTTTCATTTAGATGATGTAGTGTCAGGAGTAAAAAGATTTGCAAAAAATCTTAATAACGGTAAGCCGTTAGATAGTCTTGGACAGTATAATATGACAAAAGGGATTATTAATGATTCTATTACAAAGCTTTTGAAAAATGATGAGGGAATTATTGTTTCACCTGAGGATATCATTATCACAGATGGAGCTCAAGAGGCAATGGCGATTTTAATTGATACTTTATTTGAGAAAAATGATGTACTTATTGTAACTGATCCGTCATACATAGGTTTTATTGGATACGCAAAAATTGCTGGAATTGACATAAGAGTAGTAAAACGCACTGAAACAGGAATTGATTTTAATGACCTTGAATATATTATAAAGCAAGTACAAAGCGAAAATAAAAAAGTTACTGCACTGTATGAGGTTCCTGATTTTCATAATCCTACTGGTGTAAGTATGCCCGTGGAAGAACGAAAAACGTTGTTGTCATTTGCTCAAAAATATGATTTTTACATTGTTGAAGACAACCCATATGGATATTATTGTTATGATGGAGAGCGTTTACCAACATTAAAATCATTAGATCCTTGTAAAAAGGTTATTTATATTGGCAGTATGTCTAAATCTGTTTTTCCTTCTTTAAGAATAGGATATCTTGTTGTCGATCAAGAGGAGATGATCAATGGAGAAAAAATTAAACTTTCAGAGGCCTGTAAAAAAGTCAAAAGTTTTATGACAGTTAATACTTCTACATTATTGCAAGCAATGCTTGGCACAATACTTGCAGAGAATGATTATTCTTTAATTAATTATTGTGCAGATAAAGTGGCATATTGTAAAAATAACAGAGATGTTCTTGCTGAGGTAATTGAGTCTGAATTTGATTTTTGTGGTGAATGGAAAAAACCAAGTGGGGGATATTTTACAATTCTTAATATTCCTTTTGAGCCTACGGATGCTCATATTTTTCAAGCGGCAAGAGATTATGGTGTGATTGTTTGTCCGCTTAAAATGTTATGTATGCAACCTGAAAATGGAAAAAATGCTATACGATTATCGTTTAGTCAGTTGACTCCTGAAGATATTAAATCAGGTATGTTACGTTTAAAAAAATTTTTAATTGATACTATGAATAAAAAACTGTATTAAATTACTTATAAAATATAGAAGATTGGAGAATTTGATATGTCAAAAGGAAAGAAAATATTAATAGCTATAATAGCAGTTGTGGTTGTTGCAATTTGTGTATTTGGTGGAATTATACTATATCATATTGTTACAGCAGAGGATTATCAGAAAAAAATCAATGATGGTGCTTTTGATGTTGCTGTTTCAGCCCAAACATATATGGAATTACTTGAATCTGATAGTTCTCTTGAAAAGCCTGAAGGATCAAAAATTTACGGAAAAATCGAGGAAAATGCAGGTGGAGAGGTTAAATGCCTTGCTGACCAGATTAATAAAGATTTAGGTAGTGAACATAATGGTGAATATTATGCAGTTGTTTTCCATGAGGATGAACTAAAGCTTGCGTACTCACTTTTTAACTATACTGAAATAACTGATACTACTTTTTATAATAATGATATGGATGATCAGCTTTCAATTTTGAAGGATTTTACAATGCGTGGAAATATGGCTGGTATTTATATTATTGATGAAGATTTGAAATAAATATAGCATATTATAATAGTCAGAAGAAGATGTTATCTGTTTTAGGTAACATCTTCTTCTGATAAATACAAAAGGGTGGAGTTTAATTTGTGGCGTTTTTGTAAAATTACAATTAGCTTACTGTTAGTGGTATGTTGCTGTTTATTTACCTCTTGCAGTTTATTTGAAATTGAAAATAAAAATATATCAACTAATGATAATATCAGTGAACTTGATGTTTACAAATCAGATGGACAGGCAACAAAATTTGATTTTCAGGAATATACTGCCGTTTTTTATATGTCTGAAATTTGTAGCGGTTGTATGAAAGAATTACCTTTGCTTGAACAGTTACAAGCTCTTGAATTACAGGGGGTCAATATTAGCATATTATTTGTTGATACAGTGCCAGAGGATAAGATGGCACCATATGATTTATCGAATATTGATATATTCACTTTGAATCAAAAATATATGTTTCACCAAAGTATGCCTTATTACTATGCAATTAAAGATAATGTAGTAATATATGATACGGACAGTATTTCTGAATTTATTGACCATATTTTATCTCAGGTATCAGATATGGAAAAATTAAAAATTGATACATACAACAAACTGATGCAGAATGCAGACACAGATGCAGAAGGACTATATTTTGTTGACAAAGAAACAGCTAAAAAAGAAGTAGATGTTGAGGAGAATATGTTGTGGGTTTCAAATAAAACAACAGATGATTTTTCTTATCAAATCGACGATAATTATGGTTTATATCAAAAAATATTTGAGATAGATACATTTCCAACCACAATAAAAGTCGAAGATGGGAAAATTATAAAATATTAATATATAATTAAGGTATTATTTATGTTTAAGAAAAAGAAGAAAAAGAAGAAGTTAATACTTCATATGTTAAATAAAGAGAGAGAACTGCTACTAGAAACTACTGTGCAGGAAATTGTTTTGAAAGAAGAATATATTATAGCAACAAGTACTGAAAAATATGGTACAGATGAACCTTGTATTATTTATCGAACTTGCATTGCAGATGATATCCATTTACAAATAAATCAGCTATTACAAAAAGTGATTGAACAAGGAAAAAATGAAATACATTATAATGAATTGCCAGCAGATATAGTTAATAGCATTAAGCTGGATATACCAGTAGAATGGATTCGTTTAGTTGTTGAAGAAGTATAGTTTGATACTTAATGTATTGAAAGGAGAATGAGTGGGTATCATGAAATTTAAAAAGAAAGATATCAAAAAAATATACTCCCTGACACCGTTGCAGGAGGGTATGATTTTTGCAAAAATGCGTAATTCTGATGATACAAGCTATATGATTCAAAAAGGATTATGGATGGATAATAAAATTGATGAAGCTAAATATCGTACCAGTCTTTCATTGTTATGTGAGAAGCATGAAACATTAAAAACTGCTTTTGTTGTTACAAAATCCACAGGAAAAATGTGGCAAGTTATACCGTTTCAGCGTGAATTAGAAGTTAATGTTATATGTATAGACGAAGAGCCATCCGAGAAGATTATAGAATATTATTGTACTCAAGATTTAAAACGAGGTTTTGATTATGAAAATGATACAATGATGCGTACAACTATTTTACAGTTTGCCAATAATAAGAGTTATTTATTAATAAATTTGTATCATGTTATTGTAGATGGATGGTGTATTTCTTTTTTACTCTCCGATTTGTTTTATTTGTATTCTCAGTTACAATCAGGAAGATCGGTTGAGTCATTACAGGAGGAAATAAATAACTTAAATTCTGAAAGTGCTTGCTTTTCTGACTATGTAAAATGGATTGAACGTCAAAATAAAGAGGAAGGTTTAAATTATTGGTCTGATTTATTAGCTGATTATAGTAATTCAGCGAATTTTTTGCCTTTAGGAAAAATTGATGATAATAATAGTATATTTGATTTTAAACATTCAAATTATATGATTTCAAGCGAGCTTAGCCGTAAATTAAAGCAACTTGCTTTTTCAAATCGTGTTACTTTAAATATTGTAATGGAAACAATCTTTGGATTGTTGTTACAGTATTTTAGTGGAGAAAAAGATGTTGTATTTGGAAAGGTAGTATCAGGACGTTCCGCACGTATAAAAGGAATTGAAAAAATTGTTGGTTTATTTATTAATACAATTCCAGTAAGAGTATTAAATGATGGAGAATTAAAATTTACTGAATTACTGAAAAAAATGCAAAAGCAAAGTGCTGAAAGTAGTGCATATGATTACTGCTCTTTAGCAGAGATAAATGCTGCTTCTAATGTTGGCAGTAATTTAATTAATGCTTTATTTATATATGAAAATTATTATGTTGATCAAGAATATATCTCTAAAAATCTAGATGATGACAGTTTAGATGCAGAAGCTAACTATGATTTTGATCAAACCGATTATCCATTAAGCTTTGTAATGGTTGAAACTCAGAAAGGGATTTGTTATAAAATTACATACTTATCTTCTTATTCTAATGAATATATTGATGATATATCTAGAGCTTTTCAGTCTGTGATTAATTATGTTGTTAAAAATCCTGAATGTACCATATCAGAAATTGGCAATAATATAATCAGTGACGAAGAAAAAATTAAAATTCTTGAAGAATTTAACAATACATTAACAGATTATCCAAGAGATAAGACGATTGTAGAATTGTTTGAAGAACAGGTGGAAAAGAATCCTGACAAAACAGCGGTTGTTTTTGAAGATAAGTCACTTACTTATGCTGAACTTAATATAAGAGCAAATCAGCTTGCACACAGACTTCGTGAAATGGGAGTTAAAAAAGATGATTTTGTAGTTATTATTCCTGATAGAAATATTAACGCTATTATTGGAGTATGCGGTATTTTAAAAGCCGGTGCTGCGTATGTTCCGATAGATTCCTCCTATCCAGAAAGTAGAATAAAAGTGATACTTGAAGATTGTTCGCCAAAGGCAGTGCTTGTGGATAACGTAAGTGTTAATACAAATATTTGTACTATCAATTTGTCAGATACTAAAACCTTTGATTATGCATCTAGTAATCCAATAAAAATAAATTCTCCTGAAAATCTTGCATATTGTATATATACTTCAGGTACAACAGGTAAACCAAAAGGTGTAATGATACAGCATAACAGTATTGCGAGACTAGTTAAAAATTGTAATTATATTGAATTAGATCATAATACAGTTATTTTACAAACTGGTCAGTTAGCTTTTGATGCTTCAACATTTGAAATTTGGGGAGCTTTGCTTAATGGAGGAAAGTGTGTTTTAGCTAATGCAGAGGTAATTACCGATACATTATTGCTGAAAGACACAATATTAAGGAACAACGTTAATACAATGTGGTTGACTTCAGCTCTATTTAATCAAATGATATCAATAGAATTGGAAATTTTTGATAGCTTACATTATTTACTAATAGGCGGAGAAAAACTTTCAGAAGCACATGTTTCTATTTTGAAGAGACGTCAGACATCTGTTACGTTAATAAATGGCTATGGTCCAACAGAAAATACTACATTTACAACTACTTATCATATTCCAGATAATTTTATAAATATCCCAATAGGTAAACCAATTAGTAATACAATGGTTTATATAGTGAACAATAATGCTTTGTGTGGAATAGGAGTACCGGGTGAACTATGTATAACAGGTGATGGTCTAGCTAGAGGATATCTAAATCAACCTGAACTTACAGCAGAAAAATTTGTTGATAATCCGTTTGGTGAAGGCAAAATGTATCGTTCTGGTGACCTTGCAAGATGGCTTCCTGATGGAAATATAGAGTTCCTTGGCAGAATAGATGAACAGGTAAAAATCCGAGGATTCAGAATAGAGCTTGGCGAAATTGAAAGCCGAATCAAAGAAATTGAAGTTGTAAAAGATTGTGCAGTAATTGCAAGAACCGATAAAAACGGTGACAAGGCGATTTACGCATATTACACGAGTGATGAAGAAATCAGTATTTCTGAAATCAGAAGTAGTTTAAGTCAGTCACTGCCTGAATATATGATACCTTCATATATGATGCAGATAGAAGCAATGCCAATGACTAGAAACGGTAAACTGGATAAGAGAGCATTGCCTGAGATTGAAGCAAAAGCATCAAGAGAGTACGTTGCACCAAGAACAGAAGAGGAACATATTCTTTGTAGTGTTCTTAAGCAAATATTGTATGTGGAGCAAATCGGTATGAATGATGATTTCTTCGAAATGGGTGGAAATTCTTTAAAAGTCTATCGAATAGTTACAAAACTGCGAGAATTTGGTTATGAAATTTCCATGAAGGATATTATACAGATGCGTATTGTTAAATTGATTGCAAATTGTATGAAACATACAGTAAATATGCATGAATTATCTGATGAAATTATCACAGTTAATAATATTCTGCAATATGTTAAATTTGAAGAAAAACATTTGGAGAACAATTCACTATTTCAACTGTTACTGGATTATGATAAGAATATACATAATACTATTATTGAAGCAGAGTATACTCCAGCAATACGAAACAGAGAGTTTTTGAAGATGGCGGGTGCTGATATATTCTTCCGTTTTGAGATTTCATCTGCATACACACTTGATGCAATCCATAAAGCACTACAGAAACTTATTTGTGAACAGACTGTATTAAGAACTTATTATAGTAAAGAACATGATACTTTTGTTACAATCGCTAATAGTGAAAATTGGAAGATTCCAGTTGTTTTCATAGGAGAAAATGCTACGTATTCATCATTTGAGAACTATGATTTGGCATGTGCAGAGCTGTATTCTGAAGAAAAGTTATATGGTAGTCAGCAGTTGTTGGTCAAGATGTTGATTATGCAAGATGAATTAGGTAAATGTTATGTACAAGTTTGGGCACATCATTGTCTTTGGGATAATATGAGTACACTGATTATGGCTGAAAGATTAAAATATTATCTTACCAATATTCAGGCAGAGCCACAGCAAGAATTTAATTATTTTGATGCAATTTTTATGAATAATGTTTCTGAATTGCAACAGTTTGCAGAGACAGATAGTGCTAGGCAATTTTTTGTAGCAAGTCAACAATTTGATAAGATTGTGAAGCATGAAAATCAGCAACTAGCTGTATATAATGTTACCTTAGAGGGAGAAGAGTTGAGTGCCTTTCAGAAAGATCCAATTATATGGTGTGTATTGCAACACCGGTTGGGTTGGGGATATCACACTCCTTATACTGAAAAAGATGTGCAAATGATTCCAGTTCTTTTAAACAACCATGCACGTAATGATGAGAATTGTCAAACACTGGGATTATATCTGGAGCTTTATCCATGTATTCTGGAAATTGAAAATGGTAATTGTAATCTGCTAAAACTTTATGAAGAAGAATCGCATAAGAATGGTTTTTTCTACGACTATATTCGTACTTTTTTTCCTTCGAACGAGTCTATGATTGATCTGAATTTGGTAGAAGAATTTCAGAATAAGCAAGGATTGATTCTTGAAAAAACGATACTTATAGAAGAAAAAGATAAGAAGTTTGGAATGGGAATGAATGTTACATACTGTGAAGATACTGTTATGATCGAGACATCTTTCTGTGCTGAGAAACGAGAAGATATTATTCAATTTATTAATAAAGACTAACATTATAAAATTTTAAAAATTAGCTGATACACGGTAGACAAATTTGCTTGCTCTGCCGTGTTGGCTATAATTCCGATAGTATATGGAGGAATGTTATGAAACTGGTGTTGGAAAATATACAGAAAAATTTTGGTGATAAGGTTGTATTGAAAAACATATCATTTACATTTGAAGAAGGAAAAATATATGGATTACTGGGACGTAACGGTGCTGGAAAAACAACCTTGTTTAATTGTCTGTCAAAAGAAATTGATGCTGATAGTGGAACAGCTTATTTAATGGACGATAATGGTGAAAAACAGGAGCTTAGCTTGGAAAATTTAGGCTATGTTTTCTCATCTGTTATTCTTCCAGAATTTCTGACTGGTTATGAGTTTATACGTTTTTATATGGAAGTTAATAAAAAAAAGATTGTTTCTGATATGAAAATTGATGATTATTTTGACTTTATTAAACTTGATGAAAATGACCGCCATTTGTTAATTAAAAACTATTCTCTTGGAATGAAGAACAAAATACAGATGCTTATGTTTATTATCACAAAGCCAAAAATAATTTTACTGGATGAACCATTAACCGCACTAGATGTTGTAGTTGCATTGGAAATGAAAAAAATGCTAAGAAATATGCGTGAAAAACATATTCTAATTTTTTCAACACATATACTTCAGCTTGCTAAGGATCTATGTGATGAAATTATTATGCTGGGTGATGGAGAACTTAAGATGTTGGAACATAGCTTACTGGATCAGGATGAACTTGAACAGAGTATTATACAGCTACTGGGAGGTGAATCAAGCTGATATGTGGGAAACATTTTTTATTTCTAATAAAATTGAAAATACAATTAAATTGAATGTGTTTATAAATATGTTGAAGATATTTCCGTTTTGTCCCAAAAGTTGTAATTGCAATAATTATGCACTCAAAAGTAAATTAACTCTGCTAGCAATGTGTTTCAAGATTTTAGAGCAGATATTGTCTGCTGTTTTTGGTTTTTTGATTGGGATCTGTTTACCATTATATTTTATAAAAAACTATGCTCTGAATATTTCTCTTTCAACTGCTTTTTATACACTATTTATATTTCTGTATCTTGGTATGGGTAGTTTAACGAATATTACAGCGTTTGAAACAAGTGAAAGTAGATATATCAGCATAAGACATTTTCATATGAATCCTAAATCCTATTTTTTTTCTAATTTGTTGATGTATCATATTTGGAATTTGGTAGGAGAATTGCCAGTTTTTATTGTTGGAATGCTGTATTTTCATATTGATTTATGGCTTATTTTCCCATTGCTTCTAACAAAGGAAATTTTAGGGGCATTTGGTGAATTTTTACATATTTATTATTATCAACATAAAAAAAAGTTACTCATAAAAAACGTATCAATGGATATGATTGTGAAGTGTATTTTTGTAGTAGTTGGTATAACTTTTATATTCATATTACGCTCTGTGACGATACCATTTTGGGTTCTGTTGATAATTTCATTTATTTCTTTGATGATAGGGGTATATAGTATATGGAAGCTGTGGCAATTTGATGATTATAAAGCAATTTTTCTTGCTGTTGATAAAATCAAGAATTTGACGTTCGATTCAGAGGAATATGAACATAAACAGGATATAAAGAATGTTGAATTAAAAAATAAAATGGACAATCATTCGATAGATAATCCCTATGATTGGTTGACAGAGCTTTTTTTTGAACGTTTTAAATTTGAAAGTAAGCGACGTATAACTGTATTATGGGCAGTAAGTATTGTTGTAGCGATCGGATACATCCTATGGTATTTTTTTAATAGGGAAACTGCAGTACATTATGGTAGTTTTGCTATGCAGCATTGTTCTATTGTTGGAATTTTCATTTATCAGATTGTGAATTCTCGTAAAATGATAAGGCTTATGTTTTTTGAATGTGATAGCTGTATGTTGCGTTATAATTTTTATCGCACAAGGAAAGCAATAGTGTTCACATATATTTCCCGGCTTATTAAAATGATATTATGTAACTTTAACATTGCGATTCCAGTTTCATTATGTTTTGTGTTGATTGGATGGTTGACACAAACATCGGTTTCTGAACTTATCTGTGTTATTCTTTTTATCCAGAGTGTTGCTATATTTGCAGCTGTGAATTATTTGTTTTTATATTATTTTTTTGAACCGTTTAGTAAAGAAACCAGCATAATAAAACCAGGATTTCATATTGCAGAATACACCACAATGATGATTGTATGGGCATTTTTAGGTATAAAAAATGTGTTTGTTATGACAATTTTGTTAATTATATTGACTTTAATTTATGTAGTGGTTTCTATTTTTGTAATCGCTAAGTACGGTGAAAAACGTTTTGTTCTATGGTAAAAGATTTATCCATAGAAGAAATAGAAAGGAAAAAATTATGAGTGATTTATTATTGCAAACGCACCAGCTAACTAAGAAATATCATGAGAAAATTGCAATAGAAGATATTTCAATTTCTGTTGAAGCTGGAAAGATATATGGATTTATTGGAGAGAATGGAGCTGGTAAAACAACAACAATCCGTATTTTAACAGGATTATCTAAAGCTACAAGCGGTTCTATTGAAATATTCGGAAAAAAATCAAAAGTAGAACTTGAAAAAGCTCGTAAAAAGATAGGATGTTTGGTGGAACATCCAATTTTATCTCTGAGTCAGACAGCGAAGGAGAATCTCAAAATGCAGAGCCTTCTTTACGGAAAATCTAAAGAATCAAATATTGACAGCCTTTTGGAGCGTGTAGGGTTATCAGAAGTTGCTGATAAGAAGGTAAAGGATTTTTCATTAGGTATGAAGCAGCGTTTAGGAATTGCGTTGACACTAATACAAGAACCAAAACTGCTGATTTTGGATGAGCCAACTAATGGTCTAGATCCTATGGGGATGGTAGATGTGCGTAATCTGTTACTTTCTTTAAATAAGAAGGATGGTATTACAATTTTGATTTCTAGCCATATTTTAACAGAATTGTATCGTTTAGTAAGTGATTATATTATTATTAGTCATGGAAGAATTGTAGAGCAAGTATCTGGTCAGGAGCTAGATAGAAAATGCAGTAAGCGTATTATTATAGAATCTGATCAGATCGATAGAGTAGTTAGATTGCTTCAGGAAAAGTTGCATATTCAAAATTTTGAAATAGAAGGTAATCAAATGCATTTGTTTGAGCAGACTGAGAATATTCGCATGATTGCTAAGCTCATATTTGATGCTAGAATTATGATTACAAAGTTAACATCCGATGGAATTACGTTAGAAGAATACTATATGGAATTACTTAGGAGGTAAGATAAGTAAGATGAAAAATTTAATGAAATGGGAGTTTAAAAGATTATTTAAATCTAAATCCTTCATTGGTGTATGGGTATTTATAACTTTGTTTGGACTTATAGATTTAATTTTTGGATATAACGATGGGTGTAAAAGTGGATATGAATTTATGGTGAGTACCATAAATTATATATCAAGTCTACTTGAGCTTGTTGGACCAATCTATGCTGGAATCTGCTTTTCTAATGCTTTTGAGGAACGTTGCATTCAGGCGGCGGTAATGGCTGGATACAGTCGGATACAGGTGTTGGTTTCCAAGTTGTGTAATTTTCTTTGTTCTATTACGATATTTATTTTGACACCATTAATACTAAATACGCTCATCACATCATGCATATTTGGAATTGGAGAAATATCAGATACATTTTTCAATTCGATGGTTCTAATGCCGTTGGCACTTCTTTTATCAAATCTAGCTTTTTTGAGTATTTGTATGTTTGTTTCATTTTGTGTGCATGGTATTGGTGTTACAATTGGTGTGAATATGGCGGTTATTTTGATTCTGTATGGAATTGCCCAGTCTGCTATTGAAAATGAATCGTTGCACGGCATTTTATCATTTACATCTGTTGGACAAAGCTTTTTAATTTTGATTAACAGTAGCTTGAGCAATCTATTGTTGGCAATTGCTGTTGCATTTATTACAATTTTCTTGGTTCTGGTTATTACATATATAAAATTTAGAAAGCAAGAATTGAAATAACTATAATTTGCCTAGGAGAGTACTATGGTACGTGTTTTAATAATTGAGGATGATCAGGAGTTAAATCAGCTCCTATCAGAAATTCTACGTCGATATGATTACGAAATTGAAACAAGCAGAGATGGAATAAATGGTCTTCAACTTGCTCGTAATGGAAGTTTTGACATTATACTGTTGGATTTAATGCTTCCTTATAAGAGTGGAGATGAAGTGCTTAAAGAATTGCGGATGGTGTCTTATGTACCAGTTATTGTTATCTCTGCTAAGGATACAGTTCAAACAAAAATTGAATTGTTTCGGCTGGGAGCAGATGATTACATCACAAAACCTTTTGATATTAATGAATTAATTGTACGTATTGAAGCTGCGCTTAGACATAGAGCGGTAGAGAAAGCTTTTGAAAAGAAAGTTTATGTTTTTAAGGATATGATCTTAAATGCAGATGAGAAGAGTGTACAGGTGAATGGTGTTTATATTGCACTGACTATGAAGGAATATCGAATTTTGGAATTAATGTTGAAGAATCCTAAAAAAGTTTACACCAAAGCTAATATTTTTGAATCAGTCTGGAATGATACTTTTGTATATGATGACAAGGTGGTAAACACACATATAAGTAACTTGCGTTCTAAACTTCGTAAAGTAAATCCAAAAGAAGAATATGTGGAAACTGTGTGGGGAATAGGATATAAGTTAGCTGAATTAAATTGACTTGTTTTATAAACGTGAAAATCTATGATTTAAACTAAAGTGTTTAATATGTTAACAATTAATGTGATTTCTATCGAAGAGTTTTTCAAACAAATTTTTTGAAAGATAACCTCTGTCAGCAAAAAGCTTTCCATATATCTCTTTGGTTAAATGGGACATAACTTCCCAATTTCTATCATCGATATTGCCTGATGTCAGGCAAAACGATAGGATTTCACCTTTATCGTTTATCATAAGATGAAGTTTAAATCCATAAAACCAGCCTGTCGAGCTTTTTCCTCTTTGAGCTAATTCTTTAAATACTTTATGAGAATAAATTCTATGATTATCACAAACCTCTATTGCTGTTGAATCAACAAAATTTATCCCTGTACTCTTGCTAAATCCATAGTTTATAAGATATAATGTCAGTGGAACGATTGTCACTTTCATAATTTCCACAAATCGTTTATAACTAACCAATTTAGGAAAATATGGTTTTAATGTTTTGCATACGAATTTATTGTAATACCACTTGAATGTTCTGTAATTTGACAAATGAAAATAGATAACTATTGTCATTATTTCAC
>JAXJUM010000047.1:0-3035 GCA_036309045.1 Acutalibacteraceae bacterium
AAATTATACTTTATTTTCCCTTGCTGTCTGCTGTCGCTTAATTCTTCAAAATATTTTTTCATAATTGACCATCTCCTTTGGTCAATTATATCATTTTTTTACTTCTTTTCATGCGGTTGCCCTGTAAAGTTATTCACTAGCCATTGACAAAACTCTGCAAGAATGGGATAATTAATAGGTATACATTTATTCTTAAGCATTAAGAATTTGTAATGATATTATGCTTGAAATATAACATAAATACTACTGTCAGATATGACGGTTAAAAAACATAAAGACGAGGAGATGATACCAATGTCAAAAGAACTTGCTAAGTCCTACAACCCAAAGGAGGTTGAGGACAGAATTTATGACTTTTGGGTTAAAGAAAATTACTTCCATTCGGAAATTGACAAAGAGAAAAAACCTTATACAATAGTTATGCCACCACCAAACATCACAGGACAACTGCATATGGGGCACGCACTAGACAACACATTGCAGGATATTCTGATTCGTTATAGAAGAATGCAAGGTTATTGTACATTGTGGCTACCGGGTACAGATCACGCATCAATCGCCACAGAGGCTAAGATTGTAGAGGCTATGCGTAAAGAGGGACTGTCTAAAGAAGACCTTGGCAGAGAAAAATTCCTTGAAAGAGCTTGGCAGTGGAAAAAGGAATATGGCGGAAGAATCTGCGACCAGCTAAATAAAATGGGTAGTAGCTGTGACTGGCAGAGAGAACGCTTTACAATGGACGAAGGCTGTAACAAAGCTGTTAAAGAAGTTTTTGTTAACCTTTATAACAAAGGGCTTATTTATAGAGGCGAGAGAATTATCAACTGGTGTCCTCACTGTATGACATCAATTTCAGATGCTGAAGTTGAGTATGAGGATCAAGCTGGACATTTCTGGCATCTTAGATATCCTCTAGCTGATGGTAGCGGATATATTGACCTTGCTACAACTCGTCCCGAAACATTGCTTGGTGATACAGCAGTTGCAGTTAACCCTAATGATGAAAGATATAAGGATATGGTCGGCAAAACTCTTATTCTGCCTATTGTACACCGTGAAATTCCTATTGTAGCAGATGATTATGTTGAAATGGAATTTGGTACAGGTGTTGTAAAAATTACACCTGCACACGATCCTAATGACTTTGAAGTTGGCTTGCGTCACAACCTTCCTGTTATCAATGTTCTTACAGATGATGCAAAAATAGTTGACAATTATCCTAAGTATGCAGGTATGGACAGATACGAGGCAAGAAAGGCTATTGTTGCTGATTTAGAGGCTGAAGGTGCATTAATTAAGGTTGAAGACTACAACCATAATGTTGGTACCTGTTATCGTTGTGGTACAACAGTTGAACCAAAGGTTTCTAAGCAATGGTTTGTAAAGATGAAGCCTCTTGCACAACCTGCTATTGATGCTGTTAAAAATGGTGAAACAAAGTTTGTTCCTAGTCATTTTGAAAAAACATATTTTCATTGGCTTGAAAATATCCGTGACTGGTGTATTTCACGTCAGCTTTGGTGGGGACATCAAATTCCTGCATTTTATTGCGATGAATGTGGTGAAATTGTTGTAACTAAAGATAACGAAGCTACTTGCCCTAAATGTGGCAAAAAAATGAAACAAGACCCAGATACATTGGATACGTGGTTTAGTTCTGCACTATGGCCTTTCTCTACACTTGGCTGGCCTGAAAAGACAGAAGAACTTGACTACTTCTACCCTACTAATACTCTAGTAACAGGTTATGACATTATTCCTTTCTGGGTTATGAGAATGATGTTCTCAGGAATAGAGCATACTGGCAAAGCACCTTTTGACACTGTACTTATTCACGGTTTGGTTCGTGACAGTCAGGGCAGAAAGATGAGTAAATCACTAGGTAACGGTATTGATCCACTTGAGATTATTGATAAATACGGTGCAGATGCTCTAAGACTTACTCTTGCAACAGGTAATGCCCCTGGTAATGATATGCGTTTCTATGACACAAGAGTTGAGGCAAGCAGTAACTTCGCAAACAAGCTGTGGAATGCTTCAAGATTTGTTCATATGAATATAGATGATTACAATGTAGAAAACAAACTGCCTGATACATTGGCTACTGAGGACAAGTGGATTATCAGCACGCTTAACAATGTAGCTAAAGAGGTTACAGAAAATCTGGACAAGTTTGAACTGGGTACCGCTGTTAAAAAGGTATTTGATTTTATTTGGGACTACTACTGCGACTGGTATATAGAACTTGCAAAATCAAGACTTCAAAGCGATGGTGAATCTGCACAAAATGCCCGTCAGGTTCTTGTATGGGTGCTTGACAGAGCTTTACGTCTGCTACATCCCTTTATGCCATTTATAACCGAAGAAATTTGGCAGACACTACCTCATAACGGTGACACCATAATGTATGCAGAATATCCTACTTTTAAGGCTGAGTATGATTTTCCTGAAGCAAGAGAAGAAATGGAAGTAGTTATGAATGGCATTAAGGCTATTCGTACACGTCGTTCAGAAATGAATGTACCTCCTTCAAGAAAAGCTAAGGTATATGTTGCTACTGAGAAGAAAGCTATTTTTGAGAATGGTTCACCGTTCATCTGCAAACTTGCATCAGCAAGTGAAGTAGAAGTTGGCGACACCTACGAAATAGATGGTGCTGTAACAGTTGTAACAGCCGAAGCAAAAATATATATTCCTATGAGCGAGCTTGTTGACAAAGAAGAAGAACTGAAACGTCTTAACAAAGAGCTTGCTAAAACAGAAAAAATGCTTGCACAGTCAGAAGGCAAGCTGAACAATCAGGGCTTTATAGGCAAAGCACCTGCAAATGTTGTAGAAAAAGTTAAACAACAAGCTGCAAAAGAGCGTGAAAAAATCGCAATGATAAAAGCAGCTATCGAGGCACTATAAAATAATGGTTCTATTATAAATGTTGGGGAAAAAATTATTAAAGAAATAATTCGTTAAGGACGCTGTCCTTAAAACCTGCAAAGGCTCTGCCTTTGAACCGCAAGCCTTTAAAAAGGCTTGACCTA
>JAXJUM010000048.1:0-28034 GCA_036309045.1 Acutalibacteraceae bacterium
GCTATTAATTTGTATAAATCTTTTACTTCTGTTAAACTCAGTTTGAAAGCTAAACGCTTTAAATGCTCTTTTGATGACGACTTTTTATACGATGTCATTTTTAACAAATTTCTTTGATTTTTTCGTGCGGTTGCCCTGAAAATTTATCCCTGTACTCTTGCCAAATCCATAGTTTATAAGATATAATGTTAGTGGAACGATTGTTATTTTCATAATTTCCACAAATCGGTTATAACTAACCAGTTTAGGAAAATATGGTTTTAATGTTTTGCATACAAATTTATTGTAATACCACTTGAATGTTCTGTAATTTGATAAATGAAAATAGATAATTATCGTCATTATTTCACTTAGATACATTGATGTTTTGGGAACAATCTGCTTTTTATCCATAAGCAAGTGAGTTTCACAATATTCCTCATATGCTTTACAAAAATCATCTACATCACAGAAAATTGCCAATAGTTCTTCCATTTAAATCTGTCCTTTCTTTGCTATGGTTTGCTTTTTGTACCTTTTACTATATCAAATTAAGGACAGATTTTCTATTTGTTTTTTATTTTTTCATCGAACTCACGTTAAATTAATATTTTTAAATATGTAAATGTTATTCTAGGGTAATTTTTGTTGGAGTATGTTTATCAGTTGTTGTTCCGTCACCAAGCTGTCCATATGCATTATAACCCCACATATACAGGTCGCCATTTTCCATTATTGCAGAGCTATATCTTCTAGAAAAATTAATAGCTTCCACATTGCTCATTATTTTAGTTGGTGTGCATACATTGTTTGTAGTGCCATTTCCAATTTGTCCATATTCATTATTACCCCAAGTATACAAATCACCATTTTCGGTTATTGCTCCACAATGGTTGCTTTTAAGACTTACTGCTTTAACATTACTCATTATTTTTGTTGGTGTATGCTTTTTAACAGTTGTACCATCACCTAATTGTCCAGAAGAATTATAACCCCACATATATAGGTCACCATTTTCAGTTATTGCTGAACTTGTATAATAACCCATACTAGTAGTTTTCACATTGCTTAGTATCTTTGTCGGTGTATACTTGTCAACATTTGAACCATCACCTAATTGTCCATCACCATTATAACCCCACATATATAGGTCACCATTTTCAGTTATTGCTGAACAACTTGTACGGTCATACCATGAATCACTACTAATATTAGCAGTTTTTACATTACTTAGTATCTTTGTTGGTGTATACACACTAGTTGTGGTGCCATTTCCAACTTGTCCGTAGTTATTGTAACCCCACATATATAGGTCACCATTTTCAGTTATTGCTAAACTTGTTCCACAACCCATACTAGCAACTTTTACATTACTTAATATCTTTGTTGGTGTATACTTATCAATGTTTGTACCATCACCTAATTGTCCCAAGTTATTTTCTCCCCAAGTATACAAATCACCATTTTGGGTTATTGCACAGCTACTAGATGTTGAAATACTTGCTGACCTCACATTACTTAGTATCTTTGTCGGTATATACACATCAGTTGTCGTTCCATTTCCGACTTGTCCACAGTAGTTGTAACCCCACATATATAGGTCACCATTTTTAGTTATTGCTCCACTAAGATAGTCATCCAATGTTACATACTTTACATTATCCATCACTTTTGTTGGTGTATGTATATCAGTTGCTGTACCATTGCCAATTACTCCATGTGGATTATACCCCCATAAGTATAAGTCGCCATTTTTATTTATTACTCCACTATGAGCAAATAACATACTTAAAGAAGAAACACCATTGTTTTCTTCATCTTCACCAGATAACTTCTCCATAGTAATAGGGTCAAGTATCCATTCAAAAGTATTTATTACATCGTTAATTTGTGACTGAGCCTTATGAAGCAAGTTTATTAGCTCTTGATTATTTATATCTGCTACTTGAACGTCCAATGGTCTATTTGCAAAATAATAATAGCCATTTTTGCTACCAAACGACTTAAGCATTCCAGAATATAAATTATGCGATTCTTTAGTTCTATCTATAAATAAAACCACACCAGCTATATATCCTAACTCTTTTCCTTTATTATAATTCTCTTTTTCACAAAAATAAACGGTATTGCCATCTTGCTCGTAAACCCAATTATCTGGAACAACTATTGAATAATCCCCAAACGATACTCTACCAGATTCATAATCATTGTTATTATCACTTCCTTCAAGCTCGCCTGTTTCAGTCTCAACAGTTTCAATCTCATCTACTGTAACAATTTTTAATAACAAGTCTCTCGCAGAAAGCAACGCTTCAACTTTAGTATCATATTTTTTCTTTGCTTCTTCCGCTGTGGATTTATAAAAGTTATTTAATAAGCCAGCATCTTCTGACATAACGCTCAAAAAACAATATTCTCCTCGTATTCGACTAGAAAGCAGAAATTCAGAAAAAGTAACATACCTACTAATATAATCAATCTCATTTTCTGTATTTATAGAATTTACATATTTGTCATCCAATAATTCATCTTGCAAAATAACACTTATATTATGTATAGCTTCCATTTCAAAAATTCTATTTATAAGATTTTCTCCACCAGCTACAAAGTTTCCTACCAATGTTCCAATAGATACACCCAAATTCCACGAATCTTTAACTGTTCCTACAATATTGCCCGATGAGTCAATAAAGCTTTTAAAAGTTTCATCGTTTTCATACTCAGGAACTTGTTTTGCTACTGTAAATAACGCATCAGTAAAAAAGTATTCTGTATAATTCCCAAAATTCTCAGTGGATACATCACTGTATGTTTCCAATTTAATCTCCATAGTACGAGTTAAACTTGTCCTTAAATCTTTAGCAGCATCCGATAAATCTTTGTCTTCAGCTTTATCTTCTACAAGTTTAAGAAATTCATCATAATATGCGTAATTTTGTATTACAGTTTCTAAATCGCTAAATGCTTCAATCCAGTTATCTGTATTTTCGGCTAGGACATTCAACGCACCCATAGCAGTAGATATAGATTCTTTTATTTTCTGTGTTTCTGGATTTTTAAAAGAAGACAAAGATATATAATCTGTTGCTATACTCACTATATCCATACTATAATCTTTTAGATCTTTTAGGTTATCTAGTTTTTTCTGTTCCGAAATAGAATTTGCACTATCTAAATCGTGTACAGTAATTATATTAATTAATGCTTCTCTATATTTTTGTTTATCAGGTTTAGTTCCACTTTCTATTAATAGGTCACACATTCTAACACAATACTGAATACCCACACTAGACTTATTCTTTGAAACCAGTTGCATATAAAAGAAGTTATTTCTACTTATTAAAAATCTTGAATTTCCACTCTGACAAAATGATATAAAATTTGATGCTGTACTCGAATATACACTCTCATTTTCAGCTGAAGCAACCATAAATGATGATAAGATAATGATTATTGTCAATAAAAAACTTATTACTTTTTTCATTTCTCTTCACCCTCTTCTATTGTAATTTCTGCCAAACTGGTCTTCATCATATCATAAACTACTTGGTCTATAAAAGTTTCCTTTATGTTTTCCTCTGAAAGTGTTTCAACTGTAAATTGGTAATCCTTTTGATACTCGGGATATTTTTCAACTGCCTTTTCTAATTCTTCTAATGTTAATTCCTTACTGTTTGATTCTTTAGACCACTCTAAAATCACCTTACCGAAGTCTGGTGCATTTACTGATACTACCGTTTCGTTATTCTCTTCACTAACGACATTATACTCCGTTGCATAAGATTCATAAAAATCTCTCATTTCCTCGGCTTTATTCTCTTTTTTACAACTACAACATATTGTCATTAATAAAACCAAAGAAATCAAAGCCAATAAAATTTTAATTTTTTTCATATTCTCACCCTTTTGATTTAATTTATATCATTTTTCAAAATTAAAATGATATATTTTATAATATTTTACTATATTTTATCTATATTGTAAATCTTTTTAAGGGGGGAGTAAATTAAAATATTAAGTAAATGTCACATACTTATCAGGATTTTTATTTATCTCGGTTACAACATCTATGAAATCCTCATCTGTTGTTCCACAAACCAAAATTTTGATAAAACATTTAGTATCGTTTTCACCTATTTGAAAATATTCTTCTGACTCCTTTGAGGATACTACTTGGCAAATATAGCACATCCCACTACCAGCTCGTAAAATTACTAGATTTTTACCCCATAACTTATAATATTTTAACGAGGAGAAATATCCAGTTTTAATCTCACCTTCATAGATTTCGTGTATAGTTATGACCATTCCTTTCCGCTTCGCTACAAGGCACAAAAATAAAATGAAAGTGGATTGTAGCAAAGAAATGTAATTTGTTAAAATATACTTGAAAAGCAAACACACTACAGAACACGTGAAGGTGAGTAGGAACAGTGAAAGCTGAACTGAATAGTTATGTGTGTCGGATGCTCTTTCAAGCACAAATAATTAGGGCATTGAACTCTGTAAACTTATCTTTGGAGAGACGGACTACTTCAATCTTTCAATGAGCATCCAGTCCCTGTTTGTTTTCTCAAAATAACTTTTCTGAGGGATGTGTATGTTAAAAATTGTTTACCCTATATGCTGTGGAATAGATGTCCACAAATCATTTATCGTAGCTTGCATAGCTTCAACAAACGATAATGGTGTTACAACTTACAAAAGCAAGCGTTTTTCTACTTTTACAGGAGAGCTCAGAAGATGTGCAAACTGGCTTTCTGAAAACAACTGTAAAGATGTTTGTATGGAATCAACAGGCAAATATTGGATTCCTGTTTACAATATTCTTGAATTAACTTGCAATATTGTTCTTGCTCACCCTAAATATGTTAAAGCTATCAAAGGTAAGAAAACCGATAAAAGAGATGCGAAATGGATTGCTGATATTTTTAAACACGATTTAATCTCTGGTAGTTTTATTCCTCCAGCCGATATTCGCCAATTAAGAGATTTAGTGCGTTATCGTCATAAACTAACTAAATTTAATGTTGGTGAAAAAAATCGTGCTCAAAATTGTCTAACTGTTTCTAATATCAAGTTAGATGATGTCTTCTCTGATGTGTTTGGTAAAGCTTCTTCAAATATTATCAATGCTCTTCTTCTGAATCCATCTGAAAAAATTTCAGATGTGTCTAATTTTAGAACAAAACATATGAAAGCTACCGATGAACAAATCATCGAAGCAATTGACGGCAACATCTCTAAAGAACAAGCTGAAAAATTAACTATTATTCGAGCTCATATGGATTGCCTTGAGGTTTGCAAATTAAATCTTGATTCTGTTATTCTTGGTATTGCCGAGAAGTACCTGCCACAGCTTATTCTTATTTCGACTGTTCCAGGTATCAAGTCCTTTTCTGCTATATCCATCATCGCAGAAATCGGTTGTTGATATGTCTGTGTTTCCAACATCAAAACATTTATGCTCTTGGGCAGGTTTAACTCCTCAAAACAACGAGAGTGCCGGTAAAAAGAAAACTACTCGTATCAGTCGAGCAGGTGCTTACATTAAGCCACTATTGGTACAATGTGCTCTTGCTGCAATTAAAAGCAAAAGCTCAATTGAAATTCGTAATCGCTATCTTGCTCTCAAGAAACGCAGAGGTCACAAGAAAGCTATTATCGCAATAGCTCGAATGCTTCTTACTGCAATCTACAACATACTTAAAAAGAATGAACCGTACAATCCAGATTTATATCACAAATCCGATTTACCTCCTCAGCACAGAACTGTTTCTGTTGATGAAGCCATTTTCATTCTTCAAAGACAAGGTTATATTGTAACTTCTCCATCTTAACTTTAATTACATTTTTATTTTTTGACTACCTCTTGGTAGTCTGCTTTGCTATGCCCATTTTTACTCGGGGTATATATCTATGTTCTTTCAAACTTATGACATTAAAATGGATCTAAAACAATGCCGTTCTGAAATGGATGATACGATTACCCAAATTGAAAAGCAAATGGTACATATCAACTGGGAATAAATTTCCATATGATAAGGTTATCAAAGGCTACCTCCTAGTGCCTTTTAAAGATAATTGTCAACCCAAGCATGTAGGATTACAATAGATGTGTTACACAAGGCAAGCTAAAGCAGACCGTCGCTCTTGACAAATGAAATAAAAATGCAAAAGCAAGCGAGCCGACAGCGAGAAACTCAAGAACAAAAAGTTAAGAGAAACTGTCGAAGTATAATTGTAGCATTTTTAATAAATCATTTGTAAAGAGTAAATCGCAAGCGACGACTAGAAAACGCCTCTGCTCAAAATCTAAGAACAAAAAAATAAAGCAAATAGGAAAAATCTGTGTTACAGTTAAATTTGCTAAAACAAAACTCATACAGAAAGGATTCCTATTCGCTATGAATACTGTAACACAAAAGATGAAGTTTCGTCAATCTCTAATCAAATACGCTGAAAAATATGGAGTAACAAAAGCAGCTGTCAAATACAATGTAAATCGTCAATATGTTCATCGCTGGAAAAAACGCTATGACGGTACACTTGAATCATTAGCTGATAAATCACATAGACCTTTTCATCACCCTAATCAACACACAGAAGCTGAAATAAAACTAATTAAAGATATGCGTAGAAGAAACCCTCATGCTGGTCTGGTAGTGTTTTGGGTTAAATTAAGACAAAGAGGATACACTCGTAGCATAACTGGACTATATCGTGTTTTAAGAAAACTGGGTGAACCTAGAAAAACTCTGCCAAACCCTAAATATATACCTAAACCATACGAGAAAATGTATTTTCCTGGTCAAAGAGTTCAGATAGATGTTAAATTTGTTCCATCAGCTTGTATTGTTGGTGATGCTAAAGGTGAGAAGTTTTACCAATATACAGCGATTGACGAATATTCACGGTTCAGATATATTGAAGCGTTCACAGAACATAGTTCATATTCGTCAGCTACATTTCTTGAAAATATGCTAAAAGCTTTTCCTTTTCAAGTGCATTGTGTTCAGACTGATAATGGTCTGGAGTTCACTAAACGATTGCGTAAAGATAATGATTTAACCTTGTTCGAAAAGAAACTTAAGGAAAAAGGTATCAAACATAAATTGATTAAACCGTATACTCCTCGCCATAATGGTAAAGTTGAGCGTTCTCACAAAAAAGATAACGAGTATTTTTATGCTTCTCATAAATTTTACTCTTTTGATGATTTTAAAAAGCAATTAGCTGTTCACAGCAGAAAATACAATAATTTTCCTATGCGTCCTCTTGGGTGGAAATCTCCTTCTGAATTCTTAAAACATTTCCTCCAAACGGGCAAAGTTATTTTTTCTTAATGTGTAACACATCATTGACAAACCTTCAAATTAAAGTTAAAATTAATAGCTGATTATGAGGCAAGTAGTCTGTCTAAATCAGAATTGAGCAACGATAATAATATATCTGCATCAACATTAGCAGAATAGATTCACCGTAAAAATAAGAATAAAAACTTATCCAAAAGTGGTGTTTGCAAGGTGATTACCTAAACCACGAATTAGAAAAACCACCTTTGTAACTTCCTTTTGTGTGCAAGAATACAGATAAGCAACAATTTGACAGTGCAAATTGCTCAGTGATTTATTATAGAAAAAATTTGTTGGTTTATAATGCTGTTAACGAAGTAATCTCATCAACTATTATATATAGCATTTATACAGATGATGGTACCCTTATACCACAGAAATATCGAGAATATATATTCACACAAATACAGTATAATAAGTTTGTGAGTGCATATCTTCTTTACTTAAAGCAGTATTGCAAGTCAAAAAACTTAGCAGAAGAAATGTTGGTATTACGACTGAGATTTTCTATGCGTGCTTGAATTCACTTTGGCGATAATAGTATTACAATAGTAAGTATTAATACTTAGATAGGAGATTAACGTATGGAATTAATATATTTATATATTAAGAAGTTTGGTGATTTTATTTACGAACAAGAAATTCAGTTTTCAAATGATTTTGAAATATTTTTGAAAGACCAAAAATTAATAATTAATAAAAAACAGAATTTATTTAAAAATTACTACGGTAAAAATGTGAATAATATTTCTGTTTTAGTAGGAAAAAATGGTTCTGGAAAAACTACCATTTTAGATATATTAGGAATGAATAGGCAGGACAGATTAAGGACTTCTATAATAAAAAACAAAGTAGAAGACGAATATTTTTTATTATACTATCTAGGAACAGATGATCGTGGTGAGGATCTGTTTGGCATAGAAGTTACGGGGGAAAATATACTTAATAATATTATCACAAATTGTGATAATGCTGATGGTTATGAACTATATGATAAATCAAAGGTGTCAATAGGAAAAGTATATAAATATGTAAACGAAAAATGGATAAGTATTAAAAGGCATTTTTTTGATTATAACGTCGATAAAGGGCGATTGAGTGACTTGATTCGGTATACATATATAGGAGAAAAGTACAGGTATAGCAATCGAAACGAAATATATAGAGGATATAGCGTAACTGATGGTGGATATATTGCAAGAAGAGCATTCAATTCAGAGCCTTCAGTATATGAGAAATATTTAACATTGGTAAAGTGCATTGCAGGTAAAATAAAAGGTTTTGACTGTGATAAAGTGAAAATAAAATTTGAGGATACGTTAAACGCTAAGATTATTATAAATGATGAAGATTTAGAAAAATACGAGAATAAAATTACTGAAATTTCTAAGGAACTACTAATACGGGAAAAAATTAGTATATTAGGAAACTCGGATAAAAAGAACCATGCTATTGAAAAAAAAGAGAGATATATTTTCGATTTGTATTCTAGATATATAATTGATATGATAGTTAATGGTTTATATTATACATGTAAAAACAACAAATCAGAAGAAAGTACCATTGAAATTGAAACACACATGGATTATATTAAAAGCCTTGATTCTCACACCAGTTCTGAAGAAAAATTGGGAAAAGCAACAAATTTTGAAATGGAAATTAATCAAATAAAAATACTTATTAGTAAGTTAAAATATGATTTTGGTAATGATATGTATTTAGTTATGAAAACAACAACTAGATACATAGGTAGTAGAATGCATTCAGTAAACGAACAAGATGAATTTGCGTATGTTTCAGCGTTTGAATGTATTATTGATGGTTTATATAAAATTCCAGAAGAATATTTCAATGGCAATGGTGTTGAAATATTAGTTAGAGACGAAAGAATCTATGATATAGAAATTTTATTAAGAAACTATAGCAAATATACTTCTAAAATTGGTAATAAACTATATTCTGATATAGGAAACAAATTTAAAATAATGTTTGAGCTATTATCAGAAGGTGAAGAAAGATTCCTGGATATAATAACAAAACTATATGACACTATTGCTTCCAACGAGGAATCTAAACTTCTGGTCATATTGATGGATGAGCCAGATCAGTCTTTACATCCAGAGTGGTCGAGACGTTTTATTGATGTTTTATTACAAGTAATAGAATCCATAAAATTTAATGGCAATATACAACTAGTAATTTCTACACATTCACCATACTTATTATCTGATATTTTACCTGATGATGTATTTTTATTGGAAAGAGAAAAAGAAAGCAGAAGACTTAATATGAAAAAACTAGACATTAGTGAGGAAACTAGTTGTTTAGGAGCGAATATATATGATTTAATGAAGAATGAGTTTTTTATGAATAATACAGTAGGTGAATTTGCTACAAAAAAAATAAATGAATATATGAGGAAGATTAATGGTTTAAATACAGACATTGAAAATACTGAAGAAATAGAATCTTTTATCGAAAGAATAGGAGATACTATTATAAAAAAAGTTATGATGAAACAATTGCAAAAGAAAAAAGATAAGCTTACGCTTATAAAAAACAAACAAACAATTCTTGATATGATAACAAATGATAATGACAAAGAAAGGGTAAAAATGTACTTACAGACAATAAAGGATTAGATTATGATACATATTTCCATAGATAAAAATAGTATAGAAACTATAAAAAAAATTTGGGGACAGTGGTTTTTTAGAGTTGATAAAATAAATGAGTTTATTTCAATTTTGGATAAAGACGAAACTTTTAGAGAAATGATTTTTCCAGAAATTGAACAATATCAGAAATGGAAATTAGAGTTTAAAAATAACAAAAAGGTGTTACGGAATAATGAATGGAGATTAAAGATATATGAATTCTTTTTTGCGGATTTATCTAACAATAAAGTCGTAGTTGAAAAATATAAAAAGAGTATACATAGTCAAACAAAAAAATTTTTATTGAAAAATTATGATAATTATAGAGTATCATCCTGTCTTTCTAAGATTATCAATGAACTAAAAATAGAAGTATGCCCATATTGTAATAGAAATTTCTTAGAAAAGTATTCTGTTAAAAATAGTTTGGGCCAAAAAAAAATTTACTTTAAAGGAGATTTAGATCATCATTATTCAAAAAATGAAATACCAGCGTTAGCGCTTTCGTTCTATAATCTTGTTCCTAGTTGCAAAGTTTGTAATCATGAAAAATTAGAATCAGACAAAAGAACATTTTATCCGTTTTATGACTACGAAGATAATGAATATCGGTTTTTCATAGAACTATATAATGATAAAGATGAATATGATATTACTTATGATGAATTAATTGATGATATTGAACATAAAAGGTTTGATTCTACTGTTTGGCAAGGTATTTCAGACAACTTTAATATAAAGTTAAGAGGCGTCGGTAAAACAGAATTGAATGATTGCATGAAAAATTCTAATGAGATTTTTAAATTAGAAAAAAAGTACAATAATTCTAAAAAATATGTGAAGGAGATTATAAGAAAAAAATATATTTATCCAGAAATACATAAGGAAATGCTACTAAAAAATTTTGGAGAAATTTTCAAAAACGAATCTAGCATATTGGAAACCTTTTACTCATATATAGGTTCAGGAGAAAAAATATATAGCAGACCATTATCAAAGTTAACCAAAGATATTTTAGATCAAATTGGAATGTTAGATGATTGATACAAAATAACTAATATTTATTAAATTTCAAACAACTGATGGTTTGTATCAAATTTTTACTGATAATTGCTTGCAAAAAAACAGCTTATTTGAAATATTTCTGCTTCTGTACCATAATAATTTATAAAAAATTTTTTATTCAACTAAAAAGCATACAAACCCACTATTTATGTGGGTTTGTGGGCAGTTGTGGATATAACAGGAAACGCTCTGCCCTGCCCTACTCTGTAAGTATGAGTGTTATAACAGATTCAAGCTGTGCTCGAATTGATGCTTACTTTAGCTTATAAAGACTCTTTTATATCAAATTTTTCTAAGCCATTTGTTATATGTAGAAAAAACTGGTTGTTTTTCAACACCGTTAACGTAGCAACCTCATCAACAATTATATAGAGCATTATTTAGGTAGCATACAAGTAGCGATTGCTCATAATCTTATGTCAGTGTAAATAACAGCAACAATCAAGGCTAAATTATTGCCTAAGAAATATCTGATATATGTATTCACACAAATACAATATGGTAAGGATGTAAGTACTTATCTTCCTTGGTTAGAGAAGATACCTAAATATTGCAAATCAAGAACCCCTCAACAGAAGTAATCTTGTGAATTACTTTTGCTGAGGGGTTCTATGCGTGCTTGAATTGACGCTTACCTTATAAGTTGTTAATTAAGCCATTTCTAAAATCATTTTTTGGATATTCAAGGCATCAACAAGAGTTATTCTGCCGTTTAAATCAATATCAGCAAGGAAGGCTTGCTTATCATCAAGAGTTATATCGCCTACAATATGCTTCATAACAAATATAACATCGCTGACACTAATGTTGCCATCGGCATTAACATCTCCTAATGCCTCAGCTGGCTTATACTCAATCTTTAAAACCTTTGTTGAAGCGTTATAGGTGAATGTATATTTGCCACCTGTAGCTTTAAGCTTTGATGGAGTTTTAATGTCTGCTGAATAGCTGATAGTTGCTGTGTTTGTATATGTAGAATTTGCACCTTTGATTGTACCGTTGTCATCTACATTAAAGCTATATGTGCCAGCCTCTAGCTCAACAACACCTGTGAAAATATCCTTGTCAGCTTCTTCAAGTACTAGTGTAATGTCGCCAGTGATTGAAACATTAGGTTCTTTATCACCACAGATTGTACACTCTCCATTTTCAAAGCTATGAGTAGGAATTTCATCATAAGCCTTATTATTGCAATATGTCTTTTCGGTTGCGTTACAGTCTTTGTAGCCGTAATAAACCTTATCGCCACCTAAAACTGGATATGTATCTGTGCCAATTTTCTGACCCCAGATTTCTGGTATTTCTTCGCCTTCCTCTGCTGTAACACCAGACTGTAATAGGTATGCAATCTCACCACTTGCAAACTGGTCAGCTGTTTTTGCTTCGGCTGAGCCTGCTACATCTGCTCCATTAATACCACCATTGCAAGAAGTATTTAGGTAGTAGCAGTTTGTGATTGTGCCAGAACCATCGTTATAACCAACAACGCCACCTACCCAACTACTGCCACTAACTGTGCCTGTGTTGTAGCTGTTTGTGAGTATGTTCCAGTTATAACCAACAATGCCACCTACCCAACTACTGCCACTAACTGTGCCTGTGTTGTAGCTGTTTGTGAGTGTACCATTGTTACTACCAACAACGCCACCTACCCAACTACTGCCACTAACTGTGCCTGTGTTGTAGCTGTTTGTGAGTATACTATAGTTATAACCAACAACGCCACCTACGTACTCATAACCATTGAAGTAAGAATTTTCAATACCAACGTAGTCAACAAGACCACCAAAACTTAAATAACCAACTAAACCCACATAGGTTGCTTCTTCGTTATTAAAATACAAGCCAGAAATTGTATAATCGTCGCCATAAAATTTACCTGTATACCTGTTGCTCTCATTACCGATAGGTGTCCAATTTCTAACCTTTGTGCTGTCGGTTTTGGCTGACATTTCACCCTCGTTTACTTCTATATCAGCTGTTAGCTTTGCATTAATAGAAGTTTTTCCACTATTTACCTGCTGTGCAAACCAATATAGCTTACCAGCATTATCGATTTCGTAATAATTTTCTTCGTTAAGTGTTGCTGACTGGTATACGTCACAAGCATTACAGAAGCCGTTTTCGTATTTATGTCCTGTTGCTGGTATTTTCTCTACACCTGTTAGAGTTTTGTCACAAACAGAGCATTTTATGCTAGCAGTGTAACCATCCTCTTCACAAGTTGGTTCTTTACCCTCTACCGGCTCTGAAATATGACCACTCACGTTAACGTTACGATAACCAGTTTCATCGTCACAATTTGTTATCTGATAAACCTTTGCACCACCAAGTGTAGGATAATCGTCAATGCCAATCTCCTGACCAAAGGCTTCACCAAGAAGGTAAGCAACCTCGCCCGAAGCAAATGCATCAGCACTTTTTGCTGTTGTACCGTCGTTGGAGTCGGTTTCACTGTCTGCAAGATAGTAGCAGTTTGTCACCTCTCTATCCTGATAAGTAATCATACCACTGATTCCGTTATCGACAGTTGTTGACACTGTACCGATAGCGTAGCTATTTATGATTTTACTTGAGCTTGTACACTCAGCTGCAACCAGACTTGCCTCATCATAACCCTTTACTGAACCTTTTACAGAACAGTTTTCGATTGTGCCTGCATTATAGCCCACAAGACCTGCTACACCTTTACCTTGTTCGTAAATGTCTCCACAATCAACATAAAGCTCGTCAAGAGCAAGATTTTTAACTGTACCATAGAAATATGAGAACATACCCCACATCATATGTGCGTGTATAGATTGGTAGTTAAGGTAGTAGTCGTCTTCTAAGATGTAAATACCTGTTATTGTGTGGTTATTTCCGTTAAATGTACCCTTGTAGTTTCGGATAGGAACCCACTCTCTAAGGTTATCTGTTTTACTTAGTGTATAGTCGTCTGTAATTAAATCCTCGTTGATAACTATGTCTGCGTTAAGCACTGCATTTGCGTTTACATTTTTCTTTGTGCCATCAAGTAGTGAGCCATTTACAAGGGCAGCAAACCAGTACAGGTTACCTAGGTTGTTAATCTGATATACTCCATCGATTTCTTCTGCACTTTCGTAGCAACCACAGCTACAAATACCGTTTTTGTTGAGGAATTGTACCAACAGTTGCTTATATTTGAAGAATCCATCTGTACAGTGCCACTTATTGCATATCCACTTGTTACCTTGTTGCCAAGGTAAATACAACTATGCATATTACCAGCACCATTAGCAATACCTGCAGAATACTCGTTTGATGTTTTGCCTGCAAGAACAGTAGCGGTTGACATACAATATTCAATTTTTAATGGTGATCCACCTGATATACCACCTGAATATTCATTTGCATAAATTTTACCACTTGAAGTACAAAGTCTTAAAACAGTATTGCCCCTAACCAGACCAGCAATACCACCTGCATCTCGGTAGTCAGCACAGATATCAACACCAACTGCATGACAATTTTCAAGGGTACTGCTACTGACGCTACCTACGATTGCACCACTACTATAATAAGCTTTTATAACTGCATCCTTAACTGTAACGTTTTTTACTGTTGCATTTGAAAGCTTGCCGAACAAGCCTACAAAGTCATGCTTTTTTCTTCGCTGTCAACTATGTAAATACCAGAAATGGTAAAGCCTTTACCGTCAAAGCTACCACTATAAGCAACTGTTGTGTCACCACTTACAGTATGATTGTAGTAACCACCAATAGGAGTCCAGCTTTTGCCCTCTGGAATTGTAATATTGTTTGTGAGAATTGCGTTTACGTCTGTGTTACCGTCATTTACAAAATCAGCAAACCAGAAAAGCTGACCTGCATTTGCAATCTCATAATAATCATCCGTTTCATCATCGGCTGTGCCATTATTATTAAGAGTTGCAGCAACTAAGCCCTTGCACACATTACAGAAACCATTGTCACTAGAGCTATGCTCACAATTTTCACCACAAATTGTACAAACTTCGCCTGACTCAAAGTTATGCTCACAGTTTTCACCACAAATTAAGCAAGAGCCAGCTTTCCAAGTGTGCTCGCAAATTGTTTTGCAAACTGAGCATTTGCCGTCAACCCAAATATGGTCTATATTTTTGTTTGTGTTGTTGTAGCCAATATCGCTTAAACAGTTTGCTACCTGATAAACCTTTGCACCACCAAGTGTAGGGTAATTATCAACGCCAATTTCTTGCCCCCAGATTTCTTTAGGCTCAGCAGTTATATAATCGCCACTTTCTTCGTCGTAGATTTCTTCACCCTTAACACCAGCCTGTAGTTTGTAAGCAAGCTCACCACTTGTAACTGTATCTGCTTTTAATGCAGTTGTACCGTCATAACCGTCAGTGTCTTCATCTGCAATATAGTAGCAGTTTTCCATTGTTGCTCCATAGTGTTCAGAACTGTAGCCTGCAAATACATCTGCTACTGTATAGGAGTTTTCAATGCTACGTACATTCTCACCTACAAATCCACCAGCACGGTGGTAATCACCTGTAACGGTAACTGTATCTGTAACACCACAGTTAGAAATCTCTGCCTGTGAATAGCCTGCAATCGCACCTACAGTGCTGTTACCCTTAAAGTAAGAATTTGCAAGTATAAGATTTTTAATAGGATAATAGCCTGTATAACCAAAGAATCCGACATAGGTATTTTCTGATACACAGTAAACACCACTTATTGTATGACCTTGACCGTCAAAGTCACCGTACAAATCATCGATAGGAGTCCACTCTCTTAAAGTAGCCCCCTCAATAGTTGATGTGTATGTACCATCAGAATTGAATGTAAAGCCCTCATTTATGTTGATGTCCTTTGTTAGCTTTGCGTGAACATCACCTGTAACATCGTTAACATAATCTGCAAACCAGAAAAGCTCGCCTGCGTTTGAGATTAGGTAAATGTCGTTCCATTTGCCTCTTTCGACAACAGGCTTTTTGTAACCATTATCGCAATCAGTACAGAAGCCGTCATCATCGAATGAAGAGTGAGTAATAACTTCACCATAATATTCAGGATCTATATTGGTATATGCTATGTTACCCTTACAGCTTTTAGTTTCATAAACTGTATAGTAATCAGATAATATAGGTGAATCGTCTGTGTTTATAAGCTGACCCCAGATGTATGGTTTATCTCCGTATTCGTCCTCTGTAACGCTACTTTGTAGTATATAAGCAACCTCACCTGATTTGAACTGGTCAATTGTTTTATAAGTAGTACCGTCAAACTCGTCTATTTCGCTATCTGCTAAGTAGTAGCAGTTTGTGACTGTAGTTTTTCCATCACTAAAACCAACCATAGCACCTACATTAGTACCACTACCAGTTACTTTACCTATGTTGTAGCAGTTAGCGATTGTGTTTCCGTCCTGACTCCAACCAACTATACTACCTACATTATCATCATCTCCAACAAGCTTACCTGTGTTATAGCAGTTGGTAATTGTGCTCATACAAGTAAGAGCAGCTATACCACCTATTACTGAACCTAGTTCGTGATATTTGCCATTTGTACAAGTAATTGTACCTGTGTTGTAGCAGTTTGTGATTGTACAATTGTAGCTATTACCAACTACACCACCTGCACCTGAATATGCAACAGTAACATTACCTATGTTGTAGCAATTTGCAATTATTCCACTGTAACCCTCATCAACAGCAATAGCACCAACCACGCCACCTACATCTAACTCACCATTTACATCACTTGCATTATAGCAATCTGTAACTGTACCATTATAGCTATAACCTACCACGCCACCTACAGAACTACATCCATTGAAGTAGGAATTGATTACACCTGTGTTTTTTATAACACCATTAGTACCCACACTACCAAATAAACCTATACAATATGCTTCATCTGCATCGCTATCATTATTATTAAAATACAAGCCTGAAACAGTATAATCGTTACCGTAAAAAGTACCTGTGTAGTAATTTTCATAATTACCAATAGGTATCCAAGCTCTTGCCCCCTCTGTTTGGGCTGACATTGTGCCAGAGTTTACAACTATATCATCTGTTAATTCAGCATTGACAGTGGTATTACCACCATTAACCACGTAAGAAAACGCATAAAGCTCATCTGCTGTGCCAATGTCGTAATAGCCGTCTTGATAAGCATCTGTAAGTGTTACCTCTGCACCTGTGTCAATGGTAACAGTTATATCAGCTACTCCAGTAGCACTTACCGAAATAACCGACATTGGAACACAAGAGAATACCACAAGCACAGAAAGGAATACGCTTAGTATTTTCTTAGAAATTTGAATTTTACTTCTCAACTTGACTCCTCCCTATTAATTTTCAACGTACAAGGATAAAAGAGCCTTATACCATCAGTATATGAGCATTGCTTATTATCAAGAGCTATAATACCAACTATATGCTTTAGCACCCATATAACATCGCTGATATCAATATTGCTACCCATATTAACATCGCCTCTCTTATAGTCATTTGTTGGTATAAAAGCTATATCAATCACCAGTAGCAAAGGCAATTGTTGTACAGCTAAACACCAATGCAAAGGCTACAAAATAGTTAAAGTTTTTCTTAATACCTTTTTACCCTCCTTTATTTTATTTGAGAGCGATAGCTATCTCTCGTTTAATTATATTATACCATATTTTTCGTTTTAGAAAAGTATTTATATAGATTATGCCATAAATATATTAATCAACCAAAATTCTTTACATACTTTTTATATTGAACTTGTATTTGTGCTAATAAAAACAAGTAACGCCGTAACTCGGGTGTTACTATAAAGTCTTATATCATTTGATGTTAGTAATATATTTTTTGAGTTTTTTCATATTTCTGCTGATAATTACTTGCGAAAATCAGTCTGTTGAAATATTTCTATCTCTGTGTATAGTTTCTGTGTTATAATAATTTACAACATAATTTCTTATTAAATTAAAAACCATACAAACCCAATGTTTATATGGGTTGTATGCAATTGTGGATATAACGGGAAACGCTCTGCACTACTCTGTAAGTATGAGTGTTATAACAGATTTAAGCTCTGTTTGAATTGTTGCTAGCTTTGGTTATAGACACTTTTTTCTTCATAAATTTTTTTCTAAGTCGTTTGTTATAGGTAGAAAAAATATTTGTTTTCCAACACCGTTAATGAAGCAACCTCATCAACAATCATATATAACATTATACAGACAGCGATAGCTCATAACCTGATACATGAGAAATATCTGACATATGTATTTACACAAATACAGTGTGGTAAGGATGTAAGCACCTATCTTCCTTGGTCAGAACAGATACCTGAATATTGTAAGTCAAGAACCCCTCAACAGAAGTAATCTTGTAAATTACTTTTGCTGAAGGGTTATGTGCGTGCTTGAATTAACGCTTACATTGTAAGTTGAAAATCCCTCAGAAAAAGTAAAGTTGTGTTACTTTTCTGAGGGTTCTATGCGTGCTTGAGTTGACGCTTACTTAGTATTATACCATTTTTTATATATAATGCAAAGGGATATGCGTATATGCATATCCCTTCAAATTATTCTTTATCTCCGTTCAATATCCATTCGGGATCGTATCCGAATTTTATGCCAATGAGTTCCGCAAGCATGGGAGAAATGGTTTTATTTTGGTTTGAGCATGGGCGACTGTTGCTTGTAAGGATGTAAATATAGTTCTCTGATACTCCAACCCTTTTTGCAAATTCTCGTTTAGAGATTTTCTGCTCTTCAATAATTTGATTCAATCTTTGTTGAAGCGTCATATGCTAGGATTTCCTTTCTTATCATTGTGCTGTTTCAACGTAGCAAATCTGAGAAGTTGTTTACGTGAGGAAATACCCAGCTTGCTATAAATATTCTTGTTGTGGTACTTCAAGGTGTTCTCTTTGAATCCCATTATAGTAGCAATTTCTGACGATGATTTTCCGTCAACATATAGTTCGTACACACGGTACTCTGTAGGCGTCAAAGTTTTCAAATTACAGAGAAAGAATTCAAAGTCTTCTAGCACAATCTCTTTTTTACGCTTATTTGAAAGCTGGTGAATCTCACTTTGTGCAAGTTTGTATTCTTCCAAAGCTTTTTCATATGCTTCACGTGTTCTGTGGGCTTCCTCCTCGGCTTTTTTCTTTGCAGTTTCCAATTCTCTCAAATGTTCTTCTGATTCGGCATCCTTTTCTGCGAGAAACGTAATTAAATTATCGATCTCATGTATATTTAATTTTGTATCGAAGGCTTCGTTAGCCTTGATTTGCTCAATTTTTTTCAAAATAGGCGATACATACTTTTTGCTAATAGACAAGCAGTAAGCAAAGGCAAAAACAACGACGAATAATATGACACCTGCAACTTTTAGCTGTCCTCTACGGATATAGTCTTCAAACTCTGTTTCGGTAATCATCAAGGCAACGATAAATTCGTCTTTTCCCAGTTTTAGCGTTCGTGTCCTTCCAATGCACGTTTCACCGTCAAAGCTAAAGACGGTAAAGCCGTCCTTTTCGTAAGTGCTTATATCAAAGGATTTATATCGGTTTGAATTAAACTGTCCAGAATAGCCTGTAGGGGAGCTTTCGAGTAGGGCACCTACAAGTGTACTGAATTTACTTTCAGCGAATTTTTCAGACAACTGAAAATACAAGTCATTGACTTCATAACCACATACACCTATGATGTTTTCTCTCATATCACGCAGTGGCACATACACATATCGGGCTCGCTCCCAAGTATCGGGGATTTCAACCGTCGAACTCAAAATGTAGTGGGTGTTTTTGGTAAATTCACTCTCACAGCAGTCAAAGAAATCGGTCTTCATTTCATTCTGCCATCCACTGTGAAAGGTTAGTCCGTTATTTTTTCCTGTAGAATAAGAGCCACGGTATAAGGTAATGCTGTTATTTACCGTGTTTTCAGAGTTGAGATTTATGTATTTGAGATAAATACCATTATAAAGGGATTCAGGCAACTGACTGTTTACTGTGCTGTCTAAAATGTAAAATGCTCCACTGGAGGGTGCAAGCTGCATATTCAGATAAACGGTGTTGTACAACTCGTTTTGCAGTGAAAACAGTGCTTCTGGATTGTTTTTCAGCTCCTCAAAGGAGTAGTTTTGTTTGGTAAGATATTTTTGAATACCCGACTCAAGTTGTTCGGCAAAAGAAATTGCATGGGCGGCAATTCTGTCGTAGTCACGCTCAATATTATCGGAATAAGAGACTAACTGGGTATCCATTGCCTCCATTATCTGTATGCTTGTGGGATTTATAATTCCGAACACATTCAAAAGAAGCAGGATAAGTGATAAAATCAAGGCTACTGCCGAGATGATGTATATAGTGAGACGCCTACGCATAGAAACACCGGATGATTTAATCTGTCGGATAAGATTACGTGTGGTCTTAAAGCTGATAAACCTCATTTTTTACATTCCTTATTCTATAGTCAATCTGTTCAGTTCAGATAATGAGTGTTCGACAAGTTCATTCAAAACTGCGTCAGCATCTTCTCCGTTTTGAGTTCTTTTAATGTACTGGTTATGTGCTGACTTCAAAACTGACTTTACATTTTGCTCAAAAATCGATTGTATATTGGAAGCATTGTCATAAAGTGGAAGAGCGTAAAAGGTATAATCCTGCATCATTGTATCAACAGTCTGATAAACACTGTGATAGTTTTTGTTCTCTACGATGTTGATATCCTCAAAGAGCATTGTGAAAGCATCTTCGGTTACAGGTAAATAACCTGCCTGTGTAACAAAATTCAGATTGTTTTCCTTGGCAGTAAGCCATTTTGCAAAAATGTATGCAGCTTGGTTTTTTCTCTCGTCTTCGCTTTTTACAGCATATAAACCACCGCCACGGTTAATGACACCGTTAAAGTCATCGGTGAACTTCGGATAGGTAAGTGCAATGGCAGCGATATTCTCAGAGGTATTATCTGCGTAAACTACTTCTGTCGGTTGATAAAGAACATCTGCTGTGGAACCTGTGTTGGCAATGATTTCAGCAGTTTTCCAACGTGCGGCAGCATAACCGTCTTCTAAGCAGATTCCACCGTGAATGGCACTTTTAGCCAGTGGAATCCACAATTTCTCAAAAGCTTCATCATCTACACGAAGGCGACCGTTTCGCACAAACTCACTACCATATGCTTTCATACCCACATAGGCATAGTTGTAGTAGTCGTTGATTTGCATAAAATTCTGACCGTTTGACCAATCATAATATTTGCTTGAAATTTCGAACAAATCTTCAAAGGATTGCAGGTCGTCAAGAGTTAGATTGTTTTTTTCACTGAAACGCTCAAAGAGGGTTTGGTTGAGAAAAAGAGCTTCGGTAGACTTAGCGATTGGCAACATAAGAAGCGAATCGTCAAAATAACCGTCTGCAAGAAATTCGTCCTTAAACTCTGAAAGCTCGTCTTCAGTAAAATACTCATCCCATTGCAACAAATTGTCTGTGCCTACGATTTCTGCAGCACGGGGATAAGCTGTAAACAAGTCGGGCATATTTTCGGCACCAGGTTCTTCGTTTGCCGAAGAAGCAAGAGCCTTATCAATAGCAGAAGAGCTGGTAACGGATACAACGTTGACGGATATACCGTTATCTCTGCCGACTGTTTTATTAAATTCATCAATGGTATCGTTTAACGGTGACTTGGTCTGACTACCGTACACGTGCCACATAGTAAGGTTAACAGGACTTTTAGGATTCGGCATGATTTGCTTTCCACAACCTACAAAACAGAGTGTAAAAAGCAAAATAAGTGAAATAATGTTTTTTTTCATAAGTAATATTCCTTCCAAAGGGGTTACCTACCCAAATCCCCACCCTTTTTTAAAAAAAATTCGTATTTTACCTTTTTTGGGGGTGTTTTGGGTGGTGTATAAGAAGCAGAAATTCTTATAATAAATGGTAAGATTTGACTTTCTGAGAAAGTTAGAGCGGTATAGATTTATACAGGAACACGGTTCCAGTATAAATCACTTTGCCAACGTGCTGACAAAGCACATTGGCACCCGAATTAATTTAAACATTGTAGCATAAAACATTGACTCAGTCAAGAATAGGGTACAGCTTATTACAGGAGACTTATAATGTGATTTTTGACGGAAGGTAGGTTGCATAACTTGATGGATAAAAAAAGAATAGTCACCTATAAAGTCAGTAAAAACGCAGACGGAAACCGTTATAAATTCTACTGCGATTTGTCGGGTGCTCTTGTGTGTATAACAGGAGTTCATAAAGCCGATACTCCCGAGGCAGAAGTGATGATTGCGTGGAAGCAAGAAGCTAAACAGCTTTTTAACTCATACAACAAATGCAGGAAATTGGTTGCTGACATTGTATTTAACCCCGATGTGAGCGAGTGCATGGATTGTGCCACCTACGAAGCAGAACCGAAGTATTGCAAAAACTGTGGCAGAAAAATTACATCATACTCATTAAGGTAAGAAACGGACAAAGTTTCGCAATGATATTCAACAAAATAAACAGGAGGTCTTTTTATGAGTTATGTAGGAAAATGGAAATTCCATTCTATTGGAATTGTAAACGAAAATGACGAAATGGTCTATATGGGAACACAGGAATATTTAGATTCCCCTATGTGCTATATAGACGAAACAGATGAAGAAGCTGTTGCCGATGAAATGAAGGAAAGAAAGCAGCTTGTTGGCGGACAGCTTGCCGTTTGTGAGGACGGAAAGCTTTATATGCTTATGCCGTTGCCTGAAGGCGTATCGCAGGAAGAAGTCGATGCGGCAGTTGCAGAAGGTCACATCAAGCTTTATGACGGTATGATGACACAAGAGCCTTTTGAATGGGAAGACCGAAACGGCGAATTCTGGGTTAAAATGGAAATGGGCGAAGACGGATTTGTTCGTTTGGACGATGAAAACGGATTTATTTCAATTATGACAACGAAATATGCCAAAGCTGATTAAAGGAGTAGAATATAATGAATAATTTTAATTCTATAGCTGCTAATAATGTGGCTAATAACATAGGAAAGAACAGAAACCATTCTGAAACATTCTCCTTCACTTTACTTCCAACCAATCTTTCCGAAATGCAGGCATTGCCCGAAGCATCCATGGATTCAGCTTTTAAAACAACAGCGTTGACTATTTTGGCACTCTGCCACTATGAGGACAATCCCAATGAAGCTATCAGAATGCTGAATTTTTTAAAAGGTCCTGCGGAAGTCAGTCCATTTGAAAAACAGTTCATTAGAGAACGTCTGGCTGGAAAGATGTACAAGGTGCGTTCTTTCTTTGCCGGAGCGACCCCTGAAAATGACTATACGCCAACAAAGCCATATACCATCATAGTCAGAGAAACACCGTATTCCTTTAATGAGGAAAATTGGGCAACGCTGTATGTAACAAGTGGTGGTGCAGATAATCCAAGACCTATTAAGTTGCGTAAAAAACCTTCTACGGGGCAGTGGTTTTTGAACGACATACAATGTCTTGCTGATATCCGTATGCCGGTTTCGGAAGATCCTTGGGCATGAGTGGTCAACTGTTTGATAATGGTGTACTGAGTGTATTTGTCCCATCGGGCTGGATGCTTTTTTACGGAATTGATTCCGACGGCAAAAAAAGTCCGAAGAAGTTACATATTTATAAAGACGCACAAACAGATTTGGATGTTTTTTCAAAAGTAGGAATAACAATTCGTCTTTACGATAAAGACGAAATTTTACTTCCTACAAGAATATTCTATGACAATGTTCAGGATATAGAGCCGTTTGAATTGGGCGATTATTTATGGAAGGGTTTTTCCTGTACCAGCCTCAATTATCCTTATACAATGATAGAAACAACACATAACGGTGCAACCTTTCAGGTTATGATTCTGATGAAAAACGGAGAATACGAAATTTCACTTGATGATGCGGACGTGAAGATGATTTTAGAAAGCCTTACGCAAAGCAATTAGTAAGAAATTACTATGGCAAAGCATTTAGACACTAAACCTCACATCTATGCAAAAAAATAAATTGAATTCAGGAGAGTAGTATTATGAAGAAATTATTAGTGATGCTTTTAGCAGGAGCTATGACTTTATCGCTTGTTGCCTGCAGTGATAATAATACTGATGATACAAAAAAAACATCAGGCAATAACACAGCATCATCAACCGATGCAAGTGGTGAAATCAAAACAACACTTTTCACCCTTAACTATGATAACAGCGTTTGGAAACATATTGAAGAAGATTTGAAAGATGATAAGGAGTATTGTTTTTCAAATCTTCAGATACTTGATCCTGAGGATCCTGAATATTATCTGATTAATGTAGAAATTAAGGTGTCTGTTGATGAACCTTACGATTTCCGTGAAGACCTTGTATATTACGGTTTTGACCAGTATGATTACAAAGTAAACAATACATATGAAACCGTAGAAATTGGAGGTGTTAACCTTCTTAAATATGATGGTGGCGATGACACTCTTGTTTACTTAAACCGTATTGAAAGTGCCGGTGTAACTGTTTACATTGACTTTGATGCACAGGATATAAAAGATAGCCGTATTGAAGCACTTCTCAAAGGGCTTACATTTACTCTTGAAGATACCGATAATGTAGACGGTCCTTGGGAGTGGGAGGGCGAAGCTTTCTCAACTGAGAACCACAGTGTAACAACTGGTGATTTTACCGTAAATTCAAAATTCATTCCATTTGATGAATATATTTCAACTTTCGAAACCTTTAACCACAGCATTGCAGCAGTTGGTGATAAGGTATATGTTCTTGTTGAAGGCGAACTCAGAGAGTATAACTATGATGGCAACAAGTTGACTTTTACAAAAAATATAGAGCTTCCAGAAGATAACTATGAAAGCATCAGCTCAACATCCGACGGTTCACTCTGGCTCAGTGGTTCAATGAATGATATTATCTGCATAAAAGATGGTGCTGTAGTAAACACCTATGAAGATATCTACAGCCTTGCTATGCATCCGTCCGGAGAATGGGGGGTTGACTATTTCACTTCAAACGAATGTAATATCGTAACTTTTAATGGTGATACATACAGTAAAACACCTGTAATCTTTAAAGAAACAGATACAATTATGAACTTGAATGTTGATAAAAACAACATTTATGTATGTGCAAATGCTGCAGATGACAGCGGACACAAGGTGTTTGTTTACAACAAAGACGGTGTTCTTCAGAAAACTCTTTGCGATGCAGAAGGCGAAGGACTTGGCAGTGTAACATTTGTGACACAGACATCAAACGGATATATTGCTTTTGATGGCAATATGAGAGACGTTCTTCTTTGGAATAATGACGGCACATTTATTGCTGAAATCTCAGATAGCGATTTGTTTGATACTAACTATCCATGGTTCTGTTCATCTACTGTTCTTTCTAACGGCAGTATCCTTACTCTTATGACAAACGAGAGAGAAGACAAATCTGCAACAGAGCTTATTGTATTTAATATCAAAGGTTTCTAAAACAAGATATTGTAACGGATTAATTAGATATTTCGTATATCGTTGTGATTACCCCAGAAAGAGATATATTGGTGATGCCAATATATGGGCGTATTTCTGTAAGTAATCAATAGCAATCACAAGGGTTGAAAGGACCGTGTTGCCCGTTAGTCCATTATTTGCGTAATGGAATGGTTATGAAAGAATTATGTGTTTGTTACTTTTTGGTGGTTGTAGGTATAATGGGAAATGCTCTTTTTTATCGATTTTTTCTAAGTAGTTTGTTTGTTTTCCAACACAGTTAACGGAGCAACATCATCAACAATTATATATAGCATTATACAGACAGCGATAGCTCATGACCTTATACCAGAGAAATATCTGACATATGTATTTACACAAATACAGTATGGTAAGGATGCAAATACGTATCTTCCTTGGTCAGTGCAAATTCTTGAATATTGTAAGTCAAGAACCCCTCAACAGAAGTAATCTTGTAAATTACTTTTGTTGAGGGGTTTCTATGTATGCTTGAATTGACGTTCACAGCCAAATACACCGATGGTATCGCTGGAGCTTATAATCAGCTCACAGAATAACAACAGGCATTTAAGTAGGTTTAACAGTGGTTTCAATAATTATAAATATAGGCTCTATGTCAATAGTTGGGGTAACCCCAAAATAAGAAAAGCGAAGACAGGCAACGGCAACTAAGCTGTTGCCTGTCTTTGATTAGAGAAAATATGTAGAATTCTATTTCTAAATCGAGAGAAATTACGGTAGCCATAGACGTTGCGTTTGAGCACCTTTATTTTGTTGTTACAGCCCTCAGTGAAACCGTTAGTGTATGGAGTAGTGAAAGAATTAAGAATACCGTTAATCCAAGTGAGCATAGTTTTAGCACACTTTTCAAAAGCTTCTATGCCACAGATAGAAGCAGAATTAATCCATTTAATTAATTCTTTTTGAGCTTCTTCTCTTGAATTACAAGAAAGAATATTAAGGAAATCTTCTTTGTAGGAATAGGCTCTGGAAAGTGTAGGAGAAGCATACAATATAACATTAACTTGGTTTTTCTGTTGTTCATCTAGTGAATTAAAATGCTTATTTAATAGTGATTTAGAGCGTTTAAAATATCTGCGATGAGAAGCACTAAATTTCTTTTGCTCAGACTTTCTAACCTTTTCAAACGCCCATATAACCTGTCTTATCCAGTGATACTTGTCTACGACATATGTAGATTTTTTAAAGAAAACAGCAGAAATATCAGAGTAGGGTTTCCACATATCAGAAATAAAAATATTAACATCATTGCGTTCATCAGTTGTGTATTGACTGAAATAATGGGATAGATAGTAGTTATGTCTAGTTGGAAGTATATCTAAAACTATTCCGTGCTCAGGGTCTGTTATTATTCCAAGGTATTTCTCGTTATCAGCATTACCTTTAAATTCATCTATAGCGATAACATTAGGAAGTACCTTTGGTTTTGCATATGATACTAAATCAAAATATCTAATAATTGTAGAAATTGAAAGATTAAGCTCTCTTGCTATACTTGTGAATGAATAAACCTCTCTTAATTTGTCGCATACATATTCAACAAGACGATTTGTTACCCTATAATAGCGAGGTAAAAATGAGTTTTCTTCTGCAAATCTTTTACCACAATGTGGACATCTATATCGTCTTTTTCTAAAGTGTATTTCTACGCTTCTTCCAGCTATTGGAATATCCTTAATTATAGATCTTAGGGAAACCTTTGCACAAAGTTCATTTAAAAATTCTCGTAACACTGTTGATTTTCTTTGCTATGACAATCCGGAAAAATTTTCAAGAAGTAAATTGGGCATAATGAATAGGTTTCTTGAAGATGTAAGGTTGAATCTTTCGGACTACTTAACATTAGATTATGCTTCAAACTATTCTAATGATAAGTTAGAAATTAAACAAAGCAAAGACTCGGAAATTAGTATGGAAGAATACGGGAAAATGCTATCTCGAAAAGGCATTACTATAACCGATTGTTGCAAAGAGAGTAAATCTATATCGATGTTGGATAACATTGTTGATATTCTTGAAAAAGATTATAATATACATCCATTAATAGATTCAACCTTAGAAGGTTATTATAATATTCGTATTATATATGATAAATTCTATGATTATCACAAACCTCTAGTGGTGTTGAATTAACAAAATTTATCCTTGTACTCTTGCCAAATCCATAGTTTATAAGATATAATGTCAGTGGAACGATTGTCATTTTCATAATTTCCGCAAATCGGTTATAACTAACCAATTTAGGAAAATATGGTTTTAATGTTTTGCATGCAAATTTATTGTAATACCACTTGAATGTTCTGTAATTTGACAAATGAAAATAGATAACTATTGTCATTATTTCACTTAGATACATTGATGTTTTGGGAACAATCTGCTTTTTATCTATAAGCAAGTGAGTTTCACAATATGCCTCATATGCTTTACAAAAATCATCTACATCACAAA
>JAXJUM010000049.1:0-4759 GCA_036309045.1 Acutalibacteraceae bacterium
AGCTTAGCGGAGTTGAAATAGAGGATTCAGGGATTAATAGTACTATTTCAAAGTTTGACTTATCCTTCAGTGTAGCAGAATATCAGGGTAACTTTGGTATAGTTCTTGAATACTGTACTGATTTGTATAATCCTGAAACTGCTGGAAGAATACTTAAGCATTTCATAAATATTCTTTCACAGGTTATTGAAAACATTGAAATAAAATTGAGTGAATTAGAGGCGATAAGCGACTCAGAACGCAGACAAATTCTTGAAGAGTTTAACAATACATTAACGGATTATCCAAGAGATAAGACGATTGTGGAATTGTTTGAAGAGCAGGTGGAAAAGAATCCTGACAAAACAGCGGTTGTTTTTGAAGACAAGTCACTTACTTATGCTGAACTTAATGCTTCTGCAAATGCTGTTGCATCTAAGTTAAAACAGTATATTAGTCATCCTGATGAAGTAGTAGCTATTATATCAGAGCGTGGATTTGAACAGATTTCAGCAATTTATGGTGCTTTAAAGTCAGGCACAGCATATGTTCCTATTGATCCATCGTATCCTAAAGATCGTATAGATTATATTATTAATGATTCAGGAGCCAAGGCGGTATTACTGTATAAAACAAAAATTTCAACTGACTTACCGTGTATACACCTTGACATTAACGAACTGATTACAGAAGAAACTTTAGCTCTTCCTAATGCTGATATTAGTGCTGGTTATGAAAATTTGGCATATTTAATTTATACTTCAGGCACTACTGGCAGACCAAAAGGTGTTATGATAGAGCAATGTTCTGTAATTAATCATTTGTCTGTTGTAAGAAATAATTTTTATAGTGATAATAATGGTGTTACTCCATTATTTACAAATTATGCATTTGACTTTACTGTTCCAGCAATTTTTGCTGCATTGTTGTATGGTGAAACTTTGGCATTGTTTAATGATATATTTGATTTAGCGGAATATGCTTCCAAATACGATGTTCAAGTTTTGAAAATTACACCTTCTCATTTTATGGGTGTAGTTGATGATTTGAGAAATTATGAAAAACTAAATTTCCATACAATAGTATTTGGAGGAGAAACTCTTACTAAAGAAATAGCAGAAATTGCTTATCAGATTTTTGGCGATCAAGTAACTGTATTTAATGAGTATGGTCCTACGGAAGCAACTGTATTTTCAACTATGACTAAGGTTGAACGCAACTGTGAAATTACAATCGGTAAACCTGTTGATAATTATCAGGTATATTTGTGTAATGGTTCAAGATTATGTGGAATTGGAATGATCGGAGAAATCTGTATAGCCGGTTTAGGTGTTGCAAGAGGATATTGTAATATGCCTGAGCTAACTGCTGAGAAATTTACGGATAATCCGTTTGGTAATGGAAATATTTATCATACAGGTGACCTTGGATATTGGACTGTTGATGGAGAAATTGCCTTTCTTGGCAGAAGTGATCAGCAAATTAAACTTAGAGGTTTCCGTATTGAAGTTGATGAGATTACCAATCAACTATTAAAGATTGACAAAGTACAGGATGTCGCTGTTACTGTAAGCAAAGATGGTGCTAATCTCTGTGCTTACTATACATCTGATGATGTATGTGATTTTGAAATTTTACAGAATGAACTGCGTAACTTACTTCCAGAATATATGATTCCTTCTCTTTGGATGCAACTTGATAAAATACCTTTGAATGCAAACGGAAAACTTGACAAAAATGCTCTTCCGGAAATTGGTGTGACATTACAAGAATATGTTGCTCCAAGAACAGCAGAAGAACAAATTATATGTTCAATATTTACTGATATTCTTGGTGTATCTCAAGTAGGTATAAAAGATAATTTCTTTACACTTGGTGGACATTCGTTGCGTGCAATGCGTTTAGTTAATTATATTGCTTCTTCAACAGGTGTAAGAATTTCATTAAAAGATATATTTAGTAAACCAACACCTCAAGAACTTGCAAAATTAATTGAGGGTAACAAAATTGTTGGCGAAGAGATTCCTGTGGCTGAAAAGAAAGAATACTATCCTATGTCATCGGCTCAGAAGCGTTTATATCTGATTGACCAGATTGACGAGGTAGGTATTACATATAATAAGCCATCATCAATTACTCTTACAGGTAGTCTTGATATTGAAAAATTGCGTAATGCTGTGATAAAACTTACAGAGCGTCATGAGGCACTTCGTACAAGTTTTGAAATTCGCAATCAAGAGGCAGTTCAGGTTATTTCTAATGATGTTGAGATTGATTTTGATGTAGTAAAGGTTTCATCTGATGAAGTTGATGCTCTTTATAATTCTTTTGTTAAGCCATTTGATTTATCAAAGGCTCCGCTGTTAAGATTCCTTATTGTCGAAACAGAAAATGAGTCATTATGTTTCTATGATATACATCACATAATTGCTGATGGTATGAGTTCCGCTATTATAGAGGATGAACTTATTCGCTTATATAATGGTGAAGAACTTGAACCACTGCGTGTTCAGTATAAAGATTATAGTGAATGGATGCTTTCAAGAGATATATCTTCTCAAGAAACTTATTGGTTGAATGAATTTTCAGAAGAACCGCCTGTTTTGAATTTACCACTTGATTATCAAAGACCGCAAGTGCAGAGTTTCAGTGGACAAACCGAAGCTATAACTCTTTCAGAGAATATTACAAAGTCCATTAGAGAGTTGTCTTCAAAGACCGGTGCAACAGACTATATGATTTTGTTAAGCTGTATTATGATTATGTTGAGTAAATACAGTAGACAGGATGATATTCTTATAGGTACTCCAATAGCCTGCCGTACAAGTAAAGATACTGAAAATATGGTTGGTATGTTTGTAAATACTATTGTTTTCAGAGGCGAACCAGTAGGAACAATGACTTATTATGAATTCCTGCAAAAAATAATGCAAACCTGCCTTGATGGTTATGAAAATCAGGAGTATCCTTTTGAAGAACTTGTTGATAAATTGAATGTTCCAAGAGATTTGTCGAGAAATCCATTGTTTGACGTAATGTTTGTATTACAAAATCAAGAGCAATCAGATTCAGTAATGAATGATATTAATATTCAGGATATTGTTGATATGGATGCAAATGTTTCTAAGTTTGACTTATTATTTGCAGCATCTCTTACAGATGGCAAGTATTCATTTGTATTACAATATTGTGATAAATTATTTAATCGCAACACTATTGCTAGAATGTTAAAACATTTCGAATGTGTGTTAGAGCAATCACTTGATAATACCTACCAAACTATAAGTTCAATTTCTCTAATGGATTCAACAGATAAAGAACTTATTAATTTGTGGAATAAAACTGAACTTAATCATTTGTGTAACCTTACTCCTATTCAGTTGTTCGAAAATCAGGTTAAGAAAACTCCTGATTCCGATGCTGTGATATTTGATAATATTACAGCAACTTACAGTCAGCTGAATCATAGGGCAGCCTGTGTAGCTTCTGTATTGAAAGAAAATGGTGTAGTATCTGGCGATTGTGTTGCTTTACTTACTGAAAGAAGTATTGATATGTTAGTTGCACTGTTAGGTGTATTAAAAGCAGGTGCTGTATATGTACCGATTGACATAAATTATCCTGAAGCAAGAAAATTATATATTATTAAGAATTGTGAAGCAAAAGCTATTTTGACAGTATCAACTGAAATATCAGCGGATATACCTGTTATTGATGTAGAAAAAGTTGACTATGATCAAAATGTTGATGATTTTGACACTTCTAATAGTACACTCGATTCGGGAATGTATCTGATTTATACATCGGGAACAACTGGTAATCCAAAGGGTGTAATGGTGCCAAACAGAACTATTACAAATCTTGTTTCTTATGAGTATGAAAAAATGTCAATGGAGACATTTAAGAGTACATTATTTGCTACATATTACGGTTTTGATGTTTCTGTTCAGGAATATTTCAGTACATTATTGTGTGGTGGATGTGGCTACTTGATTAGATATGAAGAAAAACAAGATGTTTCAAAGTGTCTGAAGTTGATTGAGAAATATAAAATCAATACGATTTTTGCTACTCCATCTTATTTTGAGGCTCTTGTATCTGAAAATCTTAATACAATAATTAATAATATCAAACACATTATTCTTGCAGGAGAGACATTTAAACTCCCTGAAGTTTTAATTAAATCTGCTGCTGATGATATTATGGTTTATAATCACTATGGTCCAACAGAAACTCATGTTGCTACAATGAATCAAAGCAGTATTGCAGAATTGAAATGCAACGGAATTCTTAATATAGGTAAACCTATTGCTAATACTAAGGCTTGGGTTGTAACTGATAATTCATTGTGCGGTATTGGCATTCCGGGTGAGCTTTATTTAACTGGTGATTGTTTAGCAATAGGTTATGTAAATTTACCCGAATTAACAAATGAAAAGTTTACTGATTTTGCATTTAATAATAGCAGAGCTTACCGTACAGGTGACCTTGTAAGGTGGCTTCCTGACGGAACTCTTGAGTATCTTGGCAGAATAGACGAGCAGGTAAAAATTAGAGGCTTCAGAATAGAGCTTGGAGAAATTGAAAGTAAAATCCGTGATATTGAATCTGTAAAAGAATGTGCAGTGATTGCAAGAACTGATAAAAACGGTGATAAAGCAATATACGCATATTATACAGGTGATAAAGAAATAGACATTTCTGAAATCAGAAATAGTTTAAGTCAATCGCTTCCTGAATATATGATACCTTCATATATGATGCAGATAGAAAATATACC
>JAXJUM010000050.1:0-75936 GCA_036309045.1 Acutalibacteraceae bacterium
CTTATGGATATCGTAACTTCTCTCGCTTTAGAAATAGAATTCTACACATCTTCTCTAACCAACGACAGGCAACAGCTTAGTTGCCGTTGCCTGTTTTCGCTTTTCTTATTTTTGGATTACCCCAACTATTGACATAGAGCCATAAAAGTTTACCCCAACATTTGCGATAGAACCCAAAAAGGGCTGTCTGAAAAATCAGACAGCCCTTAAAATTCAATTATAAATCATATTGAAAGAAAATGTAGATTATTCGTTTACAGCTGTAACAACGCCTGAACCTACTGTTCTACCACCCTCACGGATAGCGAATCTTAGACCCTCTTCAATAGCGATTGGTGTGATAAGCTCAACGTCCATCTCAACGTTATCGCCAGGCATACACATCTCTGTACCCTCTGGTAGAGAAATAACACCTGTAACGTCTGTTGTTCTGAAGTAGAACTGAGGACGATAGTTATCAAAGAAAGGAGTATGACGGCCACCCTCGTCCTTTGTTAGAACGTAAACCTGACCATGGAACTTTGTGTGTGGGTTGATTGAACCAGGAACTGCAAGAACCTGTCCTCTTTCGATTTCTGTTCTCTGAACACCACGAAGCAAAGCACCTACGTTGTCACCAGCCTCAGCATAGTCAAGAGTCTTTCTGAACATCTCGATACCTGTAACAACAACTTTTCTTCTCTCTTCTGTAAGACCAACGATTTCAACTTCCTCGTTAACCTTTAGCTGACCTCTCTCAACTCTACCAGTAGCAACTGTACCACGACCTGTGATTGTGAATACGTCCTCAACAGGCATTAGGAATGGCTGATCAGCCTTACGGTCAGGTGTAGGAATGAAATCATCAACAGCAGCCATTAGCTCGTGAATGCAAGCATACTCAGCAGCTGAAGGATCCTTAGAATCTGATGAAAGAGCAATGTAAGCAGAACCTCTGATGATAGGTGTATCATCGCCAGGGAATTCATACTCTGTTAGAAGCTCACGAATCTCCATCTCAACTAGGTCAAGAAGCTCTTCGTCGTCAACTTGGTCTGTCTTGTTCATAAATACTACGATGTAAGGTACACCTACCTGACGAGATAGCAAGATATGCTCTCTTGTCTGAGGCATAGGACCATCAGCAGCAGATACAACAAGGATAGCACCGTCCATCTGAGCAGCACCAGTAATCATATTCTTTACATAGTCAGCATGACCTGGGCAGTCAACGTGTGCATAGTGACGGTTAGCTGTCTCATACTCAACGTGAGCTGTGTTAATTGTAATACCACGCTCTCTCTCCTCAGGAGCCTTATCGATGTTAGCATAATCAACGAAATCAGCGTCACCCTCAAGGTTTAGAACCTTAGTGATAGCAGCTGTAAGAGTTGTCTTACCATGGTCAACGTGACCGATTGTACCAATGTTAATATGGGGTTTATTTCTTTCAAATTTTTCCTTTGCCATTGGAATTGCCTCCCTTAAATTAAATTTCAGGTTATATAATATCCCTTAACCCCTATTTTACCAACAAAGTTAATAAAATGCAAGGGTTAAGGTAAATTTATAGTTTGATTTTTAAGAAATTTTTGTTAATTTTCTATGAAGAAAATTAGTCTTCTTTCTTATTACGCTTTGACATAATGTCTTCAGCAACAGACTTAGGAACCTCTGCATAGTGGCTTGGCTCCATTACATACTGACCACGGCCCTGTGTGTTTGAACGCATATCTGTTGCATAACCAAACATCTCAGACAGAGGAACATTAGCGTTAATTCTCTGTGCACCGTTTTCAGCTTCCATACCCTGAATCATACCACGACGTGAGTTAAGGTCTCCGATAACATCACCCATATATTCCTCAGGAACGATAACTGTAACTTTCATAATTGGCTCCATAAGAACAGGATCAGCCTTTCTCATAGCCTCTTTGAAAGCCATTGAACCAGCAATCTTAAATGCCATTTCTGATGAGTCAACCTCATGGTAAGAACCATCATACAAAGTAACCTTACAGTCAACTACATTGTAACCTGCAAGAACACCGCTGAGCATAGCACCCTGGATACCCTGGTCTACTGCTGGGATGTATTCCTTAGGAATAGCACCACCAACAACATTGTTGATAAACTCGTAACCCTTGCCTGGGTTTGGTTCCATCTTAATCTTAACATGACCGTACTGACCCTTACCACCAGACTGTCTAGCATACTTCTGGTCAACGTTAGCCTCAGAACGGATTGTTTCTTTATAAGCAACCTGAGGAGCACCGATGTTAGCCTCTACCTTGAATTCTCTCAATAGACGGTCAACGATAATCTCCAGGTGAAGCTCACCCATACCTGCGATAATTGTTTGTCCTGTTTCCTCATCTGTATAAGCCTTGAAAGTAGGGTCTTCTTCTGCAAGTTTTGCAAGAGCAATACCCATCTTCTCCTGACCAGCCTTTGTCTTAGGTTCAATAGCAACTCTAATAACAGGCTCAGGGAATTCCATAGACTCAAGAATTACAGGATTCTTCTCATCACATAGTGTATCACCGGTAGTTGTAGACTTAAGACCAATAGCAGCAGCGATATCACCTGCATAGCAAGTATCAATATCCTTTCTGTCATTAGCGTGCATCTGTACAATTCTACCTATACGCTCGTTAGTATCTTTTGTTGAGTTATAAACTGTTGTACCTGCATTAATGCTACCTGAATAAACTCTGAAGAAGCATAGCTTACCAACAAATGGATCAGTAGCGATCTTAAATGCAAGAGCAGAGAAAGGCTCGCTATCTGAAGCGTGTCTGCAAGTTTCTTCTTCTGTATCAGGGTTAACACCATTGATAGCAGGAATATCTGTTGGTGCAGGCATATAGTCAACAATAGCATCAAGAAGTAACTGAACACCCTTGTTACGGTATGATGTACCGCAAGTTACAGGAACCATCTCGTTAGCTATTGTAGATTTACGGATCTGATCCTTAACTTCTTCTACTGTCAGCTCTTCGCCACCGAAGTATTTCTCCATCAAATCTTCATTAAGCTCAGCAACGTGCTCAATAAGCTCGTCATGATACTTTTGAGCAATCTCTTTCATATCCTCAGGAATATCTTCCTCACGGATATCTTTACCGAGGTCATCATAATAAACCTCAGCCTTCATCTTTATGAGGTCAATAATACCTCTAAAGTCGTCCTCAGCACCGATTGGTAACTGAATTGGAACGGCATTACATTTTAGTCTGTCCTTCATCATCTGAACAACTCTGTAAAAATCAGCACCCATAATGTCCATCTTGTTAACATAAACCATTCTAGGAACCTTGTAGTTGTCAGCCTGTCTCCATACTGTTTCGGACTGTGGCTCAACACCGCCCTTAGCACAAAGAACTGTTACAGAACCGTCAAGAACTCTAAGAGAACGCTCAACCTCTACTGTAAAGTCAACGTGACCAGGTGTGTCAATGATGTTAATTCTAACATCTTTCTTGTTTCTATCTTTCCAGAAGCATGTAGTAGCAGCAGATGTAATTGTAATACCTCTCTCTTTTTCCTGCTCCATCCAGTCCATTGTAGCTCCACCTTCGTGGGTTTCGCCTATCTTATGGTTGATACCTGTGTAGAACAAGATACGCTCTGTTGTGGTAGTTTTACCGGCATCAATATGAGCCATGATACCGATGTTTCTTGTCTGTTCAAGAGATACCTGTCTAGCCATAATAGCCTCCTTAAATTATCACCATCTGTAATGTGCGAAAGCCTTATTAGCTTCTGCCATTCTATGTGTTTCGTCACGCTTCTTAGCAGCACCGCCAACGCCGTTGATAGCATCAAGAATCTCACCAGCAAGTCTTTCCTTCATTGTTCTTTCTGAACGAAGTCTTGCATAGTTTGAAAGCCAACGTAGTCCCAGTGTCTGTCTTCTCTCAGGACGAACCTCCATAGGTACCTGGTATGTGGCACCACCTACACGGCGAGCCTTTACCTCTAGTACAGGCATAATGTTTTCCATTGCCTGATCAAAAGCCTCCAGGGGATCGTTACCTGTCTTTTCTTTAATGATGTCGAATGCACCGTAAACAATCTTCTGAGCAACACCCTTCTTACCATCATACATAATGTTGTTGATAAGACGTGTAACCTTCTTTGAATTGTATAGTGGATCTGGCAAAACGTCACGTTTTGCGATTGAACCTCTTCTTGGCATTTTACTTCCCTCCTTCACAAATTTTGAGATATCATAGGTACTCGAAAGTGACAACTCCCGTTTGCCAACACAGAGGCTTATCTATATAAAAGCACATCTGTATTGCACTGTAACTGTTTTAGTTGTCAAAAAAATTAAAGTTAATTCCTATGGGTTATTATTGATTACTTACCAGCCTTTGGACGCTTAGCACCGTACTTTGAACGGGACTGCATTCTCTTAGCAACACCCTGTGCATCCAATGTACCTCTTACGATGTGGTAACGTACACCAGGGATATCTTTAACTCTACCGCCACGAATTAGAACAACGCTGTGCTCCTGTAAGTTGTGACCGATACCAGGGATATATGAAGTAACCTCAATACCATTTGAAAGTCTTACTCTGGCAATCTTTCTAAGAGCTGAGTTAGGCTTCTTAGGTGTAGCAGTCTTAACAGCAGTACATACGCCCCTCTTCTGTGGTGAGCTCTGGTCAATAGCCACTCTTTTCTTAGAGTTCCAGCCTTTCAGCAGAGCAGGAGCCTTAGCTTTCTTTTCAGTAACCTGACGACCCTTTCTAACCAACTGATTAAATGTAGGCATAGTTCTCCTCCTTTCCTCAAACGTGAAAAATAATTTATGTTAATGTGTACACTTTAGTATGTACACAATTAACGGCAATATTAACTATTGTAAGAAAATACTTACAATTATACCTTGGCTTGTACTATTTTTGTACAGTATATACATCTTTTTTCTAAAGATTCTTCACAAAAATTATACTACCCAACAGTTTTATATAATAACATAAACCATTTGCTTTTGTCAACCAATTTTTAAGCTCGCTGTACATATTTTCGCAGAAAAATTATGTACAGCCTGTGTAACAGGCGTACTCTATTTAAAAACTTATCATCATACCCAGAAGTTAAACAACTGGAAATACATAATAAATCCTACCGTAAACAAATTACAAAGAACGGAAACTACATATCTCACACGGGTAAAATTCTTCATTTCCTTTTCGGTAATCAGTGCTTTTACTGAAAACACTGCGGAGAAAAGGCAGACGATTGCACTCACACCTGTGATAATGCAGATAACAACAAGAAGCTTGGTTTCTATAAGCAAAGAAAATAAAATAATAAGCACAATTCCTACTGCAAGTCTTGCAAACTGACCTGCGAGAATAGCCTTTCCTACGGGAATAGACCTGTATTTTTTTGCAAGTTTCTTTATACCTTTTACTATAAGCATTACAAGGGTAATAATCGCTATTCCTGCAAAGATTATAATCATTATAGATTCACTTGCAACAGCGTTGTCCTGAATATAAGCCATTGAGGAACATTCAAGTATAATTCTTCCGTCAGAGGTTGTAGTTTCGTAGAGAAAATCATTTGAACCGTCAATCATATACAAATTATCCGAAAGTCGTGTTATTGCAGGAACTCCGTCAACTGTATAAGAATCGGGATTTTCACCCTGAGCTAAGTGAAGATAGTTAAAGCAAGCGGAAATTTTTTCAACACCTTCAAAAAAACCTCTGCTCAAAACGTAATTGCCACTGATATCATTTCTTTGGGTAATTTTAGCATCAGTGTAAATAGGATTCTCTTTGATAGTACCGAAAATAAGTTCAGGAATACCGTAGCAAAATACGCCCTCGCTCTGCTGATTTGTAAGAACAACAACACCGGTCTTTGACTCTTTATCAAAAACAAGATTTGCAGAGCCTCCGTTTGTATTACCACTATGCCCCATTGTGCTTACAGCATATTCAGTTACCCATAAGCCATGACAGTTTTTCGGAATGTCACTGTCGCCATAAAAATCGCTTGCAGAAAGCATCAAATCGAGGGTTTCCTGCTTTTCAAAAAAAGGACAATTATCGCTTACAAAAGCCTGTGCAAAAGTTGTAATATCCTTTAATGTACCTGTTACAGAACCTGCTGGATAGAGGAGAATATAGCTCATAGCTGTGCCTAAATCCTCGTCCATAACAATTCCGTCGTAGTTCATTATAAGGTAAGCCTTTGTTTTTTCACGCTGTTTACGCACCCACTCGTTGTCCCTGTAATTTGAGCTTACAGAGGTCTGCTCCATATTGAGAGGTTCAAGAATATTCTTATGCAGATATTCCGCATAGTCCATACCGCTGACACGTTCAACTATGTAACCCGCAAGTGCCGCACCCCAGTTAGAGTACGCTGTAATCTCGCCAGGCTTGAAGGCCTGCATAGGTTCGGTAGCTTTTAATGCCTCTTCAAGAGAAATAATATTAGCCTCATCTGTAACCTCAAGAGCAGACATAGTTTCCTGCCAACCTGCGTTGTGATTCATAAGGTTCATCATTGTGATAGGCTCATCATATTTAAGTTTTGTGAGAAAACCATCAGGGAGATAAGTCCGAATGTCGGCGTTAAGGTCAATCTTGCCCTGCTCGTGAAGTTGCATAATGCTTATCCAAATAAACGTTTTTGAAATACTGCCCCATTCGTAAACGGTGTTTTCGTCAGCAACAATCTGATTTTCTCGGTCAATATATCCGAAATGCTTGCTGTAAAGCACCTCGCCACCATTAAACACGGCTGTTGCAAATGAGGCATAATTACCTTCGTTTTCCTTTGCAAAATTTTCGATTTTCGTGTCGATATTGTCAAATTCAATATCCGACGAAGTTGTATTTTCAACCGCCTGAACAGGTGTGCAAAACATTGTAAAAGCCGTTACAGCTAAAAGTAAAATTGATAATATTCTCTTCATACTAACTCCTTATTTATAGCACTTGTCTATACCTTTTATACACAGCATACAGAAAAGCATAAAGCTATGAATAATTATTCTTGTTCACTTAAAAGACGTTCTGTTATTTTAACAGCAGAAGTAACCATTTTAGGACAAAACTCAGTAAACAAGTTATGATTTTTAGCATATTCTATGCCCTCTAAGGTTGCTATATCACACCCCAATAATTCCCTGCATATATATGAGCCATTTTCATCACGAAATCTTTCAAGAAATTCTGACGTAACATAGCTTGTTTTACCTCTACTTTCTAAATCCTCTTTTTCGGATTGTCCATATTTTAGTCCCAATGCCATCAATGCACCAGTACAGGCTCCGCAAACTTCACCTTTACACATTCCACTTCCAAAACACGCCCCCAGTTTAAGAGCTTGCTCTTCAGTGATGCCTAATTCATCTGCAAATGCAGCAAGTACAGCTTGTGAACAATGAAATTTTTCTTCAAATAAATTATTCGCTTTATCAATATGTGTCATTTTCTCTTCTTTCCCTTCTGTTAACAAATTTATCCTAAAATTCGCAAAGCCCGACATTTTGCCAGGCTTTGTTTATAAAAAACTATTTTCTATCAGTTGCTCTTTACATCAAGAATAGCACCTGTGTTGCCTGATGTTACCAGTGCAGAATATCTTGCAAGATAGCCTGTCTTGATTCTTGGCTCTTTTGGTGTCCACTCTTTTCTTCTCGCTTCCATTTCATCGTCAGAAACCTTTACATTAATAGTATTAGCCATAATGTCGATTGCGATTATATCGCCTTCTTTTACAAGAGCAATAGGACCGCCAACTGCTGCCTCAGGAGATACGTGACCAATAGCCGCACCTCTTGTAGCACCTGAAAAACGACCGTCTGTAATAAGTGCAACTGTACTTCCTAAGCCTCTACCCATAATTGCAGATGTAGGGTTAAGCATTTCTCTCATACCAGGACCACCCTTAGGACCTTCGTAACGGATAACAACAACATCACCTGGATTAATCTTGTCGCCCATAATCGCATTCATAGCGTCCTCTTCACAATCAAATACTCTTGCAGGACCTTCGTGTACAAGCATTTCAGGAGCAACCGCACTTCTTTTTACAACGCAAGAATCTGGTGCAAGATTACCTCTTAGTACAGCAATACCGCCTGTTTTGCTATAAGGATTTTCAACAGGACGAATAACCTCAGGGTTTTTATTTTTAGCCATAGCAATGTTTTCGCCCATAGTCTTACCAGTAACAGTCATACATTCTGTATGGATAAGCCCCAGCTTGTTAACTTCATTCATTACAGCATATACACCGCCAGCCTCGTTTAAATCCTCCATATGGTGGTTACCGGCAGGAGCAAGATGGCATAGGTTAGGCACCTTATCGCTGATTTTATTTGCTATATCAAGGTTGATTTCTATACCTGCCTCGTGTGCAATAGCAGGCAGGTGAAGCATACTATTTGTACTGCAACCAAGTGCCATATCTATTGTAAGAGCATTTTCGAATGCCTCTCTTGTCATAATATCACGAGGACGAATATCATTCTTAAGAAGCTCCATAATCTGCATACCTGCTTTTTTAGCAAGACGGATTCTCTCTGAATATACAGCAGGAATTGTACCATTACCACGCAGACCCATACCAAGAACCTCTGTTAGACAGTTCATTGAGTTTGCTGTATACATACCTGAGCAAGAGCCACAAGTAGGACATGTTTTTTCCTCATACTCTGTAAGCTCTTCTTCAGAAATTTTTCCTGCTGCAAATGCACCAACAGCCTCAGAAGCAGCAGAAAAGCTAACCTTACATCCATTGACTGTACCTGCAAGCATAGGACCACCGCTTACAAAGATTGTAGGAATGTTAAGTCTTGCAGCAGCCATAAGTAAACCAGGAACATTCTTATCGCAGTTTGGAATCATAACTAAAGCGTCAAAACCATGTGCCATAGCCATACATTCTGTGGAATCTGCAATCAAATCACGTGTTACAAGAGAATACTTCATTCCTTGATGCCCCATAGCAATACCATCACAGACAGCAATAGCCGGAAAAACAACAGGTGTACCGCCTGCCATAGCAACACCTAGCTTAACAGCTTCCGTAATTTTGTCTATATTCATATGTCCGGGCACAATCTCATTAAATGAGCTTACAATACCTACCATTGGTCTTCTCTGCTCCTCAGCAGTAAAGCCCAGTGCATTAAACAACGTTCTGTGAGGTGCATTCTGAGCACCGTTTTTTATAGCATCACTCTTCATTGCTATCAATCCCTTCAATGTCAATTAATTTATCAATCTTAATTTATGTAATTAAATAAAAAAACAAATAATTATACTATGTTAAGATTAACTATAATTATAAAATCAATAACGAATACTGTCAAGAAAATTTCCCCTATATTTCCCTATTGTTATCACATAAAAAACGAAAGCCACGTAAATTCTTGTGGCTTTCGTTTTGTAACTCTCAAATAGTATTCATATTAAATTTCATCAAGAAATTCATTACACGCTTGTGTAACTTCATTTGGTTTCTGCAAATATATTGAGTGATATCCCGGAATATTAACATATGTACAATTTCCTAACATCTCCATATAAGGATCGATTGAATTACTCTTCATATCTTTAGAACTTACCGACAGATTTTCCCAAATAGCCTGCATTTTTTCTTCATCATCAGGATATAACTCACTTTCCACTCCAAAGGATATATATATTTCATCTATATACTTAAACTGCTCAATCATATCTTCCTTTGTATAACAAATAGCGTCTATATACAGCTTTGGAATATCGTTTTTCTTTATGGAATTATGGGCAGTTGTAATATTTTCTATGGATAATTTCGCTTCAGAATACATTGCAAAAGAATAGGGATTATTGTAACAGAACGCCTTTGCACAGTTAAGGTCTTCTTCCGGAACTCCACCCCAAAGCTTTAGCGGTTCAAAATAATCATACACTCTGTATAAACCGATTTTACAGCCTAAAGCACTTATAAAGTCATCAGCACCTGCATCCCAGTTCTCAGCTTCTTCTTCAAAAAATGAAATATCACCTATTTCGGTAGGATCCAGATATATAACGGCTTCTATTTCATCAGGATATGTACTTTCCCAATAAGATGCATAAACACCACCTAATGAATGTGCCATAAGAACATACGGTGCCTTACAGCCTGCATTTTTCAGTACCGTACGGTAGTCTGAAATAATCTGTTCAATCGTCTGTTCCTTAAATGTATCATCACTTAGACCATATCCTGCTCGGTCAATAACAACAATTTTATTTTCATCTGCAAGACTGTCAGTTATTTTTCTGATACCAACTGCATAGTCAGAAGTTCCCATACCTGATAATCCGACTATTGTATGTTTACCGTTTTCTTTTCCGTAAATGCGTGCATTAAGGTTATAGTCACCAGCAGAAACCAAATTAACATAGCCTTCTTTTTCAAGCAATGCACGTTCCTGTGATTTTTGATATCTATCAAAAATAAAAACAGCAAGCAGAAAAATAACCACTATTATTAAGATTACAAAAATTATATTGCGTACTATTTTAAGAATTTTTCCAATTTGGTGCTTTTTATCCATCATAATTTCCCCCACTGAATTTTAATTTATAAACATAAGTATAACACATTTTTTATCCAAATCATAACTTTACCAGAATAATTTTCTCTTTTATCTATTTTAAACATATATACTGTAAATCATATATTCCTTTTTGCAGATTTACGCACTTTAATTACAACCAGCACCACAACAGCAATTACAACAATTCCACCTGCACAAGCAAGAATTATAGGTAATGGATTAAATTCGTATTTACCTTCATATATATCATAATCTTCACTATGGTCATATATATCATACTCTTCATCATTGTCAGATATTTTGTCTATAACTTCTTTTTCAGTATCAACAAGCATCATTGTACTTGCATTTTCTCCATCACTTTCTCCTTGAACAGAAACATAATAAACTAACTTTGCAGTATCATCCTGAGGATATATTACCATTCTGGTTTTATCGCTGTTTATAGTACAATCTTTGCCATAGTCTTTTTTTGCAATTTCCTCAGCCTCTTCGGCACTAATTGCAGGAGTCATATCTAGCTTATTTAATATAGCAGTTGCACACAAAGTCGACTCAAGAGAATCAACTGTACCATCTTCCAATGCTGTAACTGAAACTCTGCTACCAAAAACATTATGCTCTTTATAAATCTGCTGAAATACATAGTTAAGACTACCATCATAATCTTCTGTTGTAAGGTATTCAAGTTCACTATCAGCATCCTCAAGTCCCAACTCTTTCTCTACCTCACCAATAACTTTCAGAGCATCATTTTGATTTTTCACAGATGATTCAGAAAACTTTCCCATATATGAAATAACCTGTGTTTCATCGTTGTTGTAACCTGTAATTACAATATCTTCTTCCTCCTCTTCTGTTGCTAATGCAACCGTCTGGAACGTAACACATACAGCTAACAACATAACCATAGTCAAAAAAAACTTTCCTCTAAGTTTTTTCATAATTTATAGCTCCTTTCAAAAATAAAAATTTAATTATTACAAATTTAATAGTTAAATTTTAATATCTGCACTTATATTTTGTCAATAGTTTGTATTTATTTTGCCTTAGCTGTAAGATTTTTCTTAATCATCTTTAAAAGAACCTTTAAATTTGATATAATTAATTTTATATAACAAAATATAATTTTAGGAAGTGAAAATATGGCTTTTATTTTTGATGCACACGCTCATTATGATGATGATAAATTTGATAACGACAGAGAAGAAGTTCTTTTATCTATGAAAGAAAAAGATGTAGCCTGTATTGTAAACGCAGGTACAAATATAAAAACCTCGCAATGGAGTTTGGATTATTCAGACAAATATGACTTTATGTATGCCACTGTGGGCATACACCCGGAATGTGCAGATAATCTTCCTGAAAACTATATAGAACAGATTGAAAAACTTGCACAGCATAAAAAAGCGGTAGCTATCGGAGAAATCGGACTTGATTATTATTGGGACAGTGTACCAAGAGATGTACAGAAAGATATATTTATAAAGCAAATTGAACTTGCTAATAAACTTGATATGCCTGTGGTAGTACACGACAGAGATGCACACGGCGACACTATGGATATTCTTCGCAAATACAAACCAAAAGGGTTGGTACACTGCTTTTCGGGCAGTGTTGAAATGTGCCGTGAAATTGTAAAGCTGGGTATGTCTATAAGTCTTGGAGGTGTTGTAACATTTAAAAACGCAAGACATAGCGTAGAGGTTGCTGAATATATCCCTCTTGACAGACTTTTGCTCGAAACTGACGCACCATATCTTTCTCCTGTACCGTTCAGAGGTAAACGCTGTGATTCATCTATGATTAAATATACTGCAATGAGAATTGCAGAAATTAAAGGTATATCAATGGAAGAACTTTTGAATATAACCACAGAAAACAGCTGTAAATTATACAATATCACATTATGAAGTTAACAATAAAATCTGTATTATCTTTAATTATTATACAAACAGTTATACTTACAACTATTTTCAACTGCAATGCACAAGGGATAGTGAACAGTAGTATAGATGTTCCTGCACAGATAGAAAAGAATAAAAATTTTACACTGAGTTTGAATATTCAATGTGACGAGCCTGTTAGTGTTGTTATTTTTACTCTCTCATTCGGTAATTCTTTGGAATATTCAAGCTGTAAAGTTAACGATAACAGTAACGGATATATGGTAGAATTTAAGGAAAATAACACCCTGAAAGTTACCTATATAAACACAACAGGAATAAATGTATCCTCTACAAAAACTCTAATTGATATTACAATGAAAGCAACTGAATTTGACAAAACCTGGCTTGAAGTTCACACCACAAATTCCACAGGTAGCAACGAACAGCTACTATCTAATGGTGAGTGTATACATTATGATATAGAAATTGTTGAAAAGGTAACATCTGATTCTTCTGCAAGTGGTAGAACGATAAACAGCAGTTCATCTTCAAACAAAAATTCATCTGCTATAAATAATAGCAACGACAAAAATAGTACCAACAACAAAGCTATACCCAATGGAAATAATGACAATTCCTCAGAAATTACAAACAGTTCTACTGAGCCAGATTATGACACGGTAGCTGTATCAGGTATAAATAACTCTGTTATGCTGTTTATTGCAGGCGGAAGTTTTGCTCTTGCTGTGGTGGCTGTAATTTTTATAAGCTATAAAACAGGTAAACATAACTCTACAAAGGTTAGCCAGACCCATAAAATACACTCCAAAGAAGATTCAGGAGAGATTTATTTTGAATAAAGTTATAAAGGAAGTATTATCTTTCATAAAAAAAGAAACAGTTTTGGCAATAGCATTTATACTGGCTGTGATTTCATCATTTTTTGTTGCCCCAAGTTTGGATTATCTTGATTATATAGACTTCAGGGTTTTAGGAATACTGTTAAGTCTTATGATAATAATGGTAGCATTTCAGCAAATCGGTATATTTGATAAAATAGGAACAGCACTTCTCAAGCAGACCACAACAGTACGACAGCTGTGTGGAGTATTAATTTTGCTATGCTTTTTCTCAAGTATGCTGATTACCAACGATGTAGCACTTATCACTTTTGTACCTTTTGCTTTATTTACTCTGAAAAAAGCAAACAGAGAGGATAAAATGATTTTTGTTATTGTGTTACAAACTGTTGCCGCAAATCTCGGTAGTATGCTTACTCCCACGGGGAACCCACAAAATTTATATCTTTACAGTATTTCTGAAATGTCGTTTTCTGAATTTATGTTTTTTATGTTGCCATACACAGCTATTTCTTTAGCTATAATTATTATAACTTTGTTTTTTTGTAAAGATGAAAAGATAGATACAACTTTATTGACAAGTGAAAAATCGGTCTTTAAATTTGACAAAAAAATCAAACTACAAACTACTATATACACCTTACTTTTTGTTCTTGGAATATTAACAGTATGCCATTTAATTCCTTACTATATATTGCTTGCTGTGGTAGTTGTAGCTGTGCTTTTACTTGACCGCCGTGTGTTGCTAAAAGTCGATTATTGCTTGATTTTTACATTTATATGTTTTTTCATTTTTATAGGTAACATTGGAAATATTGAATCTGTTAAAACTACATTGGATCAAGCTGTAAAGGGCAATGAGGTTTTAATAGGAATAATTTCAAGTCAAGCCATAAGCAACGTTCCTGCAACACTTATGCTTTCAGGCTTTACAACTGAATACAAGCAATTATTACTGGGAGTTAATATTGGCGGACTTGGTACTCTGATAGCATCAATGGCAAGTCTGATTTCCTACAAAATGTACGCACAAAATTATAACACTACCAAAGGGAAGTATATGTTCTGGTTTACTGTTTACAATGTGGGATTTCTTGTGCTACTCTTTAGTTTTTCTGTGCTTATTGATTAGGGCTTGTTTGAAAATAAAAAAGTACTGGATTTTTGTTTCAAAACGAGTGATTTCAAGGCAAAAACCACAGAAATCTAGTATAATTATATTTAAACATATACAAAAGGCTGTGGCAACAAATCGCCACAGCCTTTTGCGTTATTTAACGACCTAATAAATTATATATAACAATCATACAAGCATTAATCATCAAGCTGAGAAGATGCTATTTTTCGCTCTATTTCATCCAACTCATCAAAATATCCAACTGCGTCATTGATTTTTTGCCCAATTTCACTTTCCTTTTTGTAACCAACTGCGTAGAAATAAAGAAGATATTCTGCATCTTCATATTCTTCATCGGTTAACTCATAATTTGTAAGGTAATCTATCAGTGCAAGAACCAACCTGTCATAATTTTCATCAGAAGCTAAAAGCCCCTGAACTCTGGTTTTTTCTGACACCTTATCAACAACCGCTTGCATTCTAGCTTCTTCTGCATCAATCCTAGCACTTTCTTCTCTTATTGCAGCAAGATCCTCTGCTATCTCCTCTGGACTGAGAGTCGGATATTCTTTTACTGACTTGGTTTTTTTGTCATTTAGATAATTTTCATATATTTCTGCCTTTTCATCAAGAAGAGCCTGTTTTTCAGGAGAGTAATTCGGCTCTGAGCTTGCATTAATATTTGAAACAGCCACTACTCCTGTAACCACAGCAACACAGCTAAGAACACCTGCACAAACAGCTATAACCCTACCCTTTAACGAAAGCTTTTTAACTGTATTTTTCTCCATATAAATTCCTCCTTAATCACATTGAGTAAAACTCAAACACTGGGTTAAAATAGTCCGATGTTATCGACTGTGCAACCTGCACTAAAGTCCGATCACAATAGTCGTTAGTATGGCTTGCAACTATTTTTATTAATCTTTCCTATCTATTACAATTATATTTTATCATACTATAATATGCTTGTAAATATTTCTCACACAAATTCTACAAATCAGATAAAAAATATTATTTTACATATGCAATATCACTATACAATAAAATTACATATTGATATAATTAAGTTTAATAAAACAAAAAGACTGTTTACACACTTTATAGTGAAAACAGTCTTTTTATAAAATATAAATTATAAATTAATCTTTTTTATTGAGTTCTGCACGGTTAATTGCGTTAAGTACACCAAACAACGAACTTCTGTAAATATTGCTTGAAATACCAACACCAAATATGCTACCACCCTCTGGTGTCATAAGCTGAATATATGATACAGCCTTTGAGTCAGAACCTGTCGAAATTGCGTGCTGAGAATAGTCTACAAACTTGTAATTACAAACCCCAACGTGTTCAAGGGCACGGAAGAAAGCATCTATCGGGCCATTTCCCTCTCCTGAAATGTTGACATCAGTTGAAGGATTACCATCTGTGCGAAGAATTCCTGTCACTTTTATCATATTGCCGTCTGTGCCAATTTCTGTAACTGAAGGATGACCTACAATTTCATATTTTCTTACAACATTAATATAACTATCCTCAAATATCTCCATAAGTTCAGCAGAAACAAGTTCTCTGCCCAACTGATCACATTTTTTCTGAACAAGTTCGCTGAATTCAGGGTGCATCTGCTTAGGCATTTTGTAGCCATAGGTATGTGCCATTACAAAAGCAGCACCACCTTTACCTGACTGAGAATTGATACGGATAATAGGCTCATATTGTCTGCCAACATCAGCAGGATCAATAGGAAGATATGGAATCTCCCAGTAATCACTACTCGACTGCTTCATATAATCCATACCCTTGTTTATAGCGTCCTGATGAGAACCTGAAAAAGCAGTAAACACAAGTTCTCCAATATAAGGTGTACGTTCGTGAATTTTCATATTTGTACAACGTTCATAAATTTCTTTGTACTTTGGTAAATTGCTAAAATCCAGTTTAGGGTCAATCCCCTGCGTAAACATATTAAGTCCCACTGTAACAATATCAAGGTTACCTGTACGCTCACCGTTACCAAACAATGTGCCTTCTACTCTTTCTGCACCTGCAAGCAGAGCCAATTCAGCCGATGCTATACCTGTGCCTCTGTCATTATGAGGATGAACACTAATAATAGCTGCTTCTCTGTTAGGCAAGTGTTTTATAAAATACTCTATCTGATCTGCATAAGTGTTTGGAGTACACATTTCAACAGTGCTTGGTAGATTAAGTATAACAGGATTTTCTTTTGTAGCACCTAAAGCCTCCATAACCTTACTGCAAATATCAACTGAAAATTCAACTTCTGTTCCACTGAAACTTTCCGGAGAATATTCAAATCTTATATTTGTATCGCCCTCATAAGATTCTGTCAATTCCTTTATCAACTTTGCACCCTTTACAGCTATATCAGTAATACCTTCCATATCTTTCTTGAATACAACTTTACGTTGCAAAGTTGAGGTAGAATTATAGAAATGTATTATAACATTTTTTGCACCTTCAATAGCTTCAAATGTTTTTCTTATAAGATGTTCACGGGCCTGTACAAGAACTTGAATAGTAACATCATCAGGAATATAATTACCCTCAATCAACTTACGACAGATTTCATACTCTGTTTCTGATGCAGATGGAAAGCCTATTTCAATTTCTTTAAAGCCAATATCACAGAGCAATTTAAAAAACTCCAACTTTTCCTGTAAATTCATAGGATCTACAAGTGCCTGATTACCGTCACGTAGGTCAACACTACACCATATAGGTGCTTTTTCTATTACTTTATTGGGCCATTCTCTATCAGGCAGGTTAATCTGCTCAAAAGGAATGTATTTTTTAAACGAATTATTCATTACACTTCACCTCTTACAAAAATATTTTATTTTTAGGGCTTGTTTGAAAATAAAAAAAGTACTGGATTTTTCTTTCAAAACGAGTGATTTCAAGGCAAAAACCGCAGAAATACTGATGTATTTCGAGGATTTTTAACGTAGAAAGCACCGCTTTTGGGGCAAAATAGACAGTGCTTTTGATTCTTCAAACAACTCCTAATCAGATAAACAAAAAATCCCTTTTCTCCTGCTATTTTGCAAGAGAAAAGGGACGACAAAAAACAAATTATCGTGGTACCACCCTAGTTCAAGTAGCTTATGCTACCCCTCAGCAGACTTCTAACAAAGCCCCGACTAATAACGCAGTCTTGCGGTTTATCCTACATTATCGGACAAACAACTCCGGGATGAGCTATACACACAACAATAAACATTGACTTACACCAACCGCCAACTCTCTTAAGTTTACATAGCTGTGTCTTATTTCCCTTCACAGTCTTTAAAATATATCTTCTAATAAACATTATATTCAACAGAAATATTTTGTCAAGTATTTTTTCATTTATCAACAGGATAATCTATTTGCTCCAGTGATTCCATCAAAGTATTAACAGTGGACTCTTTACCGTAAGAGTCAATCTGACGGCTGTCTTTAGCCTCGTGTGTTAAACATCCTGCACCGCCGATACAACCTCCTACGCAAGCCATACCTTCAATAAAGTTATACTGCGATCTACCTGCAAATGCCTTCAAAAGTTCTGTGCGACATTCTTCAATACCACTGCATACAACAGCATTCAATTTAAACTCATCTTCTGAAACATTACGTTCTTTCAGTGCATTAGCAATAGCCTCTGCAAGCCCACCACTTCTGGCAAATATTCTGCCAAAATAAGTTGCTGTATCAAGTTTTTCTTCATCAAGTTCCGTAATATCAATATCACGGCTATCAAGCAATGCCTGTAATTCCTCAAAAGTTATAACAGCATCTATATAAGGCTTTACATTGTCTTTCAATGCCTCTGCTTTTTTAGCTGTACAAGGCCCTATAAATATAATTTTAGCTTCTTTATCGTTTTCTCTGAGAACTTTGGCTATTGATGCCATTGGTGATAAATTATGAGAAATCTTATCTGCCATTTTAGGCATATTTTTCTCTATATACGAAACAAATCCCGGACAACAAGAGCTGGTTAAAAATCCCTTTTCTACCAGTTCCTTAGACTCAGAATACGAAACAATATCTGCACCCAATGCTGCCTCTACAATAGTTTTAAAACCCAACTTTTTAATTCCTGCTACAACCTGACCGTGCTTTGCATAGCTGAACTGACTTCCGATAGAAGGTGCAACAATGGCTATAACATTAAGATCGGGATTTTGTTCACCCTTTCTTATATAATCAACAACATTTAATATGTATGATTTATCAGATATAGCACCAAAGGGACATTGATAAACACAGGCACCACAGGATATACATTTATTATAATCAATTTTAGCCGCTCTGGTTTCGGGGTCTTTTGAAATCGCCTTAATTTTACAGGCATTTTCACAGGGACGCTTTCTGTTAGCTATTGCAGAATATGGACAAACCTTTGCACACATACCACAGTTAACACACTTGTCTTTGTCAATATGTGCCTTCTGATGTTCATCAAAACTTATAGCACCACGTTTGCACGCATCTTCACAACGATGTGCAATACATCCACGGCAATCATAAGTAACCTCATATCCACCTTCGGGGCAACTGTCACAGGCAATATCTATAACCTCAATTACATTGGGATTGTTTCTATCTCCTCCTGTTGCTATTTTAACACGCTCTCCTAAAATGGCCCTTTCTTTATAAATACAACAACGCATTGTAGGTTTTTCCTTTACAACAACCTTTGCAATATCATTAAAGCTTTCCAGCAAAGTATCATCATAAGCGTGACGTGCAACTTCTCGCAGAACTTTATATTTCAAAAGCTGAATCTTGGTATCAAATTTTCTCAGTTTTGGTTTTTTATTTTCTGCCATTTTTAGATACCCACCTTACAAAAAGTAATATTCTTCATACACATAATTTATAATTTTCCCACAATTAAATGTAAAAGAGTTTTATTTTTCAATGAAAAAATTCTAACATAACAGTACTTAAAAGTCAACAAAGCAATATTAACAATTAATAACGGCTCTTTAATTATTTACCCCAACATTTGCCGATAGAGCCTTAATAACTATAACAATATCCAACAAAATTATAAGCCACAGGTTATTTTTAACCCGTGGCTTAATAAATATAAATTTAAAATTATTTTGTAAGTTTTTCAAGAGCTGCAAGCTTTGTACAGATACAGAATAGATCCATTGCAATCTCAAGTTCTTCAACAGGAGGTAATGTAGGAGCAAGACGGATATTGCTGTCTTGTGGGTCGTTACCATAAGGGAAGGTTGCACCTGCACCTGTAAGAACAACACCAGCTTCCTTACACAATTCAACAACTCTCTTAGCACAACCGTTAAGTACATCAACACTTATAAAGTAACCGCCATTTGGTTTAATCCACTGTGCAATATTAAATCCACCAAGCTGGCTTTCAAGTTTGTTTATAACAGCATCAAAACGTGGCTCAAGCACTGCTCTGTGCTTCTGCATATGAGCCATAAGACCCTCATAGTTGCCAAAGAACTTAATATGACGCAACATATTCAGCTTATCATAACCTATGGTCTGAACAGCATATTTCTCTTTAAAGAATTTCATATTGTTCAAAGATGTTGCCATACAAGCAACACCTGCACCAGGGAAAGTAATCTTTGATGTAGAAGTAAACATAATAGGCAAATCTTCGTTGCCATATTTCTTACACTCATCCATAAGATTCAGCAGAGTATCGCCCTTTTCAACAATATCGTGAATAACATAAGCATTATCCCACATAATTTTAAAATCATCAGCCGCAGGCTTTAACTTAGCAAAGCGTGTAACAGTTTCGTCAGAATATGTTATACCCTGTGGATTAGAATACTTAGGAACACACCATATACCCTTAATAGACGCATCTTCACTTACCAGCTTTTCAACAACGTCCATATCAGGCCCTTGTGGAGTCATAGGAACTGTAATCATTTCAAAGCCAAAATATTCTGTGATACCGAAATGTCTGTCATAACCAGGCACAGGACACAGCCACTTTCTTTTATCCTGCATAGCCCAAGGTGTACCGCCGTTTATGCTCTTTGTCATCATTGTAGCTACTGTATCAAACATCATATTAAGGCTTGAGTTACCTCCAACCATAATCTCATCTGTGCTTACACCTAAAACTTTTGCAAAAATCTCCTTCATTTCAGGAATACCATCAAGAACACCATAGTTTCCACAATCCAGTCCACAAACTGCTTTACAGTCCTCTCTTTTAACAATAGTTGTCAAAAGACCCTCAGACAAGTCAAGCTGTGTGCTACCAGGCTTGCCTCTGGACATATCCAGATTCAGATTCATATTCTTGTATTTTTCATAGTCTGCCTTTACCTGCTCAAACTGAGATAAAAGCTCCTCTTTAGACATTTCAAGATAATTCATTTAGTTAAATCTCCTTCATATAGCTTTTGCTCTGCTAATAATTCTAATATAAACCGACTAAAAATGCAAGTTTAATTTTTAAATCCTGCAAACTTTGGTATTTACTACAAGTATTTGTTTTTTTATCCCGAATATTGTCTATTATGTTAAAATAAATAATTTATCAAAACTATTTTTTGCTTGCTAACTTATTATTTATCTGACTTTTTTGATGTAATTAATAAGATAATAAATCTTACTATAATCAAAATAGTGGTCTTTGTTTTTATAGAAAATTGTGTTAAAATATAAATAATATAAACAAAATACAAACAGAATGTTAAAAGGTGGTTATTTTATGGCTGAAGTTTGCGGAATAATAGTAAGACTTTTGGGTGGATTTTATTACGTTGAAACAGATAACGAAATGGTTGAATGTAAAGCAAGAGGAATATTCAGAAAAAAAGGCTTGTCACCTATGGTAGGCGACAGAGTAAGAATTAATATTCCTAAAGAGGGCTATGCCTCTATTGAAGAAATATTTCCCCGTAAAAATAAAATTATTCGCCCTGCTATTGCCAATATAGATAAGTTGGTTATTGTTTCTTCTGTTTGTGAGCCTGAACCCAACCTGTTTATTATTGACAAAATGACAGCCACAGCTATAAGCAAAGGTATAGAACCTGTGATAGTATTTTCAAAAACTGATCTCGAACAAGCTGACAAATATCACAAAATATATGAAAATTCAAAAATAACAACAATTTCATTTTCTACTGAAACAGGCGAAGGTGCTGAAGACGTGCGTAATTTGCTAAAAGATAGCGTTGTTGCATTTACGGGAAATTCAGGTGTAGGTAAATCGTCATTACTTAATTATCTGTTTCCACAGCTTAATATTGAAACAGGTAACATTAGTAAAAAGCTAGGCAGAGGCAGACACACCACCAGAAGTATAGAACTTTACAAAACTGACGGTGGTTATGTTGCTGACACACCGGGATTTTCAACAGTGGATCTTGAAAGATATGAGCTGATTGATAAAGAAGAACTTGCTGAGTGCTTTCCTGAGTTTGAAGAATACCTTAACACCTGTCAATTCACCTCCTGTGCTCACGTTTGTGAAAAAGGCTGTACCATCTTACAGGCTGTTAAAGATGGTACAATAAACAAATCACGTCATAACAGTTATGTGGAAATGTATAACGAAGTTAAGGATATTAAGGAGTGGCAAAAGAAATGAGCAGATGTGTAATTATCTGTGCTTCACCATATAATCAGCCAGAGTTTATAAAAAATAGTATTAGCCCTAATGACTATATAATATGTGCTGACGGTGGTTTTGACACCGCACTTAAAGCAGGAATTATCCCTCATCTCATTATAGGAGATTTTGATTCTTCAAAAATAGTTGATAACCACAACTGTAAAAAAGTAGTTTTGCCAACAGAAAAAGATGATACAGACAGTGTTTACTGCGTAAGATATGCTATTAACCACGGATACAGCGAGTTTTTAATACTTGGTGCAACAGGTGGCAGAGTTGACCATATTTACGCAAATTTTTCTATTTTAAAATATATTTGCAATCAAGGTTGCCAAGGTGTAGTTAAAGACGAATTAACCGATATTTATTATACAGAAACTACTCTCACCATTAATGAAAAAGGGAAAACTGTTTCTGTACTGCCATTTGGTTGTGAAAATGCTGTGGTTACTCTTAAAGGCTTTAAATATCCTGCAAAAATGCTTAGTATGCAATCAGATTTCCCCATAGGCATAAGCAATATTGCTTTAGAAAACACTTCCACAATAACCGTACATAATGGCGGTGTACTTGTGATGATAAATAAGGAGGGAATATGAAAATTTTCATAACATCAAATATTTCTAAAAATGGAACTAAAAATAGTACTGAAAACAAGCAAAACAAAGGATTGACAATAGCGTATGGTATATTTAGAGCCTTTATGGTAATTACAGCCTGTATATTTTTAGTTTGGTTTATTTTGCCTTATATTGTTTATCATATTTTAAATGCTTTCAACTTAATGGGGATAATCGCTTGCCTATTTATAATAGCATTTTACGGGGCAAGACCACTATTTAAAAAACTTAGAGAAAAGTTATATATGAAAAAAATAGCAAGAATATTATGGAAAACAGTCAGATTTTTCATTTACGCTTTTGCATCCTATGCTTTTATTATAAGCATTATTATGGCAGTATGTGCAAATATCCCACCTGTTCAAAATGCGTCTGAAATAATGCTTGGTGCCCAGGTTAAAGGAACACAACCTACGCTAAGCCTGTATGACAGAATAACTGCGGGCAGGGAATTTCTTGAAGAAAATCCCGAATCAATCTGTGTAGCCACAGGAGGACTGGGCGATACCGCAGAAATCACCGAAGCACAGTGTATGTATAATGTCCTTACATCAGAAGGTATTGACGGCAACAGAATATACCTTGAAAACAACGCTGTAAATACAAAAGAGAACATCAAATTTTCCTACGAAATTATAAAAGAAAATGATGAAAACGAAAATTTGGCAATAGTTTCAGATGGTTTTCATCAGGCAAGAGCAAGACTTATTGCACGCAAACTGGGTATAACAAGCCACATCGGTGCTGTAAGTGCTAATACAAACTGGATTTATCTACCCACCTTTTGGGTTCGTGAATGGTTTGCCCTCCCCTATGACCTATTTTTCAGATAAGAATTTATAATTGACATAAAAGCTCCCTTAACCGCAAAAAACACGGTTAAGGGAGCTTTTACATTTGTATTGAGCTAAATCGACACTATAAATTATTATTTATAAACTATGCCTTAATCAAATTCATATCAGTAAGAACCTTTCTGTAACAATCAATAACATACTGAACATCCTCATCAGTAAGTTTTGTGTGCAACGGCAAGGTAATTTCATTTTTATAATGTGCATAGGCATTAGGGTAATCATCAATATTAAATCCCATATTTTTATATGCACTCATCATAGGTAATGGCTTAAAGTGAACATTGCAAGCAACACCTAAGTTAGCCATACGATTTATAATCTCATTACGCTCACGGTGTCCAATGCTTGGTACTCTTGTAAGATATATATGACAGCTAGTCACAAATTCTTCATTAACGTGATGTAAATATCCAACACCCATTTCATCCATTGCAGTGTCATACATTTTTATAATGTCACGTCGTCTACCCTGAATTTCTTTGAATCGTTCAAGCTGTACCAAAGCAATAGCAGCTTGAATATCTGTCATATTACATTTATATCCTGGTACAACAATATCATATTCCCAAGATCCTGCAAGATTTTTATGCAATGCATCTTTTGTCTGCCCGTGAAGAGAATGCAACATATACTGCTGATATAACCAATCATTATCCAGTCCTTCAACATCACGCCATGTGGCAATACCACCCTCTGCCGCTGTTATTGTTTTAACTGCGTGGAGCGAAAAAGCAGTAAAGTCAGCCATACCACCACTCATAATTCCGTGTCTGCTTGAACCAAATCCGTGTGCTGAGTCAGAAACAACTATAACTCTGTTAAATAACTTCTGAATTTTATTTTCAGGCTTAAAAAGATGTTTTTTACTTTCAACAACTTTAAAGATATTTTCATAGTCGCACATTTTACCTGCAATGTCCACAGGAATTACAGCCTTTGTGCGTTCTGTTATAGCCTCAGCTATCTTATCCGGATCTATCAGAAATGATTCTGGAGAGGTATCTACCATTACTATCTTAGCACCAACGTGAGCAACACAAGCCGCACTTGCTGTATAGGTATAAGCTGGGACAATAACCTCATCCCCTTCACCAATGCCTAGAATACGAAGCGTCATTTCCAATGCAGAGGTACACGAACCAAGTGCCACAGATTTTGAGGTACCCAAAAAGCCAGCAACCTTTTTTTCAAATTCTTTTGTTTTAGGGCCTGTTGTTATCCAACCTGAACGCAGAGTTTCAGCCACAGCCTCTATCTCATTTTCTGTTATATCAGGCGGAGAAAAAGGAATACTTCTCATCTTTGAAAGCTCCTTAATATAATAAAATTTATGGTAATGTTTTCTTCTAATAATACACTAATTTTAGCATAATACATCTTTAAAGTCAATTATCAGTGTGTTATAATATAAAAGGTTAATAAAAAATTCACGTATAACAAGCAGGTGTTTTATGTTATTTTATTCTGCAAATCAATATTATAAGTCAATATTTGGACATAAAGTGTATAAAATATCAATAAATGGCGGTATGAGCTGTCCCAATAGGGACGGCACATTATCAACAGAGGGATGTATATTTTGCAGTGGAAAAGGTTCGGGAGATTTTTCTACTGAAAGCACAATGGACATAAACGCTCAGATTGAATGTGCCATAGAAAAAGTTCGTAATAAAATTAAAGAAGATAAATTTATTGCATATTTTCAATCCTTTACAAACACCTATGCTCCTGTTGAATATCTTGAAAAAATTTTCACACAAGCAATAAATCATCCCAAAGTCATAGCACTTTCAATAGGCACTCGTCCTGACTGCCTTGAAACAGAAGTTCTTAAACTTTTAGACAGGCTTAACCAGATAAAACCTGTTTTTGTTGAACTCGGTTTACAGACAATCCACACTAAAACAGCAGACTATATCAATCGCTGTTACCCTCTCGAAATTTTTGATATTGCTGTAAAAAATCTTAAAGCTATCAACATAAATGTGATAGTTCACGTTATTATCGGTTTGCCGGGAGAAACTAAAGAAATGATTTACAGCACAGTAAAATATGTGGGTAAAAGCGGTGCTGACGGAATAAAACTACAACTCCTCCACGTCCTGGAACATACAAAACTGGCGGAGGATTATAAAAAAGGAAAGTTTGAAGTTCTTACTCTTGAGGAATATACAAATATTATTTGTCACTGTATTGAAATAATTCCAAAAAATATGGTAATTCATAGAATTACAGGTGACGGCCCCAAGAAAATTTTGATTGCTCCAAAATGGAGTGGAAATAAAAAACTCGTTCTCAACACAATAAACAATGAACTTCAAAAAAGAAATATTATTCAAGGTAGTGCATTATAAGTAACTATCCATTAATACGATTTATTATTTTAACAAATTGATATAACTTTTATATTATTTATCAGGAGGTAAGAAATGGAACCCAAAGACTATATTGTAACAAACATACAAGGTGAGTATGCTATTCTTAAAAATTTAAATGATAATTCAGAATTATTTATTGCAATGGCACTTTTGCCTTGCAATGTAGATATCAATACAAAACTACATTACGAAAATCTTATGTATGAAATTATAGAATAAATAGCTATTATGTACACTGATTAAAGAAACAGGTGTTTTTATGAAAAATAATAATACTGATATCTTCAATAAACTTCGTTTTAGTTTTATGAAAATGTCACCAATGAGAGTTATTCTTCTGGGTTTTCTAACCATTATAACTCTTGGTGCGATACTACTTTCGCTTCCCATTTCATCTCAAACAGGAAAATTCACAAACTTTATTGATTCATTCTTTACATCAACTTCCGCCACTTGCGTAACAGGTTTGGTTAGATTTGACACCTATACCCACTGGTCTTGGTTTGGAAAGGCTGTTATACTTTGCCTAATTCAAATAGGTGGTTTAGGCTTTATGACAATGGCAATTTCACTTATTGCACTTACCAAGAGAAGAATAGGAATTGACACCAGGGTTATAATGCAAAACTCAATATCTGCCCCACAGGTAGGCGGAATAGTAAAGCTGACCAAAAAGATTTTTATAGGAACAGCCATTATAGAGGGTAGTGGTGCTGTACTGCTTTCAATTCATTTTATTCCACGACTTGGTATTTTTAAAGGAATTATATACTCTATATTTCATTCTGTGTCAGCATTCTGTAATGCAGGATTTGACCTTATGGGATATCAGTCGCAATTTTCATCACTAACCGGAGAATCTTCAAACTGGTACTTTAACATAGTAATTATGCTTTTGATAACAGTTGGAGGTCTAGGCTTTGTAGTGTGGTTTGACCTTATAAACTCAAAATTCAGATTTAAAGAACTTCACTTACAAAGTAAACTTGTTCTTGTTGTAAGCGGAACTTTAACATTGTTAGGAGCTATTGTAATATTTCTCTTTGAACTTAATGGTACACTATATGAGAATATGTCTTTAAGTGAACAGATACTTGCTTCTTTGTTTCAGTCAGTAACCAGCAGAACAGCAGGATTTAATACTGTTGACCTTGCAGGGCTTACAGATTCAAGCCTGTATATGATGATTATTCTTATGTTTATAGGTGGTTCAACAGGTTCAACAGCAGGCGGTTTGAAAACTACTACATTTGCTGTTCTTATTCTTACAATTTTCTCGACTGTAAATAGAAAAAAAGACCTTGAATGTTTTGGACGAAGATTGGAAGACGGACTTGGCAAAACAGCCGCTTGTCTATTTACAATTTATATAATGGTATCAGTAGGAAGTGCTATGGTAGTTTCTAATATAGAAAATATTTCTATGCTTAAAGCATTATTTGAATGTGTATCAGCAATGGCAACTGTGGGCTCAACACTTGGTATAACAACTAAGTTAGGTATTATTTCAGAGATAATACTTATTATTTTAATGATGCTTGGTAGAATAGGTTCAGTTACAGTTCTGTCTGCATTGTTCTCTGACAAAAGTAAAATAACATCAAAGCTGGCACAAGAAAAAATACAGATAGGTTAAGGTGATAGTTATGAAATCAATTTTGATTATAGGACTAGGTAGATTTGGTTCCATTATGGCAGAGCATTTAGAAAAACAAGGAAATTCTGTTCTTGGAATAGATATAAGTGAAAGACGTGCTGACGATGCTGTAAGTTTTTTAAGAAATATTCAGATAGGTGACGCAACAGAAGAAAGATTTATAGAATCTCTGGGTGTTTCTAATTTTGATGTATGTGTGGTTGCCATAGGCGGTGAAAACTTTCAGACCTCACTGGAGATAACGGTTCTTTTAAAGGACTATGGTGCAAAATTTATAGTAGCACGGGCAAACAGGGACGTTCACGAAAAACTCTTGCTGAGAAACGGAGCTGACTATGTTGTATGTGCTGACCGTGAAGTAGCCGAAAAATTAGCTGTAAAGTACGGCACAAAACACGTTTTTGATTATATAGAACTTACTGACGAATATGGCTTCTATGAAATACTCGCACCTGATAGCTGGATTGGCAAAACTATATCTAAGATTGGTGTGCGTACAAAGCACAATGTAAATGTAATTGCTACAAAATCGGGCAGTGAGGTACACCCTACAATTACCCCTGATTATGTTTTTTCAAGAGATGAAAACATTATAATTATGGGTACCGAAAAAGATGTCAGAAAACTTTTAAAATAAACTAGTACAGCCACCCAAAAGGGTGGCTGTGCTGATTTTAAGCTATGAACTTATATTAATTTTTTATTTTGCAATAAATTTTTTTCTTGCAGAGATTATTGCTCCACTTGAAATCAAAAGTGCTATTAGCAACAATGTAACAGAAGTGCTGTCACCTGTTGCTACCTTACCGGTAGTTGTTGATGAAGCTGACTGGCTGTTAGAGTTGCTTGTGTTACTATTAGAGGTCTGTGAAGTTGTTGATGACTGAGTAGACTGAGTTGTTGAATTCTGTGTAGCATTTGTAGATGCTGATGTTCCTGTTGGAGTACTTGTTGACTGGTCATCTATTGTTGATACCTCTGTTGAAGCATCTGTTGGCTGATCAACTGTTGGTGCCTCTGTTGAAGCATCTGTTGGCTGATCAACTGTTGGTGCCTCTGTTGAAGCATCTGTTGGCTGATCAACTGTTGGTGTCTCTGTTGGAGCATCTGTTGGTGTTTCAGAATAATCAATAGTCCAAGTTGCAATTCCTGTTTCAGCGTTGAAATTAATTGTAACTGTCGCATTATCATACAATACAGTATCTTTATAGTTATTATCATATGAAGGAAGGTCAGGCTCACCAAAGCTTACATCCCAAGAATAATTCTGTACAATCTTGAATTCAATATCTCCAGCTGAAACATTAGTAAATACCTTTTGATATACATTATTTCCCATATCTGTCATATCATTGGATTTTTCAGCAGGATCCCAAGCTGTTGCACAAAGATTTTCACTACCTACAACCGTATATGTATGAGAAGTTACCTCTGTTGGAACCTCAGTAGGAGCCAAAGTTGGTGCTTCTGTTGGTGCTGGTGTAGGTGCTTCCGTTGGTGCCTTTGTAGGAGCCTCGGTAGGTGCTGGTGTTGGAGCTTCAGTAGGAGCTAAAGTTGGTGCTTCAGTAGGTTTTTCAATATCTATATGTCCTACCTTCTCCAAAGTAGTTTTAACATTTATATCATTTGTTACTGTATTAATATCTGTCGAAGTATCAACTACATCTTCAAAAGCAGTATACAAATAACATTCTGTTGCCTCTTTAATCTGTACTGTAAATGTAACTATTTTTTTCTCACTACTTATCTTAATACCTGAACTTGTTGCATTCATACCCGTATATGATATTTTATCTCTCTCAATATCACTATCAGGATCATAGTAAGGACTTGATTCATCAGCAACAGCAACCTGAGGTAAAGATTGCATTAATGTGTTAGTTAAATCATTAACTATAAACACACCAGGCTTATAATTTCCACCTGACTCTGATGCAAAATAAAGGTCACTGATCTCTACGGTATTATTAATGTCATTTGTGTAATCTTTAAATGAATCAGTAGTGTTTGCGTCTATTGAATTTTGATTAATAAATGTGTGGGCTGTATAGCCAGAAATTGCCTCACATTCATCAGACTGAATTGAGATCACAACATTAACTAAATCCCCAACTTCAAACTGGTAGGAATCTCTGCTTACAGCCTTACCATCCAGTTGAGTTTGAGTATCTGCATATCTGTCATATGCCTCGCCAATAAAATCATAAACGTGTATTGTTGCCTCACTGCTATCTGCTGATACTGTGGAAACTCCCACACAACACATAACAACCACCAGCATACACGCCAGCACAATGCTGATTATCTTTCTCATTGGTATTCCTCCCTGTAACAAAATATAGTAAAAATGATTATAAATTTACAGATATATTATATAATAAGTTACCTTTAATATCAATAAACTTTCGCTAAAAAAAGGCTTATCCGTAAATTTTTACGAATAAGCCAAATAATACATATAGATTTTGTTCGTTTTTCTATTTATCTAATAACAATATTAATTATTATTTGTGCCTGATTTTTTATTTTTTACTGCTACAATAACAGACACACTACCAATAAGAACAACTGCAATAACAACAGTAAAAATTACAACGGAATTTTTATTGTCAGTGGGAGTAGATGTACTCTCTTCTTCAATATACTCTTCGCCACTTATAGGATTAACCACTGTTCCGTCATAATTACCCTTCTGCAATTTTTCTGCAATAAAATATCTGTCAATATCTATATCTTCAAGGTCTGTGTTGATTAGTTCCATTACATCCATCTGAATATCTCCGGTAGTTGCTCCATCTTTCACTTTAAAAGTTGCAGATACCAACAGCTTTTCCTCTGTAAAATCAAAACCACTGCCTATATCAGTAGCAGTAAAACGAATTTCGCCCGGAGTGTCAGTATTAGCAATAGCCATACTTCCAAGATTAGGAACATTTACACTTTCTTTATCCAATTCTAGCACTTCAACAGGATATTTTACTGTTATATTTATTCCGGCAAATGCTTCATCACACTGAAAATCGGCAATATATGTTAATGTATCTCCGTTGCTGAATGTTTCTCCATTAATTTTAATATCAGTAGCATTTGCACTGGTAATGCCAAGACACATAATAATTGTCATCATAAAAATAGAAACAATAATTCTCTTTATTGTTTTATTTCTCATAAAAATAATCTCCTTATCGCTTATAGTTTACAAACAACAAAGTTAAAAGCAGACACCACTTTCGCAGTGTCTGCTCCATAGTTTAATTAATTTAAGACTAAATAATTATATTAAGAAATAAGTTTAATTAGCTTTGTTCTGTCTATCAATTCAAACTTACCTGAACCGTTAATATCACCAACTGCAAGCTGATATTCATCAGGTGTGTTACCTGTTTTGTAAATCTGTGTCCATACAACTACGTCGGCATATGTAACCTTACCATCTTTATTAAGGTCACCAGTTATATATGTAGGTTGCTCAGCCTTGATAATTTCAACAGCCTGTGCAAAAGTAACACCATCAGTAGCCTGATATGCTTCATCTACATATGATTTCAAATCGCTGTCAACCAAATCTCTCATTCTGTAAGACAAAGTACCTGTACCATCTTTCAAAGCTACCAACTGAATACAAATTAGCTTTGTTGTTTTACCTGTCATTCCCAAGCCTGTTGCATGCAAATCTGAGAAACTTGCTATACCATCTGTTTCAAAATTACCCTGAGTCATATTACCACCTGGTAATGCAACAGCAGTTGAACTCTTTCCAAGTGCATAGTTAATGGCTGCTGTACCACTTGCAAATCCATTGCCGTCAGCAAAATCACTGTTTACCTTGAACATAGTAGTATCATAGTACATATCTACTGTCCAACCGCACATATCGGTTGTTACACTTGATGGAACATAAACCTTAACCAAATAGTTTACAAGGTCACCCTTCTTAACTGTTGCAGTAGTTGAAGCAGTTGTAGCACCTTCAACAGGGCCAGTAGTGTCTTCTTCAGTAGGTGTTTCACCAGTAACCTTTACTGATGATGATGATGTTACATCTGTTGTTATAGCCTTACCTGTTGACTCATCATAGTTTGCAACAAGGTCACGTGCAATAGCTTCTTTCATCAAATAAGTAATATCGCAAGTACCTGCCTTTTTAGCAGTAAATGTAACTGTAACAAGATTTTTCTCAGTTGTGAAGTCATAAACTTCACTAGGAGTACCTACACCCACTGTGGAAATATTACCCTCAGTTTCTGTGTTATAAACTGTTTCTCCACCAAAGTTAGGGAAAGAAACATCTTTTACTTCAAGCAATGTGCTGTCGTAACCAATATCTGTCTTAAATCCATATAGATTCTTTGTAAATGAAAAATCAACAGTATATGTTACTGTATCACCAGCATTAAATGTAGCACTTGATGAACCTGTTATTGGTGTTTCAGGAGTAGTGATACCACATGCAGTACTTATTGTTACGCCACTTACAGGCTTTCCATTAGTAACAAGGTCATTACTACTGTCATCAAGCATTTCGTCGATTGTATAAGTAATCTTATATGTACCTGCTTTCTTAGCCTTCAATTTAATAATCTGAAGTCTGTCAGCAGTTGAAATTGAATATGGTGAATCATTAGGAGCAAGTACAGCTGTTTTAATCTGACCTGCGGTGTCTGTATTAACTATCTCTGTACCACCACTTGTTACACCAAGTGTATTTACACCATCATCACTAAAACTTGTGTACAAACTAAATGCACTTGAGTCATAGTTTGTTGTCATTCTATAAGCACTTACTAAACTATCAGACTTAGCCTTAACCGATAGTGCAACAATATCGCCAGCTTTTACTGTAACAGATTTTGTTCCTGTAACATCACCTGTTGATGTTGCAGGCTCTGTTGCTGAAGTCGCTGAAGTTGCTGATGTTGCTGAAGTCGCTGTTGTTGCAGAAGTTGCTGATGTAGGCTTCTGTGTAGCAGTTGTAGCTGTTGTTGCAGGCTGAGTAGTAATTGTACCACCACTTTTACCAATTCTTGCAAAAGATGTAGTGATGAAGTCTTCGTCGCTCTTCTCGAAACTGTTGTTTTCCTGAGAATTATCTGCGTCATCAAGGTCAGCCTGATCAGTCATAACTGGATCACCTGGTAAGCAATCCATCGCTGATTTACCCATTGTGCCAACCAACAATACACCAATACCATTTGATACTACGTCATTCTTAGTAATTCCAAGTTCATCATATGGAATAGACAACTCATAGAAGAAGTCCATTGTGTCGCTACTATGACCCTTTGTGTTAAAGTCAACCCAATCAGAAGATTCGCTACATACATCTCCCGGTACACGACCATTGTTAGTACCATAAGCACCATTGATACCGTATACATTATCACTCAATATACCCAGACCATATTTCATAGTAATATTAGATGTTGATGCATCAAGCAGTTCAACAGGATTTAAGCCTGAGCTGTTACCACCATATACCCAAGGACCATTTCCGCCCTTTGTATTGATTGAAATTAGCTTATTAAAGCTATTCTGAATTGTCATACCTGAGTTCCAAATAGTTCCTCCAGTTGTAAGTGCACCGTATTTACCAATAGCATCGCTACTCTTTCCTGTATCAACTGCAATAAAGAATGGGAACTCCTGTGTCTGCCATAGAATACCCTGTGATAAAGGATAGTTATCACTCGGTGCTACTACGTCCTGAACATTTGTCATTTCCCACATCAAGTATACATTGTTGTCGTCATATGCACCGTACAACGCATAGAGGTCAACTCCAAGCTCATACATTGAGTTAGGACGATATACACGAGGGTCATCGTTTGCTGTACCCTGTGCAATAAGCATAGAACTGTCCCAGTCTGAAAAATCACCGTCAACTGAAATTGTTTTGTTTTTGCCAGTGCCATTGGCATTTGTGGAATAATACTTGGCTAATGAACTGCCAGATTCTTCCTTGTTTGTTGTTGCCGCCGTTGCTGTTGTAGGCACGCAACACATAGATGCAATCATCATTGATGCAAGCAGTACGCTGACTGCTTTGCTATGGTGTTTTGCCATTAGAATTCCTCCTTTTTCTTCGCTAATATAAGCATATCTAAGCACTATCTATTATAAGGAAATCCATAAAAAATTACAATGGTTTTTAAATAAGTCGAGATAAAATCGTTTATTATAACAAAAACTATATGTAAATTTTATACAGGATAACCTTTAACCACTTTTTAACAGATACAAAAAAACTTAATAAAATTATGCAATATTGCCATTATATGATTTTATATAAAAAACAGAGAAAACCTGCTGACAAGTTCTCTCTGCAAAAACAAAAAATAAATATATATTTGCTTAAAAAATAACAAATTATTCTTCGTATCCCTTAGGATTTTTTGACTGCCATCTCCAGGAATCTTTACACATTTCCTCAAGAGTTTTTTCAGCTTGCCAACCCAACTTTTCCTTAGCTTTTACAGGGTCAGCATAACATTCTGCAACATCACCGTCACGTCTTGGTTTAATTGCATACGGAATAGTAATATTGTTAGCTTTTTCAAAAGCCTTGACAATGTCAAGTACACTGTAACCTGTACCTGTACCCAGATTGAACACTTCTGTACCCTTGTGTTCTGAAGCATATTCAATAGCTTTAACGTGACCCTTAGCCAAATCAACAACGTGAATATAATCACGTACACCTGTACCGTCGTGTGTAGGATAGTCGTTTCCAAATACACCCAACTGAGGCAATTTACCTATTGCAACCTGAGTTATGTAAGGAAGAAGATTATTAGGAATACCTGTGGGATCCTCGCCTATTCTTCCACTTGGATGAGCACCAATAGGATTGAAATATCTAAGCAAAACAACAGACAAATCCTTATTTGCAACAGTAGCATCTGTAAGAATTTGCTCAATCATCAACTTAGTCCAACCATATGGATTAGTACAGCCTGTTTTCATACCCTCAACCAAAGGAACTCTCTCAGGAACACCATATACGGTTGCAGATGAACTGAATACAAAGTTATTTACATTATATTTAGCCATTGTTTCCAGCAAAGTGAGAGTTGTATCAATATTATTTCTATAATACATAATAGGCTTTGCAACAGACTCACCAACAGCCTTATATCCTGCAAAGTGAATTACTGAATCAAAATTCTCTTTTGCAAACATATCATCAACTTTTGCACTATCTGCAATATCAATATTATAAAATTTAATTTCTTTTCCTGTAAGCTCCTTAAGTCTTTCAAGAACTGCGGGCTTACTATTTGAAAAATCATCAGCAATAACAACGTCATAGCCTGCTTCAACAAGCTCAATGCAGGTGTGGCTTCCAATAAAGCCGGCACCGCCTGTAAGTAATACTTTCATCAGTATACCTTCTTTCTTAATAATATTAAAATTCGGGGCAAAAATTTGCCCCGATATTATACGGTCTATTATTTTGTAAGAACTTTCTCTATTCTTGCAACAGCCTCTTTGGTAGCTTCTCTGTCACCAAAAGATGTCAAACGGAAATAGCCTTCACCATTTTTACCAAAACCTTCACCAGGTGTTCCTACAACATTTGCTTCTTCAAGCAGGAAGTCAAAGAATTCCCAAGAACCCATATTATTAGGACACTTAAGCCAGATATATGGTGAGTTCACACCACCTGTATACCAGATTCCCAACTTGTCCATTGTTGCTGCAATAATTCTTGCATTTTCCTGATAATAGCTGATATTTTCCTTAATCTGCTTCTGTCCCTCTTCTGTAAACACAGCAGCAGCAGCACACTGAACAGGCCAGGATACACCGTTGAATTTTGTAGCTTGTCTGCGGTACCATACATCGTACAGTCTTTTTCCACCACGAACCAAATCTTTAGGAATAACTGTATATCCGCAACGTGTACCTGTAAATCCTGCTGTTTTTGAAAGCGAACAGAACTCGATAGCACAAGTTCTTGCACCCTCAACAGCAAAAATACTTCTTGGCAAATCTTCAGTAATAAATGCTTCATATGCACAGTCATAAAGAATGATTGCATCATTCTTATTTGCATAATCAACCCATTGCTTTAGTTCTTCTGCTGTATAACAAGAACCGGTTGGGTTATTTGGAGAACAAAGGTAAATAATATCTGCCTTTACATTTTCGTCCGGCATAGCTTTAAAACCATTTATCTCTGTTGAATCAGCATAAACAATCTTTCTGCCAGCCATAATATTTGCGTCTACATATACAGGGTAAACAGGGTCTGTTACCAATACAGTGTTATCTGCGTCAAACAAATCACCTATATTACCACAGTCGCTCTTTGCACCGTCATTTACAAAAATTTCGTCTGCACCTACTGTAACACCAAATTTGCTATAATATTCTGAAATTGCCTCTCTCAAAAAGTCATAACCCTCATAATCAGGATAACCCTTGAAGGTTTCTTTATTTGCAAGGTCATCACAGCCTTTTTTCATAGCCTCTACAACTACCGGAGCCAAAGGTAGAGTAACATCACCAATACCCAGACGAATTACCTTTTTATCGGGATTTTCAGCAACATATTTGTTAACTCTTTTAGCAATTTCTGCAAACAAATAGCTTGGCACCATATTATCAAAATTACTGTTTATTTTCATTTCAATCATTCCTTTCCTGTTTAGTATTATATATTAGCTTTATATTACTTATTCAATGAAGCCTTGACAAACTCTCTGAACAGAGGATGTGCAGATTGAGGACGGCTCTTGAATTCAGGGTGATACTGAACAGCAACATAGAACTTATGCTCAGGAATTTCCACAGCCTCTACAAGCATACCATTAGGAGATGTACCTGTTACGAGCATACCGTTTTCTTCAAAGTTTGCTCTGAATTCATTATTGAATTCATAACGGTGACGATGTCTTTCAGAAATTTCTTTCTTTCCATAAGCATTCTCCATAATTGTATTCTTACGGATTTTGCAAGGATAAGCTCCCAAACGCATTGTACCGCCCATATCTTCAATATTCTTCTGGTCAGGCATAATATCAATTACCTTGTGCTTTGACTTAGAGTCAAATTCACCTGAATTTGCATCGTCCCATTTTAGAACATTTCTTGCAAATTCAATAACAGCTGTCTGCATACCAAGACAGATGCCAAGGTATGGCACGTTATGCTCTCTTGCATATTTAGCGGCTGTAATTTTACCCTCTACACCTCTGTTACCAAATCCACCCGGCACCAAAATACCATCAGCACTGCCAAGCAATTCTTCAACAGTGTATTCTGTAACAAGTTCTGAATCAACCCAGTCAATCTCAACCTCTGCGGAATTTTCATAGCCTGCGTGGTTAAGAGCTTCTGCCACTGACAGATAGGCATCGTGAAGCTGAACATACTTACCAACAAGTGCAATTTTTACCTTTTTATCTCTTGACTTAATTCTATCAATCATTTCCATCCATTCGGACATATTCCCCTTTGGACGGTCTATGTTAAGTTCACGGCATACTATATCAGAGAAATTCTGCTCATCAAGCATTAAAGGTGCCTGGTAAAGAACAGGAAGTGTTATATTTTCGATAACACAATCGGGCTTTACATTACAGAATAATGCAATCTTCTTGAAAATACTCTGATCAAGTGGCTCGTCACAACGAAGAACAATAATATCAGGGTTAATTCCGATCGAACGAAGTTCCTTAACGCTATGCTGTGTGGGCTTTGACTTATGTTCACAGGAGCCCTTTATATAAGGTACAAGTGTAACATGAATAAATATACAGTTCTCTCTGCCAACTTCAAGTGACACCTGTCTAATAGCCTCCAAAAACGGTTGGCTTTCAATATCACCTACTGTACCGCCTATTTCTGTAATAACAACGTCAGCCTCTGAGTGTTTACCAACATTGTAGACAAAATCCTTAATACCGTTTGTAATGTGTGGTATAACCTGTACTGTTTCTCCAAGATAGTCGCCTCTGCGTTCTTTTTCAAGAACATTTGAGTAAACCTTACCTGTTGTCAGATTTGAAAATTTATTCAAATTTTCATCAATAAATCTTTCATAATGTCCAAGGTCTAAGTCTGTTTCGGCACCGTCCTCAGTTACATAAACCTCTCCGTGTTGGAAAGGACTCATTGTACCCGGGTCAACATTTATATATGGGTCTAGTTTTTGTGCAGTTACCTTTAGTCCCCTTGCTTTGAGCAAACGTCCCAGGGAAGCCGCCGTAATACCCTTACCCAAGCCGGAAACAACACCGCCTGTTACAAATATATACTTTGTTTCCATAATTAATTTACCTCTCTGTGGTTGTGTTATAAAGATTACGCCACCTTTATGGTGGCGTAATCTGCCGGTTCATCATTTATAAAAGTAAAACTCTTAAAAATTATAGCTCAACTGTACCGTCGAATACACTTTCTGCTTCACCTGTCATATAAACAGTATCGTCAGTGTAATTAATAACAAGGTCACCGCCTCTAAGCTGAACAGTGATATCTTCGCCTTTTTTGCAGAAGCCGTTTTCAACAGCCGCAACAGCCACAGCACAAGCACCTGTACCGCAAGCCCAAGTTTCGCCACTGCCACGCTCCCAAACACGCATTTTAATTGTATGGTCATTGATAACTCTTACAAACTCTGTGTTAACTCTCTCAGGGAACAGTTCATCAAACTCAAACTTTGGTCCGATTTTCTCAATATCCAGACCCTCAACGTCCTTCATAAATACTACACAATGAGGATTACCCATTGATACACAAGTGATATTGTATTCTTTGCCGTCGATAGTAACAAGCTCGTTTACAACCTTTTCTTTATCAATAGCAACCGGAATATTCTTAGGGTTAAGCTCTGCCTTGCCCATATCAACTCTCAGTTTTTTAACTTCGTTGTCCTGCTTGTAAACTTTTAGAGTTTTAATTCCGCTCAGTGTTTCAACTGTTACAGTTTCTTTTTCTGAATCAACAATATTGTGGTCATAGAGGAACTTACCAACACAGCGAATACCGTTACCGCACATTTTACCCTCTGAACCATCAAGGTTGAACATACGCATTTTAGCATCAGCTACATCTGAAGGGCAAACAAGAATAATGCCATCACCGCCAATGCCGAAATGTCTGTCAGAAAGTCTTACACTCAAACCTTCAGGATTGTTTATATTTTGATCAAAGCAATTAAAATAGATGTAATCATTACCACAACCTTGCATCTTTGTAAATGAGTACTTCACTTTCTCACCTCTCATATTGTTTATATCAACAAGCTCTGTATTATACTGTGAATATCTGCTCATCAAACACTCAACCAAAGCATTCGCTGTATCTATTGATGTTAAACAAGGAATATTTCTTTCAACAGTTTTACGTCTGATTTTTACACTATCTCTTGTAGGAATACGTCCCTTTGAAGATGTAGAGATAACATAGTTAATCTTACCACTCTCTATAAGTCTTAAAGTATTTTCTGCTCTTGACTCGTGGATTTTCTTAACAGCAATAGCATTAATACCATAGGCCTCCAGAATTTTTGCAGTACCCTCAGTTGCGTAAATATCAAAACCAAGCATTGCAAACTTCTTTGCAACATCGCCAATTTCGCCTTTGTCGCTATTTCTTACTGTAATAAGAACACCGCCAGATTTTGTCATCTTGTAGCCTGCGGCAACCAATCCCTTATACAGTGCTTCCTCAAGTGTACCTGCAATACCAAGAACCTCACCTGTGGACTTCATTTCAGGACCAAGCTGGTTATCTACATTAATTAACTTTTCAAATGAGAATACAGGAACCTTTACAGCTGTGTAAGGTGACTTTTTGTATAAACCTGTACCATAACCCATATCAGCCAACTTTTCACCAAGCATAGCCTTTGTAGCCAAATCAACCATAGGCACACCTGTAACTTTACTGATGTAAGGGATTGTTCTTGAAGAACGAGGGTTAACCTCGATAACATACAAGTCGTTGTGATAAATAAGATACTGAATATTTACAAGACCTTTTGTACGAAGTGACAAAGCCAAATCTTTTGAACTTCTGATAATTGTATCTGTCATTTCATCACTCAAATTCCAAGCCGGATAAACAGCTATCGAGTCACCTGAATGTACACCTGCACGCTCAATGTGTTGCATAATACCTGGAATAAGAATATCCTCTCCATCACAGATAGCATCAACTTCAATTTCTGTACCCATCAAATACTTATCTATAAGTATAGGATTTTCTATATTTTGAGAAAGAATGATAGCCATATACTCAACAACATCGTCCTCATTGTAAGCGATAATCATATTCTGACCGCCAAGAACATAAGAAGGACGAAGAAGAACAGGATAACCAATTTCATCAGCAACATCCAGAGCTTCTTCAGTTGTCATAACAGTTACACCTCGAGGACGCTTGATATTGTGCTTCTCCAGAAGCTCGTCAAAACGCTCTCTATCCTCAGCCATATCAATACTATCAGCAGATGTACCCAGAATGTTAACACCATTGTCGCTTAGGAATTTTGTCAGCTTGATAGCTGTCTGTCCACCAAATGCAACAACAACACCATATGGTTTTTCTGTTTTGATAATGCCCATAACGTCTTCATTTGTCAAAGGCTCGAAATACAGTCTGTCTGATGTATCAAAGTCAGTAGATACTGTTTCAGGGTTGTTGTTTACAATAACAACTTCATATCCAGCCTCTTTCAATGCCCATACACAGTGAACTGAAGCATAGTCAAATTCAATACCCTGTCCAATTCTTATAGGGCCTGAACCAAATACTATAATAGTCTTTTTGCCTGTATTGTTCTCTTTTATAAATTCTTCAGCCTCATTTTCTTCATCAAATGTTGAGTAGAAGTAAGGTGTTTCAGCCTTAAACTCAGCCGCACAGGTATCAACCATTTTATATACAGGTGTTGCAGGCTCTGTAACCTTGCACCCTGTAAATTCTTCTATTGTCTTGTCAAGGTAGCCCATTGTCTTAGCCTTATGATAAAGCTCAGGTGTAAGCTCTCCCTTTGACATTTCTCTTTCAATATTAACCAACTTTAACAGCTTTTCAAGGAACCACTCGTCTATCATTGTAATAGCGTGGATTTCGTCTACTGTTATACCTCTTTTAAGTGCCTCATAAACACAGAAAAGTCTTTCATCATCACAAACTGAGAGTTTGTTCTTTATGCTTTCGTCAGACATCTGCATAAACTTTTCATCATTAAGTGTGTTATGAGAAATTTCAGCACCACGTACAGCCTTCATAATAGCCTGCTCAAATGTAGGAGCAATAGCCATAACCTCGCCTGTTGCCTTCATCTGTGTGCCAAGGGTTCTTTTTGCATATACAAATTTGTCAAAAGGCCACTTAGGGAACTTAACTACTACATAGTCAACAGCAGGCTCAAAGCACGCATATGTTGTGCCTGTAACGGCATTTTTAATTTCATCAAGTGTGTAACCGATAGCAATTTTAGCCGCTACCTTAGCAATAGGATAACCAGTAGCTTTTGAAGCAAGAGCAGAAGAACGGGAAACTCTAGGATTTACCTCGATTACAGCATATTCAAAACTTTCAGGATCAAGAGCAAACTGACAGTTACAGCCACCCTCTACACCAAGAGCAGATACCATACTTAATGCAGCACTTCTTAATACCTGATATTCCTTATCGGCAAGTGTTACAGCTGGTGCAATAACTATACTGTCACCTGTGTGTACACCAACAGGGTCAAGGTTTTCCATTGAACAAACAGTAATAACATTGCCTTTACTATCACGAATTACCTCAAACTCAATTTCTTTCCAGCCTGAAACACACTTTTCAACCAATACCTGTGTAATAGGAGAAAGCTCAAGACCATTTGATGTAATTTCGATAAGTTCTTCTTCGTTATTAACAATACCGCCACCGGTACCACCCAATGTAAATGCAGGACGAATAATAACAGGGTAACCTATTTTATTTGCAAATTCAATAGCACTCTCAACATCGTTAACAACAGTAGACGGAATTACAGGCTGACCTATGGACTCCATTGTGTCTTTAAACATCTGTCTGTCTTCAGCCTTGTCAATAGTTTCAGGGTTAGCACCCAACAGCTTTACATTATTCTCCTCAAGGAATCCTTCTTTTGCAAGCTGCATAGAAAGTGTAAGACCTGTCTGTCCGCCCAGTGTAGACAACAGACTGTCGGGTTTTTCTTTTTTGATAATTCTCTTTACAGTATCAAGTGTAAGTGGCTCAATATAGATCTTATCAGCCATTGCATTATCTGTCATAATTGTAGCAGGGTTAGAGTTGATAAGAATAACCTCTAAACCTTCTTCTTTCAAGGCACGACAGGCCTGCGTACCCGCATAGTCAAACTCAGCAGCCTGACCTATTACAATAGGACCTGAACCTATTACCAAAACTCTCTTAATATCCTTATTAATTGGCATTAAAAACACCCTTTCTTTCCATAATAGAAGCTTATATATTTAGTAATTCTGTATTACTTATTTTCCTCAATCATAGCAACAAACCTGTCAAACAGGAATGAAGTATCAAGCGGACCACCGCAAGCCTCTGGGTGGAACTGTACTGAGAACGCAGGCATATCTGTATATGTTACACCCTCGCAAGTACCGTCATTGGCATTTGTAAAGCTTACCTTTGCATTTTCAGGAAGTGACTCTGCAACTACTGCATAGCCATGATTCTGGCTTGTTACAAACACTTTGCCTGTTTCTACCTCTGTTGCAGGCTGGTTGGCACCACGATGACCATACTTTAGCTTTTCAGTAATAGCCCCTTTAGCTAAGGCAAGCAACTGATGACCTAAACAAATACCAAATGTAGGAATTTTTTTCTCACATAATTTCTTCAGATTTTCTATAATCTCAACATTTTCTGCTGGATCTCCAGGACCGTTTGAAAGCATAATACCATCAGGATTGATTGCCAGAATTTCTTCTGATGTGGCAGTACAAGGGAACACAGTTACATTACAACCTCTTTCTAAAAGGGCTTTCTGGATTTTTGCCTTTGCACCAAAGTCCCACAATGCTACACTACATTTAGGATTTTCAGCCTTTTCTTGAGTAACTTCTTTCTGTGATACACTCTTAACTGCGTCTGTTATCTTGTAGTTTCTAATTTCTTCAAGGTCTTTTTCAAGATTATCTAGTGTAGATGTAATTTTACAGTTCATTACACCGTATTCTCTTACTATTCTTGTTATAGCTCTTGTATCAACATCGTATAATCCTGGAATGCCAGAATCCTTTAAAAAAGTGTCAAGAATCCCCTCGCAACGGAAGTTGGACGGCTCTTGACACCTATTTCTAACAATATAAGCCTTTAACTCTGGTGAATTGCTCTCAAAATCAGCTGGAATAACACCATAATTACCAATTAACGGAAAAGTCTGAACAATAACCTGTCCAAAATAACTTGGATCAGTTATAGTTTCTAAATAACCTGTCATAGCAGTAGTAAAAACAAGTTCTCCTACTGCATCGTGCTCTGCTCCAAAGCCTTTTCCCTCAAAAACCTTTCCATTTTCCAAAATAAGAAATGATCTACGGCTCATTTAATCAATCCCTTTCTCTGTTAAATCACAAATATAAACTATAAATGATTATATTTCATAAGTGTTAAGCACCTGTTCTGCAACATATTTCTTGCTTACACGCAGGTCCATAGCCTGTTTCTCAAGGTATTTATGTGCCTGCTGTTCTGTCATATTAAGACATTGCATAAGCACACATTTTGCTCTGTTAATCACCTTGATCTGTTCAAGCTGTATTTTAAGTTTTTCATTTTCTCTCTCCATTATACCAATGCGACACTTAAGTGCCCTGAGTGCAAGCACACTCTGATGTACAGCTTCTACGGTAATAGGTTTAACCAAAGTAACTACACCGTGCACTGAAAGTTTCTCACCTGCTCTGGCGGCTGTTTCACCACTAACAGCAATAAAAACTCCCGAATTTGCATATTCACCTATATTCATCGAAAGGTTGAGTCCAATCTCATCGGTAAGGGGAGTATAAATAAAAACTAAATCAAAAGCCTTCTGCTTTGCATACTTTTTTGCATCTGTGGCAGAATCCGCTGTTTCAAGATCTATATAGCCCTCTTCTTTAAGCAAAGCCATAATACTTTGGGTGGTCTTTTCACTTTTTGCAACTATTAAAGCACTACTCATAAGCTACACCACCATCTAGTTATTTTATAATAAATCTCATTAAAAATCAACGAAAAAATACGTTATACAACATTATTTTTACCCTGCATTTCACTTAAAGTACATTATACATAATTTTAGAACATTATGCAAGTAATTTCAGTAGTAAATGTGCAACTATAAAAATTCGTTTATATATAAGAGTATAAAAATTAACGAATTATTCAAGTATTTAATTTTACTATGATATATAATATTTAAACGAGGTGACAGCTATGGGGAACTTTTTTCAGAAAATAACACAATTTATGTATGGCAGATATGGTAACGATAAACTAAACATAGGCTTATGTATATTATGGCTTATTATAAACATACTAAATACAGTATTTTTCGGAATTATATGGATACAGTTGTTTACTTACCTTATAGTTGCTGTTATTATTTTCAGGTGTTTATCCCGAAATATTTCACAGAGAAGCAAAGAAAATAAAAAGTTTATGGAGTTTTGTGACTGGGCAAGACCCGGCGTACTTAAAGTTAAAAAATTTTTTCATAAAGTAGTAGAATGGTTTAGATTGCAATCCAGAAAATTTAAAGACAGAAAAACTCACCGTTATATAAAATGTCCTTACTGTAAGGCTGTAATCCGTGTTCCATTTCGTAAGGGTAACCACTCTGTAAAATGTCCACGTTGCACAGAACCTTTTAAAACAAATATCCGTTTTTAACTATTTTTAAAATTCAAAAATTAACGCCCAAGTAGTTGGTTATATATTAATTTATATAGCTAACTACTTGTATTATTATATCTATATATTTCTCTAATTATTTACAAAGAACAAAAACCACCCTAAAGGATGGTTTTTGCAAAAAGAAAATAAAAATGACATCAAAAGTTTTTAACAAATTAATTTAGATAAAATATACCACTAAATAACATTCTATTTTAAAATAAGAAATTAAAAATCTATCTCTTTATCATAGAAACAAGCATCAAGAAGTTTTTCCATCTCTTCTTGTGTAGGAATTCTTGGGTTGGAATCTGTGCAGGCATCGCTGATTGCCAATGCTGCAATATTTTTAAGTTTGTCATTAAATTCTTTTTCGTCTATTATACCACCCTCATATTCCTTAATACAGGAAGGAATGTTAAGTGAAACATTCATAGCCTTAAGTTCATCAATCAAAGCATCTACAAGAGCTTCTGTACTATCGCCTGTCAAGCTGATAAATCTTGCAATATCTGCATATCTTTCTGCTGCCTCTGGATTTTTAGAATTAAATTTAATCACCTTAGGTAAATACATTGCATTGGCACATCCGTGTACAATATGACCTCCTGTATAAGCTGCACCAGTTTTATGTGCCATTGAATGAACTATACCTAAAAGTGCATTTGAGAAAGCCATACCGGCAAGACACTGTGCATCGTGCATATTAGCACGAGCTTGTTTGTCCCCGTCATAGGAATTTTTTAAGTCACGGTGAATCATCTTTATTGCGTGTAATGCAAGAGGGTCTGTATAGTTACAATGCAAAGTTGAAACATATGCCTCTATTGCGTGTGTCATTGCATCCATACCTGTATAAGCAGTCAATTTTTGTGGCATTGTTTCAGCCAGTGCAGAATCTACAATAGCAACATCCGGTGTAATATTAAAATCTGCAAGAGGGTACTTAACACCCTTTGAATAATCTGTAATTACAGAGAAAGCTGTAACCTCTGTTGCTGTACCAGATGTAGATGGTATAGCACAAAACTTAGCTTTTGTGCGTAATGTTGGGAAATTAAAAGGCTTAATTAGGTCTTCAAACGTAATCTCAGGATATTCATAGAAAGCCCACATAGCTTTAGCTGCATCAATAGGACTTCCCCCACCCATTGCTACAATCCAGTCGGGTTGGAATTCTGTCATAACAGCAGCACCTTTCATAACTGTTTCAACAGATGGGTCAGGTTCTACATTTTCAAAAAGCTGAACTTCCATACCTGCTTCTTTCAGGTAGTCAACAGCCTGCTGTAAAAAACCAAATCTCTTCATTGAGCCACCGCCTACTACAACAATAGCTTTACTTCCCTTTAAATTCTTCAATTCTTGCAGAGAGCCTTTTCCGTGATATAAATCTCTTGGCAATGTAAATCTTCCCATTATAACTCCTCCTGTTTATGTATTTATATTTCTCGGTTTGTGAATTTGTCCAAAAATTAATCATTTCGTCAAATTTTGTAGTGGATATTAGCAACACATATATAATAACACTTCTGATTCAAAAATATGTTAACAAATCTTTAACAGATTGTGTAAAGAGTATTGCAAAAACTTACATTAAAATATATAATATCACCATACATTTTATTAACACACATATATAAAATAAACAAAGCAGGAGTGTGAAAAATGGATAAATTTTTTAAACTGAAAGAACATAACACAAATGTAAAAACTGAAATAATTGCAGGTATTACCACATTTTTATCAATAGCATATATACTTGCAGTTAACCCTACTATGCTTGCCTCTACCGGAATGGACAAAGGGGCAGTTTTTACAGCCACAGCGGTTTCTGCCGCATTTGCTACATTATTGATGGGACTTCTTGCAAATTACCCGGTTGCACTTGCATCAGGAATGGGTGTAAATGCTTATTTTGCATATGCAGTGTGTCCTATGATTAGCAATATGGGTATAAAAGACCCGTGGAAAGTTGCTCTTACAGCAATTTTGATTGAAGGTATTATATTTATAATTCTTTCTCTGTTTAAATTTCGTGAAACAATGGTAAACAGCATACCACTTAATCTCAAATATGGTATTTCTGCTGGAATTGGATTGTTTATCTCCCTTGCAGGCTTGAAAGATGCCAATATTGTTGTGGCTGATTCTTCTACCCTGGTAAATGTAGGTTCCATATCATCGCCAGAATTTGTACTTGCTATTTTAGGCTTAATTATAATCGCCACTATGTGGCACTATAATATCAAGGGTGCTGTTTTATGGGGAATACTTATTACTTGGATTTTAGGCATAGGTGCACAACTGATAGGCTGGTATCAGGTAAGTGATACCTCTCCGTCTTTGATTCCAACCTTCTCGTTGGAAGGACTTATTCCCCCATCAGTTGCTCCTACATTCTGCCAATTCGATTTCAAGTTTATGATAGAAAATATTGCAACATTTGCAAGTATTATGTTTGCGTTTTTATTTGTCGATATGTTTGATACCGTAGGCACACTTGTTGGAGTTGCTGATCAAGGTAACTTATTAGATAAAGACGGTAATCTGCCAAGAGTTGGACGTGCCCTCACTTGTGACGCACTTGGAACTATTGCAGGTTCAATTCTCGGTACATCAACTGTTACCAGCTACGTTGAGTCAGTAGCAGGTGTTGCAGCAGGCGGTAGAACAGGTTTAACTGCTATTTCCACGGCATTTATGTTTGTAATTGCTATTTTCCTTTCTCCTATATTTTTGGCAATCCCTGGATTTGCAACCGCACCTGCACTCATCTTTGTAGGCTTGCTTATGATGAAATCAGTTAAAAAAATGTCTTTTGAAGGCGATATAGCTGATGTAGCAGGCGGATTTATAGCATTAATTTTTATGCCATTTACTTATTCAATAGCAAACGGTATTATGTACGGCATACTAGTATGGTTTGTTCTAAAGTTGCTTACAGGCAAAATAAAGGAAATCCATCCCATTATGTGGGTAATAACAGCCTTATTTGCAGTGAGAATATACACACTGATTGTAGGATAAAAAATTAATTTAATATTTTATAAAACACACAGAAGGTCGCACAGCAGGTTTTCCTGAACTGTGCGACCTTTTTTATTTGTTATTGTGTATTACAAATAACCTATATATTATAGTTCTTTAATTATCTACCCCAACACAATTTGCGATATAGCCTATATTTATTTAGCAAACACTGTTATTATGCCTTGCACAATCAGTACAGCTATAAGCACAGGTAATATCCACTTCATATAAATACGCATCCATTTTTGTAGCTTAATGCCCTTTCCTGTATTTGCCTCAGCAAAATATTTATCAAAACCCCAGCCATATTTACTGGTACAGAATATGGTCATTATTATAGAACCAACTGGAAGCAGTATATTACTTACTATGAAATCCTCAAGGTCAAGTATTGTACTTCCCTCTCCAAGAGGTTGCACTCCACTTAGAATATTGAACCCTAGCACACAAGGCATTGACAAAATTATCATAGCAATACAGTTTATAATACAAACCTTTTTACGGCTGACATTCCATTTATCCATCCAACAGCTTAAAATAGACTCAAACACTGTAATTACAGTCGATAGTGCCGCAAAAGACATAAATAAGAAGAACAAGGCTCCCCACACTCTGCCAAATGGCATTTGTATAAATACGTTAGGCAATGTAATAAAAATTAAACTTGGACCGCTATCAGGCTGAACTCCAAATGCAAAACAGGACGGAAAAATAATAAGTCCTGACATAAAAGCAACAAAAGTGTCAAGTCCTGCAATAGTAATTGACTCTCCCAGTAATGTTCTATCTTTGTTTATATAACTACCAAAAATAGTCATACAGCCCATTCCTACACTAAGAGTAAAGAAAGATTGATTCATTGCGGCGGTTATTACCGATAACAACCCCTTTTCTTTTACTGTATCAAAATTAGGTACAAGATAAAATTTCAGCCCTTCTATACCGCCTTCCATTGTAAGTGCGTGACCTGCAAGTACGATAATCAGCCCTAACAAAGCTATCATCATTACTTTAGTGATTTTCTCCACACCATTTTGCAGTCCTAGTGAGCATATCAAAAAGCTAACAACAACCACTAGAATCATCCAGAAGGTCATCGTTCCGGGTTGGTCCAGCATTTTGCCAAATTCACCAGTTACAGCTTCTGTATTCAATCCTTCAAAATCTCCTACAATAAACTTATAGAAGTAGTAGAGCATCCAACCCGCAACAGTTGTATAGAACATCATAAGTATGTAACTGCCCCCAAGGGCAACACCACCGTGGATATGCCACTTGCTTCCCTTTGGCTCCAGTTTGTTATATGCACACATAATACTTCTTTTACTTGCTCTGCCTATTGCAAGTTCCATAGTAAGAACAGGCACAGCTGTAACCGCAAGAAATACTATATAAAACAGTACAAACAGTCCGCCTCCGTTGTTGCCTACCACATAAGGAAATCTCCATACATTTCCTATACCGATAGCACATCCTGCCGAAAGCAAAATAAAGCCTAATCGTGATTTTAAATTTTCTCTCTCCATTTTTGCACCCCTTTCAGTTTTTTAGAATGAGAAAAACCATATTAACTATAACATTAAATAAGAATTTTATAAATAGTAAAAACGCATAAACATTTTTCCAATTTTAGGCATTATTCACAAATCAATTATACTTTAAGTGTTTATTTATGTTTTTATTTAGTAAAGTTCTATATCAAATGTTAGGGATAATAATTAAACTTTAGGTCAAGCCTTTGAAAAAGCTTGTGGGCGACAGCTTTAGCCTAGTAGTGTTAAAAATCAAAGGCAAAGCCCTTGCAGGTTTTAAGAACAGAGTCCTTAACCAAATATAATATTTTTTTAATAATTTTTTTGTCTCAATATTTATTAAAAATCTTTAGTAAAAGCTAAAAGGGACGGTTTTAAAACCGTCCCTTTAAAAAGTGTATGCGAAAAGTTAAATTATTTTACAGCCTTTTTACGAGCAAAGAAAGCTACACCAAGAGCAGCTGTTAATGTTGCACCAAGAGCAAACAAAGGTGTGTTGTCACCAGTTGTTGTTGTACCTGTGCTTGAAGAGCTACTTGATGAACTGCTTGAACTTGAGCTTGAAGAACTGCTTGAAGAACTGCTTGATGAGCTACTTGAAGAGCTACTTGATGAACTGCTTGAACTTGAGCTTGAAGAACTACTTGAAGAAACCTCTACACCTAGCTTATCAGCAACTTCCTTCTTAATTGTCTCCCAATCCTTACCTGTTGCAGCAAGACCATCATCATTCCAGTTATAAATACCAGCATCAGCGTTTGTCTCGTTGTTAACGTCATAAGCCTTTACAAAGTTATCGTAAAGAGTCTGGTCTGTTTCGCCAGGTAGGAAAGCAGTACCGATTACGTTACCGATAGAAGAAACTACCTTGTGAGGACCACAGTCTGAGTTGTTTCTCCAGCCTAGACCGTTAGCTGTCTTCTTAGAGTCAACAGGGTTCTCATACTTCTCGTCCATCATATAGCAAGTGTCGCCAATACAATTTGCGTTGAATACGCTATCATATGTCTGGAAACCACTGTCACCAGAAATAATGATCAAGTTCCAGTTTCCTTCTGGTACTTCATATGTAGCTACAGACTCGCCCTTTGACCATGTCATTTTCTCGTTAGCTGTCTGCCACTGATACAGACCACTACCACCTGGAAGACCGTCCCAAATGTGAGCGTAGAAAACTTTGTTAGCATTATTAAGATTTTCTGTAACCTCAAATTTAATCTCACCAGAAAAAGCAGATGTGCTAACAACGCTTGCACAAGCCATAGAGCCGATAAGAGCAGCTGCTGTAGCAACGCTTAAAATCTTCTTTGTCATTTTAATTCTCCTCCAATTAATACATAAAATTGTTTGTGAAGCATACACTTCAATAAAGTTATTATATAATATATTTTTTAATTCTGCAACCATTTTTTTGAATTTTTTTTGAACATCAAAAGTAATTATTTATAGAATTTTTATGTATTACAAATAAACTCAACTTCATTCATCTCTAATATTATAAATACATTAAAATTATGCTAAATATCATTAAAAATAATTTTTATCTGATTTTTATTAAATAATAGTATTACATAAAATGCAATATACCATTAACTTGTTTTTTCGCAAATAGTAAGTTGATTATAAAAATTTTTTAGATTTTTCAACGCTTAATTTAACAACAGGCAACAGCATAGTTGCCGTTGCCTGTCCTTTTTGGGTTTACCAAACTATTTGTTTATCTTATGTAGAATTACTGGCAAAGCCATCTGAAGTTGCCACTTACAATATCACTGTAATAGTTTACAGTTTTACCTGTCGTCTCATTAACAAGTTGCATATATCCTCTTGCATAAATACGACCTGAAACACCGCTACCAACAGAGAATGATAAAATATCTGTGCTGTTCAATGTTGTAGAAGTATTTTTGAATTTCTTGATGTTTGAATTATTTAATCTTAGTCCGGCATCAAGGTCATCACCTATCAAACTAAGTTTATTACTATACAAAATACCGTGACCCTTCAAGGTATATCCATCAGGAATATTTCTTGTAGATTCAAAATAAATTTTGTTTGTACCATCAACAACTTTACCATAATGACCGGTAATTGTAATAGTAGGAATCTTTTTAGTAGCATCACTTTCGCTGTCAACATAAATTGCATAAATGTTTATATCTTCAGTTACACGGAATTTATAGACATCTGTTGTGCAAAGTACATCTTCACCATCAGGATCGCTTGCCCAATGAGAAAATACTCTGCCTTCAATTTCTTTAGGCTTTATCATCATAACTTTATTGTCTTGTGTTGTAAAGGTTCGGAAATTAGCCTGGCTATCAAAACGCACGTTAACATTATGGGTAACTGCCTCAGTACTTGTAGAACCTGATATTTCCATTCTCATACCACTAACATCAATTTTTGTAGTATCAGCTGAAATATCCCCTGTAAATTCAGGGTTATAAATTACAACTGTCTGCTCATCACCTAAAGAAGTATCCTCAGAAACCTTGAATGTAAGTGTGCAGTACTCGTCACCACCCTTGGCTGTGTCAAGCTTCATACTGCTACGCATACTACTAAATTCTGTTGTGTCATAAGCATATGCACTTCCTGGAATAAATGCAAAAACATCTGACAAAGTATCACTGGAATCATAAGTAAATGCACCAAAATCATAGAACATTTTCTTTGTTGAATATTTTTGAATTTTTGATTGCAGTATGTTATTGAACTTAACGCAACCTGTTGAATAAGTACCATCATCATAAGGAATCAAAAGTGACTCTTCTCTCTTTGGAATTGCTGAACCAATAAGAGTATAATCATTTTTACCTACTGTACCATTTTCACTAAGCAAATCATCAATTTTGTCAGAGCTCTTCAAGTCATATCTTACTGACAAAGAACTCATATATGGCTCGTTCTCAGCCTGTACTTTTACCTTGACTTTAATGATGTCACCACGGTTTGCAGTTATAACCTGTCTTTGCTGAAAATCATAAGAAATATTTCCGTCTGCCTCATCATTACTAAGGTAAGAATAAAATGTTAATGTTACAGGTGACGACGTACCCGACGCAACCTGTTTATCTGTTGCACTTGCTGTTTCTGTATCGGTATTTACAGCAGATGCACTTGTACCCGCAGCGAACATACCCAGCGCCATGGTCATGCTCAATGCTAAACTAATCCATCGTCTACTCATTGTTATTACCTCCATCCATACTTGATTAGACATATATATTATATCCTAACTTTTCCTTTGGCACAATATTATAAGATGAAATAATTCGTTTTCTCTTTTTTGCTGTTTATTTTTAAATTTTTTTGTCTAAAATAAATAATTTATTTTCACTCTCATCAATAATTATAATTCTGTTGATATACAAAAAAATATACATTTTTTGCCTATTATGCACAAAAACAATATAATAGTACACAAATACAAACAATGACAGCAATTCTGAGTGAATGCTACCATTGTTTTACTGATAAACTGATAACATATTAAATTTTATTCATAAATTCAAAGATTTTATCTTTGGTTGCCAATCCTTCAGAAAAAGCGGTCGCTCCTCCTGAGGCTGTACCTAAACGCATTGCGTAATTATAATCACCGGTATCGATATAACCTGCAATAAAGCCTGCTACCATACTGTCACCTGCTCCCACCGAGTTAATCACCTTGCCTTTTGCAACGCCCATTCTTATAAATTCACCTTTTGAATTAACAAGTATTGAGCCATTTTCAGCCATAGAAACAATTACATTCTCTGCTCCCATAGAACAAAGCCTTCTTGCATACTCTGTAATTTCCTCTTCTGTTTCAAGCTGTACTCCAAACATCTCACCAAGTTCTATATTGTTAGGCTTAACCAAAAATGGTTTATATTTTAATACATTAAGTAATAAATCTCCTGTTGCATCTACCACAAACATTATCCCTCTGTTTTGTAAACGCTTCATTATTTTTTCGTATACATCACTTTGCATAGATTTTGGAATACTTCCGGCAAGAACCAGATAATCACCCCTTTTTAGTTTATCCAGCTTTTTCATAAGTGTTTCCAACGCTTCTTCGCTTACATAAGGACCTGAACCATTAATTTCGGTTTCTTCTCCCGACTTTATTTTTATATTTATCCTCGAATTTCCTTCTTTAAGACGGATAAAATCTGTTTTAATACCATTATCTGCAAGTATCTGCTCTATTGCCTCACCTATAAAACCTGCTGTAAAACCCAATGCAATGTTCTCTATTCCTAGTTTTTCCAGTACAGCCGATACATTTATACCCTTTCCTCCAAACATAATTTCTTCACACCCGGCTCTGTTAATACTACCCATATCCATATTATCAAGATACACCACATAGTCTATTGCAGGATTAAAGGTAACTGTATAAACCATTTAAAATTCTCCTTGTGCTTTAATTGTAACTACAACACCATTTCCACCAAAACTTTACCTAGAGTTCATTTATAACTAGGGCTTGTTTGAAAATAGAAAAAGTGCTGAATTTTTGTTTCAAAACGAATGATTTCAAGGCAAAAACCGAAGAAACACTGACTTCGAGGATTTTTAACACAGAAAGCACCTCTTTTGATTTTTCAAACAGCCCCTAATACTACTCTACAATATCTGCAAGCTGTGCAGGACAAACTTTTAAAAGTTCATTAAAGCCTATTTCCACCTGATACCCTATCTTACCTGCACTGAATATAATTGTGTCAAAGTCATCTGCTGTTTGATGTAGTGTGGTTTTATACTGCTTTTTCATTCCTATTGGTGAGCAACCCCCGTGAACATAACCGGCTACTTTAAGCAAATCTTTTTGGGGTATCATCTGTATAGCCTTTTCACCTACAACTTGTGCTGCTTTTTTAAGATTAAGTTCTTTATTTACAGGTAACATAAAAACATAGTAGTCCTTAGTTTTAGTTCCTGACGTAACCAACGTTTTAAAAACTTTATCCGGATTCTGTCCCAGAATTTCAGCTATTTCTGTACCTGATGTAGAACCTGTACTGCTGTAATCATAATGCTTGTACGAAATTTTCGCTTTATCCAGAATTCTCATTACGTTTGTTTTGATCTCTTTTGCCATAACCGCACTGCCTACCTTATTATTAATATATTATATATAATCACATTATTAAAGATTATACTTGTCATTCTTTCTATGCGATTATATCATAAAAATTCCAGATATTCCACATTAATACTAACAAGATTCTGAATTCAAATTTTAAGACTTGCTCAATTATTTTTCTGCGAAAAATCTATCGGATTAGTGTTAACTTTGGCATATTATTATTTTAGTTTCTGTAATTATTAACATCAATCTATTCAAAATAGGCTGAAGAAAAGTAACAAATCCATACCAATTTCATATAGTGTTATTAGGTTAATCCGGAAAGGAGTTGTTACTTTGACAAGTGTTTTATATACCGTAGAGCCGGGCAACACCCTGTGGGGCATTGCACAGTATTTTGGTACAACTGTTGATGAGTTGGTTCGCCATAACAATATATCCGATATGAATATGATTTTTCCCGGACAACAATTAAGAATTCCGATAGGTACATCTTCCGTACCTAAATGGTACGCTGTTCGCCCAGGCGATACACTTTATACAATCTCATTGAGATATAATCTTGATGTTAACGAAATCATAGAGAATAATAATCTGGATGATCCCAACAGAATATACCCCGGACAACTAATTATGCTTCATAATATGTAGACTTTCTGTGTATTATATTAAAGTTACCAAAAAAGAATAAACCATAAAAACAAGGCAGGGAATAACTTCCCTGCCTTGCTAAAACTCAATCTTTAATTTTCATTGCAACATTACCCGAATTTCCTAAGAAGGCTTTTGCCAGACTTCTAGTTTTTGAGTGGGTGTGTGGTGTTTTATTAATTATGTGCATTTTATACAGTTATTATTTCGCACACAAAATTCTTTTCTTCTGGGTCTTGTATCTAATAAGGTTTTCATCACAAAACACCCTTGAACAACCTATGTGGCTGTTCAAGGGTGTAATTTTAAAAAAAGTATATCAATAGCAATTCCAGCGGTATGTCATACCGTATTTATTGTAACTACCATCTCTTGTGTAATCGCCGTAGCAGAATACCTCAAGTTCATCAATTCGTCTGTATAAAAGTCCCCATATACAGCCACCTGCGTGGTGCCATTGGACAAGTTCTTCCTGCAATTCGTCTTTATCTACATAATTCATATTTCTTTCGCCATTATGCCAGCAATCTGTCAATATATCGCTTACGCAGTAATCGTAAAGAACTCCTGAACCCAGATTGTATACAAGCATTACAAGTGCGTCAAACTGTTGTTGATTAAACTTAAGCCCGTTATCTGACATAAATTCATTAACAGCCGAGGAATAATAGCTATCATTCATAGTAGATACCATAAATGCAAAAGCCTCTTCTTTTGACATATTGTTGTAGAATTCGTCACCATTCTGAACAACATAGCCATATCCTACTGTTGGTGTATCATAAACCAGAGGGTCATCTGTAACACTGCTTAAGAATCCTTCATAATCTGCATTAAGTGCCAAAATATCATCGCTCGGTCTGCGTTCACTGTAAGAAACTGTTGTAGAAGACGAAACATCAGTTACAAAAACAGTACTTTTGCCTGATGAACAAGTGCTGTATTTTCCATTATTCTGGTACATTGAATATGCAGTAACAGGATATTCACCTGCTGAACTGAAGGTATAATAGCCTTTCCAGATATATCTCTCACCTGAGCTGTCAAGTGTTTTGCTTGATGCCGTTACAGTCTTTGTTGTGTTTCCTATTTTAATATCGAACTTAACAGAAGTTCGATATTTATCGGTAATCGCAACTAAAGCAACTTTTTCGTTCTTTGAAGCTGAGTTAGGTGAAGAATAGCTAAAACGTACAGGTGAAGAACCTATTACAGTGATTGCACAAGTTCTCTCTGAACCTTGGTAATTTGCTGTGATAATAGCAACACCCTGTTTTTTAGCTGTTACAAAGCCATTTGAATTCACAGTAGCAACAGAAGTATCAGAAGAACTGAAACTTGAACCCATAGATTTCAGATAAAGAGTTTTGCCGTTGTTCAAAGTATATTCTGAATATGGCATATATGTATCTGAAGCCTGTGAAGAAACATTTATTTTACAGGTTTTCTTTGTAGAACCTGCAACAACTGTTATTGTTGCTGTTCCACCTTTAACACCTGTTACAATTCCGTTACTACTTACTTTTGCAACACTTGTATCAGATGATGAATAGGTTATTGCTGTGTCTGATGGTGTAACACTTGTTTTTATATAAGCGTGGTTACCTTTCAGAATAGAAGTAGATGTTGGTGTAACAGAAAGATTCACTTCATTTTTGACAACATTTATTTTGCAGGTAGCAACTTTACCATTATAAGTAACAGCTTTGATAGTAGCTGAGCCTGTACCTATTGCTTTAACTATAAGTTTGTTATCACTGCTTAAAGAAACAGTTGCAACGCTTGTATCACTTGATGAAACGCTGAGTTGGTTGGAATATGAATCTGACGAGAAAACAGGATTTAGCGTACAGCTTTCGCCCGGTTGCATTTTCTCTGAACTTGATGAAAGTGACAAAGATGTAGGAGTTTTTTTAACAACAACCGTACATTTCGCAAGTTTTCCATTGTAGGTAAAACAAGCTATTGTATAGTTTCCCTCTTTTTTAGCTGTGGTTAAACCGCCCGATGCTTCTGTGGGAAGCCCCACAGAGTTTGATGAACAATATTTTCTAAGATATGAACCAGCACCGGAATTGAGATAACTTGAAAAATCGTGTTTTTCGCCTACACCAAGAACGAGATAACTCTTATCAAGATTAATTGTTTCTGGAGCATTAGAAACTGTAATTTCACATACAGCACTCTGACCATTTGTGGCAGTGCAAGTAATTTTGGCTTTACCTGTCTTTCTTGCTTTTACCAGTCCCAGAGGTGTTACTGTTACTACTGAAGTATCACTGGATGACCACTTATAAAAATACCCTCTGCCAAAATCAGGGGTTAGTCTATAAGTTTCATTAACACCCATAGCCATTTTTACAGGTGAAAGTGAAGCTCCTATAATTGCAGTAGCCACATTACTTCTGTCCTGCCTTGAATAGTTTTTGTTACCTTCTTCCGTAGCGGACTCTTGAGTTGCACTTTCTTTTGCCAACACTGAATAACTTTCAGTGTTTTTTTCATCGGTAGTTGTTTCAATTTCTGTTCCCTGTGTTGTTGCGTCTGTGTCAACCGCACCAACTGTTGGTATAAAAGTTGTAACCAACAGTGTTGCCACACACGCAACAGCAGTTACCCTTTTTAATAATGCCTTAGAGGTCATCTTATTCCTCCTAACAAATTTAAAAATAGTTATAAAATTATTACAAAATTATTACTATTTGGATTATAAAATATGTTAATAAAAATTTCAAGTTTGTAACCACCTTGTTAACATTTTATTTACATTTTTACCCAAAATAAGCCAGCCTTTAAATAGGCTGGCTCCAGTTTTAATTTCAGGTTATCAATTTTAAAAACTAAATCAGAATATGTTTGTAAGTCGCTTTTTCATAGCTAAAATCCAGTCTTTTGGTAATTTGCTTGGTTTAAGAATTGTTATTGCATAAGCAATTTCAGTAAGCAAATCACAATTAAATGACAGCATACTTGAATATCTTATTCTGTTGCTGTCTACCTTATCGGTAGAACTGTTGCTTATATGCTCAACCATAAGGTGTTGTATAAACATAAATTCACACAGATAATTCACATCAGAGTTATCCATTCTCACCTGTTCCAACAATCTTATAGCTGTCCAGTCAAACTGTGCCAAATCACTTGTATGCAACTTATATCTGCGGTATTCGGGTGTATTGAATATCCATCTTACCAACAACCAAGACACACAACAGCCAACCGCTACAAAACCAACTTTTATAAGAACCTCTGGACTTATAACCGCTGTGGGATAAATTACCGATGATACAAGCTGTGTAGCAAAAGCAAGCTGTGCAAACTGACTTTTTGTAACTACAACACCAATTACAGAAATTATAAATGACACAGGCAACCTCAATGCAAATGGTAATGAACTCAAAAGCAACATATAAAGCACAGCAACAACAATAATTCCGACAGCACCGGGGATTGTATGCCTTAGCTTTGTATTTGGATAAATTGAAAGCACTGCAAATGCTACAACTGGTATGAGAGTTGCCTCAGTTACAGGAACAATCTGACCTATAACTGCACATATTGTTACAATGGATGCAATCTGTAAAGCACTACGCATATTATAAGAAGTAAGTGCAAATCTCTTTTTAAGTACTGACATCCTAAACTTTGTAGCATCCTTTATATTCGACTTAATTACAGGCTTACCTTTATATTTCAGATAATCTGCAAGAGTAAGTATGTACTTCTTCCACAGCGATGAAAGCTGAGGATTGCTTAAAGTGTAATCATCAGCAAAGTTGCTCAACTCAATAGACAAACGCTTAAGATTTTTAATATTTGAAAAAGCCCTTATAAGCTCTTCAAAATATTCTCTGTCTTTATCATTCAAAGTTTCCGACTTTGCAACAGTATCATAGATAAGGTCGCTCATCTGTTCCATTGTCATAAGTGCCAGAAAATCGTGCCTTGTACTTTCATCAAGCAAGTATCCCTGATTAACCATTATGCTGTAATTATCTTTACAAAACTCCGTTGTAAGCACAAACATATCAGTATCATCTTTAACCTCATTACCAAGCAAAAGATTAAGTTTATTTGATATAGCTTTACAAGCACGTATTACATCAACATTGTCCTTATGCTTTCTAAAAAGGTTGTTAATCAGTACCAGAAATATTCCACTTACCGCAATACAAAACAGATAACACAACAGTCTGGCTGGCAGAACATCAATAGATACTCTTCCCTGATACTGCATAAGCAATAACTGTAAACCTATTGTAAAATATCCGCCTCTTATAAAATTATCACAAAACACAAAAGCCGAAAAAGCAATTACAGCAAAGTTTATTACCGCACCCAACAAAAATTGAATACTTGCAAGTGTACCCAACAATACCACAGCCAACAATAAAACTGCGTGCTTCAGATAATTCTGAAAACTGAAAGCGGTTCTGTAAAGGTCTTTTACAGTAAAAATTGTAGCAAGCCCCACCACAACCATACTTGGCCCAAATATTGCATTAACACAGAAACACAATAAAATGCCAAAAATCATAACAGGAAAATATGTACAAGTAGCGGAGGTAAGGTCATTTAATGTGGTTATCCACCATTTTTTCATTTTTTGAATCATATAAATACCTCGTAAATCTAAATTCAGCAATACTGACAGTTATAAAGCAACAGAAATCTATTTATCATAATAATATTATTAAATAAAAATTATACACTCTTTATTTGATAATAGTTTGTAGAAAATTAGCACAAGATTACCAGCTTTTAATAAATATCAGTAAAAATTATTATATATACTCTTTTTAATTTTATAACATTTCAACTATGTAGTCAAGATTATAACCGACAATTCATCATACATTGAAATGTAAAATATTTCACACATAAAACTATTAAATGTAAAATATTGTATTAAATTATTCAAATAAATCATATTTTTCGAAAGTTGTAATATCATAGGAGGTTTCCTTTGTTGAACTACATTTTACTTCTACCTTTTCTCTATCTTGTTCAAGCCACATTGCAATATAATTATCCATTGCACACATAAAACGCTGTCTGTCAGGATTAGCCGTAAGAAAGTCAAACATTTTTCTCAGAGATTTTTTAACATCAACATTACTATATTTATTTAAAAGTCTTTTTAAGTAGTTGTTGTCCACTAAAAAATATCCGTCCCTTGCAGGAAGTTTTATTTCTGTACTACTATTATTAAAAAAAGCAGATATTTTTTCTTTGTCGACGATGTTGCAATCCTCTGTAACACTTTCAGTTTTGATTTCTTCTTCATATGATATACTTTTATTTTCTATTATATTCTCTTTATCTGTTATAATTTCTTCTTTTTTTATTTTATCTTCTTTACTTTTCTTTGGAGATTTTTCCTGAGAATTACCCTGATTATCTGAGAATTTATTATAATTATTTTCATCTTTATTTTTATCAGAATCAAATTCAATAAAATTCAAAGTTTCATTACTATTCAATAGCCATAATTCTTTTTCAACAAAAATCTTACGCTTTGATGCTCTGGTTTTTACAGCCTCTTGAAATCTCAGTTGAACTCCCTTTGAGGTAAGCACTTTCTTTTCCTCAAAAAGTTTCTTGTCAAAAAGTCTACCATTACAAAAGTGATTTATAATCTGAACTGCTACATCATTTTTAATATTTAAATCATCAGCTACTATACAGATATAATCTTCATCAACATTAATATAAAAACTATTGCGATATATTTCTGTCAATAAGTAAATATACAATGCCACTCCTTGCGTGCCATACTTTGCAAATAAAATTCTTATTTTTCTATCTGAATAAAAATCCACATCCATAGGGAAATAATCCAGTCCCTTTTTTATTGGTCTAGCCAAAATATCACCTCACATTAAATTACACTAAATAAGTGTTCATCTAATACTCAAAAAAGCAAATTAATTGCCTATAAATGTGCATTGTTGTACAAAATTTGTTTTATTATTTATTAATAATTAAAACAAAAATCAGGATACGTCTAAACATACCCTGATTTTATAACTAACATTTCATATAAATTTTTATATTCTGTTATTATTTTGAAATCAGTTCTTGCGGAACTTCTTTCTTGTAATTACAACTGTGCCACCAGCAGCCAATAGAACCATCATAAGCATTGCAGTTGTAGTAGAATCACCTGTTTCTACTTTACCTGAAGTTGTATCTGACGTACTTGTTGCAGTTGTAGCATTAGTTGCCACAGTTGTTGCATTTGTACTACTACTTGTAGAAGCCTGTGTACCTGTTGTAGCAGTAGTTGTAGTTACAGTTGTAGGAGCCTCAGTAGAAGCATTTGGCTCTTCATTTTCTGAAGGAGTTGTAGGTTCTTCAGCAGGTTCGCTGTACGCTTCAACAAGAATTGTATTATGAGCACCACTGTTAAATGTAACCTTACCATCGGCAACAATCGCCTCACTGTTATCATAAGCGTTTACAACCTTTGTGCCATCAGCAAAAATTGATGAAACATCAACTGTAATATCTGTGTTTGCAACAGATGCAACAACAGCAGCTATTGCATCCTCAACACCGTCTTTATCGTATGTTCTCGTAAATGCTACACCGTTTGCATCGCTACAATCAACAACAGCGTTAGCACCGGCACCAACAGCAACGTGGTTGCTTCTGAACTGACCAACCTTCTGCCAGTGTGTACTAAGTTCAGTATCAATGCTATCCCAGTTCATAAAGCTTCTCAAACCGTGGTCAGCAAGTGAAAGTCTTGTACCATCTTCCAACTTAACATTTGACAGCTTCTCTCTGTTTGATTCATCACCATAATAAATCTGAATTGCACCAGGCAACAACTGGAATGCAGTACCCTGATAATACATATCAGCATTTGATTTGCTGTTTGCCATTGTATCATCGTGTGATGAAATGTATGTGAGAACATTAAAGTTATCATTTGTGTTAATTGTGTCAGCATACTCCTGATACTTATCAGCCAACTTATCCAATGTAGGAAGTCCGCCACCATTTTCAAAGTTAATCATTGAGTCAAAGCCACCTGTTGTATAGTAATCGCTTGAAGGATCAAGAGCCATACCATAGTTTTCACCTGTCATCCAGAAATCTTCATCATCAAGAACCTTATCAGGATTTTCAGACTTCCATTCGTTCAAAGCCTTTACACACTCTGTCTTAAGTGCACTCCAAGACTCTTTGTCAACGTGTTTAGCAGTATCACAGCGGAAACCATCAATACCAAAAGTTCTTACCCACTCTGACAGGAACATAACCTGATAATTTGTTACAGTTTTAGCATAACCTGTTTGTTCAAACCAATCGTTTATATAAGCTGATTTAGTTTCGTAAGTACCTTCCTGTGTCCACTTTGTCTTTAATAACTCAGGAATACCAACCTCAGTAGTTGACTCTGTTCTAAAGTCAGGCAAATAGTCAACACCCTTTGTCAAATCGTCAGAACCACCTGCTGTATATCCTGCAATACCTGCTCTTATCCAATCAGTACCCCACCACTTAGACCAATCATTTGTTGATGAATTGTAGTCAATCTTTGAATAGTATGTATCATTGATATTAGCCCAATCGTAGTAAACACTGTCCCAACCACTCTTGAGAGTACCATATGAATATTCATTCATATCATACATAGTAGCATAACCAGGGTGATTCATTACTACATCCAGAACAACACGAATTCCGTGTGCGTGAGCAGTATCTACCATTTCCTGAAACTCTTCAACAGTACCAAAGTTTGCATCTGTATTTGTATAGTCAAGCAAATAGTAACCGTGATAACCATAATGAGGGTAGCTTTTTGTGCCGTTTGTAGCAACTGTATATCCGTGAGCCTGCTCATATGGTGCAGAAATCCAGAGTGCATTAACACCCAAATCATCAAAATATCCCTCGTTTATCTTCTGGGTAATACCTTTAAAGTCACCACCTTGGAAACTTGCTGCATCTGTCAGCATTGTTGTGGCAACTGTACCATCTTGATTTAAGCCACGATTATAGGAATGGTCATTACTTGTATCACCATTGTTAAAACGGTCTGTAAGCAGAAAGTAAACAGACGCATTATCCCAAGAAAAGCTCGAAGCAGTTTTTGTTGTATCAACAGCAGAAGTTGATACAGCAGTTGAAGAAACTGCTACGGAAGCAACCATAGCCATTGACAAAATAACTGATAATGTTTTTTTACCTAGCTTCATCTCAATATCTCCTTTAACTTATAATATAAACGCAATATAATCACAGATTACAAGCGTTTATATTATATCATATTTCAAATTTATTTTGAACAACTTATCTTAAAAAAGATACCCAAATAACCCAAATTATTTTTAGTAAAAATGTCTTAAAAACAAAACACAGCAACTATATAATTAAGTTGCTGTGTTTTGTTATAAAAATTATGTTATTCATTTTCTCCAAGTAAAGTTATTTTTACTGTAAAATATTCTTCGTTTTTGGTTGCATTTTCAGCTCCACGATAAATAGACAATGTTACTGTATCGCCTATATTGTAAGAATCCAATGTAGAAAAAAGCTCGTTAAAAGATGTTATAGAAGTATCATCAATTTTTGTTATAACATCTCCCTCTTTAACCTTTGTATTCTTAAGGGGGCTGTCATCGTCAATACTGTTAATACAAATACCTGCTTCTCCGCCGAGTATTTTTGCAGTATCTTCAGAAATTTCTCTGCCTACAATACCCATTCTTGCTCTGCCTTTTACATAGCCATTTTTAATTAACTGATCAGCAATTTCCTTTACTGTAACACTGGGAATTGCAAACCCCATTCCCTCGTACTCTGTATCAACAACCTTAATTGTATTTATACCTATTACCTGACCATTCATATTAGCCAAAGGCCCACCAGAATTACCGGGATTAATGGCGGCATCTGTTTGTATATAAGTTACTGCACTACCACTTAATGTACGCTCAAGTGCAGAAACAATTCCTCTTGTAAGGGAATTTGAATAACTGGCACCGCCGGGACTTCCTATTGCTACTACATCCTGCCCTACTTTAATTTGTTTAGAATCTGCAAAACTCGCTGGTTTCCAGCCGGTAGCATCATCACTTTTAAGCACAGCAATATCTGTGCGGACATCACAGCCTACAACAACTGCCGAAAATACTTTTCCGTCCTTTGTAGTAACATATACGTTACTTTCAGTACTATCATTTATAACGTGGCTGTTGGTTACCATATATCCATCAGCAGAAAGAATAATCCCTGTGCCTTCACTTGTAGCTGTATCATTTGCAGGGTTACAGTTTTTCTCATAAACTGCTATCGAAACAACACTGTCTGACAAAGCTTCATATGCTTTTTCTGTCGAACCTGACACTGTATTATTTTTTTCAAGATTTATTTCAGGGCCGTCAGGGTCAGCATATTTACCCACTTCTCCTGACGAAGTAGAGGATTCATCATCTTCAGTTGGCAATTCAAAAGTAAAACCACCATTATCACCAAAATCAAATGCAGAATTACTGCCAGTTTCCAGATTTGTACACCATACTACAAGCAAAACAATAAAAGCCAATATCAATGCCACAATAACAGATAAAAGCACTTTAACAGATGTTGCCATTTTCTTTTTCTCAGACTGAGATAATCTCATAATCGGATAATACCATCTACCGTTTATAAACTGAGGTGTTACTCCGTTAGGCAATGGGGTACCGGGTACATATGGAACATATTCAACTGTTGGTTGTGATACATTTCCTGCATCTGCATAAGGATTATTAACTCCCTGTGGCGGTACTGCTTGGTTAAATCCATTCGCATAGGGATTATTAACTCCCTGTGGCGGTACTGCTTGGTTAAATCCATTCGCATAGGGATTGTTAACTCCCTGTGGCGGTACTGCTTGGTTAAATCCATTCGCATAGGGATTGTTAACTCCCTGTGATGGTACTGCTTGGTTAAATCCATTCGCATAGGGATTGTTAACTCCCTGTGGTGGTACTGCTTGATTAAATCCATTCGCATAGGGATTGTTAACTCCCTGTGGCGGTACTGCTTGATTAAACCCACTAACATATGGATTGTTAAAATCTTGTTTGAAGGAATTTTGAGTATCCTCTGCTTTATGCTGAGAATAATTGTGAGGAGTTTCAGAAAATTCCCTTTTGTTAAACTCAACATTTTCATCATTATCATAAGGATTATGTACATCGCTTACATTATCTTTATCGTACAAACCTTCTGCACAATTTTTATCATTCATATCATTTGCACTATTTTCATAGTTATAGTCACTGTCTGAATATATAGCATCATTGGGCAAAGCATTATCCTTTTTAAGACACGCTTTTTTATTCTGAGCATCAGAGCAAGATGGTATATTTATGCAATTATCCTGAGGTGGCAAATTCTCAGATATGGGCGGAATATTAACAGTATCACCCTGAGTTACAGAACTCCCCTCTTTATAATCTTCTCCGTTTTTATTTATAGAATTATTATCCATTAAATTTTCTCCCCTTATACTATATATCTAAAAACAGTCACTTTTTATTGTACAACATTTTGTTAATAAAAATACTATTCTTCAATATGCTCCTCTATTGTCTGGGCTGTTGAAATAATCGTACCGTCAGAACTTACAACAGTAGCTTTACCGTCTTTTTTCTTTGTATGGAATCTATTATGCTTGCCACTGCTTTGAGTTTGATTTTTAGGCAACCAAAGTGTAAAGCTACAATACTCATCAACAACACTTTGTGCTGTAATATCTCCATCGTGTAAACGCATTATGGTTTTTACAATATATAAACCCAAACCCATTCCGTTTTTATCCTGACTTCTGGACTTGTCAGTTTTATAAAATCTTTCAAATATATGTACAAGCTCTTCGGGTTCAATTCCGTGACCGCTGTTTTTTATTTCAAGTTCAATTTTGTCCTGTGAATCAGTAAGAGTAACACTGATATATCCGCCTGTGTCTACAAACTTAACAGCATTTTCAAACAGATTGTAAACCACCTGATGAATCAAATCCGGATCGCCATCTACTATCGCAGGAATTGTACAGGACTCAAGTCCTTGTATATCAATATGTCGCTCTTCAATTTTTTGTTCAAAGGTTAGAAGTGTAGATATAACCACCTCTGATAAATTGAATTTCTGCTTTTTAAGTCGTAATTCGCCGTTATCTATTCGTGAAAGTGAAAGCATAGATGCCACCAAACGTGACAAACGCTTTACCTCTGTTGATACAATTCTCAGATATTGCTTCTGTTTATTCTGAGGAATTGTTCCGTCCAGAATTCCATCAATAAAACCTGCAATAGTTGTCATTGGTGTTTTTAGCTCGTGAGATACATTGGCTATAAAGTTTCTTCTTGTAGTCTCAGATGCCGAAAGAGAATCTGCCATTTCATTAAAGGTTTTTGCCAATGTACCAATTTCATTACTTGAAGTTACCGGCACACGCACCGAGAAATCATCATTTGCAAGTTTTTTAGCCGCAATCGACATCTCTTGCAAAGGCTTAATCATTTGGTAAGAAAAGAACCATATTATACAGGCTACTATGGCAAAGGTTGCTATTGCCGCACAAAAAAATATTTTTGTTATATCGCCTTTATAATCTGAAAAGACTATATTATCTGCTGTTACAAAAACAATTCCGGTTATCTCTTGTCTTGTTCCTACTTCAGAAACAATAGGAACTGCCGCTACAAAATGAGATGTATTATACAAATCACCAAGTGTACTTTCTATAAATATACTGTCATTACTTGCTTTATTACATATATCTTTTGGAACAAGAGTATTACGATGAGTACATCTGCCGATATCATTACAAAAAAGAGTTTCACCCTTTGTATCTGTGATAAATATATCAGCATTAATACTAGCTGATATAGTTTCAATCACACTTGAAAGCCAACTTGTTTCGGTATCACCTATATACACACTGTTGTTTACCAACACAGTTCGTTCAGACATAAGATCCGCAACTCTGTTGGCATTTTCCAATAATAAGTTTTGCTTTTCTGTATCTGAATATCTTGCAACAAAAAATATAAGCATCGTACCAAGAATAACAAAACTCACAAGTACAATTACCAGACTTATGGTCAAATACTGTGCAAACAGACTTTTTTTACCTGTCACACTACCTCCTCCTCAAAGACAAATATTACACATCACCGCAAAATGATATTTACCCTACCATTACTCTTTTACTTCAAATTTATATCCTACACCCCACACAGTTTTAAGCTCCCATTGTGGAGAAACACCATCTATTTTCTCACGAAGTCTTTTTACGTGAACATCTACTGTTCTTGAGTCACCGTAATAATCAAAGCCCCATACTTCATCAAGAAGCTGATCTCTTGTAAAAACTCTGTTGGGGTTACTAGCCAAATGATACAAAAGTTCCAGTTCTTTAGGAGGTGTATCAACCTGAACACCGTCTACCTTCAGTTCGTAGTTAGTAAGGTTAATTGAAATCTTGTCCCACTTAACTTCTTTTATATTTGGTGCTTCACTTACACTGGTACGTCTTAAAACAGCGTGTATTCTTGCCACAACTTCTTTTGCCTCAAAAGGCTTTACAACATAGTCATCTGCACCAAGTTCCAGACCCAATACCTTATCAAATACTTCGCCCTTTGCAGTGAGCATTATAATAGGAACCTGTGAAGTTTTTCTTATCTCTCTGCACACCTGCCAACCATCAAGCTCAGGCAACATAATATCAAGCATAATAAGATCAGGTTTTTCCTGCTCAAACAGTTTGATAGCCTGTGTTCCGGTGTTAGCAATAGCTGTGTCAAAACCATCTTTTTCTATATAAAGACGCAGTAGCTCGCAAATATTTGTGTCGTCATCTACAATCAATATTTTTTTTGTTTTGTTCATAATATCCTCCTGTTGCCCCACGTTTTTAACGTGATTATACCACAATAATTAAACTTTGTATATATTATATAATATCGAAAGTACGAAAGAATGAACAAAATAAGAATTTATAAAAAATAAAAACTGAACAACATCTATATCAGAAATACTGATCGCATTATGTATAATTATGTATAAAACATTATATAAACAAACAAAACCTGCCACATTCTGCGACAGATTTTGCAAACGAGCTTATATCCCTTTATATTTTTTCCGTGTAGCCATACCGCCTCTTATATGTCTTTGTGCCTTGTTAACTTCAAGCACCTCTTTCACCTGACTATACAACTGCGGGTTAACATATTTTAACCTTTCACTTACATCTTTATGTACCGTACTTTTACTTACCCCAAATTTTTTAGCCGCACTTCGCACGGTTGCCTTGCTCTCTATAATATACTGACCAAGCTCCACAGCTCGCTCCTCCACTATCCCTTTCATAAAATACCTCCATATAAGAAAGATATTTTATGTATATGCCGTAAAAAAATTTTCTAGTACATATAAAATTCATATCTGATTTTGATAAATGTGATACTTTCTATGATTTAAGAAAGTGGGATATTATAAATTTATTTTATAAGCAACCATTATATTTTACAGAACAGTAGTAACAGATATATTTTTTCCGTCACTGCTAAAAGCTGTGATTTTGCCTTTATGTGTATTTACTATTGCCTTTGCAACAGATAATCCTATTCCGTGCCCTCCTGTTTCTGAGTTGCGGGAAGTATCTGTCCTGTAAAATCTCTCAAACAGAAAATTCAACTTACCTGTTTGAATACTTTCTACTGTATTATATACTGTTAAAATTTTGTTTTTACCATTTGACTTTAAACTAATTTCTACCTTACCATTTTCATTTGAATATTTCATTGCATTGTCAAGCAATATAGATACCAACTGGCATATTAACGTTTCATTTCCACAATAATTTATACTTTCCTGTATATTCACTTCAAAGATTTTTCCCTTTGATTCAGCAACAGCTATAAATGACTGTGCAGTGTTTGCAACAACATCAGAAAGTGAAAATTCAGACATCTGAAAAATAGTTTCTTCCTCATCCATCTTAGAAAGAAGCACTAGTTTTTCTGTTAGAGAACTAAGACGTTTCACCTGATTTTTAATACTCTCTGACCATTCGCTCTCTCCGTTAATCATTTCAAGAACTTCGGTATTAGCGTCAATTATAGTCAGAGGTGTTTTTATTTCGTGACCTGCGTCTGTAATAAAACGCTTTTGCTTTTCATAGCTTTCGGCAACAGGCTTAAGTGCTATTTTCGAAAAAATAAGCACAAGAACAAACACCAGTACAATTCCTGCAATACTTACTGCAACGCTGGCAAATAAAAAGGAATAAAATGTAGACAACTCACGTCCACAGTCAAGGAATATGTACATTATATCATCAGCTATATTTACACAGGTGTATTTATAGTCGCCTATAAAACCATTTTCCTGCTCATTGTCAAACAGTTGTTCAGCATATTCAGCTGCTGTTGATGTTGATACAGCCGCTATTCTACCTGTGTTTATATATATAATAGTACCGTCGCTATGTAGCTTAACTGTAAAATATCTGACCTCAAATGGTGTTTCCGGTGAAATATCGTGAGGTATGTGTTTATCTATTTTAAAGTCGTTCTTAGGAAATACTCCACCATTTTCTGCAATCATATTCAGTCTTTCGTCTGCCTGTTGGTTGATACTTATATAATTTGCGGTATTAATAATACTAATAATCGCACCTAAAACCACAATTATACAGCACATAGCCACTGCTATAAATTTACGTCTTAATTTTTTAATCATTACAAAGCCTCCAGAGAATAACCTCTGTTTCTTATTGCCTTTATGTGTACATCTGCTTTAATATTAATTAATTTTTTTCTGAGATAAGAAATATAAACCCATACCACACTCAGCTCAGTTTCACTATCATATCCCCATATTTTTTCCATAAACAACTCTGTGGAAATAATATTACCAGGAGAGACCATAAGCATTTCCATAATTTGAAATTCCTTATTGGCAAGACGTACTGTTTCAAAAGGAGTTGAAAGTTCAAATGTAGCACGGTTAAGGGAAATATTACCAAAGGTTAAAACGGAATTTGTAGTTTCAGTCTGTCGCCTTGTCATCGCACGAATCCTTGCAAGAAGTTCCTTTGCAGAAAATGGTTTTGTAAGGTAATCGTCTGCACCACTGTCAAGTCCCAAAACTCTATCATCAATCTCGGATTTAGCAGTTAACATCATAACAGGAACCGAATTTCCTTTACTACGTATTGTTTTAAGAACTGTAATTCCGTCAACTTTTGGCATCATAACATCTAAAATAACACCGTCATAAAGTCCTGTATCCAAATAGTCCAGTGCATCCTCACCATTGTACACAGCGTCAACAGAATAATGATTGTGTTTTAAAATTTCCACTAAAGCTCGTGAAAGTTCCTTTTCGTCCTCAGCCAGCAATAATCGCATAGCTAAAACCTCCTCACTTTTGTGCTATCTTATGTCTTATTCCAAAGTTATAATAAGTTCATTCAGTTTGTCTACAATGTACTTTGTATCTCTTTCGCTATAAGAAAAATGTGTAGAATTCTCAAGAACAGTTATATTAAAATCTTTGTTTTTCTTCAAAAACTTAATAGATTTTGCAGAAACCAGTTCATCGTCTTTTGAATGAAAAACATAACAAGGTATTTTCACTTTTTCGACTATATTTCTTGTAGAGCGTATTTCTTTCAGCAATTCCAAATAACGAGGAATCCAACCAACACAACACCACAACTTTTTGTTAAGTGTAATACTGCAAGCGTTTTTTAGTGCTTGTGTTGTCAAATCGTCAGATTTATCTAACCCCATAACCACCTTAATAGAATTTATTGTAGCATTAGGTTTTATAAACACTTTTAGCGGTGAATTAAGTAAAAACAATAACTTAACCTGACTGAATTTAACAGCCATATCCATTGCAAAAAGAGTTCCCATTGAGTGTGCGACAATAACAATGTTTTTATATCTTTGCACAAGCTGTTCAACAGTATCCTGCACCTGATTTTTCCATTTATTCATAGAAGTATGTGAAAAATCTTTAATAGTTTTTCCGTGACCGTCCAGTAAAATATTATACACTGCATATGACGGTGGCAATGCTGAAACAAAACAATCAAAATGTCGGGGAGAACCTAATATTCCGTGTATAAAAAGCACCACCGTATCTCCATTCGGTACATCACGAATATACTCACTATGCACAATCAATCCCCCTTGACAAAAATTAATTTGATATAAATGTTATGGCAACTTTGGTGTTACATAAACTGTTTTATTTTTTACATAAATAACCATTCCGGGCTTTGCTCCTGACGGTTTGCTTACATTCTTTACAAATGTATAATCAACAGGCACCTGAGAGCTGTTTTTCGCTTTGCTGTGATAAGCTGCAATCTGAGCTGCCTCAATAATAGTCTGTTCGTCCGATTCTTTACCCTCTGTTACAATTATTGCGTGAGTACCGTGAATATTCTTTGTGTGTAGCCATATATCATTTTTAGAGGCTGTTTTTAATGTAAGTTTGTCATTTTGCTTGTTATTTCGTCCCACCAAAATTGTAAAACCTGTTGATGATATAAATTTAATTGGTGGTAAAGCTGAAATTTTCTTCTGCTTTCCTCTTGATGCTTTTATATAACCCTGTTCGGCAAGCTCGGCACGAATTTCTGAAAGCTCTCCCTCGGTAGTAGCTCTGCTAAGGCTTTCTGCCACTGTATCAATATATTCAAGCTCTTCTTTTGCCTTTTCTATCTGTACCTTTAACACCTGCTCGGCTGTTTTTGCCTTGCGGTAGTTTTTGTAATAACGCTGAGAATTCTGTGTTGCAGTAAGGGCAGGGTTAAGTTCAATAGTGATTGGCTTATTATCATCATAGTAATTTTCAACTGTAACGCTTTTTGCACCCTTTTCAATTCTATAAAGATTAGCCTGCAACAAATCTCCTTTTATTCTTAAAGGTTCTCTGTCCTCACACTGAGCCAATTCGGTAGTCTGAGAATTAATCTTTCTTGAAAGACGTTCTGTTGTACTTGACAGTAAGCGGTGCAAATCCTGTGATTTTACTTTCATTCTCTCGGCAGTATCACGCTCTATAAAGAAGTCATCAAGCAGACTACTGAAACTGTCTGAGCGTTTCAGCTTAGCCACCTCGCCATACTGTGTAATATCCATAAAAGCAAAATCTAAAGGTTTACCGTTTACCACAGCCATACAAGGGATACCGCTGTATTCTTTTAGCTGTGTTATCATTCTGTTAAGAAAAAACAGCAGACGTTTTTTACATTCTCCTCTTAGCATATCTGTTGTAATATCTGCACCTTTACCTGTTAAAAATTCAATTTCACGGCACACAACAGGAGAAACACCCTGAATAGTGTTAAGCAAAGCCTTGCTTAATTTTGTATCAACAGATATACTCTCAAGTTTTTCTACAACCTTTTCGGCTGTACTTTCAAGGATATTTATTTTGTCCTGTGCAGGAGGCATATTATATTTAAGCCCCGGAAGAACCAGTCTTTGTGACGACATAGAAACATCAACACGCTTAAGTGCGTCTATAATAACACCTTCACTGTCAATAAAAATTACATTGCTGTACTTTCCCATTATTTCCACAGCCAATGTAAGTACAGTACGATCTCCCAATTCATTGGTAGCATCAAAATCCAGAAAAATGATACGCTCCATACCTGGCTGACGTGCCTGAATCAGCTTTGCACCGCATAGTTTTTTTCTGAAAAGCATACAAAGCATTGGTGGCACCTTTGGATTTTCGGGTGCATAGCTTGTAAAATTTATTCGTGGACTGTTTGCTCTTGAAGACAACAGCAGTTTATTGGCACCATTCATTCCACGTAAACCAAGTACAATTTCATCTTTATTGGGCTGATATACCTTTTCTACCCTGCTGTTAACAGCCGTATTGTTAATCTCGTTACATATATGTCTTAAATATCCACCATCAAGTGCCACAATAACACCTCTTTCTTAATTAATCAAATTAATGTCGCATACTCTATCATAAAAATTACTTATGATATTTTCCGCCACTGCTTATCTGAAAACCCCTGTAAATCTGCTCGCAGAGCATAACCCTTGCAAGCTGATGAGGAAAGGTCATTTCCGACATAGACAGTTTAATTCCAGCCACTCTTTTTACCTCGTCAGAAAGTCCCCAGGAACCTCCTATTATGAAGTCAATTTCACTCTTTCCCTTTACAGCTACACTGTTGAATATTCCGGCAAGCTGTGGAGAAGAAAACTGTTTGCCTTCAATGCACAAAGCTATTACCTCTGCTCCTTTTCCCACGGCTTTAAGTATTCTCTTACCTTCCTTTTCAAGGGTAGTTTCAATCTGACTGCTGTTGGGATTATCGCTGATTTTTTCCTCATCAACCTCTGTTATTTTAAATTTACAAAAAGTTCTAAGTCTTTTTTCATATTCAGCAACAGCCTGTGTCCAATATTTTTCTTTCAGCTTACCCACACATATTATATTTATATTAAGCATAAAAGCACCTCATATTATCTAAAACATTTCTTAGAAAATTATATAACTGCCGTCTGTAACCTCTTTTGCAACGCTTATGGTATAGTCTAAATTTTCTTTCATACCACGCTGACTAAGGGTACAACGTGCAGATTCCAACGCAATGTGAGGCATATTATTTTCCTGACTAAGATGAGCCAACAAAAAGCGTGTACTTCCACTGCGTACAAGCTCAGGCAGAATTTCTGAACAAGTTTCGTTTGACAAATGACCATTATTTGACAAAATACGTCTTTTGAGCATATAGGGATATATTCCGTTTAACAGCATATTAACATCGTGGTTAGATTCAATTATAACAACATCACTGCCTGTAAGTGCCTTTCGCACCTCGTCGGTTATACAACCTGTATCGGTAGCAATAGCCAATTTGCGATTATCAGGGGTTTCAATAACATATCCAACGCTTTCGGCACAGTCGTGTGAGGTTGCAAAAGGCTTAACTGTCATACCTGCAACACAGGCACCGCCATTAATTATATAACTACTGAACTTATCAGGAGTAAGGTGGTTTCCCTTGTCCATCTCCTGCAAAGTACCTTCTGTTGCATATACATTTATACCATATCGTGATGCAAAAACACGCACACCCTTTATGTGATCACTATGCTCGTGGGTAACAAAAATACCTTCTATGCTTTTGGGATCAAGCTGATTGTCTGCAAGTGCTTTTTCAATCTGCTTTGCTGTTCGCCCTGCGTCAATCAATATTCCTTTGCCACCTGTTGTAACATAATAACAGTTACCCTTACTTCCACTGAAAAGGGGATAAACTTTAGCCATAAACCAAACCTCGCCTAAATAGTATCAATATATAATTTTGATAATAAATTTCAAAAAAGGCAGACTGATTAGGTCTGCCTGAAAATAGCGTATTATATTTTAACAACTTATTTTTGTAATTTCTCCGCCTAAAGCTCTGAATTTCTCAATTACTCTGTCATAACCACGTTCAATAAAATGAATGCTTGAAATTGTGCTTATTCCGTCAGCAGAAAGTGCAGCTATAATCATAGCGGCTCCTGCACGCAGATCAGTAGCTTTTACGTCAGCGGCAGTTAGACTTTCTACACCGTCTATAATAGCCAGCTTACCGTTAACAGATATCTGGGCACCCATTTTCACCAACTGGTCAACATACTGAAAACGGCTGTCCCACACAGCTTCGTGTACTATGCTTGTACCCTTTGCTACCGACAAAAGTGCAACAATCTGTGGTTGCATATCAGTAGGAAAGCCCGGATGTGGCATTGTTTTTATATTACAACGCTTTACTCCTGCTGTGGCATCAATATAAATACTGTCATCACCCTCTTCAATTATCACTCCCATTTCTGTGAGCTTTGCTGTAATTGAATCAAGATGCTTTGGAGTTACATTTTTTATAGTAGCCTTTCCTTTAGTTGCTGCTACCGCTGCAAGATATGTGCCTGCTTCAATCTGATCAGGTATAATTGAATAAGTTGTACCTGACAGTTTTGAAACACCTTTAATTTTAATAACGTCTGTACCTGCACCCTTAATGTTTGCACCCATTGTAATAAGAAAATTTGCAAGATCTACTATATGAGGCTCTTTTGCGGCATTCTCTATAATTGTTGTACCCTCAGCCTTAACAGCCGCCAGCATAACATTCATTGTTGCACCAACAGACACAACGTCCATATATACAGAGCCACCTACTAACTTTTCGGCTATAACCTCTATTGCCTCTCCGTTTTCAATCAGCCTGTGTTCAGCACCCATACTGCTAAAACCTTTAAGATGCTGGTCGATAGGACGAACACCAAAAAAACAGCCACCCGGCATTGCCACTTTAGCCCTACCTTTTTTACCTAAAAGGGCACCCAAAAGATAATAAGAGGCACGCATTTTGCTGGCTAGTTTAAAAACAGCCTCGGTTGTATTTATAGTAGTAGCATTTACAACGTAAGCGTTTTTATCTACCTTTTGTACAGTTGCACCCATCTCCTGCAAAATTGTAAACATTGCTGCAACATCGCTGATATCAGGAATATTCTCAAGTCTGCAAGGACCGTCTGCAAGAATAGTAGCAGGAATAATTGCAACAGCTGCATTTTTTGCACCGCATATGGCAACCTCTCCAGACAAAGGCTTACCGCCGTTTATCACGAATTTATCCAAGGATTAACACCCCTAAATTTCAATTTTTAATCACGATTTTTTCACAATACGCTCTATACTGTTATTCGATAAAATTAAACAAATTTTATTGAATAAAAACCCATCTAAATACAATCTTCAACTCTACTTACACAACTATTTAAAAATGTATTTTACCTACTTTTCAAATGAAGATTAGTATAAATTTTACACTACTAAAAGAAAACTGAATAATAAAAAGCACGCACTTTTTATCAAGTAACGCACCCTTTATACCAAACACCGTTTAAATAAATTCTGCTATATAATCTTTTCAATTATTCAAATGATATTTAGTATTACTGTGTAAAAATCCTACCATATATATTAATATAAAGCTGTAAAATTGTCAACCAAAAACATTCCAATATATATCACAGTAAATATTATTTTTTGTTAATAATTCATATTTTAAAAATAGACCTGTTCGGTAACCAAAAAATGTCGTATGAAACTTATCCCCTGCTCCA
>JAXJUM010000051.1:0-47582 GCA_036309045.1 Acutalibacteraceae bacterium
ACTGTGCTACGTACAGTACGTCTCACACAATCTTCAATGCTACTTCGTAGCTATTAAACAGCGGATTTTATCCACTGTTTAAATGAAGATTAGTATTAATTGAATAATTAAAAAAATGATAAAAATATTGAATTCATATAGATTCGATGTTATAATTATGGCATTAGTTGTATGAGGATCAAATGCAAAATATTATATTGTTACTACTAAAATATCTAAAATATAATATTTAATATGAGTTTATATTGATAAATGAGGTGGATTGATGAAAAAAATAAAAATATATGGTTTAGGTGGACAGGGCGTAGTTACTATGGGAAAGGTGTTATGCACTGCTTATAGTATTTATGAAAGTAAGTTTGCCAAAACTATGCCGGCATATGGACACGAACGTAAAGGCGGTGCGGTTCTTACTGATGTTATTTCGGATGAAACTCCTATTTTAACGAATTCATTTATTTCTGTTCCTGATTGTGTTATAGTGCTTGCCCCCAAGGCACAGGCAGAAGAACTTCATTTGCCTGTTGCTTCTGCATCTAAGTCGATTTTAATACTTAATACTTCAGAACCAAATCAGGAATATGTTTCATCTTTTTCAAAATGTTGGTATGTTGATGCTACTGATATTTCAGTAAAATATTGTGGAAAAGATTTACCTAATATAGGTATGATGGGAGCTTTGGCAAAGTCAGGAATGATTCAAATTGAAGCAGTTCAAAATGCAATTTCTGATTTTTTTGGTGTTAAGGCTGAGTTATATCAAAAAATACTTATGGAGGCTTATAATGATACCAAAGAAAAATAATGTATTGTATGGTCCTGTGGCATTAAAATGCGAAGCTATAAAAACAGGAACATGGAGAATAAAACGTCCTGATGTTCAGGATAATTGTGTTGGTTGTGGACAGTGTGCTATTTATTGTCCATGTATGGCAATTAATAATATTCCAAAACAAAAGGCTGTTATTGATTATGAATATTGTAAGGGTTGTGGAATATGTCAAACAATTTGTAAGCTTGAAGCAATTAAAATGGTCAATGAAAAGGAGTAGTTTCGTATTATGAAAAAATTAATGTTAGACGGAAATGGTGCTGCCGCAGAAGCTATTCGTTGTTCTAATGTAGAAGTTGTTGCTATGTATCCTATTACTCCACAAAGTCCTCTTGCCGAAAAGGTTGCCACAATGATTGCAAACGGAGAAATGGATGCAACAAGTGTCTGTGTAGAATCTGAACATTCTGCAATCTCTTATGTTATAGGTTCTGAATTAACTGGTGTAAGAAGTACTACTGCAACCGCATCTGTTGGACTTGCTCTTATGCACGAGGTTCTTGGTGTTGCGGCAGGGTGTCACGTGCCGATAGTAATGCCGGTTGTCAATCGTGCTCTTGTTTCTCCGTGGAGTTTGTGGTGTGATCATCAGGATTCAATGGCAGAAAGGGATACCGGTTGGATTCAGATTTATGCCGAAAATGCACAGGAAGTATACGACTTAATGCTTTGTGCATATCGTATAGCAGAACACCGTGATGTTTGTTTACCTTTAATGGTCTGTATGGATGGTTTCTATGTATCTCACACTATTCAAACTGTCCTTACAGAAGATAAAGAAAAGGTAAGTGCGTTTGTTGGAAAGTATAATCCCAGTAACCTCGTTTTATCACATAACAATCCGATGTTTATTAATAACCTTACATCAAGTGATGAGTTTTCAGAAATGCGTTTTCAACAAAAATGCAGTTTTGAAAATGCAGAAGAGGTTATGGATAGTATTTTTAAGGAATTTAAAGAATGTTTTGGCAGAGAGTATGCAACAACAGAAGCATTTATGTGTGAAGATGCAGATGCTGTGCTTGTAGGAATTGGTTCATCTTGTGGTACGATGAAGTATGTTGCTAAACAAATGAGAGAAGAAGGATATAAGGTTGGTGTGTTAAAAATCACCTCATATAGACCATTTCCTAAATTTAAGGTGAAAGATGCTTTGGCTAATATAGAGAAAGTAGGTGTTGTTGACAGAAGTGCTGGATTGGGTGCACCTTTAGGTCCATTGGCACTTGATGTTGTAGCTTCACTTGATAATAGCCAAAAGATTGTTAATTATATTGCTGGACTAGGTGGACGTGATATTTCAGAAGAAACAATCCGCAAAATGTTTACTAATTTATTGGAGAGTGATTCTGCGAGCAGACAGATATGGATAGATACTCGTGATGATGCGTTGAATATCCGTGTCAGAAATAATATTAATTCGGAGGAAGAATAAATATGCAAAACAGTTGTATTGTGAATGGCGTAAGTTCCTGTGTTGGGTGCGGTTTAGAATTGGCTATACGTCATGTTATGAAGATTTTAGGTCAGAATACTGTAATTGTAATTCCTCCGGGATGTGCAGCTTTATTTTCAGGTTTTGGAATTGATACAGCGATGACAATTCCGGGATTTCAGGGTAATCTTGAAAATACAGCGGCATATGCTGCTGGAATTCGTGCAGGTCTTGAACGTCAGGGAAAAACTGATGTTAATGTTCTTGCATTTGCCGGTGACGGTGCTACTGTTGATATTGGATTACAGGCTTTATCTGGTGTATTTGAACGTAATGAAAGAATTATTTATGTTTGTTATGATAATGAAGCATATATGAATACAGGTGGTCAAAGGAGTAGTTCAACTCCTTATAGTGCGGTTACTACTACAACTCCTAATGGAAAAAATACTCCTAAAAAGGATATGTTTGCAATCGCAAACGCACATAATGTAAAATATATTGCTTCTGCCTCCATCGGAAATATACCTGATCTTGAACGTAAGGTTGCTAAAGCTAAGTTGGTTGACGGAACATCTTATATACATATTCACACACCTTGTCCTACTGGTTGGGGTTTTAATCCTTCTATGACTGTTTCTATTGCCAGACAAGCTATTGAAAGTGGTATATGGGAATTGTTTGAAATAGTTGATTCCGAAAAAAATATGACATATATTCCTAAGGAAAATCAATCTGAGGAAAAATATTGGAATATGCAAAAACGATTTTACGAAAGTAAAATATTATAAAAATTGTGGGAGGTAATGATGAAGAGTTTCTTGTACAAATGTTTATCGTTGTTGATAATTTGCTGTGTTGTTGTATCTTTTACTGCTTGCACCTCTTCAGAATCTGAGTCAAAAATATATCAGGTTAATATGTATAATACTATGGATCTGAAAGATAGTGTGGAAGTAAATGGGAACATAGATTTCGCTGGAATTACAAAGTACATAAAAACAGATATTTTAACAGCATCAGTTTCGAAGATTAATTTCAAAGTGGGAGATTATGTAAAAAAAGATGATATTGTTTGTATTTTAGATGATTCATATTTTCAGGAACAAAAAGAATTAATCGAAACCAAACAAAAAGATGCTGATACCAAATACAATAGTAATGTGTCTATGTATACCTCTAAAATTGATCAAGCTACTAAATATCAAACTCTGCAACTTGACAGTGTTAAACTGGATATCAGCAATGAAAAAGCACAAAGAGATAAGTATGTGGCTCAAAAAGAAACAGCTGATTCAGATTATAAAAATAGTATGTCATTAGCAGATTCTTATCTAGCTTCGTATAATGAAACTCAAAATGCTGAAGACTATAAGAATTATTCTCTTTATCTGACACAGGCTGAACAGTATAAGCAAAGTGCCGAATCATATAGTAATCAAATTTCTATTTGTGACAGCAATATTGAAAAATATGAAATGGATTATCAAATTACTTTGAATGAAACAAATCAGCAAATAGAAGAAGCAAAGAGTAATCTTGCGTTGTATAAATCAGAAAATCAAAATGGAAGTCAATATGATAAGGAATTAGCTCAAATAAAAAAATCTATTGAAAATTGTAATATAAAAGCTGATTGTGACGGTATGATTACCAAGGTATTTGCACAGGCGGGTATTATATGCAGTGATGGAATTGTATGTTCAATTAATAGTTCAAAGGAATATTGTGTAAAAGCTCAAATTTCACAGAGTGATTATGAGCGTGTACAGACTGGTTTATCAGTAGAAATTGATTATGGTTCTAGCGATGTTATTTCAGGAACAGTAGACTCAGTTTCTAAAATTTTAAATGAAGATGGGAAATGTGATGTAATTATTTCTTTAGATTCGTATTCTGATACAAACTTAGTAGTTGGTATGGAAGTAAAAACAGAAATTTTTATTATGAATTTTGAAAAGGTAAAAGCTGTTAAGAATAATTCTCTTTTAAAGAATAAAGATGGTAGTTATTATGTATATAAAGCAGAAGAAAGTAGTGATGGAAATTATTATGCTTTAAAGAGTGAGGTTTCCGTAGGTGATGTATGTGATGATTATACTATAATTCTGGATAGTGATTTAAAAACAGGTGACCTTATTGTCGCTTATCCTGATTCTTCCTTACAAGCTGGAAGTTTAATTCAAATCCAGACAAATAGTTAATCTAGAGGTGAGATGTTTGAAACTATTTGAGTATATTATAACCTCGTGGAATAATCTTAGCAGAAATAAAGTACGTACCTGTCTTACGATGTTAGGTATTGTTGTGAGTATATCTGTTGTAATTACAATTATATCCATAGGAAATCGTGTAAATCAATTAACTGGAGAATTCTTTCTTGAAAGGACAGAAGGGAGTTCCTATTCAATTTCAATTACAGATGCTGTTTCACCACGAAATACAGTTGGTTTAACTTATGAGGAGTTATCTGATTTTCAAAACGGCTTTACGGGTGTAGAAAGTGGAATATGTTTGAGTTCAGAGTATGGTTATACAGGTAGTGTGGTATCTGATGTTCTAGAAGATACCGGAGTAGTAAATATTAATGGTATATCTCCATATTATAGTGTAGCTAAACATATAAAATTAGTTTGTGGAAGATTTATAACTGATGAAGATTGTCAGAAAAACTCATCTTCAGTTGTAATTTCTGACAAAACAGCGATACTTCTATTTGGTAATTGTGAAAATGCCCTTGGAAAGACTATTGTTATTAATAGTGACGATTATTTGATGGTACCTTATGTAGTTGTTGGAGTATATAAATATCAGTCGTCGCTTAGTGTGATGGGTGATGTTGCTAATAAATCTACCGATATGTTTTGTGCATATAGCTATCTAAATAATATAGCTGGTGCTTCAAATTCAACTGTTAATGATGTTGTGGTATATGTAAATGTATCTAGCTTTACCGATATGGAACAAGCTGTAAGCTATGCTAATAATTTTTTAGAAAATTTAGAATTGAAATTCAGTATTTCACGTATGCTTGATGATGTAACTTCGGAAGTATTAAATGCAATTAATTACATTACATATGGCTTTACAGCAATCTCAACTATTGCTTTGATTGTTGGCGGAATTGTACTTATGAATACTTTACTTATTTGTGTTACTGAACGAACTAAAGAGATAGGAATTCTAAAGGCTTTGGGAGCACCTAGTTATTCCATTTTAATACAATTCTTATGTGAATCTCTTATGATTTGTTTTATTGCCTGTTTGTTAGGTGTATTTTTAGCTTTCGTTTTACTCTCTGTGTTAAATCAATCTATTGATACAATTATTAATTTGGTATCAATTACTGAATTGCAGGAATTTTTAAGAGATTCTGATATGAGTTTTTCGATTACTAAAAATTCTGTTATAGTATCTGTGGTATTTTCAATTTGTGTTGGAATAGTTTTTGGTTTATATCCAGCCAAAAAAGGTGCGGATATGCAACCTATTGATGCTCTGAGATATGAGTAAAAGGGAGATGAATTATGGCAAAGAGTAAGCAAAAAAAGAATAAGCAAAATAAAAAAAAGAAACCTATAATAAAGTTTTTCGCTTGGACTTTTGCTATTGCTATTTTCTTAGGACTTTCTGTTTTTGTGTGGAATTATGCAATTAGTCTTAACAAGGTTGTTGAATATAGTAATGTTTATACAGTTGAAAAACAGGATTTATCGAATTGGATAAGTGCCAATGGAGTTGTAACATCAGAAAATCAAACTTTGATAACCACTCAAAGTACTCAAAAGGTAAAAAATATTTATGTTAATACCGGAGATTATGTAAAAAAGGGTGACGTATTGGTTGAATTTGATGGTTCTATACTTCAAAGTGAGTTAGACCAGATTAATGAATCAATAAAAAATCTTGAAAAATATCAAAAGATTAACTCCGAGTATCTTGAAGGTATTCTAAATGACCAAACTAAATTAAAGAGTCTTCAGTTGGAGCAAATGCAACAGGTTATCGCAAGTACAAAAAAGATATATCAATCATCTTTAGAAAAGAAAAAAGAATATTCAACCTTAGTAGAAAAGGAAAAGCAAAAGCAAGCTGAGTATGAAGAAATATTGAGTACCGAAACAGATACTCAGAAACTTTCAGAATATCAGCAACTTTATGATAATTCTTTAACGACTCTTGAAATATATCAGAATGTATTGAGTGAATATACAGAAAATACGGAATATTATAAATCTCAGTTAGAAGAATACAACGAAAGTTATGAGTTGTTAAAGTATAGTACGGATTCTGAAGTTACTTCTGCCGAAGATAATTATAATGCGTCACTTTTTTCTGATTCAACTCTTGAAACATATCGTTCAGATGCAAAAAAATTGCAAAGCCAGATTGAAGAATTATCTATTGTTGCTTCTGCTAATGGTTATATAACATCGGTATATGTGAGTGAAGGCTCCACTTGTGAAGATGGAAAAGTAGCGTTGATTGAAGATCAGAAATCTGACGTTGTAACAGCTTATGTAAAGAATAGCCAGATTGATCAGGTGTATGTTGGTATGAAGGTTTTTGTTTCATCTGATTTTTCCATTGATTCTGAGGTAGAAGGAATTATTACTGAGATATCAAAGTATTCTGATGATACCACTTTTCCGGTAACAATATCTTTGGATAATTCGAAACAAATTCTTTCCGGTACATCATTAAGTGTTCGTTTTATAACCAACAGTGTTGAAGATAAAATTTGTGTTCCTTTTGATACTGTTATGCAAGATGATAGTGGAAATTATGTATATAAAGTAATAGAAGTAGAGAATCAAACTTATACTTTAAAAAAGATTCCTGTTACAGTATTAATTGAGGGAAGTTATTATTTTGCTATTGAATCTGATGACCTTTCAGAGGGTGAGCTTGTGTGCGGTGAAGCTGGTATTCATACCGAAAACCAAGAAATTTACATAAATGAATCAACTACTTTTTGAAAAATGGATGTGATAGTATGGATATTATAGATTATTGCACAACTGCTATACAAGCCTTTTTTTCTAATAAAAAACGTTCTATGTTAACCGCATTGGGTATAATAGTTGGTATGTGTTCAGTTATTATGTTGAGTACCATAGGTACATATATTGAACAGACGATGGATAAGCTTGTATATTTGGTTTTATCAGGAAACAAAATGAGTTTGAGTATTGTTCCAACAGATTCTTCAACAATAGAATATGACGATTATGGTGAAATTATTTTGCCTGAAAATGAACAGTTTTCACCTTCGCAAATTGAAGAAATTAATGAGTATTTTTCAGATGATTGCAAGCCGATAGTTGAACTTGATCCAATGCAATATTTTACAAAACAAAAAGATGGTAAAGAAATAACAGTTTCTGTGGTAGGTTGTAGTGATGCATTTTTAGAAACGAGTGGAGTTAAAATTTCTTCTGGAAGGTCACTAAATGATACTGATTGTGCTTATGGCAGTTCTGCAATTCTTTTAGCCGATAATTTTGCTGAAAGTTATTATTCAGGAAATGATCCCATAGGGCAAACTTTTCAGATTACAGATTATAACGGTTCTTTATTATCATTTACTGTGGTAGGTACATATCAGATTGATGTAAGTATTGCTGCATTTACCCAGGTTTATATTCCATATTCTTTTGAGTACAAATATATGGATGTTGAATATGCAAGTAGGGGAAGTCTTAATTATTTGATTCCTGATGATATAGATATAGCTCAGTTAGAGCAAAAGGCTAATGAATTTTTTTCTACTTACTTTCAGTCGGATACTCACACTGTTAAAGCAGGTTTTCTTACTGAAACAATTAATTTGATGCGTTCATTTGTTTCTATTATAGCAGGTATTGTTACAATTATTGCAGCGGTTTCATTGATTGTAGGTGGTATTGGTATTATGAATGTAATGCTTGTAAGTGTAACTGAAAGAACTAATGAAATAGGAACACGAAAAGCTTGTGGTGCTCTTAATATTCAAATAAGAATACAGTTTATATTGGAATCATTAGTTATATCAGTCTTTGGCTCTATTCTAGGTATATGTATAGGTTTATATTTATCTAAAACGATACTTGTAATAATCCATTGTTTATTGCCTGATATAAGAACTGAATTATCTGTTTCACCTTTAATTATGATTGGTGCAGCTATATACACAATACTTGTTGGTGTTATTTGTGGAATATATCCTGCTGATAAAGCTGTAAAGATGAATCTTGTAGATTCATTACGATATGAATAAATATTGGAGGTATTTATGAGTAGTAAAGAAGAAAGAAAAAAAATGAAAGAACTCTATCAGGAAAATTATGGTCTTAAAGCATTATTATATTTTTTGATAATATTAACAGCATTATTTAATGTTGCCAGTGCCTTTGCGATTCAAACAACAGTTGATGTTATTTCTTCTCATGATGTTGAAAAATTTAAGCTGGCTATTATTTTGTTTGCGTTATTTTTTGTTGGTTTAGTTCTATCGCAATATTTTTATATGAAAGCATATAACACATATAGCTGTTATGTAGGCAGAGTATTACGAGAAAATCTGTTTAAAAACATTATTAAGAAAAATTATAATGAGTTTTCTAAAAGAGAAACTGGTGATTACATTTCAATGCTAACCATAGATGCTCAGAAACTTGAAGAAGGGTACTTTTTAAGTAAGATTACTATTGCAAATAATATAATTAGCATAGGAAGCAGTGTGCTATCTATGTTGATTATGAGTTGGAAGCTGTCGCTAGTTGTTTTTGTGTTTGCTTTGATTCCAATAGTTGTATCATCATATTTTGGAAAAAATTTACCAAAACTAAATGCTGAAATAATTGACAGTAATGATAAAATGGTTTCTTTTACGAAAGAAGCATTATCAGGATTTTCAGTAATGAAAAGTTTTCTTGTTGAAAAAAATATTTTGAAACGTTTTTTGAAGGTAAATGAAAAAAGGCAAAAAAGTATGCAGGCTGTATCTGACGAGGCAGCAAAAATAATGGTTTTTACTGAAGGTGCCAACAGTGCGGTTTTGATAGGAACTATTGCTGTTGGAAGTATTATGATTTTTAATAGTATGCTTACAGTTGGTACTATTATGGCATTCTTTGAACTTTTAATGAATATTTTGACTCCTATTGAGGAGTTTTCAAGAAATATGGCTTTGCAAAAAGGTGTTAAGCCAATAGTTCTAAAAGTGATTGAAGATTCAGAAGGAAATGAAAAACAAGAACAAAATAAATTACAGATTGAAGAATTTAAAGATTCTGTTAATATTGAAAATCTGACTTTTTCATATGATAAGGAAGTCAATGCATTACAAGATATTAGTTTGCAAATAGAGAAAGGCAAAAAATATGCATTAGTTGGAAATAGTGGCTGTGGAAAATCTACACTTTTTGGATTACTAAGAGGATATTATCCTGATTATTCAGGAAATTTAAAAATTGATGATACTGAGATTAGGGATATTTCTATTTACTCAATAAATAAAATGGTTTCTATTGTAGACCAAAGTGTATTTATTTATAATGCAAGTATTCGTGATAATATAACTCTTTTCAGTGATTATTCTGACGAGCAAATCTATAATGTTGTACATATGGCTGGGCTTGATGATTTTGTTGAAAAAAATGGTTTGGATGCTTTGTGCGGAGAGGATGGAAATTTAATATCTGGTGGCGAAAGACAACGAATTTCTATTGCACGTTGTTTGCTTAGAAATACACAGATTTTATTGTTTGATGAGGGAACATCTGCTTTGGATAATAGGATTGCTAACGATATTGAAAATCTGATATTAAGTCTTGATAAAACTTGTGTAGCTATAACACATCGTCTTAATCCTAATATTCTTAGAAAGTATGATAGGATTTTTATTCTTGATAAAGGAAAATTAGTTGAGTATGGTGATTATGAGTATTTAATTCAGCAACAGGGAAGACTTTGGGAGCAAATACAGCTCTTGCAAGATTAAATAGCAAAATATTATTATTTAAAATCTTAAAATAGGTGTTTTATTGTATTTATGCGGTTTTTATGGTATAAATTATGGCAATAAAATTTAAGTTTTGGAGTGTGATTTCCGTGAAAAATAGCCAACCTATGAATAACTTATTGCACAAGTTTTAGCTCTGAAAAAGCAAGTTAAATACCTAGGAAAAGAGAGCGAAAAGATTGAAAAAATTACATACACAAAAAGAAATCCAAAAAGAGAAAACAGACAGAAATCTACGGAGATTTATCGGTAGAAAAAATCATTTATGATATTTCTTTAAGAAGAAAAAACTTGTGAGAACTGTGATTCAGAAATATCATTTATGAAATATAATATACACTTTAAGAAATCGCAGAAATACTTAAGAAAAAAATCTACACAAGCTGTGCAAAAATTTTTTAAATTCTGTGATTCAAATCAAGGGATAAATCTACCCAAAAGTTTAACAGGCGGAGTTATTCCTTGATTTGAATCAGATAGCAACTCTTGAAACATTTCTTGAAAATCCTAAAATTGAGTTTACAAACAATTTGTCAGGAAGAATGATAAATTGTTTGCAATCGGCAGAAAGAATTGGCTATTCTGCAAAACACCCGACGGAGATGATACATCTGTAATAATCTATTCAATCATTAAAACAGCAAAGGCTAACAATCTGAATCCATATGAGTTATCTTGAAAAGATTTTTACAAACATACACCAAAGCATCAATCTAGCAGAATGTTTGCCTTAAAATATCATCAATTACACTTACAGCCCACCTTACGAACAAGGTGGGCTGTTACTGCTTTAAGAGTATTTCTATTGTCGTGAATTATTTGACGGTTACGTTTATATAATTGTTAATATCTTAAAAGTTATTAAATCACTCAATTATTTGATCAGTTACAGGAATAGAGGTAGGGAAGTTTTCCTCAAGCTCTACATTACTATAACGATGCATACCTGTACCAGCAGGAACAAGTTTACCAATAATAACATTTTCTTTAAGACCAACGAGATGATCCACTTTGCCTCTAATAGCTGCATCTGTAAGAACACGAGTTGTTTCCTGGAAAGAAGCGGCTGACATAAAGCTGTCAGTAGCAAGTGAAGCCTTTGTAATACCAAGCAACAACTGTGTAGCTGTTGCTGGTTCAAGATTAGTTTCGCCAGCTTCAATTCTTCTCTGAATTTCTTCATTAGCGGCAATAAACTCGTTTCTGTCAATTTGTGCACCTGTCATCAGATTTGTTGAACCTGGTTCATCAATCTTAACCTTTTTCATCATCTGACGTACAATAACCTCAATGTGCTTATCATTGATAGCAACACCCTGAAGTCGGTAGGTACATTGTACTTCTTCGATGAGGTAGTTCTGAACAGCTTCAACACCTAAAATGTCTAAAACATCGTGAGGATTCTTAGCACCTTCTGTTAGCATATCGCCCTTGTGAACAAACTGACCTTCAACAATCTTTTCTCTTGAACCGTGGGGAATCAAATAGCTCTTTTCTTCAACTGTTTCTTTATTGAAGATAACTGCGTGACGTGCACCTTTTACTGTATCAAAGCGTACTTCACCATCTATCTCACTGAGGATAGCCTGGTGCTTTGGTCGTCTGCTCTCGAACAATTCTTCAACTCTTGGAAGACCCTGTGTAATATCTTCGCCACCTGCAACACCACCAGTATGGAATGTACGCATTGTAAGCTGTGTACCTGGTTCTCCGATTGACTGAGCTGCAATAATACCAACAGCTTCACCAACTGTAACAGGCATACCGTTTGCAAGGTTAGAACCGTAACACTTACGGCAAACACCGTGTTTAGCTCTACAACCAAGGATAGAACGGATTTTTACCTTTTCAACACCACTATTGGAGATAATGTCTGCTTCTTTGTCCCCCATCATTGTTTCTTTTGATACAAGAATTTCGCCTGTTTCGACATCAACAAAATCTTCAACTAGATATCTACCCAACAGTCTTTCTCTGATATCTTCAATCTTTCTCTTGCCATCGTAGATTGTGTAAATCTCAATACCCTCGTGAGTACCACAGTCGTCCTCTCTTACAATTACGTCCTGAGATACGTCAACAAGACGACGTGTCAGATAACCTGAGTCAGCTGTACGAAGAGCTGTATCAGCAAGACCCTTTCTAGCACCACGGGAAGAAATAAAGTATTCCAAAATGTTAAGACCTTCACGGTAGTTTGCTCTAATAGGAATTTCGATTGTTTTACCAGATGTGTTGGCAATAAGTCCACGCATACCGGCAAGCTGTCTGATCTGGGACATACTACCACGGGCACCTGAATCAGCCATCATCCAGATAGGATTGTAACGATCCATATTGTCCTTCAGTGCATTTGTAACATCATCGGTAGCCTTGTTCCAGATTTTAAGAACATTCTTGTAACGCTCTTCGTTGCTCATCAAGCCCTGATTGTAAAGTTCTGTAACTTCATCCTTGTCAACCTCAGCCTGTGCAATAATTTCCTTTTTTGCAGGAGGAATAGCAGCATCACAAACGGCAACAGTGATAGCACCGATTGTTGAATATTTATAACCCTGTGATTTTATGTCGTCAAGAACCACAGATGTAGTTTCTGTACCGTGTACACGGATACATTTGTCTATAATCTTACCTAGCTGTGATTTACCAACCAAGAAGTCAATCTCATATTTTAACTCATTACCAGGAATTGTTCTATCAATAAATCCTAAGTCCTGGGGAATAGGGCGATTGAAAATAATACGTCCTACTGAAGTATCAACTAAAGCTGTTTTAACCTCTCCGTTAATTTCTTTGCTACGACGAACTTTAATTTTAGAGTGAAGTGTAACATATTTAGCATCATAAGCCATAATAGCTTCATTTTCATCTCTGAAAATCTTGCCTTCACCAGGTTCTCCGTCCTTATCTAGTGTAAGGTAGTAAGAACCAAGAATCATATCCTGTGTAGGAATGGCAACAGGACGACCATCTGAAGGCTTAAGCAGGTTACCTGCCGCAAGCATAAGGAATCTTGCCTCAGCTTGTGCCTCTGCTGAAAGTGGAACGTGAACAGCCATCTGGTCACCATCAAAGTCAGCGTTATAAGCTGTACAAACAAGAGGATGAAGTTTTAAGGCTCTACCTTCAACCAGTACAGGCTCAAATGCCTGAATACCAAGTCTGTGAAGTGTAGGAGCACGGTTAAGCAGAACAGGGTGTCCCTTAATTACAACTTCAAGAGCATCCCAAACCTCAGGCTTTGCTCTTTCAACAGCTTTTCTTGCAGCTTTGATATTTGCAGAAACTTTTGTTTCAACAAGTCTTTTCATTACAAAAGGTTTAAATAGTTCCAAAGCCATTTCTTTTGGCAAACCGCATTGATACATCTTAAGTTCAGGTCCAACTACGATAACTGAACGTCCTGAATAGTCAACACGCTTACCCAAAAGGTTCTGACGGAAACGTCCCTGCTTACCTTTAAGCATATCAGAAAGTGATTTCAATGCTCTGTTGTTAGGACCTGTAACAGGTCTGCCACGTCTGCCATTGTCAATCAAAGCGTCTACGGATTCTTGTAGCATACGCTTTTCGTTTCTTATAATAATGTCCGGAGCTTCCAGTTCAAGGAGCTTTCTAAGACGATTGTTTCTGTTAATAACTCTGCGGTACAAATCGTTAAGGTCAGATGTTGCAAATCTACCACCGTCCAGCTGTACCATAGGACGAATGTCCGGCGGAATTACCGGAACAACATCCATAATCATCCACTCAGGGCGATTACCGGACATTCTGAATGCCTCAACAACCTCAAGTCTTTTTACAAGACGTACCTTTTTCTGTCCACTTGCTGTTTCAAGTTCTTCCTTAAGTTCAGCAGAAAGAGCATCAAGGTCGATTTCTGCAAGCAATTTTTTGATTGCTTCGGCACCCATACCTGCCTCAAAATCGTCCTCATATTTTTCACGCATTTCTCTGTACTCATTGTCGGTAAGAATTTGCTGTTTTACAAGACCTGTTCCTTCACCGGGATCAGTTACAATGTAGGAAGCAAAGTAAAGAACCTTTTCAAGCAGACGTGGAGAAATATCTAGCATTAAGCCAATTCTTGAAGGAATACCTTTAAAGTACCAAATGTGAGAAACAGGAGCAGCAAGTTCAATGTGCCCCATTCTTTCTCTTCTTACCTTAGAGCGTGTTACCTCAACGCCACAGCGTTCACAAACCTTGCCCTTAAAGCGAATTCTCTTGTACTTACCGCAGTGGCATTCCCAGTCTTTCTGTGGTCCAAAAATTTTTTCACAGAAAAGACCATCTGTTTCAGGTTTAAGAGTACGGTAATTTATAGTTTCGGGCTTGGTAACCTCGCCATAAGACCATTCTCTAATCTTATCAGGTGAAGCAAGTCCGATTTTTATTGATTCAAATACATTAAATTCCATTTATGCCTTACCTCCTGAATTAAAGCTCGTCACTGCCGTAACCATCACCAAAGTCCAGCAGATCCTCTGTTTCTTCTTCGGCAAAACCAGATTCATCTATCATATTATCACCCTCTTGATCTTCATCATATTGATAACCGTCCATATCTGTCATTACCATTTCGGATTCAAGGGTTTCATCATCTGAAGCATTGTTATCATTTGCAACAGGAATATCATCGTCTTCATCAAAGTTCTGTCTGAGGTCAATTTCGTTGTCCTCCTTATCAAGAACACGAACATCCAGAGCAAGTGACTGAAGTTCTTTAATAAGAACCTTAAATGACTCAGGAACACCCGGTTTAGGAATATTCTGCCCTTTTACGATAGCTTCATATGTCTTAACACGACCAACAACGTCATCTGATTTAACTGTAAGGATTTCTTGAAGAGTATAAGCGGCACCATAAGCCTCAAGTGCCCAAACTTCCATTTCTCCGAAACGCTGACCACCAAACTGTGCTTTACCGCCCAAAGGCTGTTGTGTAACCAGTGAATAAGGACCTGTTGAACGTGCGTGAATCTTATCATCAACCAAGTGATGTAATTTCAGGTAGTACATATAACCAACTGTAACAGGGTTATCAAACCATTCACCTGTTCTACCGTCACGAAGTCTTGTTTTACACTCCATAGAAATACCATTTTTATTAAAGCAATCTGTAAAGTCAATATACTTTGGTGATTCAGGTGGTGGCAACTCGCCAGCCTTTGACTTTTCAAAAATATCTTCGTAAATTTTGAAGATATCCTGTTCGTGAGCACCATCAAATACAGGTGTCATAATCTTCCAGCCAAGTGCTTTAGCCGCATATCCCAAATGCACTTCAAGTACCTGACCGATGTTCATACGTGAAGGTACGCCCAATGGGTTAAGAACGATATCAAGAGGTGTACCATCAGGTAGGAATGGCATATCCTCCATAGGAAGAATTCTTGAAACGACACCCTTATTACCGTGACGACCAGCCATTTTGTCACCAACAGAGATTTTTCTCTTTTGTGCTAGATAACATCTTACTACTTTGTTAACACCAGGCTGTAATTCATCTGCACTATTTTCTCTTGTGAACACCTTAACGTCAACAACAATACCACATTCACCGTGAGGTACTCTCAAAGAAGTATCTCTAACTTCTCTTGCTTTTTCACCAAAGATAGCTCTCAATAGTCTTTCTTCGGCTGTCAGCTCAGTTTCACCCTTAGGTGTAACCTTACCCACAAGAATATCGCCAGCCTTAACTTCCGCACCAATGTGAATGATACCATTTTCGTCAAGGTCTTTCAGCATATCTTCGCCTACATTAGGAATATCTCTTGTGATTTCTTCAGGGCCTAGCTTTGTATCTCTTGCTTCTGTTTCGTATTCCTCTATATGAATTGATGTATAAACATCATCTCTTACGATTTTTTCGTTAATAAGAACAGCATCCTCATAGTTATAACCTTCCCAAGTCATAAAGCCAATAAGAGCATTTTTACCAAGGCTGATTTCACCGTTGTTGGTTGCAGGGCCATCTGCAAGAACTTCATTCTTAGAAACTCTCTGTCCCTTAGAAACAACAGGAATCTGGTTAATACACGTACTCTGGTTTGAACGCATAAACTTTGTGATTTCAAATTCCTGAATTCTTCCTGAATCATAGCGTACAACAACCTTATCTGCACTTACATTCAGAACAACACCGTCTTCCTCAGAAAGAACACAAATTCCTGAATCAACACCTGCTTTATACTCCATACCTGTACCAACGATAGGGGATTCTGTTACAAGCAAAGGTACAGCCTGACGTTGCATGTTAGACCCCATCAACGCACGGTTCGCATCATCATTTTCAAGGAATGGAATCATAGCAGTAGCAACCGATACAACCATTCGAGGAGAAACGTCCATATAATCAAATCGGTCACGGTCAAGCTCGACGAATTCATCTCTGAATCTACCGTTGACAATAGGATTTTTAAATCTACCTTCGCTGTCCAGCGGTACGTTAGCCTGTGCAACAATATAGTTATCCTCTACATCTGCTGTCATATAAACAACTTCGTCTGTTACAACACCTGTGTTTTTATCTACTTTACGGAAAGGAGCTTCGATAAATCCGTATTCGTTGATTTTTGCAAAAGTTGCAAGATATGAAATCAAACCGATGTTAGGACCTTCAGGCGTTTCGATAGGACACATACGACCATAGTGGCTGTAATGAACATCACGAACTTCAAATCCTGCTCTATCTCTTGACAAACCGCCAGGACCAAGTGCTGAAAGTCTTCTCTTATGTGTAAGCTCAGCCAGAGGATTTGTTTGATCCATAAACTGTGACAAAGGCGAAGAACCAAAGAACTCTTTAATTGCCGCTGTTACAGGACGGATATTAATAAGGTTATTAGGTGTAAGACCCTCAATATCTTGAGCATTAAGTGTCATTCTCTCTCTGATAACTCTTTCAAGTCTTGAGAAACCTATTCTAAACTGATTTTGTAGCAATTCACCAACGCAACGAATACGACGATTGCCAAGGTGGTCGATATCGTCAGTAAGACCTATACCGTGTGCAAGGTTGTTCATATAATTGATTGTTGCAAAAATATCATCAATAGTAATTATATTAGGAATAAGTTCGCTACGTCTTCTTCTTAACTGATCTTTTAAAGTGGCAACATCATCACCGCAAGCATCAAGAATTTCAACAAGAACATCAAATGAAACCTTTTCATTAATGTTACACTCAGCCTCAGCGTCAAAGTCAACATACTTACTTATATCAACCATACCATTAGCAAGTATCTTTACTTTTGCACCCTCAGCATCATATACATAAGCCTCTTTTACACCTGAGTTTTCAATTTCAAGTGCAAGCTCTTTGCTGATAACGTCATCAGGCATAGCCATAAGTTCGCCTGTGCGAGGATTTGCAATAGGTTCAGCTAATTTCTGCTCTGTAAGTCTTGAAGCAATGCCCAGCTTTTTGTTGTACTTATAACGTCCAACTCTTGACATATCGTATCTTCTTGTATCAAAGAACAGACCAAACAAGTGGTTTTGAGCGTTCTCCAAAACAGGAGGTTCACCTGGCCTTTGCTTTTTGTAAACCTCAAGTAAAGCCTCTTCCGTATTGTGGCAGGGGTCTTTCTCTAGTGTAGCACGAATTCTCTCGTCCTCACCAAAATGCTCAAGAATCTGGGCGTCTGTACCCAAGCCTAAAGCTCTGATAAATACAGTTATAGGAATTTTTCTGTTTTTATCAATACGAACGTAGAAAACATCGTTGAGGTCGTTTTCGTACTCAAGCCACGCACCTCTGTTAGGAATAACGGTTGAGCTGAACATCTTTTTGGAGGTTTTATCATACTCCATTTTGTAGTATACGCCGGGAGATCTTACAAGCTGTGATACTATAACTCTTTCTGCACCGTTAATAACAAAAGTACCGCTTGCTGTCATAAGTGGGAAATCACCCATAAAAACATTTGACTTTTTAATTTCACCTGTTTCGGTGTTTGTCAACGTTGCAGTAACCCTTAAGGGAGCAGCGTATGTTGCATCCCTCTCTTTACACTCTTTAACGCTGTAATTAGGGTGGTCAACATCCAGTGTGTAGTCAATAAAATCCAATACATATGTTCCTGCATGGTTAGTAATGCCTGAAACATCTTTGAAAACTTCCTTCAGCCCTTCGGTTAAAAACCACTGGTATGAGTTTTTCTGAATCTCAATAAGATTCGGCATTTCAATAACTTCGTCAATTTTAGCGAAAGACATTCTTTCAGCTTTACCAAGTTTTACAGGCTTGACATTTACCATAGGCGTATCACTCCGTTCATAAAATTTAGTCCGCAATTAAATTTATACTTTACAGAGGAATGTACAAAATAAAATATACATTCTCTCTTAAATAGATGGCATAAAATTTTCTTAAAAAAACTATTGATTTTTTAGAAAATCTGTGATAATATTCATTCGTTATAAAACCCAAATGGATACTTTTTGCCATTATGTTGCATTTTATAAGTATAGTCCTTTGACGTCAAATTGTCAAGGGATTTTTTTGTTTTTAGGCAAAAATTCAAAGGATTTTTAAGTTTTTCTATGTTTTTACGAAAAATCAGAATTTTTGTTCTCCTTGTATACTTACAAAAACACTTGGTTGGGTTGATTGCTTTTGGAACTGAATAATTCTGTAATTTGTGATTTTATAAAAATTACCAAAAAGTGAAATAGTTGTTCTTAACCTTGTATTGTGTTTTCTGCTGTTGTCATTTCAAAACTTTTCTCAGATACAGAAACATCCGCAGTCGTCAAAACTACGGATGAATGAATATCGCTATTAATTTTTTTATATTAATCTATTCATATTTATTGCTTTTTTATTGCCTTTTTCAAGCAACAAATATATCAAAAGAGTTTGAAATGTCCGGATATTTTTAAAATAACAAACCATAATATGAATTATTTCATTCGTTTTGTTATTTGCTCAGAAAATCTATAATCATTTTCTTTTCATCTTTTGTCAAATTATTCATATGACCTCTGCTTTCAAGCAAATAGGTTGTACAGTTTGGTATGATTTGTTTTGCTCGGGGTATTACCTTCTTGGCAGGAAACAGACAGTCATTTTCTGCCGCCATTATTAATACTGGTGCTAAGCAATTTTTCATATATTTTTCTGAAACGTTGCTTGGCATTCCTGACTTTATCTTTGAATTGTTAATATTTAATTTTGCCGTTTCGTATATATCTTCTGTTATATTATCTTCGATTATTGCCATTGGAAGCATACATTTTTTCAACCATTTGTCATTATGTGTAATCCGATACATAATCATAGGAAACATCATACTCATACTGTTAATTGCAGGTGCATTTTTAATACCAGATGGTACCAGCAAAACTGCTCGTTTTATTTTTTCAGGTGCAACACACATAGTTTTTGCTAAAACTCCGGCACCAAATGAACCGCCAAAGCAACGTATACTTTCGTAACCAATAGCAGAAATAACCTCTCCCGCCCATTTTCCATAATCATAATTTCTTGGTGATAAACAGACCTCCGCACTTTTTCCGGGGTGTCCAATGGTATCAACTGCATATATGTGAAAATCTTCTAATAAAAAATCACAAAACAATAAATTATATGCAGTGGTTGAATTTCCACCGTGAAAAACAAGCAATGGTATTCCTTTTGTATTTCCTGTTTCAATTAAATGTGCATCACCAAAAGATGTAGAAACATATTTGTCGGAATAAGCAGCTTTTAAGCGGGATAATTGTTTATCATATAAGTTTAATATTTCTTTTTTCCCTGTGTCTGATTTATATATACCCATTTTATTTTCTCCTCAAATCTCAATTTATGATACGGATTTTATACATTAATACAAGATAGCAGTCAACACAAATTATATACTTCTACTTCGCAAAAAATTTCAGATTCATTTTCCAATATATCCTCATCAATGAAATGCACCACAACATCAGCTTTCCATCTCTTCAGCCTGCATTTGAAGTTCTTCCCATTTATTGTAAATTTCGTCTTTACGCTGTTGGCATTGTTCAAGTGATGTTGTAATGTCAACTAATTTTTCAAAATCATTTGCTACCTCTTCACCTGAAAGTTCTTTCTGTAAGTTTTCTTCTAATTCGTCAAGCTCTGCCATTTCTTCTTCACATTTTCTTATGCGTGTTTTCAACTTTCTCAGATTTGATTGCTGTTCTTTACGCTGTTTATATTCGTTTATTTTAGGTTTTTCTTTAGATTTAGGTTTGTCGATATTTAAGTCAGTTGTTTTTTCTTTGTATTTTTCTGCAAAATAATCATAATTACCAAGATATTCTGTTATGCCATCTTTATCCAAATAAAGAATTCTATCAGCAAGTTTGTTTATAAAATATCTGTCGTGGGAGATAATAAGCAGTGTGCCTTCATATTTGTTCAGAGTGTTTTCCAGTGCTTCTCGTGAGCCTGTGTCAAGATGATTTGTAGGTTCGTCCAAAAGCAGAAAATTACCACCGGCAAGCATTAACTTTAAAAGAGCTACTCTTGCACGTTCACCACCACTGAATGTAGAAAGTTTTTTAAAAACATCGTCACCTTTGAATAAAAATGAGCCTAACGCTGTACGTACCTGTGTGTGTGTCATAAAAGGGAACATATCCCATACTTCGTCCAGTGCAGTATTACTCAGATTAAGATTTTCCTGCACCTGATCAAAATATCCCACATCTACATTAACACCGAATTCAATCCTGCCTGTGTCAGCAGTAAGTTTATTCATCAGAATTTTAAACAGTGTAGTTTTTCCACAACCGTTAGCTCCAAGGATAAATACTCGTTCCTTACGTTTAATGTGCATATTAACGTTTGAAAAAAGTTTTTTATCACCAAAGGCTTTTGATAGATTTTCAGTTTTCAGAACATCATTTCCGCTTACACGCTTTGGCTCAAAGTGAAAGTGTATATTCTGTAATTCACCATCGTCAGGTTCTACCAACTCTTCTCGCAGACGATCAGCCTGCTTTTGTTTGCTGGCGGCTGTTATGTAGTTGTGTGCTTGTCCCCAACGTTTTTGTTGTTCTACAATTCCTTCAATGCGTTTGATTTCCTTTAAATCGTTTTCATACTTATTACGCATATCTTCTAATATTTTTTCTTTTTTAGCTATAAACTCGCTGTATCCACCTTTATAGCAAGTAGTTTTGTTATGTTCAAGTTCAACGGTTTTATTTGTTACAGCATCAAGAAAATATCTGTCATGAGAAATAATAATTACAGCACCGTTAAAGTCTTTTATAAATGACTCCAGCCATTCTACCGACTGAATATCAAGATGATTAGTAGGCTCATCTAACAACAGAAAGTTTGCACCACATAGCAGAAGTTTAGCCAGACACAGTTTTGAGCGTTGCCCTCCACTGAGCTTACCAGTTTCCATTGTAAATTCTTTTTCTGTAAAGCCCAGTCCCAACAATGCGGAACGTGTGCGACTACGGTAGGTAAGTCCACCGTTTCTTTCAAAATTTTCTTGTAACTGTAAATGTTTTTCAATAAGAGCATCACGCTCTGTTTCGTTTTCTTCAAGCTCAATCAGCACAGGTAACTCTTCAAGTTCACGCTCTTGCTGGATAAGATTATCAAATACTGATAAAAGCTCGTCATAAATATTTCTATTGGGAGTGTTACAGGAATGTTGTTCTAAATAGCCTGCAACTGTATCTTTTGAAAACACAACATAACCATCCGAAGGTTCAAGTTGTCCGCTTAATATTTTGAATATAGTAGTTTTTCCCACTCCGTTTGCTCCAATAAAACCTATTTTATCCTTTTGCTCAACCTCAAACGATACATTTTCAAACAATATGCGTTCAACAAAGGTCATTGCAAGATTTTTGACACTCAATACTGCCATAATATACTCACTTTCGTTATTTCATAAATTTATTGTATACATTTTAACAAAACTATATCTGATATGCAACCTTACATTTGTTTTATAAATTATTATGAAAAATTTTTTGAAAAAACTTTTAAAAAACTATTGACATTCGAGAGAATGTGTGTTATATTAAATAAGCGTTAGGTGAGAGCTTGTAACGTAGTACACACGCTGGTGTAGCTCAGTTGGTAGAGCAGCTGATTTGTAATCAGCAGGTCGGGGGTTCAAGTCCGTCCACCAGCTCCAAGGCTACTAATTATGTTAGTAGCCTTTATAATTTATGGGAGATTTCCCGAGTGGCCAAAGGGGACAGACTGTAAATCTGCTGGCTATGCCTTCGGTGGTTCGAATCCACCATCTCCCACCAAAGTCAAAAAATCCGAACTTTTACCTGATTGGTGAAATGTTCGGATTTTTGGTTTTTTAGGTCAGGCAAAAGGTGAATCGGTTTTAGCACATTGGCTGGCAACATTGCCTATGAGTGTGTTCATCTGTGATTATGACCATAATGCATCCACTGTTGAACATTTGGAGGCTACGCATTATTCAATGTACAAAATCATACGTGAGAAAAATCCTGAATTGCCATACATTATGATCAGTCGTCCTGATTATTGGACGCAAATGACGGAGCAGTCAGATATCCTTAAACGTCGTGATGTAATTATGTCTTCTTATTTAAAAGCACGTCAAATAGGCGATGGAAATATCTACTTCATTGATGGTTTAAGTTTTTTGTTGAACCACATTAGTATGATCACTCGATGGATGGTATACACCCTAATGATGTTGGATTTCTACGAATGGCGGACAGTATCGGCACTGTAATTCGACATATTTTTGAAAAGAAAATGTAGCACTTCTTGGTAAATATATCATTTCATATTATAAATTCCCCTCTTTGTTGTGTAAAACAAAGAGGGGAATTTTATGATTATATCTTTTTGTGTTATATTACAGCAATATTATTTTTTCTTTCTTTTAAATCTGCTAAAGAATCCACCTTTTTTGTCGGATTTATCATCCTGATGTTTGTTTTCTTCGGTAGTGCTTTCAGGTGTGCTTTCTGTTATTGTAGCTTCGGTCATTTCAGAATCAACTATATTTTCTTCTTCTAAGGTTTCAGTAGTGTTTTCATTAACTGCTGTTGTGCTTTCATCATTGACAGACTCAGTCTCAGATGTAGGTGTATCATCATTCTGATTTTTTTCTTGTTTTTTGATGATGTTTTCTTTCTTTACAGCTTCAGTTCTGTTAATCTGGTTTGCTACCATATGGAGAATATCCTCAGTAGAAGATGCTCTGGGAATCTCGGGCAATGCAACTGTTGTTTCCTTTTCTTTAAGTTCTTCTTCCTTTGGTTTGAATACTGTAACAGGTTTTTTACTCATTTCTCTTAGTTGTTGCATTGCTTCGTCAGCAAAAACAAAACCAAAAATCATAGGATTGATTACTATTGTTTTACAATGCTCATTTTTCATTGAAAATGCTTCTTCAATGGTTACAGCCAAAGGTACTGCATCGCTGTCTTTAAATATTTCTTTGAATTCGTCCATACCTGTAAAAATAGGCAGAGCGTGGGTCTGGTCTTGTGTGTTAACTAATGTCCTTATGTTAAATGTCTTTTCGGGTACAGTTTCGTATTTATAATTTTCTGCACCGCTAAAGGTAAATTCTTTTTCTTTATATAAAGCGTTTGCACCTGTTGACAATAAGATGGTGTCCTTTATGTCTGAGTTTGGCATATTAACTGCAACCAAAAATGTGGTTTTAAATATCTGGTGGCTTAGTTGGCTTGTAAGGGTCATTTGGTTTGCTCTTACTTGTGGATTATTAATGCCCCCACACTCAACACATCTTATAAGTATATTATAAACTGCTGAATTGTATGTAGCCCATTTGTCTTCTGTTGGCTCACTCAGAAGAGCATCTCTGTCAAATATAACAGCTTCGCCATTTTCTTGACAGAATACTATTTTAAATACACCGTATTTTTTACAAGCCTCTACAATTCCTCTTGCTTCTTGTGATGATACTTGATAATACTGGTTACCAAACATTGCTGTGGCTTTGGTCATATTTTCAGCTTGTTGTTTGCCTTCGGTGAAGAATATTTTGCCCTCAAAATCAATGGCCGGAAAAATTTTATTAAGATGATCGGAATAAATAAAATAGATTTCACGATCTTCTTTTCCATCAATAAAATCTTTGAACTTCCCTGCAACATCCTTTTGGTGCTGAGAAAATTCCTTTTTCATTTCTTCTACAAGGTTAGGCTGTGTACCTGTTGAATCACCTGCTTTTATCTTAAGTGGCATAGGTGCAGACTGAGGTGTAAGCTGATAGTACATTTTTAGCACTCTGTCAGATGGGGCACCTGTACTTAATGTGTCTACCAAAGAATGGAATGAGATTTCGTCTGTATCCCACAGGTTGAATTCCTCTTTTGTTAAAAGGTATTCGCCTATTACACAGCTACCGTGTTCTATTTTTTCAGGATCTTCAATGGTGCTACCAAAACGTAAACCACCATTAAAATCCATTACTCTCAGCAGATAATATTTTTCGGGGTTGGATTTAAACAATAAATATTTTTCAGCCTCATCAAAATAAACTCGTTCAAAATCTATTTTCATATTTTTTCCTCCTATACGATATATTCCTACACTACATTATATCAGCAGACTATGTAAATAGCAAATAAATTTTCACTGGACATAGGAATAAAAGTATACATTGTTTTACTTTTTAGAAAAAAATAAAAAATTTTTTAGAAAAATGTACAACGTTGTCCAAATGAGTACACTTTTACCTGGATTTTTACTATATAGTGAAAAAACTAATTGTTCTTTCAGAAAAAATATAAACTGTATACAGTAAATTTAATTAAATTTTTTAAGGAGGCAAAAAATGTCAAAAATAGTAGCAGGAAACAGTGATATTACTGTTAAAGGTATTTTAGATGACAACCTAGTTTCTACTATTAACGGAAAACTGGACGGAGTTAGAAAAATTAACAAAAAGCTAGGTGCAGGTGTGTTTGTTACAAGCCTGAGTGCAAGTCATATGGCTGGTATTGAATACATAGAAAGTATAGCAAAAGCTGGCTTTGAAAAAGTGGTAATCTGTGTACACGACAGATATGAGCCATTTAGTGAAGAAAATCCATTCGATGTTAATACATCTGAGCTTAAATGGTATTTTGCTATAACCGTTGATGAGTTGGAATCGCTTGTTAATTATGCCCACAGATTTGGACTTGCAGTTTCGGTAAAAATTCACACAAAATTTGCAAACGATATTGCAAGCGGTGTTATAGAGGAAACAGAGATTGAAGACGAATCAATTATAAGACAGCATATGGAAAATTGGATGGCACATCATTTGGCTTATCTGAAAAATCTTGTAAAAAAAGACCTTGATATTGAATGGATAAGCGATTTTAACGAAAGTGTAGCAAATTTGGCAATGTAACAGCAGTAAGCAAGGGTATTGCCTATGTAACAATAACCACAGGCAATGGTAAAACAGATACCTGTAAGGCAGTAGTATTATAAGTTTGTTAAATATTTAAAAAGTAAAAAATGAAAATACAGGTTATAAAATACATAAAGTAAACTAAATTACAAGAAACAGCCACTAGCTACATTATACTATTGTAGCTGGTGGCTGTTTTGTGTTAAATAATTATAGATTGTATAAGAAGTACTGCATAATATCAGGAATAGTTTATGCTTCGTTGTGTTCCTTGGCTTTTTGTTCTTCCTGCTTTTTTAAAGCACGCACACCGATAGTTTTAAGTGCCAGCGATACACTCAGCATAAAAATCAAAAGGTATACTATCATAGCAAGCATAGCACCCACAGCCATTGTCGATGAAAACTGAGGTACAGCAAAGGTAAGTACAGCTATACCTGCAAAAGAGCAAATACACCCCACAGCACATTTTACACAACTGTTTTTATCAAAAGCCGCAAAGAAAAATCCTACTATTGGAATAATCGCAAATATGATAGCTAATATTCCCATTTTTATCCACTTTATGTCAGCAACATTCATACTTAGAATAAGCTCTAATATGGTTTTTGAATAATAAACTCCATTTTGGTCTGTCATTGCAATATATGGTGTTGCCAGCAGAATAATCTCTGCGATAAAGCTTGCACACATCCATAATCTCAGAGGTTTTGTGCGACTGTCTTCTATATTTCTGTAACTGCTCATTTATTTATCTCCGATATATTTTATTTAATACATATCATTATTTGTATTTATATTATTTATGTATATCATCATAGCGTTTTTGGTACTCTTTTATAGCCTGTGCTATAATTTCTTCAGCTTCCTTTGCACCCTTAACTTTTTCAACCTCTGTGTATTTGTTACCTGTTTCAAGAAATTTGTAAACTGAAAAAAAGTGACACATTTCATTAAAAATATGTTGAGGTAGTTCAGAAATGTCCTTATAAGTATTGTATGTAGGGTCATTAAATGGTATGGCTATAATTTTTTCGTCATTATATCCTGTGTCAATCATTCTGATATATCCAATAGGATAACATTCAATAAGTGTACCTGGATACATTTTTTCACTACATAATACAAGTACATCCAAGGGGTCAAGGTCATTAGCAAAAGTTCGTGGAATAAAACCATAGTTGGTTGGATAATGTGTAGATGTATACAAAATTCTGTCAAGTCTTAGAAGACCTGTTTCTTTATCAAGCTCATACTTGCTTTTACAACCCTTCGGAATTTCAATATAAGCATCAAATCGCTGTGGAGTAATTCTTTTGGGGTTAATATCATGCCACACGTTCATATTTTATCCTCCTGTATAACAGCATAATTTATAAAAGTCCCACAATATTTTGGGATATTTTTACTTTAAAAATTATAACATACCCATATTACAATGTCAAAAAAGAATAACTGTCTTAATATTTATTTTACATTTTTATTATTCAGTTATGTACAGTATATGAATACATTTGAGAAAGTTTAAGCAAGCCTTGATAAATATAATTTATTTTCTTATAAGGTTAAATGTGAAACGGATTTGAAAAATTACATAATATTGACAAAAAGGAAATACATGCTAAAATGATAGGATATGTTGCTGATAAAATGATAACTTTTTAATGAATTTATATTTATATGGAGGTATAAAAATGAAACAGATAATTTCTATTTTGTTAACAATTACAATGATTTTTTGTATAACAACTTCAATTCCGTTAAGTGTATCAGCTGCAACAACAGACAAGGTTGAGAGCAACTATACATATACCGACCAATATGGTAGCTGGACATATCAGTGGACAAATTCTTGCGATGGCTACAAAATTACAGGTTATGACAAAAGTATGAATGATATTGAAATCCCGAATGCAATAGACAATATTCCTGTGTTAGAAATAGGTGATAGTGTATTTTATTATTGTAATAGTCTTACCAGTATAACGATCCCCAACGGTGTAACTACTATTGAGCAGTATGCATTTTATAATTGCAGTAGTTTAATCAGAATAATAGTTCCTGACAGTGTAACTACTATTGAGCAGTATGCATTTTATGGTTGCAGAAGTCTTAATGATATATATTATACAGGCAGTGAAAGTCAATGGAATAACATATCAAAAAAAGATATTGGAAATTATTACCTTACAAATGCAACTATCCATTTTAATTTTATAAAATATAAAACAGGTGATTTAAGTGGTGATGACATAATATCTATAAAAGATGTCTTATATTTAATGAAATACTTAATTGGTGATATGGAATTAACATATAGCCAATTTATATCTGCAGATGTAAATAACGATGGAGAAATAACATTAGCAGATGCAGTTATGCTTCAAAAGGTTGTTCTTGGAATAATTGAGTTTGTATAATCTTATATAATACTTATGAATAAAATTAATTGAATTTTTGATACCGCTCATTTGGGCGGTATCTTTTTTAGTATCACTTATTAATTTAATGTAAAATTAAATTTTATTATGTGCATATATTTGAAATATTTTACATAAGGATTAATAAAAAAGTTAGGATGTGACATTGTGAGTAAAGATAGATACGATAATATTGAATATAATGATGAATGGCAGAGTGTTCCCGTAGTGCGTGCTACACCTGTTGAACTTGAAGATGATTATGAAGATGATTATGAAGATGATATTGAAAGACAAGAATTTATAGATGATGAAGATTATCAGTCACAAGAATATCCACAATTTTCTGACTTAAAAAAACGCAAAGAGGATAATTCTAATCCTCAACCTGTTATAAAGCTCCAGTTTTTTCTTGCAATATTAATATTGGTAGGAGCTTTTTTGCTAAAAGGAGTAGGTGGAGAAATCTATACAACAGTGAAAAACTGGTACTTTGAAAATCTCAACAATTCTCTTGTAATTACAATGCAAGAGCCTACGGAACAAGGAACCACATTACAAGAAGCCACAGAGCAGAACTCCTCAGAACAACAGTCAACAGAACAAGAAACCGTAGAGCAGAATGTAACAGAAAGTGAGCTTGAGGAAAGTATGCCTCAGGATTGATTAAAAACTTTGAATAGAATTAAGACTTGTTTGAAAAATAAAAAGCATTGTCTATTTTGCCTTATAGTAGTGCTTTTATAGATATTCAATCATACTGTTGTTTAAGGAGAAGTTATGAAATTCAAGTTGTTTGGTGTAAAATTTATATTGTCATATCCTTTGGTGGCTGGGCTTACATTACTACTTATTTGTGATCCTACTGGTATGGCAGTGTGTGCTGTTATGGCTTCAGTATGTCACGAGTTGGGACATATCGTAGCTATGAGATTTTATAAAACTCAAATTACAAGTATACAGTTATCAGTTTTTGATATTGGAATTATAGATGTGCAAAAATGCAAGCGTGGCATAAAGGCTGAAATTATTATTACCTTAAGCGGAGTTTTTGTGAATATTGTGTTGTTTTTAGTGGCTCTTATGGTGTATAATAGTTGTAAATTCTATTTATTTAGATATTTTGCCCTGGCTAATTTGTCGCTTGGGATATTTAACGCACTTCCTGTTGAGTCACTTGACGGGGGCAACGCATTAAAATTAATTTTGCAGAGAAATTTTAATGATAAAACGGTGTATATAATTACTCTTGTTACTTCTCTTTTATGTGTAATACCACTTGGATTTGTCAGTTTTATGGTTTTGCTTAAATCTCCATATAATTTTACTATGTTGTTTGCTACCTTGTACTTGATTAGTGTGATAATTTTTAAACCGGAAAAATATTTTTAACGGAGGATAAACAGTGATAAATAAAGATGTTGAAAAATTACTGCTTAAGGTTCAGAAACCCGGCAGATATGTTGGCGGAGAAATGAACAGTGTAATTAAAGATAAAAGTAAAGTTAACTTAAGATTTGCATTTTGCTTTCCTGATGTTTATGAAGTAGGAATGTCTCACTTAGGTATGAAAATTCTTTACAGCCAGTTTAACAGTGTAGAAGATATATGGTGTGAGCGTGTGTTTGCTCCCTGGATTGATATGGAAGAGCTTATGCGTAAGAACAACATACCTTTGTATGGTCTTGAAAGCGGTGACCCTTTAACAGAGTTTGACTTTATTGGCTTTACATTGCAGTATGAACTCAGCTTTACCAATATTCTAAATATGCTTGACCTCGGCGGGATACCTGTAAAATCCAAGGACAGAAAAGGTTTGAAAAATATTGTCTGTGCAGGTGGCCCCTGTGCTTGTAACCCTGAACCTATTGCAGATTTTATTGACATTTTCTTTATTGGTGAAGGGGAAGAGGTTGACCTTGAAGTTATGGAGCTGTACCGTCAGTGCCGTGACAATGGAGAGAGCAGACAAGATTTTCTTATCAAAGCATCAAAGATAAAGGGTGTTTATGTACCGTCACTTTACAATGTTGAATATAACGAAGATAATACAATTAAGTCTGTTACACCTACAAACGATGCCCCCGAAAAGGTTGAAAAAAGACTTATTATGAATATGGACGAGTGTTATTATCCCGATAATTTTGTTGTGCCTATGATTGAAATTGTACACGACAGAGCTATGGAGGAAATATTCAGAGGTTGTATTCGTGGTTGTAGATTTTGTCAGGCTGGTTTTTTATACAGACCTGTTCGTGAAAAGTCCACTGAGGTTATTAATCGTCAGTGCCATACATTGTGTCAGAACACAGGTTATGATGAGGTATCGCTATCGTCATTAAGCTCCAGTGACTATACAGAAATTGAAAATTTACTTACAAAACTTACAGATTGGTCAAAGGACGAAAAGGTTAGTATCTCTTTGCCTTCGCTCAGGGTAGATGGTTTTAACGATGAGATTATTTCAAAGATAAAAACAATAAGAAAGAGCGGTCTTACATTCGCACCTGAGGCAGGTACACAACGTTTGCGTGATGTAATTAATAAAAATGTTCTTGAGAACGAACTTATGGAAACCTGCTCAAAAGCATTTAATAGCGGTTGGACAAGGGTTAAACTGTACTTTATGATTGGTTTGCCAACTGAAACAGAAGACGATGTGCGTGGTATAGCAGATTTGGGACAAAAGGTGGTTAACACATATTATAACTGTGAAAATCGTCCCAAAGGTAAGGGCGTTAGCGTAACCCTAAGTACTTCCAGCTTTGTACCAAAGCCATTTACACCTTTCCAGTGGGAGCCACAGGATACTGAAGAATCTCTGAAAGCTAAACAACAGATTGTAAAGGAAAGTATTACGACAAAGAAAATCACATATAACTACCACGACTCAAGTACAAGTTTTCTGGAAGCTGTATTTGCACGAGGTGACAGACGCTTGTGTAAGGTTATGGAACTTGCATTTGAAAGAGGTTTTCATTTTGACGGCTGGAGTGATTGCTTTAATCTTGAAAAGTGGCTGGATTTGTTTAAAGAATGTGGAATAGAACCGGAATTTTATGCAAATCGCCGTCGTAGCTTTGATGAAGTTTTGCCTTGGGATCATATTGACTATGGTGTAACAAAGGAATTTTTGATAAGCGAATGTAAAAAGGCTTATAATGAACAGACAACCGCTAATTGCCGACAGAAGTGTAGCAACTGCGGTGTAAATAAATGGAAAGGCGGTGTGTGCTTTGAAAAACGTAAGAATATGGTTTAAAAAGGACGGAGCAACACGCTATATATCACACCTGGACTTGAATAGAGTTATGACTAGAGCAATTCAGCACAGCAAACTGCCTGTATGGCACACTGAGGGATTTAATCCTCATCCTTTTATCACATTTGCATTACCTCTTTCACTGGGATTTAGAGGGGTTAAGGAAGCAATGGATATAAGACTTCTAGAGGAAATTGCAAAAGATAAGATTATAAACACCCTGAATAATTGTCTGCCAAGTGGAATAGAAGTCTATGATGTTACGGAGCCTGCTATGAAAGCAGGAAAAATCGCCTTTGGCAAATTTGATATAAAAGCGGAAAGTGATAACACAAGCCTTGAGAAACTTTTTGAAATGTTCCGCAATATATTTTCTCTTGAGAAAATAGAGGTAGAAAAAGCAGGTAAAAAAGGTACAAAAATAATTGATCTTAAACCACATATAGGAAGTTACACTCTTGAAAAATTAGATGATTGTGTAAGTCTTGAAATTATTTTACCTGCCGGCAGTGTAAACAATATAAATCCAATGTTGTTGATTACAGCACTTGAAAAGCTGAATAACATTGAAATAGACACAGATATAACAAGACTTGATGTTTACAATGAGGAGATGAAACCTTTTGAATAATGGTTTTATACTAATCTTCATTTAAACACTGGAAAAAGCCAGTGTTTGATAGTTACGTTAGTAGCGTTGAAGATTGTATGAGATGCATTGTGCATAGCACAGTATAGCCTATGTAACAGGAGTATTCTATTTAAAAACTTATCTAGTTTTTAAATAGGGTTTAGTATTATCACTTAAAGATTTATAAAAGCATATATAATCGACAGAGTGTATTAAAAAGGGGTAATTAAATGAATCTTATAAAAATATTACTGAACTTTGTTATAGATGGTACATCAGATGTAACAGGAAACAGAAAAATCCCACGGGCTATAAGAGCAGTAATAATGTTAATTTATACTATAATTTTAGCGATTTTTATGGTTTTCCTGATATCTAGTTTGATAGATACCCAAAACACAGTAACCAAGGTAATTCTTGGACTTTTGTCAGCAACTCTTGCGATTATTATTATTCGAGGCTGGCGTAAGGTTTTAAAAAAATAATAATGAGGTATTGATGAATGGATTTTATAGAAGAAATATTAGAATTTTTTGTTGACAATGCTACTGGCTTAATGGGAAGTAATAAAGTTCCAAGAGTTATAAGAATGGTGATAATGTTAATTTCTACGATAATTTTAGTGGGATGTATAGTTTTTTTGGTAGCGTGTCTTATTAAGGCTGTCGATACAATAATAAGAATTATATTGGCAATTTTATCGCTAGTTATTGTAGTTATTATTATCAAAGGTTGGATAAAGGTGTTCAGAAGATAAAATGAATCTGACAACAAGCTGTGGAAAATACAGAATGTTGTAATTATAAATTTATTTAATTAGGAGGTATGTTTATGGACAAGCATTTGGTGCAGGTGGAAAATCTTACTAAAATTTATGGTAAGGATTTTAAAGCTGTGGACAATATCAGCTTTTATGCTGATAAAGGAGAGGTAATTGGCTTTGTAGGTGACAACGGAGCAGGTAAAACAACCGTAATAAAATGTCTTACAGGTATTTTGCAAGCTACCTCAGGTAACATTACAGTGTGTGGTCACAAAGTTGGAACTGGAATAGAAGCTAAAAAATGTATTGGCTATACCGCAGATAATCCCGACTTTATGCTGAGGCTTACTTGCAGAGAATATCTCGAATTTCTTGCAGATGTATATGAACTTGATACAGAAACAAGGGATAAGAATATTGAAACTCTTACAAAACGCTTTGAGATTGAAGAAGTTCTGCCAAACAGACTTGATTCCTGTTCTCACGGAACACGTCAAAAAATTATGGTAACAGGTGCTCTTATACATAATCCTCCCGTATGGATTTTGGATGAACCAATGACAGGTTTGGATCCTCAGTCTGCTTTCAGACTTAAAAAGATGATAAGAGAACACGCACAGCAGGGTAACAGTGTTTTGTTTTCTACTCACGTTCTTGATACTGCGGAGGAAATTTGCGACAAAGTTATAATTATAAGAAAAGGTAAGGTTGTATGCTTTGATACAGTAGAAAACCTTAAAAACAAATATGGCGGTCTTTCTCTTGAAGATAGCTATCTGAATATAGTAGGTGATGGTAATGGGCAGTAGTTTAAAAAAAATAAAGCTCCTTACAAATGCTTTGTTGAAAAATTCTATGGCTGAGGCTGACCCGTTTAAGTTTAAGGGGCTTAAAATTGCAATTTCTATAATAGGTACAGCTATAATGGTTGGTTGTGCAGTGCTTGTAGGGTATTTTACCCAGATTTTAACAGTGGCTGTGTCGTTGCTTGGAGGTGGCGGAACAGAGGCGGCTCAGCTTATAATGTATTTTATAAGCGTTTTTGGTGCTGTTTTTGGTGTTAATGTAATCTGTGGGTTGCTTTACTTTTCTGTGGATTTGTCAAGAATTCTGCCATATCCATTTAAACCGGCTGAAATTTGTATGTCAAAATTTACTGTCGGTTATTTGCAGGAAAGCATAATGGAATTTATGGTAATAATAGGAATACTGATTGGCTATATGATTGCCGACGGGTTTTCTGTACTAGGTGTAATATTTGCTATATTTGGCGTAGTATTACTTCCTGTTTTACCTGTATTTTATTGTGCATTGTTTGCAATGGTGTTTATGAGCTTTGCAAAGAGAGTACATTCTGTAAAAAGTGTAAATATGGTGTCAGCTATGTGTGGAATAATATTTGTGCTGATTTTTGTTGTTTCACTTTTACAGCTTGATGATATTACAGCAGAAACTTTTATTTACAGCCTTGCAGATGGTTCAAATATGTTTATGGTTATAATGCAGTATGTTTTCTTTACAGTGCCTATTCTTTGTCTGGCAATAAGCGGACAGAATATTCTGTTATTCTTGCTGTTCTTAGTTGTACACATTGCAATGGTATTTGTGCTGTATTTTTTAGCATCAAAGCTGTATGCAAATGGTATTACAGCTGTAATGTCAGCAGGTAAGAGACAATCACATTCAACTGCGAAAAGCGGTAAACAGCACGGAGCATTTACATCTAACCTTTACAGAGAGCTTAAAACCTTACTTCGCACCCCTACATATATTATTAACTGCATTATGCCAAATGTTATTCTGCCATTGATTGGATTGATTATAATATTTACAGGTAGTGGAGGAGAAGTAAGTAAAATTGTAAATGGACTTAACAATCCTGATGTGCTAGTTTTGTTTTCAGTAATCGTGGCTTCCTGTTTGATTACCGCAATGAGCGGTCTTTCATCATCATCATTTACACGAGAGGGTAATCACGCAGATTTATTGAAATATATACCGGTACCATATAAAACACAGGTAAATGTAAAAGTTGTTATTGCAACTATTTTCTCACTTCCTGCGGCTTTGTTAGGTGTATTGCTTGTGTGTATAAGTATTGGTTGTAATGTATTACTGACACTTGCTTGTCTTGCAGGTTGTTTAATGGCGGTTATGATAACAATATATACAGGTGTTTTGTTTGATGCTATGCACCCCAAGCTGGTATGGGAAGACGAACTTTCTGCGTTGCGTGGTAATATGAGTACATTTTTACATATGGCTGTGGCTATTGCCATTGGTATTGTATTGGCTGTGCTGTACTTCTTCTGTGGAAACTTTATGTTTATCCCTGTGGTACTTGCTGTGCTGTTGGTAATAACAGTTATACTTGCAGTGTATTGCACAAAACGTACAGAGTGTTTACTTGATGAAATGATAGTATAACGTGAGTTCGATAAAAAAATAAAAAATAAATAGAAAATCTGTCCTTAATTTGATATAGTAAAAATGCACAAACCATAGCAAAGAAAGGACAGATTTAAATGGAAGAACTATTGGCAATTTTTTGTGATGTAGATGATTTTTGTAAAGCATATGAGGCATAATACGGATATTAAAATTTTAATCAATATTATGAATAATCAGGTTGTTTTATACCGTTTACCACCATTTTTTAACAATTATATTGACTTTATAGTGGAAAAAAGTTAAAATAAACTAGATAGAAATTTTGTTAATGACATATGATAGACAAATTATCAAACTTAGAGAAGTATTTGAATTAATTTGTATTAAGTTTTAATGGTTTAATTTTATTTCTTTATCACCTTAACTGATTATTGTGGCGGATGGCTTATTTTTAGAATTTTTTATTGAAATTATGTTTTTATAGGTAAAATGTTACCTACTTGTTTAATTTCTTAGTATATTCAACAGTTTGGAGGAATATATATGACAGATAAAGAATTAAGAAAACTGAGTCGTGCAGAGTTGCTTGAGATGTTGATTATTCAAACCAAAGAGGTGGAGCGTCTTGGCAAAGAGCTTGAAGAAGCAAACCATAAACTAGAGGACAGAAGAATACTTTTGGAGAAAGCAGGTTCTATTGCAGAGGCATCACTTATGCTTAATGATGTTTTTGAAGCAGCACAAAGAGCGGCGGATCAATATCTGGATAATATCAGGCAGTTTGATGCATATCATACGGAAAGGATCTGTGATGATAGAGAAGATGAAGAGTCAGATATCCCAGCTATTGAGTAAAGCTGGAAATATTTTAAACAGAAAAAAAAATCCGGTTTCTGAAATTCCTACTGTGGCTCAGCTAGAGGCTGAATTACAGTATGAAAATTATAAGAATAGATACAGCCGAGTATTGCGAAGTACAATTTATTCATTGGTTACTGTTGCTGCTGTGGCTGTTTTGGTAGCTACATTGCTGATGCCTGTATTGCAGATTTATGGTATGTCTATGACTCCTTCACTTACAGAAGGAGATATTGTTGTCTCTGTAAAAGGCTCAGATTTTAAACAGGGAGATGTTATTTCATTTTACTATAATAATAAGATCCTTGTTAAACGTGTTATAGCATTTCCAGGCGATTGGGTGAATATAGATGATGATGGCAATGTTTATGTAAACGAAAAACTTCTTGATGAACCTTATCTTGTTGAAAAGGCTCTGGGAGAATGTGATATTGAATTGCCGTATCAGGTGCCTGACGGAAAGATATTTGTATGTGGTGACCATCGTTCCACATCAATAGATAGTAGAAGCAGTACAGTTGGCTGTGTTTCTGAAGAACAGATAGTAGGAAAAATCTTATTCAGAGTATGGCCGTTAAATGAAATAGGTCCTGTAAAATAATAGTTTGAGGAAGGAGGATGTTCGTGTGGCAAAGAAAAATATTCCAGATGTAAATAAATACATAAGTAAGCATAAAAAGCGTTCTGTACGACAGCGTGTACTGGTTGCCGTTGCAGCTCTTGTGGTTTTCTGCACCACATATGCGATGATTTTACCTGCTATTACTATGGAGGGTAAATTAACTTGTGAATTGAATGAACATACTCATAAATTGGGATGTTATTCTACGGAGAAAAAATTAGTGTGTGGTCTTGAGGAAACAGAAGGACATATGCACGAAGAAAACTGCTATGATAATAGCGGTAATCTTATTTGTACATTGCAAGCTGTGGAACCCCATACTCATACAGATGAATGCTATGAAGAAAAGACAATATTGAATTGTGATAAAGTAGTTCATACACATTCATCATCTTGTTATGAAACAACACAGCAAGCAACCACAGAATCAACTGTCAATACTGAAAGTTCCTCAGAAAATACATCTGAAAGTGTTTCAGAAAAAGGTTCCGAAGTTTTAACTAAAAATAAAGCTGATACCAAGTTGGACTCTAAGGCAGAAAATAAAACTATAAATTCAGGTGCTCAGGATTTTGCTACATATATAGAAGGAAAAGGTGGCACAGTTACTTATAAAATAGTTGATGGTAATAATCAGGTTGTTGATATTAATAAAGCATCTGGAGAAGGATATAGATTTGTATTAGAGATTGATGCTCCAAATGGTATTGAACATGGTTTATATGAGTACAGTTATCCATCACAAATTCAAGCTATGGAAGCTGATAAATATGGTGACATTAAGGCTGGAGATTCTGCTGACAGTGAAGTAGTTGGTACGTATGATGTTGATGGAACAAACTATATTATTACATTGAACTTTAACGAAATAATAAACGATTATCAAAACTTTAAAGGTAACCTTCACTTTGCTGTAAAATTTGATGTAAAGAATGAGGAGCCTGTTGATTCTAATATAACAAAAACAGGTGGCTTTGTTGAAGAGGATGGCTTGTTTCATTTTAAAATTGAGGCTACAATACCTTCGTATAGTGGTACTGGAAAATTTCATGAGTGGTATGTGTATGATTATTCAAATGTAAGTGGACCTTGGAATCAAGATTTAGGTAAGGCAGATATTAAAATTACATATGGCAATAAGACCTATGATTTACCAGAGATATCTGAAGCAACTGCTGATGACGATATAGCTTATTTGAGTATGGCAGGTACCAACAGATTATATTTGGTTAACAGATGTGAGTGTACAGGTAAAGGTAACTGTGAGCATTGGGATAATGTTAATAATAAATGTGATGGACTTAGCTACTGTGGGGAGGAATACTCACAGTACACTGATTGGTGTGTATGTTGGAATCTAATACAGAATGCAACACTGACCATTGAATATAAAAATGGAGAGAATGTTTTCGATGGAAGTGATTTGTTGAAAGATAATGCTGGATATACATATATAAATAGTGCTTCTTTAATTGATATTCATAATAGAAAGAATAATAGGGTAAGTAATGTAAATGTTCCGATACCTATATTGATTGAGAAGACAGGTACAAGTTTTGTTGATTCTTGTAAAGATTTCATAGGTGATTACAGCATTGTTGTAAATGAAAGTATGATTGATTTCTCAGAGATTGATAATGACGGTAATGGAACACCTGATACAGAGATAGTTGTTGAAGATGTAATGACCGATCTTGCATATGTACCGGGTAGCATTAAGATAGTTACAACGGATGAAAATTCTGATGAAAATACATTAGTTTACGGAACAGATTATAAGATTGATTATATTCCTAGTGAACAGATTGATAATAATGGTGATGGCGTTTATGAAAGTGTTAATAATGTTATGAATATAACATTATATAAGCTAGGTAAATATCAATATACAATCACCTATCAAGGACAGATAATTGCGAAAGTTGCAGAGGGAGAGCCATATGATGGACAGAATGACCCTGCTGAAAACACTGCAACGTTGAAAATTTACAGTGAACCTTCAGACGATGCAGAAAGTAGTTATAGTTTTGGTGAAGGATGGTCTTATATAAAGCGTTCAGTTAATATAGAGAAGACAGAATTTGGTAATGAAAATATAAAGCTGGATGGTGCTGTTTATGGATTATATAGCGAAGACGGATATGAGATGGCACGAGGTACTACAGCTAATGGAGGTTTATATCTATTTAAAACTGATGTACGCCAAGGTGTTACTTTCCAATCAAATAAACTCTATTATATAAAAGAGTTGACAGCACCTAGAGGATACAGTCTGGATACAGCTAAACACTGGTTCTACTTTGCTGAAAATCAAATTGGAGAGTTTCAGGAAGCACATCCGGGTATTTCTTTCTATCAGGTTCCTAGCGATGGTGGATATGCGGCTGAAATGAAACTTACAGATGAGAAGGGTATGGAACTTCCTGAAACAGGTAGTTATGGTACAGTTATATATACGATAGCAGGGGTAATTCTTTCTTGTGGAGCTGCTTACGTTTTATATAAGAAATTTTTGCGTTGGAAGGAGGGAACTTAATAACCTCTATACATCGCAAGACAGTTAGTTATTATAAATTTTTGAACGGAGGGACGAATAATATGAAATTATTCAAAAAAACAGCTGGCATATTAATGGCTATGCTAATGACAGTATTCTTAACAACAACAGCATTTGCTGACGATGTAGACCTGTCAACACACACCTTTAAGGCATATCAGATTTTTACCGGTACACAATCTGATACAGGTGATTCAGATGTAGACGTTATACTATCTGATATTCAATGGGGCGACGGAATTGATTCTGCAAACTTTTTAGCTGAATTACAGAGCGAATATGACCTTTATGATTCTTGTAAAACAGCTGAGGATGTAGCAAAGGTACTGTCAAACTATCTTACTTATGATAATGCTGAAGCTAGGGCATTCGCAAAGATAGCTGATAAGCATTTGGTAGGTACTGGTTACGATACCGGTGCTACACTTGACGCTGGTTATTATCTGGTTGTTGATACAACAGTTACAGATGATAGCGAAGATGATGCAAAGAACCTTTCATTATTGCAGTTGACAAATAAGGGTACTTTTGATATTGAAAATAAGACAGATATTCCAAAGGTAGAGAAGAAGGTTCAGGAAGAGGATTATCCTACATACAGAACAACTGATGCTGAGACAGGTGTTACAGGTTATCCTTTAACTAATGGCTACAATGATGTTGCTGATTACGACATCGGCGATACCGTACCTTTTGAACTGATTGGTACTATGCCTACAACATTGGCTGATTACGACACTTATAATTACATTTTCCACGATACACTTTCAAAGGGTCTTACATTCAATGACGATGTTAAGGTTTATCTTGTAAACACTACATCTAAAACAGAAGTTACTAAATCATTTACTATTTCAAATTCTGTTGCAAATGATGGAACAACAAAAATCACAGTTTTTTGTGCTGATGTTAAGACGATTGCAGATGTATCAAAGGATAGTATGTTTGTTGTTGAGTATACAGCTATATTGAACAAAGATGCAGAAATTGGTCTTGACGGTAACCCTAACGAGGTTTATCTAGAGTATTCAAACAACCCTAACAATAAAGGCGAGGGTGACACAGGTAAAACAAAGAAAGATAAGGTAATTGTTTTCACTTACGAACTTGATGGTAATAAGATTGACAGTGAAGATGCTACTAAAACACTGAAGGATGCTAAATTTATTCTTCAGAGAACATCAGATGATAAGTACTATGTAGTTGATGCAAAAGGAAATGTTAGCTGGGTTGCAGATAAGAACGATGCAACTGAATTGGTTTCAGATGCAGACGGTAACTTCACAGCTAAAGGTATTGAAGACGGTACATACAAGTTGTATGAAACTGCTGCTCCTTCAGGATACAACCTATTAACTGATCCTATTGAGCTAACAGTTGAGGCTACTACTGCAAATGGTCAGACATGGGCAGGCGAGCCTAAAAAAGCTTTGACAGCTTTGAAGATTACAGTAAATAACAAAACTACTGATGGTAAACTTGATGATGGTTCTGTTGCTGTTACAATAGAGAACAGCAAGGGTTCAGTACTACCTGAAACAGGTGGTGTAGGTACTACAATATTCTATATCGTAGGTTCTGCTCTTGTTCTTGGTGCTGCTGTACTTCTTATTACAAAAAAGCGTATGGGAAGTAATAAGTAATAAAATTACACTCCCTAATATAATCAAAAACTGCTGTAAGAGCTGACTATATTTCAGCCTTACAGCAGTAAGGAGAACCCTGTAAAATGAAAAAACATTTATCTACAATTATTTTAATATTAATATTTTTTGTAGGGCTCTCCTTACTGCTGTATCCCACTGTAAGTGATTATTGGAATTCATTCCATCAGTCACAGGCAATAGCAGGATATGTAGAGACAATCGCCAATATTGATGAAGACAAATATGAAAAAATATTTAATGATGCAAAAGCATATAATGAAAAATTAGCATCGCACTCAAGTCATTGGAGATTGTCTGAAGAAGAGGAAAAAGAGTACAATAATACGTTAAATATTTCTGATATAGGAATAATAGGCTATATCGAAATTCCTAAAATAAATTGTTCACTGCCTATCTATCACGGTACAGATGAAAATGTGTTGCAGATTGCAGTTGGTCATATCGCAGGCTCATCGCTTCCTATTGGGGGTGAAAGTACACATAGTGTACTTTCAGGTCATAGAGGATTACCGTCTGCAAAACTTTTTACAAATCTTGATAAACTTGAAAATGGCGATTTGTTTATGATCCGTGTTATGGATGAAACATTGACATATAAAGTTGATCAGATACTTATTGTAGAGCCTGATGATTTTTCAGCGTTAGGCATTGAAGACGGGCAGGATTTATGTACACTTATAACCTGTACACCATATGGAATAAATACCCATAGACTGTTGGTTCGTGGACATAGAGTAGATAATGTAAAGCAAACTTCAGATATTCGTGTAACTGCTGATGCAATACAGATTGAGCCTGTTTTGGTAGCACCCATTGTTGCGGTACCTATTGTGATTGTTTTATTTGTTATAATTTTGCTTAGCAGACGTAAGTCTGTTAAATGTATTTCGATAGGTAATATAAAGTAAGGAGGAAGTGGTGTAACTATGGTAAGATATTTTAATAAGGTTAAACGTAGTATTTGTTTGGTTATGGCTGTTATGTTAATTTTATGTTTCTCACAAACGGCTATGGCAACAGAAACAAAAGGTTCTATAAATCTTGCGTATACAGTTGAAGGAGTTGATTTTGATATCTATCTGGTGGGTAGTGCAAACGACCAAGGTGATTTTGTACTGACTGGAGATTTTGCTAATTATCAAGTGGATCTTGAAAGCGAAAATGCTGCAAAAACATTGGCTTCCTATGTAGAAAGTGATAATATGAAGCCTATGAATACAGTGACAACAGATGCTGAGTTTAATGCGAAATTTACTAATCTTTCAAAAGGCGTTTATTTGATTATTGGTTCTGTTATTACAGTAGATGGTATGACTTATACTCCATCTCCTGTGATGGTTTCATTGCCTAAGTGGGATAATGATGTTTTGCTTTGGGATTTAGATGTAAAAGGCAAATACAAAATGGATAATTGGGAAGAGCTTATAAATATTTCTGCTTTAAAAATATGGAAAGATGATGGGAACACAGGAACTAGACCAAATGAAATTAGTGTGAGTTTGACAAAGAACGGCGAAGTTTATGATACTGTTAAACTCAATAAAGATAATAACTGGACATATAAATGGAAGAATCTTGACAGAAGCTATTCGTGGTCAATTATTGAAGAAAATGTACCTAAGGGCTATGAGGTTAGTGTTGAACAGAATGAATGGTCATTTGTCATTACAAATACCTATAAAACAGATCAGCCAACCACACCAACTACAACTGCCGATCTTCCACAGACAGGTCAGTTATGGTGGCCTGTATCTGCTTTGGTATTTGCAGGATTATGTTTGGTGGCTATCGGTGTAATTCGTCGCAGAAAGAATGTATAGTATGAAGCGAAAAAAAGGAACAATTTGTATTATAATTGGGTTGCTGCTTATTGTGGCAGCCCTTTCTTTAACTATTTATAATATAAGTGACAATTCACGTGCAGAAAAGGCCGCAAAACAGGTAGTGGAAAAAATAATTGAGGAAATTTCGGATACACCAACCGAAGATTTTCCGAACATATATCCCGACAGAGAAATGCCAACCAAAGAGATTGACGGTTATCGTTATATTGGTGTCCTTGAAATTCCTCAGTTGAATATCACGTTGCCTGTAATGGAAGAATGGGATTATTACAGACTGAATATTGCACCGTGTTGCTATAATGGTTCTTTTTATAAGGATAATATGGTGATTGCAGGGCATAATTATTTAAGTCACTTTGGTCTGTTAAGACAGTTGTCAATAGGAAGTGAAGTTAAGTTCACAGATGTGGAAGGCAATGTTTATTATTATGAGGTAGGTTGGATGGAAACTCTTCAACCAAATAATAGTGAAGAAATGATAAATGAAAAAGAAAATGATAAGTGGGATTTGACTCTTTTCACCTGTACAATGTCAGGCAGTAGTCGTTTCACTGTAAGATGTATAAAGACAGAAGATAAATAAATTCAATTTTGAAAAAACACCCTGTTTAACTGACTATATTCCGTTAAACAGGGTGTTTTGCATTACATTGTGAACTTTCCATCTGCAATATTTTGAACAATTCGTTGCATTTCAGATTTACTCAAAGCTTGTTTTGCTTTTGTTTGTACAGCAATTTTTTGTTCTTTAGTCATATTGGCGTATTGTTTCATAGCCTGTTCATTTGAAGCTAATGACATAGCAAGTCCAAGAGGTATTTCGTAGTTTTTATCATTCATATTATTGTTAACACTCCCATAGCTCCCAATGCCCAATAGATAACTCCAAAAATTACTGATGCAGTTATTCCATATACAAGTACAGGGCCTGCTATAACGAACATTTTTGCTCCCAGTCCAAGTACATAGCCTTCGCTTTTAAACTCTATGGCTGGTGCTACAATAGAATTTGCAAAGCCTGTAATTGGTACAAGTGTACCAGCACCTCCGTGTTTTGCAATGTTATCATAAACACCTATTGATGTAAGTAATCCGCCTAAAAATACAAGAGAAACTGAGGTAAGTATACGGGCTGTATCCTCACTTAAATGAAATGATATATACATCTCTGTAAATCCTTGTCCTATTGTACAGATTGTGCCACCAATAAAGAAAGCCTTAATGCAGTTTAAAAGCAGTTTACTATTTGGAGAGGCTTGTTTTGTCATTTCTGAATATTCTTGTTTTGTAACTTTCAAAATATCAAGTCCTTTCAAATTGATTTTATGCTAATTAATCAGTTTTATACGTCTGAACAATAGATTATTAAGTGCATTTTATTAATTTTTCAAAATAATCTGTGAATTTTTCAATTTGTATTGGAATATTATAAAAATTTGTGTATAATGTAATGTGAGTATCAAAAGCATCATAATAGTTGCTTATTGTTGCTTAGTAAAGCAAAATTAAAAAAGGAAAGAGGGGTTGATTTGTCTGACGAAATTTACTTAGATAATAGTGCAACTACAAAAGTAAGTGATACAGTTGCAGATGTGGTTTATGATATGCTTGTTAATAATTATGGCAATCCTTCTTCACTTCATTCAAAAGGGCTTCAGGCTCAGCATTGTGTTGAAAATGCAAGAGCTTTGATTGCTAAATCTTTGGGAGTATCTACTTCTGAAATTTACTTTACCAGTGGTGGTACCGAGGCAAATAATATGGCTGTAATTGGTACGGCTTTGAATAAAAGAAAAACCGGAAATCGAATTATAACTTCGGCTATTGAACATTCATCAGTTGCAGAATCGTGCAAATATTTAGAAACTTTAGGGTTTGAGGTTGAATATCTTAAGCCTAGTGAAGATGGTTCTGTTTCGATTGAGAGCCTTGAGCAGTCGATAGATGAAAATACAATTCTTGTATCACTTATGTATGTAAATAATGAAACTGGTGCTTTTCAGCCTGTTGAAAAAGTGCCAAGAATAATTAAAAGAAAAAATTCTCCGGCAATATTTCATATAGACGCTGTTCAGGCTTTTGGTAAAATTCCTTTTAAGAACACTAAACTGAAAGCTGATTTAATTTCTGTTACAGCCCATAAAATTCACGGTCCAAAGGGTGTGGGGGCACTTTATATACGAAAAGGAGTGCGTATAAATCCACGTCAATTTGGTGGTGAACAGCAAGGGAAAATTCGTCCAGGTACAGAAAGTACTTCTCTTATATGTGGATTTGGACAGGCTGTGAATGAAATTGATTACAATAATATTGATACAGTGAAAGAGCTTAATTCATATTTAAGAGAGCAACTAAGTACCATTGATGGAATAGTTGTAAATTCTCCTGATAATGCTTTAGAATATATACTTAATTTTTCAGTTATGGGTATAAAAAGCGAAACAATGCTCCATTTTTTGGCACAGCGGGGCATATATGTTTCAAGTGGTTCAGCGTGTGCAAAAGGTAAACAAAGCTATGTGTTGTCATCTATGGGACTTGATAAAAGAATTTCTGATTCTGCACTGAGAGTCAGCTTTTCAAAGTACAACAGAAAAGATGATATATACAGGCTTGTTTTGGCTATTGCCGAGGGAGTGAAAAGTCTTGTAAAAACATAGAATTATAAAAGTAAGGAAATAAACTATTTATACAGATAAATGATTATAATATGAAAGGTTACATATAAATGGAAGAAATTATTCTTATAAAAATTGGTGAAATAGTTTTAAAAGGACTTAATCGACGCACCTTTGAAGATGTTTTGCTGAAAAATTTAAGAAACAGGCTTTATAAAGCAGGGCAGTTTGAAATAAAAATTGCACAGTCTACAATATCTGTAAAGCCTAAAAACGAAGATGTTGATATGGAGCTTGCTTCAGAAATTGTAGGCAAAACCTTTGGTATAGCTACCTATTCAAGAGCCTGTGTAGCTGATAAGGATATTGGAGATATTCAGAAAAAAGCTGTGGAATATCTTGAAGAGGATTTGGAGGATGCAAAAACCTTTAAGGTAGAAGCAAGACGTTCTGATAAAAAATTCCCATTTAAATCACCTCAGATTTGTGAGCAGGTGGGCGGATATATATTAGAAAAATTCCCACATCTTAAAGTAGATGTGAAAAATCCTGATATTAGAGTTACTGTTGAAGTGCGTGATTTCTGTGCATATGTGCGTGGTGGTGTGCTAAAGGGTGTAGGAGGTATTCCTGTTGGCACAGGTGGTAAGGCTGCTATACTTATTTCAGGCGGAATAGACAGTCCTGTGGCTGCGTATATGTTGGCTAAACGTGGTGTGGAGCTTACAGCAATTCACTTTGCAAGTCCACCATATACTTCTCAGCGTGCAGAAGAAAAGGTGTGCAAGCTACTTGAAATTGTATCTGAGTATGCAGGAAGAATGACAATGTATACTGTTCCATTCACAGAAATTCAGGAACAGATAAGAGATAAATGCCCGGAAGAATTGTTTACCATTGTAATGCGAAGATTTATGATGCAGATAAGTGAGCGAATAGCACAGGATAAGGGTTGTACAGCACTGATAACAGGTGAAAGCCTGGGACAGGTTGCAAGTCAAACTATTGGTGCCATAGCTTGTACAGACATTGTATGCAACATACCTGTGTTCAGACCTCTTATCGGAATGGATAAAGACGAAATTGTTGTTATTTCAAGAAAAATAGGAACATTTGAAACATCAATAGAACCATACGAGGACTGTTGTACGGTATTTACTCCAAAGCATCCACGTACAAAACCTGTACTGAAATATGTAGAACAGGCACAAAACGAACTTGATTGTAAAGAACTTACGGAAAAAGCTTTGGCTAACTTGAAGATTACAAAAATTGGTTATGGTGATAGCTGTAATTAATTGTTTTTTGTATAGAATCAGTATAAAGTTTATATCGGAGGAATGTTGTTATGAATGCTGAGTTATATATACTCAGAAATGTGAATAAATCGGGTTTAAGCAACGCAGAGATAAATAATGTTGCTGCCGCTTTAAAAGAAAAAAGCATCAACATTGTTTATAAAACCGAGCTGGATTTAGATGAAGATAAAATTATAGAATGTATTGCACAATCACTAAAGTCAGAAGAAAAGATTGATTATATTGTAATTCCAAGTGGATTTCAGATGAAGGGTGTAAATACAGTAATTTACAAAACTTTATCACATCTTTCTGCCAAGGGAGATAATAGACTTAAAAACCGTTTGCAGGAACAGACTGGTGAACTGACGGGTGATTTTAAATGTGGCACAGAAATAGACGGTAATGGTCTTAGAAAAGGTTATTATTTTGTTATAAGTGGAATTAAGGTTATTCTTTTGCCAGTTATAGAAAAATCCGGATTGAAGCCTCTTGTTTTAAATGCAATCAAATTTGTTGAAATAGGCAGTAATCCTGAAATTCAGCAATCTGAAGATGTGATTGACACATCGGAGGTAACAAAGACAATAGATCAGATTTTGGAAGATGTTGAAAACGAGCTTGAAAAGTTGTCTCGTGAAGAAATTAAAGAAAGTACTAGGAAGAAACATATTCCAACTGCTTCTGTACTTGAGTTAGATGAACAAGATGAAATAATTATTCCTAAAAAGAGACATAGAAAAAAATCTACAAATAACATTGTTGAATTTGATACTAATGATGATGACTGTGTAAGCTTTATTCCTTATAGTCATAATCGTAAAAGAAGAAGAAAGAACAAAAAGTCTGATGAAAAGGCAAAGATTTTATCAGAAGAGTCAGTTATTGAATCAAATGAGCAAAGCGATAAAGAAGTTGTATTTGGTTTTGCAGTTGATGAAGCTGAGAAAATCTCAAATGATAGTTTAGATAATAATAACGAAGATATTGAAATTGAAAATAAAAATA
>JAXJUM010000052.1:0-41544 GCA_036309045.1 Acutalibacteraceae bacterium
ATACAATAATTTTCCTATGCGTCCTCTTGGTTGGAAATCCCCTCGTGATTTCTTAATTCATTTCCTCAAAACTGGCGAAGTTATTTTTTCTTAATGTGTAACACATCATTGACAAACCTTCAGCAGAAATAATTTACTGAATAAAATAATTATTGCTACATTTGTTGAAGAATTTATAAAATTTAGTAGCTTTATAAAAAGTAAAAGAAATGTTGACGTAATATAAAAGTAGTTTATAATATAGTATAGAGATGTTTTAATAATCCCTTATGGTATTTCCAGGGGAATATTACTTTGAAATAGTATTAAAAGAAAGGGAATTAATATGAATAAAAATGTGGATAATCTGGTTGATATAATGCTGGAAAGCTACAATCAGTATGATATTACAGCAAGAATTGACGAAGATAATATTGTTAATAAAGAAATTTTAATTAATGTTGTAGAAGAAATAAGGAAACTTTTGTTTCCTGGTTTCTTTGATAATGATAAGATACACACGGAATATATAAAATTCCATATAGGAGAAAGACTTGAATATATTCAAAGCAATCTAAAAAATCAGGTAGAAAAAGCTTTTGGAAATTTTGAAAATAATGATAGTTCCTGTGTTATGTCAAAAACGGAAGGAAAAGCTGAAAATATAGTTTATAAATTTATGCAGAAATTACCAACGATAAGAGAATACTTATATACAGATATTAAAGCAGCTTACGACGGAGATCCTGCGGCATATAGCACAGATGAAATTATTTTCTGTTATCCAGGTGTTTTTGCAATTACAGTTTATCGTATTGCACACGAACTTTTTGTTATGAATGTACCTATGATACCAAGAATTATAAGTGAGTACGCCCATAGTGTAACGGGTATTGATATTCATCCCGGAGCCACCATAGGAAAATACTTTTTTATTGACCACGGAACAGGTGTTGTAATAGGCGAAACAACAATTATAGGAGATAATGTAAAAATATATCAGGGTGTTACACTGGGTGGACTTTCTACAAGAAAAGGACAACAACTAAAAGGTGTTAAAAGGCATCCTACTATCGGTAATAATGTTACTATTTATTCAAACACTTCTGTTCTTGGTGGAGAAACAGTTATAGGTGATGATGCAACGATTGGTGGTAATTCATTTGTAGTTAGATCTATTTCAGCTGGGATGAAGGTAAGTATAAAAAATCCTGAACTTGAATTCAGTCTAAGTCGTCCCAGTGGTGATAAAAATGATGAATTCTGGGACTGGGTAATATAATTAGGGAATAATATAACAAATCTGTTGGTTTTAGTAATACTAGGGGCTGTTTGAAAAATCAAAAGCACTGTTTATTTTGCCCCAAAAGCGGTGCTTTCTGCGGTTTTTGTCTTGAAATCACTCGTTTTGAAACAAAAATCTAGCACTTTTTCTATTTTCAAACAAGCCCTAGTATAAAAACCAACAGATTGTTTTTTGGTTATGACATTTATGATAGTAGAAATAAAAAATTTATTATATTTCTACAAAATAGTCTAATATTTATTTATATTAGCAAATTTATAACAATGTTGACAAAAATTAGATAAAATGTTACGATATTCTGTGGAGAGGTTATTATTGTCAGTTTTGCAGAATCACTGACTGTAATAATATCAAATAATTTTATAAGAGAGGGATTTATGCTATGAAGAGATTGTTTTCTTTGTTTATTGTAGTATGTGTTCTTATGACATCTTTAACTGCAATAAATGCTGGTGCAGTAACTACCACCTGTACAACTTATTCAGGTAGTAATGTTAATTCACAGAACTATTCACAATGGTCAAGCACAATCAAATCGTATTTGACTACTTGTGATAATGGAAATCTTATGAGGGTGCAGTATGTAAACAGCAGTACAGGGTATATTGTTGAATATTATGACACCTCATACAATTTGTTGAGGACAAAAACTATAAGCACAGAACTACCGATTTTTGGTGCTTTTTATGAAACTGACAGTAACTATTTTATACTGTCAGGTCAAACAAATACCGAAGAATCAGCTGATGTAGAGGTTTTTCGTATTACAAAATATGATAAAAACTGGAATAGAATAGCATCAACAGGTTTGTATGACTGCAACACAACAGTACCTTTCGATGCAGGTTCTGCTAGAATGGATGTTTGTGGTGACTATTTACTAATTCGTACTTCTCATGAGATGTATACATCTGCCGATGGATATAATCATCAGGCGAATGTGACAATACAGCTTAATATGAATACAATGGCGATTACTGATTCATATACTTGTGTTATGAATTCATCATATGGTTATGTCAGTCATTCTTTTAATCAGTTTATAAAAGTTGAAGATAACAAGATAATTGCCGTAGACCACGGTGATGCATATCCTCGTTCAGTAGCTCTTTTGAAATATAACACGGATGTTTCAACAGGAACATTCACACCTACTTACTACACCAAGTGTGATGTTGTTAACCTTTTGAATATTTCCGGAAGTATAGGTGCTAACTATACAGGTGTATCAGTTGGTGGCTTTGAAATTTCAGATTCTGCATATCTTACAGTTGGTAATACAATTAACCAGAATAATTTTGCTAATACCAATAACAGCACTACAAGAAATATATTTGTATCTGTACTGCCCAAATCCGGAAGTACTGCTACTACAAATATGATTACAAGTTATGGTGAGAGTGAAGGAACAGTTACTACACCTCAGTTTGTAAAAATTGATAATAACAACTTTATTTTGTTATGGGGCAAAGATGATAAGGTTTATTACACAAAGATTGACGGCAATGGTAATCAGATTGGTTCAATTTACAGTATGGATGGTTATTTGTCAGACTGTGTTCCTGTATTGGTTAACGGAAAACTGGTATGGTATACATGGAAACAGGGGACAAATACATTCTACGAAATAAACGTAAGTAACCTTTTAAGCACTAACAAGATTGTCATTGAAAACGGACATCACTTTAATTGTGCAAATGCTGCTAACGGTGTAGCCACTCTTACTTGTTCAAAATGCTCGACAACACAGTTAGTAGATATACCTGTATCATTTAGTGTTTGGTGGAAAGAGCAGGAAGACACATCATCATATTATTGGTCAGCGTATTCAAATCCTTTTGAAGTTGGTGAAAGTATAGGGTACTGGGTTAAAAGTATTATGAACAGTGATTTGGTATCAAATGTTTCAAATACAGATTATGAGCTTATTTTCTCTGATGAAACAGCATTTACTGTTTCTAAGAGCAGTACTTCTACGGGTACCATCACAATGAATAAACCCGGTGAATATACTCTTACAATCAGACATATTTATGATCACTCTTTGTCAAAATCTTATTCATTTGTAGTCAACGGAAAAGCAGAGTCTGTTACTTTAGATAATACTTCACTTGATTTGACTGTAAATGAAACTAAAAAATTGAATGCTTCCTTATCGCCTTCTGATGCAGAAGATACACTAACTTGGACAAGTAGTGATACCAATGTTGCTACCATAGATGATAACGGAAATGTAACTGCTGTTGGTGTAGGAACAACAAATATTACAGTTGCTATATCAAATGGTGCTACGGCAACTTGCACAGTAACTGTAAAGTCAGCTCCAAGTAACGTAACTCTTTCAAAAACAAGTCTTTCTCTTACAGAAGGAAGAAAATATTTGCTGAAGCCTTCAGTTACACCATCTGACGCAACAACAACATATACTTGGACAAGCAGTGATACAAGTGTTGCAACAGTAAATAAATATGGAAATGTAACTGGCGTTAGTACAGGAACAGCAACAATTACAGTAAAAACATCAAATGGAAAAACAGCTACCTGTACAGTAACAGTAGTTAAACTTCCAACAAGTGTCGAACTGTCAAAGAAGGCTATTACAGTTACAGAAGGAAGAAAATATTTATTGAAGTCTTCAGTTACACCATCTGATGCAACAACGACTTATACTTGGACAAGTAGTGACACAAGCGTTGCGACAGTAAACAAATATGGAAATGTAACTGCTATTGGAACAGGAACAGCAACAATTACAGTAAAAACATCAAATGGAAAAACAGCTACCTGTACAGTTGTTGTAAAGTAGTATAATTTATATAATATACAAATTATTATAATTACATAACCAATGAACACCTTAGATGCCTTAAACGGTTTCTGAGGTGTTTTGTACTATATTAACTTTATTTTTTGCTATAACATTTATTACAGAACTCTTTTTTAAGAAAATAAAAGGTTAAATAATTGATGTGTAGGTATTTATTGATGTAGTTCAGAGATAATAGATAGTTATGTAAAATATATTTCATATAAAATATTGACAATTATGATGACTTAAGTTATAATTAAACCAAATTAAATGAAAGAAGGAATTTGTTTGTTGAGCATTGTAAATAAGGAAAATATGACTAACTAAATAGTTGTTGCAGATTTTATTTCTACACAGTTATATCGCAAAATAGATGCGGTATGGCTTGGTTTGTTGTACAAATGTGTAGTTTTAAGTCTGTATGTTATCCTGTTTGCAATATGCTTCACAAATTGATTTATTTATTATGATGCATAGCGTAATAGCTATGCTATTTTTGTTTTAGGTATTAAAGCTGTGGTGAACCATATTTATGGGATAACTGCAGCTTTTTTTGTTGTCTTTTTTCCGTAGATAGTAAAAGAACATTTTAAAATAATATAATTAAGGAGAAATTACATTGAAAAGAATAATTAAATCAATGTCACCAGAATACAGACAGAAATCTCTCGATCTTGTAGAAAAAGTATTTACAGAATCAGAAAATAAATCAAATGCAATTATAGTTTGTGAACTTGTGGAAGAAATACGCAGTAAGGAATTTTATATTCCTGAACTTGAATTAATAATGGTAAATGAAATTGATGAAGTTATAGGTTATGCAATGTTTTCAGCATTTCATCTTGAGGGAAAATTCAGTGATATACTTCTTATGTTAACACCTGTTGCAGTAAGAACAGATATGCAAAGACAACATATCTCAAAGGAACTTATAGAATATGGCTTTGAAAAAGCAGTGAAAATGGGCTACAAAGCAGTAATAGTCGAAGGAAATCCTCAGAATTACAGAGCAAGAGGATTTAACACTTCTGCAGATTATGGAATAATAGCTGGCAAAAGTGTTAATCTGCCAGCTACTGAATGTCTTATGGTGAAGGAACTTGTACCTGGTGTACTTAATGAAATTGGCGGTACAGTTGAATACACTGATTACATCGCACTTGTATGAGGTGCAGAATGAATAATTCAGAAAAAATTTTAGAATTTGATAAAATCAAAAAAATGTGGGTAGAGTGTGCTGTTATGACTTCAACAAAAGAAAAAATCCAAAATGTAAAACCATATCTTGATGAATTAGAACTCTGTCATAACCAAAAACAAACCACAGAAGCACGAAATATAATTGAAAAATGTGGAATACCTCCAATGCCATCTTTTGCAGGTATTGAAGATATAATAAAGATTGCCCAAAAGGAGTGTTGTCTTTCAGCAGAAGAACTTGAAAAAATTGGCTATGCTTTGGTAGCTGTAAAAAGACTGAAGGATTATCTTAACAGATGTAAAGTGTATGAATTTTCTTTGTCATATTATGAAGAAGAACTTCAAGCTTGTGATGAAATAAAAGATATGATTCAGCAACAAATTCATAATGGTAAGATTGATGATAGGGCAAGTGAAGCATTGTATTCTATAAGAAGAGAAATTGATATATTAAATGAAAAAATGCGTAAAAAGTCTGATCAGATTATCCGCAATAATAAAAATTATATTACAGATTCATTCTCTACTCTGCGTAACGGTCATATATGTATACCAGTTAAAAAAGAATATCGCAATAAAATTTCAGGTGTAGTAATGGATAAATCTGCAACTGGTGCTACGGTTTTTATTGAACCCACATCAGTGAGTAAGTGTTTTGATGAAATACAATCTCTGAAAATTGATGAAGAAAATGAAGAATTATGTATCAGATACACTCTGACAGCAATGTTACTTGATTCATCAGAAGCTATTATGAAGAACATTACTATAATTGAAAAACTTGATTTTGCATTCTCAAAGGGAAAACTAAGTCTTGAATATAATGGTATTCAGCCTGACATTAATACAGACAGAATAATTTGTCTTAAAGAAGCAAGACATCCTTTGCTTGATAAAGAAAAGTGTGTACCATTGAGTTTAAATATAGGTAATGATATAAACGGAATTATTATCACAGGTCCTAATACAGGTGGAAAAACTGTTGCAATAAAAACAGTTGCCTTATGTTGTATGATGAGTCAATGTGGTTTGCATATTCCGTGTAAATCAGCAAATATATGTATGAACTCAAATTATCTTTGTGATATCGGTGATGGACAGAATTTGTCAGAAAATCTGTCTACATTCTCAGCACATCTCAAAAATATACTTTATATTCTTAATTCAATAAATGAAGAAAGCTTGATTGTTCTTGATGAGCTTGGTTCAGGTACAGACCCAACCGAAGGTATGGGAATTGCAATAGCTGTTCTTAAAGAACTAAAAAAGAGTAATGCGTTATTTCTTGCAACTACACACTATCCACAAGTAAAGCAATTTGCAAATGATGAAGAAACGATAATCAATGCAAGAATGGATTTTGATAAAGAAACTCTTACTCCTCTTTATAAATTAGTAATAGGGGAAAGTGGAGAGAGTTGTGCTTTTTCGATAGCTAAAAGACTTGGTATGTCCTCATCCATGATAAAAACAGCATCAATAGCTGCATATGGTGATGATTATGAAAAGCATATTTCTGAATCGTATTATGAAAATAAAAATGTAATTTTTGAAAAAAACTATATTCCTAAAATAATTAAGAAAAAAACACATAAATTATTAGGTAATCACTCTGCATCAAAATTTAAACTTGGTGACAGTGTAACAGTATATCCTGATAAAAAGATAGGAATTATTTGCAAAACAGCAGATAAAAAGGGAATTCTTGGGGTTCAAGTCAAAGGTAAAAAAATATTTGTAAATCATAAACGAGTTAAGTTGCTGGTAAGTGCATCTAAGTTGTATCCTGAAGATTATGATTTTTCAATTATTTTTGACAGTGTAGAAACCCGAAAACTCCGTCATAAAATGGAGAAGAAAAATATTGATGAAATAATTACATTTGATGATTCAGATTTTTAATAAAAATATCAAATACTGCTCTCGAATTAAACTAGGGTAATCGAATGAAAAAATTTAAAATTTGTATACTTTAACAAACCTTTTGATTAAAACAGTTATTTTCATAATAAAAATCTCACTGTTATTTAAGTTGACGTGTATACAGGTATTTATTTATGTAGTTTAGGGATAATAATAGTTATGTAAAATATATTTCATATAAAAATAGATTGTTATTTTTGTTGTAATGTTGTATAATATTACCAACATTACCCTAGGAGGTCTTCTATATGTTGAGCAATGTAAGAAAAACTAAAATAATTTGTACTATGGGTCCTGCCACTGATGATGACAAAGTTTTGCGTGCATTAATTGAGGGTGGTATGAATGTTGCAAGAATCAATATGTCACACGGTACTCACGAACAACAAAAGGGTAGAATAGATAGAATAAAAAAAATCAGGGAAGAACTAAAAAAACCAGTTGCTATTCTACTGGATACAAAAGGTCCTGAAATCAGAACCGGAAATTTTAAAAACGGAAAAGAACTTCTTGAAACAGGACAGAAATTCACATTTGTTACAGAAGATTGCGAAGGTGATAATACCTGTTGTTCAATTACCTTTAAAGGTTTGCCAAGCGACTTGAAAACAGGTGATAAGATATTGGTTGACGATGGACTTATAGAAATGGTAGTACAGAACCTTACAAAGACAAGTATTGAGTGCAAGGTAATTAATGAAGGTTATATTGCTTCTCACAAAGGTATTAATATTCCGGGAGTAAGTTTGTCATTACCATTTATCAGTGAGGTTGATAAGGCAGATATTGCATTTGGTGTAGAACAGGAGCTTGATTTCATAGCTGCATCATTTACAAGAACTCCTGAAGATATTTTTCAGTTAAGACGTGAACTGGCACTTAATAATTGTGATAATATGCGTATTATTGCTAAAATAGAAAATGAGGAAGGTGTTCATAATATTGACGAGATTATAAGAGCGTCAGACGGAATTATGGTAGCTAGAGGTGATATGGGTGTTGAAATTCCTCTTGAGGATGTTCCTGTAATACAGAAAAAACTTATCAAAAAAGCATATGCCGCTGGTAAACAGGTTATTACAGCTACTCAGATGCTTGATTCTATGATGAAAAATCCACGTCCAACTCGTGCAGAAACTACGGATGTCGCTAATGCTATATACGATGGTACAAGTGCAATTATGCTCAGTGGTGAAACAGCTGCAGGTGAATATCCTATTGAGGCTTTGCATACAATGGATGTAATCGCAAGACGTACAGAGCGTGATATTAATTATATGAAAAAATTCAGTAAAAGAGATATTAACGAGCGTCCTGATGTTACATCTGCTATATCTCACGCAACTTGTACTACTGCTCACGATTTAGGTGCTGTCGCTATTATGACTGTTTCAAAATCAGGTCTTACAGCAAGAGAAATTTCAAAATATCGTCCTGCTTGCCCGATTATCTGCGGTACAACTTCACCAAAGGTAAGAAGGCAGATGAACCTTTCTTGGGGTGTTATTCCTATAATGATAGAGGAGCAGAAAAATACAGATGCTTTGTTCGAGCATGTTGTAAAAGTAGCTCAAAGAGAAGGACTGGTTAAAAGCGGTGATTTAGCTGTTATTACGGCGGGTATTCCTTTGGGTGTTTCTGGTACAACAAATATGCTTAAGGTACACCTTGTAGGTGATGTACTTGTTTCAGGTACATCAGTAAATACTAAAAGTTATTGTGGTCATCTTTGTGTTTGTCATTCTGAAGAAGAAGCACAGGAAAACTTCAATGCCGGAGATATTCTTGTAATTTCAAAGACCTCTAACAATATTTTACCTTTGCTGAAAACAGCTGGTGCTATTGTTACCGAGGAAGATGGTCTTTCTTCTCATAGTGCTATTGTTGCAATGGCTCTTGATAAACCTGCAATAATAGGTGCAAAAAATGCTACAAAGTTGTTGAAAACAGGAACAACAGTCAGACTTGACGGTGAAAGAGGTCTTGTTTTTAATGCAACAGGTATAGATGCACATCAATGATGAATAAGATAAATTAGTTATTTGATAGCTATAATAAAATTTATTAATTTTAAATTTTGAATATTTAGATAGTATTAATTAAAGGGGTTGTTTTTTACAGCCCCTTTAAAAGAAATTTATACTATTCTTATCTTAAAAATTTAATCTATTTTATAAATTATCGGGAGGAATGTTTTTATGGCAAAAATTTTTAAAAGCATAACAGAGCTTATAGGCGATACACCTCTTGTTGAGGCTGTAAATATTGAAAAAGATGAAAACTTAAATGCAACTATTCTTTTAAAAATGGAATACTTAAATCCAGCAGGAAGTATTAAGGATAGAATTGCAAAGTCAATGATAGATTATGCAGAACAAAAAGGAATTTTAAATAGTAATTCTGTTATAATAGAGCCTACATCAGGTAACACAGGAATAGGTCTTGCATCTATTGCAGCATCTAAAGGTTATCGTTTAATACTCACAATGCCTGAAACAATGAGCATTGAGCGCAGAAATATTCTTAAGGCCTATGGTGCAGAGATTGTACTTACTGATGGTTCACAGGGAATGAAGGGTGCTATTGAAAAATCTGAAGAACTTGCTAATGAGATACCTAACAGTTTTATTCCCGGACAGTTCGAAAATCCAGCAAATCCTGCAATTCATAAAATTACAACAGGTCCTGAAATATGGAATGATACAGATGGTAAGGTGGATTTTTTTGTAGCCGGTGTAGGTACAGGTGGTACTATAACAGGTGTGGGAGAATATCTTAAATCTCAAAACCCTAACATAAAGATAGTTGCTGTTGAACCAGAAACTTCTCCAGTACTTTCTGAGGGTAAGGCAGGTCCACATAAAATTCAGGGAATTGGTGCAGGATTTGTGCCAAGAATTCTTAATACAGATATTTATGATGAGATTATAAAGGTAGGTAATGATGAATCTGTTTTAGCAGCAAAAATGATAGCAAAAAAAGAAGGTGTACTTGTTGGTATATCGTCAGGTGCGGCTTTTTATGCTGCTTTACAGATTGCCAAAAGACCTGAAAATTCAGGTAAAACAATAGTAGCTTTATTACCAGACAGCGGTGATAGATATTATTCAACTCCGCTATTTGCAGACTGATTATTTCTATTATTATAAGAGCATTGTACAAAGAATGTATATTTTTAGTACAATGCTCTTATTAGAGGTTATATAAAAATTGTATAAACCGATATAGTAATTTTTTGACAAATTCAGAATAGATAAATCTAAAAAAATATTGACTTGCAGAAATAAATCTGTTATAATTCTAATTACCGTTTGGAGAGATGTCCGAGCTGGCCGAAGGAGCATGATTGGAAATCATGTAAGCGGTAATAACCGCTTCCGGGGTTCGAATCCCCGTCTCTCCGCCAATAAAAAGCACTTCGTAGTGAGGTGCTTTTTATTATAGTATATTTGTCTTGTTGTTTAAATAAGTAGATTTTTGATTTCGTTTTTTTATAAAAGCAAGGCTAATAAACTTATAAATAAAATTATATATGGAGATGTACCCAAGTGGCTGAAGGGTCCGGCTTCGAACACCGGTAGGTTGGTAACACCGACGCGAGAGTTCAAATCTCTCCATCTCCGCCATATACTCAAAAAACGGCTTTTTAAAGCCGTTTTTTTATTGGAATTTTAAAGATAAATTGTAGTTTTACTTTGAAGAATATTTAACAATATAAGTTATAAGTCAAAAATTTTAGCATTCCCAGCTTCTCTTAACATATACACCTGAACTATTGGCAAGCTGTTCCAGATTTTCGCTCTCTGAATCTGTTAAGTAGATTTTTGAAATGCTGGATAAGCATTTTGCCTGTTTTGCATTGGTAAGACCGATTATTGGAACAGTATTTTTTGAAATTGCCCATAATATGGGAATTTGAGAGGGGTCTGTTCTATATTTCTTTGCTAGCTCTTTCTGATAGGCAAGCAACGATGCGATTCTTTTGAACTTTCTTTTAGAAAAAGAAAAGCCTCTTGCGGAAATTAAAGGGAAACTATTATGTTCATCATAGTGTCCGGATAAGGCCCCTTGTTCCAGTACCATATATGCGAAGTATGTAGCATTATTTTCTGAACACCATTTTATAATTTTTCTTTGCTCCTCATTATTATTTAACAGGCTATAATGATTTTGAATACCTGCTAAACTATATCCCACAGATTTTAATTTATATTGTGCATATTTTATCTGTGTTAATGTTACATTTGATAGTCCAAGTGATTTAATTTTATTGTTTTTTAGCAATTCAATGGCATCTTTTAAATTTTGTTCTAAATTGAGAGGAATATGAATCCAATATATGTTAGGGGATTTAATGCCCAGTCTTTCACAGCTGTTTTTCAGTGCATTCTGCATTGCTCCTTTTTTGTAACTCTTTGTTGGCAGATATTTTGTTGATATAAAAACTTCTTTGTTTTTACTGATACATTTGCCAAGAATTTTTTCAGAATTTCCATTACCATATGAATTAGCTGTGTCCCACATAGTAAATCCTGCTTGATATGCGGTTTCAAAGGTTTCTAACAGTTGTTGTTCGTCATAACGTTTGCCAAAAACTATCTTTGAACCATTTGTTCCGTTTCCCCAAGCCCAGGTGCCTATCATACATTGTGGTGAGTTTATACAATCCATAAAATTTACTCCTCGTTATTTTCTTTTAATATTCTGCGAATTCTGCTTAATGACTCAGGAGTTATGCCTAGATATGTTGCAATATAAGAATTTTTAATTTTTTTATCCAATGAAGGATAATCTCTTTTGAATTCAAGATATCGCTCCTTTGCATCTTTGGTAAGAAATTGATTTTCTCTTTCAATTTTATAGCATAAGGCTCTTTCTAATGATTTTATGTACATAGATTTCAAACACTCATTCTGTAAAAGAAATTCTTTGAATTCTTTTACAGGTGCTATAATTACAGAACAATTTTCCATAGCCTCATAATTGCATATACTTTTTTCATAATCAACAAGACTTTCGTCCATTATTAGTCTATTTGGCATATGAAAGTACTTAGTGATATCTTTTCCGTTTTCATCCAGATAATAACTCCGCATAGAACCGGTTAGAATAAATCCAATATTCTCATATTTTTCTCCGACTCTCAGCAAAATTTCCCCTTTGTTATATTCCTTAATATGTGCTATACTGAGCATTTTCTTAAAAATATCTTTCTGTAATGGAATATCGCTATATATTGAGCAAGCTTGTATAATTTGTTCAATAATTGATTCGTAATTCAATTCTGTGTTTACTCCTTTATAATGTATTGTACTAATTTTAAATTTTATTTCATTAACAAATGATAATTTTTAAAAATTTTTTAAAGCAAAGTGTATCTAAATATTTTTTTGATTTAACAACTAAAATGAAAATATCTATTTTATAACTACAATACCATTCCGATATTCTTCGCCACAAGGTTTAATATTTTCTGTGAATGTGTAATAAATGTCAGTTGATGATATTTCAAGGTTTAGTAGTTTTTTTGCATAGTCAGAAAAATTTTTAGGAATATTTGTCAGTTTTGTTACTATTGGCAGTTTTGCACTTTTTTTCATCACATTTAAAATTTCAGTTCCTTTTTTATTAAAACCTAGAACTCTTATATATGGTACGGGCAATTTTGTATACTCTTTAGTAATACCAAGTAAATAAGACATAATGATACGTCTTATTCTTGCGTGAGTGTAGCGTTTGGATTTTATCTTTTCGATAAGCATAAACAGGTCTGATGATTGTAATATAGCATTATAAATTCTGTTTTCAAGCCCTTCGTTAATATCTGCTGTTTCTGCAAGTTTTTCTATGGAAAGTTCTCTGAGTTTAATAAAAATACCACGCATATTATTTTCAAGCTGTGCTATTTCACCGTTATCTATTGCCTTTGTTATAGTGTCAACGCAACTTTCAGGTACATAGGCTCTGAAGAATTCATTATTCAAAATGAGTTTGCGTATATTGCTCGCACTTGCAAAATCTGAAGAAATTTCAAGGCTGTTATGTGCATCACCGATACGTTTAAATGTAACGGGAGTTATATTTGAATGAAATTCTTTCAAAGCCTTTATATATTCAATTCCCAGTGTGTTGTTTGGAGAGGATATAATTTCTTTTTGCTGTGAATTTCCTATTATTTCAATAGTTTTTGAAAGTGCAACAGGATAACTTATCCCTGTTGAAATTATTTCTTTGAACTGCTGTTTGAAATTATCTTGAGAAATAATGTTGCATATATTATTTAAAATTTCAATGTTTCCACATTCACTGCCAAATGCAAGAGAGTCTGTGCAACCCATAGCGTCTGCAATCTGAACACCACCACTTGCAAATACCTGAGCATTTGCAAGTGCAAAGGGGAGTGGTAATTCAAGAACTAAATCAACCCCATTTTTCAGAGCCATTTCAACTCTTTTATGCTTGGGAATAATAGCAACATCGCCACGCTGTACATAATTACCGCTCATTATAGCAGTTATATGTGTTGCACCGTTCTGTCTGCAACACTCTGTAAGAAAACGATGACCTTTATGAAATGGATTGAATTCACTGATAATTGCATAATTTTTCAATAAAAATACCCCTCTCTATTTATTGGTGAAAAAAGGTTGAATTTATCTTTTATTTGTACTATTATATAATAGTGCTAGTCAGTTGTGCAACACGTATATTTATATTTTATCAATAAGGAGAAAATGCTTTATGATGATTTTGGTAATAAACGCAGGAAGTTCTTCCCTTAAATATCAGTTGTTTGATATGGAAAACGAAACAATGCTTTGCAAAGGTAACTGTGAAAGAATAGGTCTTGAAAAAAGTTTTATAGGTCACAAAACTTATAATGGTAGAAAAACAGAAAAGCAAATTGAAATGAAAGACCACAAAGACGCATTTATGCAAGTTAATGAAATGCTTACAGATGCTGAATATGGTGTTATCGGAAGTGTAAGTGAGATTTCTGCTGTTGGTCACAGAATTGTGCAGGGTGGTGCACGCTTCAGTAAGAGTGAGCTTGTAAATGATAAGGTAGTAGAGGGAATTAAGGCTCTTATTCCATTGGCACCATTACATAATAAAGGACATGTCCAGGCTATTGAGGCTTGTACAGAAGTATTTGGTAAAAGTGTACCCCAGGTTGTAGTATTTGATACAGCTTTCCACGCAACAATGCCACCAAAGGCTTATATTTATCCTGTACCTTATGAGTATTTTGAAAAGTACAAAATCCGTCGTTATGGTTTTCACGGTACATCACATCGTTATGTAAGTAACCGTTGGGCAGAAATAACAGGTAAATCACTTGTTGGTACAAAGATGATTACCTGCCACCTTGGAAATGGTTCGTCAATTACGGCTATTCAGGATGGAAAGGTTATAGATACAAGTATGGGCCTTACTCCTCTTGACGGCTTTATGATGGGTACACGTTGTGGTACTTTGGATCCTTCTGTTGTTACCTATATTGAGGAGAAAGAAAACCTAACACCTCAGCAGATGAGCGATATTCTTAATAAGAAATCTGGTTTGCTTGGTATTTCAGGCGTTTCAAGTGATGACAGAGATGTTACAAAGGCAGTTGCTGAAGGTAACACAAGAGCTAAGCTTGCTCACGAAATCCTACGATATGAAATTGAGAAATTTATTGGCGGATATTATGTAGCTTTGGGTGGATGTGATGTTATGATATTCACAGCAGGTCTTGGCGAAAACCAGGCACATCACCGTCAGATCATCTGTGACGATCTTGCAAGCCTTGGAGTTAAGATTGATCCTGAGCTTAATAATAAGATGATTTTAGGTAATGAGGGTAAAATTTCAACTGAGGATAGTAAGATTGAAGTTTATGTTATTCCTACAAATGAAGAGCTTGTTATTGCAAGAGATACACAGGCTATTGTTAGTAAGTTGAAATAATTAATGATTTTTAATTATACAAAGGGCGGTTTATTATAATCGCCCTTTTTAAATAATAGTAATATAAAAATTTGGAGGTATAGTTATGAGATATCTGAATGATGAAGAAGTTGATATTCTTATTGAGGGAATTAAAGAGAAGACCAGACAGATAGTATATTCATTGGAGATTGATAAGGAGAAAACTCCTGATATTTTTGACAGTAAGTTTGGTGGTATTCCGTACTGGAATTTTAATAAGGAATATCCAACAGATGATAAGGGTAATAAACTTCTTCTTCTGGCTCAGTTAAATTTTGATAAGGCGGATGTTCCTGAACCTTTACCACAAAAAGGTATGCTCCAGTTTTTTATAGGAGTTGACGATGTTTTTGGATTGGATTTTAATAACCCTACAAATCAGAATACTTTCCGTGTGGTTTACCACGAAAGTATCAATTATGATGTAACAGCAGAACAGGTAAAAAGTCTGGATATACCTGTAAGTACTGATATAGAATATTACACACCTGTTTTTAAAGAGGTAGTAGTAAAAATGCAGGAAAGTGAGAATTTCTTGGCTATGTGTGATTATCGTATAGAAGAAGTAGCAGGGGAAGTAACAAAAGAAAAATTTGGATTTGATTATCATGATGAATATGATTCGTTGTATGATTATTTAAGTGATGATAATCTTGAAAAACTAAATGATGCTATTGATCCTCTTGGTTCTAGAGTTTTAGGTTATCCTTTTTTCACTCAAAATGATCCTAGAGAGTATGATGAAGAATTAAGAAAATATGATACATTACTTTTTCAGATGGACACAATTACAGATGATTCTGAGGACTATGTTATGTGGGGAGACAGTGGTGTCGGTAATTTCTTTATAAAGAAAGAAGATTTGAAAAATCTTAATTTTAGTGATGTGCTATATAACTGGGACTGTTTTTAATTTTATTAGACAGGTCTATCATATGTACTTCGGGTTGAATTTTAAATTCGCCCGAAGTTGTTGTATTACGATGTAACTGTACTTGTGTCGGAACTATCTCTGAACAGTAGTGAAATACACCATAAGGCTGCAAGACCTACCAGTGTGTAAACTATTCGACTTATCATTCCTGTTTGACCGCCACATATCCAAGCCACAATGTCGAATTGGAAAATTCCGATAGAGCCCCAGTTTATTCCGCCAATTACCAGCAGAGTAAGAGCAATTTTGTCTAACATAGAAAAACCTCCTTTGTGTTGTTAGTGTTTCACAAAGGAGGAAGTATATTCATAATAATAAAAAATCAATTTTTGTTTGTAGAAGACATTGTATTATATATGTCAAGCAAAAGGTACTATAATACCAGATATTATACATATAACACCTATAACAGAAACAACAGCACCTATAATTCTCATTGTTTTTCTGCCGGTTATAATACCTTTGTTATGTATTTGTTCTTCAATACCATAGTAAGGTAGGATAATATAAATAATTCCCATCAATAATGTACCAGGACCGGCTACCAATAATCCTACTTTTAAAATCTGTGAAATAAGTCCTATAAATGTTCCAAGCATAATGACAATAAAGCATATAACGCTTATTATACTGAAAAAATTTTGAAATTTTTTTCTATATTTATGGTAAATAAATGTATTGTCCTCACACTCATCACTGCAAAAGGCGTGGTTATAGTCAATTTCTTTTCCGCAGTATTCACATATTTTCATTTTATATACACCTTGCTTTATTTGGTATCAGTTAAAAATATTTTTTAATTATAGAGGAGATTATACACCATATAATTTTAAAGGTCAAACAATAATTGTTAACATTTGTTTTAATTTGCTTTGAATTGAAATAAAGTTTCATAAAATGCTTGACATACATCATATAATTTGATATACTCAATAAGGAAAATAAAGTAAAGCAGATATGCTTTCACCTATGAGGTTCCGTCTTGCATAGGTCAATCATTTTAAGGATTATACACATATGTGTATGGTTTCATTGTGTTTGATTGCGGGCGGAAATATCTGCCCGCATTTTTATTTCTTATTATTTTTTGGAGGTGCTTACCCATTAGCAACAAGGAACTACAAATTAACGACGAAATTCGAGACAAAGAAATAAGAGTAATTAACTCAGACGGTTCTCAGCTGGGACTTATGTCTGCCGTAAAAGCATTGCAAATTGCAGAGTCGCAGAATTTAGATTTAGTTAAAATTGCGCCTCAGGCAAAACCACCTGTATGTAAGGTTATGGATTACGGCAAATATCGTTTTGAACAAGCGAAGCGTGAAAAAGAGGCAAAGAAAAATCAACGTGTTATAGATGTTAAAGAAATAAGACTTTCTCTTAATATTGATACACACGATTTTAATACAAAGGTAAACCAGGCTACTAAGTTTATTAAAAACGGTAACAAGGTAAAAGTATCTATCCGTTTCCGTGGCAGAGAAATGGGGCATCCCGAGATAGGTCACGAGAATATGGAAAGATTTGCTCAGGCTATGGAAGAGGTAGCTGTTGTTGAAAAGCCTGCTAAGCTTGAAGGACGCAATATGCTTATGTTCCTTGCTCCAAAAACAGGCAAATAATCAGACAAATCAAGGAGGATAATATTATGCCAAAGATTAAAACACACAGTGGTGCAAAAAAGCGTTTTAAGGTTTCTAAGAACGGTAAAATCATTCGTGCACACGCTAACAAAAGACATATTCTTAATAAGAAGACAACAAAGCGTAAGAGAGGCTTAAGAAAGAATGTTGTTGCTGATAAGACAAATGTAGCACAGCTTAAGAAGCTAATCCCTTACAAATAATTAAGAATTTAACTTTTTAATAAATAAAACCAATATGGAGGTAAAAGGATATGGCACGTGTAAAAGGTGCGATGATGACTCGCAAGAGAAGAAAGAAAGTATTAAAGCTAGCTAAAGGTTATTGGGGTTCTAAGAGCAGACACTTCAAAATGGCTAAGCAGGCTGTAATGAAGAGCGGTAATTACGCATATATCGGACGTAAGCACAGAAAGAGAGATTTCAGAAGACTTTGGATTACTCGTATTTCAGCTGCTTGTAAAATGAACGGTACTAACTATTCAACATTTATGAATGGACTGAAGAAGGCTGGCATCACACTTAACAGAAAGATGCTTTCCGAGATCGCAATAGCTGATCCTGCAGCATTCACAAAGTTGGTTGAGCAGGCTAAGAACGCTTAATAAAAAAGCTGTAATTGCGTTTGGGAGGTAACTCTCAAACGCTCTTTTCGTACTTTTGGAAGTTTTGGGGTGAATTTATGAAGCATATTTCAAGTAAGGATAACAGTACTGTTAAGCATATTGCAAAATTAATGAAAAGTTCTTCATATCGCAAAGAAAATAATCAGTTTGTGATTGAGGGTGTAAGATTGTGTACAGATGCTCTTGACAGCAATGTAGAAATATCTGTTGCTGTTTTTTCTGAACAAGCTTTTGAAAAGCATAACGAACTGGTGAACAGAATGGTGGGAATTTGCGAAAGCACCTTTGTATTTTCTGATAAGCTGTTTTCTCAAATTTCAGACACAAAGTCACCTCAGGGAATTTTGTGCGTTTGTAGCGAAAATTCAAGAAATTTTAATATACAGCAAGACAGTGTGTATATTGCACTTGAAAGAATTCAAGACCCCTCAAATATGGGTACAATCCTAAGAACAGCTGAAGCGTTAGGTGTGAAAGGTGTGGTTATTACGGAGGATTGCTGTGATGTTTTTTCTCCTAAAGTTATTAGAGGTACTATGGGTGCAGTTTTTAGACTGCCAATAAAAGTATGTGGAAATATAGCTGATATGGTAGAAATCTTCAATAGCCAAAATATTACAACCATAGCCGCTGTTGTAGATAAAAATGCAGTTGATGTAACAAATATAAATCCTGCTGAAAAGAAAAATTGTGCAATATTTATTGGTAATGAAGGAAACGGTCTGGAACAAACCACTATCGAAAAGTGCAGAATAAAGGCAACAATCCCAATGCTTGGCAGGGCGGAATCTCTTAACGCATCAGTGGCATCAGCTATTATGATGTGGGAGATGCTAAGGGGGTGTAAACAGTGGAAGATACATTAAAATACTGGGTATGGCTTCAATGCAGTATAGGATATGCTAATCCAAAGGTGAATACAATAATACGTTTTTATCCATCGATTATAGATTTTTATAATGGCGGACAACAGGAATGGCGGCTTTGTGGTTGCTTTACTCCAAGAGAATTTAAAAATCTTTGCAATAATACTTTAGAGCAGGCACAACAAATTATAGACAAATGCGAAATGTTGGGGTATAATCTGTTAACACCGGATATGGATAAATATCCTCGCCAGCTTAAAGAAATTTATGATCCACCTGCTGTACTTTATGTAAACGGAACTTTACCTGATATTGATAATATTTTATCCATAGGCATTGTAGGTACACGTAATGCCACAATCTCCGGTAAAAAGCTCGCATTTTCAATAGGTTATGATCTTGCTAAATCAGGAGTTAGTGTGGTAAGTGGAGGAGCCTTAGGAATTGATAGTTCATCACATAAGGGAGCATTAATGGCAGAGGGTATTACAATCTGTGTGCTTGGTTGTGGAATAAATTATAATTATCTTACGACAAATGCTTCTTTGAGAAAACAAATTGCAGATAATGGTGCAGTAATTTCGGAATATCCGCCGGATACTCCGCCACAGAAATATAGCTTTCCGAAAAGGAACAGAATCATTTCTGCTTTGTCACAAGGTATTCTTGTAGTGGAGGCGGGCGAGAAAAGCGGTGCTCTCATCACAGCAAATACTGCACTTTCACAAAATAAAGATATTTTTGCAATACCCGGAGATGTGACTAATGCTGTGGCTTTTGGTACGAATACACTTATAAAGCAGGGAGCAAAAGCAATTACAAATGCTGCTGAAATAATTGAAGAATATTCAGGAAAATATGAGCTTACATATTTTGAGCCATTACCTTTTAGTGAAATTAGTGATAGTATAATAAATGATATTCCTTCTGGGCGAAGGAAAACTGTTTCTGTTAACCAACTTATTTCATTAGAAAAAAATAATGTAACAAAAGGGCTAAACAAGCTGAACAGTGTTAAAATTATTGATAACATCAATGTAAAAACTGATGTTAAAAAAAAGAAAAAACAATTAGAATATGTTTCTGAAAATACGCAGAGAATATATGATATTATCTGCGAAAATTCGTCAACTGTTGATGATATAATTGTAAAAACAGGGCTACCTGTAAATAAAATAATGCAGAGCCTTACGGAACTTGAGCTTGACGAGGTTATTACAAGAAAATCAGGAGGAAAATATATTCCTGTTTGATTTAAGGGAGGATATTATGTCTAAATTAGTAATAGTGGAGTCACCTGCTAAAGCTAAAACAATAAAAAAATATCTTGGAGAAGGTTATGAGGTTGTGGCTTCAATGGGTCACGTCCGTGATTTACCAGCAAAAAGGCTTAGCGTAAATGTGCGTAAGCATTTTGAACCCAATTATGAAATAATTGAGGGCAAGGAAGAACTTGTAAAGAAACTTGAAAAAGCAGCTAAAAAGGCTGATTATGTTTATCTTGCAACCGACCCGGATCGTGAAGGAGAAGCAATTTCGTGGCATCTTGCGTATATTTTGGGTTTACAGCTTGACGATAAAAATAGAATAGAATTTAACGAAATTACAAAAACAGGCGTGCAGAATGGTATGAACAATCCACGCAATATTAATCTTGATCTTGTAGATGCACAGCAAGCACGAAGAATTCTTGACAGACTGGTAGGCTATAAACTTAGTCCTTTTTTATCAAGAAGTATTCGTAGAGGATTGTCAGCAGGAAGAGTTCAGTCTGTTTCAGTTAAGATAATAGTTGATAGGGAAAATCAAATCAGAGATTTTAAACCTGAAGAATATTGGACAGTAGATGCAAGATTTATGCCAAAGGGTAGTCGAAAGCTGTTTTCAGCCTCTTTGTATGCTACAACCGAAGGTAAAATAAAAATTTCTACCGGTGAAGAGGCACAGCAGATTGTATCTGAACTTGAAAATGAAGAATTTCAAATCACGAAATTACGTAATGGCACAAGAAAAAGACAGCCTGCACCGCCTTTTACAACTTCAACATTGCAACAGGAGGCTTCAAGAAAACTGAATTTCCAGTCGAAACGTACTATGAAAGTTGCACAAGAGTTGTATGAAGGTGTTGAACTGCCTGAGCTTGGTGCAGTTGGTCTTATAACATATATGAGAACTGACTCTCTGAGAATTTCAAACGATGCTATTTCGGAAGTTACAGATTATATCAAGGGTAGATGGGGAGAGAAGTATCTGCCTAAAGAACCAAGAGTCTTTAAGACAAAGTCTAATGCACAGGATGGTCACGAGGCTATACGTCCTACAATGCCAAGCCTTGAGCCTGATAAAATTAAGGCAAGTTTAACTACCGACCAATATAAAATGTACAAGCTAATTTGGGAGCGTTTTACAGCTTGTCAAATGGCAGAGTGTGTACAGAAAACCACTACTGCTGAAATTACAGGCGGTAAGTATATTTTTAAAGCTACTGGATATCGTGTGGATTTTGATGGATTTACCACCCTTTATGTAGAGGGTCAAGATGCAGAGGAAGAGAAAAAGACTGAACTTCCTCCTCTTGAAAAGGATATGATTGTAAAACCAAAGGAAATTATCCCTAATCAGCACTTTACTCAACCGCCGGCACGTTTTACCGAGGCTTCTCTTATTAAGAATCTTGAAGAAAATGGAATCGGTCGTCCGTCTACATATGCGGCAACAATTTCTACTATTACTTCAAGAGGTTATGTAAAGAGAGAGGGTAAAACCCTTTATCCAACTGAACTTGGAGAGGTTTCAACAAAACTTATGCTTGAACATTTTCCGAAGATTGTAAATGTGAAATTTACAGCACAGATGGAAGAAGATTTGGACAAGGTTGAACACGGAGAAGAGCAATGGGTTACACTTCTTGATAATTTCTATGGCGATTTTAAAGAAACTCTTAAAAAAGCTAAAGAAAATATGAAGGATGTTAAGATAAAAGTTCAGGAAGAAGAAACTGACATTGTATGTGAAAAGTGTGGAAGAAAAATGGTTGTAAAAATGGGACGATACGGCAAATTTATAGCTTGTCCCGGATACCCGGAATGTAAGAATGTAAAGAATTTTGTTGAATCCGTTGGTGTTCAGTGTCCAAAATGTGGTGGAGATGTTATTGTTAAAAAGTCGAAAAGAGGAAGAATTTTTTACGGATGTAACAACTACCCAGATTGTGACTTTGTGTCTTGGACAGAACCTACAAACGAAAGATGTCCTCAGTGTGGTGGAGTGTTGTATAAAAAGAAGGGTAAAACACCAAAATTATATTGTACGACCGAGGGTTGTGGATTTACAAAAATTTACGAAGAACCGCAAGAGTAATGACATCTATTGTTTATAATGATAGCTTATGAGGAACAGTAAAATATGAGTATAAAGGTAATTGGTGCAGGTCTTGCTGGTTGTGAGGCGGCCTGGCAGATAGCTAATAGAGGAATTGAAATAGAGCTTTACGAGATGAAGCCCTATAAAAAAACTCCTGCACACCACAGTAATAATTTTGCAGAGCTTGTCTGCTCAAATTCTCTTAAAGCAGCAAGAATTGCCAGTGCGGCTGGAATGTTAAAACAGGAAATGCGTATGCTTAATTCTTTGTTACTTGAGTGTGCTGATAAATGCAGTGTGTCGGCAGGAGGAGCGTTAGCGGTAAACAGAGATGATTTTTCAGCTATGGTTACCGAAAAAATCAAGAATCACCCTAATATAAGTGTAATTGAAAAAGAGATTACGCAGTTACCATCAAATGGAATATGTGTTGTTGCATCAGGTCCATTGACCTCAGATTCACTCGCTGATAATATAAAAGAAAAATTTGGTGGGGCGTTGAGCTTTTTTGATGCTGCTGCTCCAATAGTTACTGCTGAATCAATAGATTTTGATAGTGCCTTTTTTGCCAGCAGATATGACAAGGGGAGTGGCGATGATTATATAAACTGTCCTATGAACAAAAAAGAATACGAGCATTTTCATACTGAACTTGTAAATGCAGAGCGTGCCCCTCTTAAAGATTTTGATGTGCAAAATCCAAAAGTATACGAGGGTTGTATGCCTATTGAAGTAATGGCACAGCGTGGCGCTGACACAATGAGATTTGGTCCAATGAAACCTGTGGGACTTAAAGATCCAAAAACAGGTCATCGTCCTTGGGCTGTTTTACAGTTGAGAAAAGAGAATAATGAGGGAACTTTATATAATCTTGTGGGATTTCAAACAAACCTTAAGTTTCCTGAACAAAAACGTGTTTTCTCTCTTATACCTGCACTTAAAAATGCAGAGTTTGTAAGATATGGTGTTATGCACCGCAATACTTTTATAAATTCTCCACAACTGTTAAAATCGGATTTTTCCCTGATAAAAAATCCTAAAATGTTTTTTGCAGGTCAGATGACAGGCGTAGAGGGTTATATGGAATCCGGTGCAAGCGGTTTAATGGCAGGTATAAATGCTGCCAGATTGTATAAAGGTTTATCGACTGTTCAACTGCCGAGAGTAACAATGATTGGTTCACTTTCGGCATATATAAGCGACAGTACAGTTGTTAATTTTCAGCCTATGGGGGCAAATATTGGAATATTGCCTTCACTTGATGAAAATGTGCGTGACAAAAAGTTAAAGGCGGAAAAACACGCAAACCGTTCGCTCACCGCTTTAGAAGAATTTATTCGTGAAAATAACATTTGAATTAAAAAATAATTGAGGTTTAATATATGAAGATTATTGTAGATGCTTTTGGCGGAGATAATGCACCACTTGAAATTATCAAAGGCTGTGAGTTGGCTATTCAGGAGTATGATATTGATATAATACTTACTGGTAATGAAAATATTATAAAAAAGATAGCAGAAGAAAATGGAATATCTCTTGACAGAATGAACATAGTACATACAGATGTTATAATTACACCTGATGATGATGCTTCAACTGTGGTTAAAGATAAAAAGGATTCATCAATGGGGCTTGGCTTTCAGTTACTTGCAAAGGGTGAGGGTGATGCCTTTGTTTCAGCAGGTAACAGTGGTGCTCTTGTAATGGGCAGTAGCCTGATTATAAAGCGTATTAAAGGAGTTAAACGTCCTGCTTTTGCCCCTATTATGCCAAAGGCAGAGGGTTGCTTTATGCTTGCAGATGGCGGTGCGAATAACGAGGTTCGTCCAGAAATGCTCCAGCAGTTTGCAATAATGGGTTCAATTTATATGAATAAAGTTATGGGTATAGATAATCCACGAGTTGGACTGGCTAATGTAGGTACAGAGGAGCATAAAGGATGTCAGTTGCAACACGATGCTTATGCATTGCTTAAAAATACCCCAATTAATTTTATAGGTAATGTAGAAGGTAGAGATATACCCGGAAATGCTTGTGAAGTTCTTGTAACAGATGGATTCAATGGTAATCTTATCTTAAAAACCTATGAGGGTGTTGCTCTTGAGGTTATGAAAAAGATAAAGGATATCTTCAAGAAGAATATTAAAAATAAAATTGCAGCCGCAATGATTATGGGAGATTTAAAAATTCTTGCAAAAGAAATGGATTATAATGAATACGGTGGTGCGGCAATTATGGGTGTTAATAAGCCTGTTTTTAAAGCACACGGCAGTGCAAAAGCAAAAACAATGAAGAACGCTATTAAGTTGACAAAACAGTTTGTTGAGGGAAATGTCGTAAACGAAATAAGCAAAAATATTGCTGAATTATAACTGAAAGGAATGTTACAGGTGGAAGAGTTACAAAAGGCTCTTGGTTATAAATTTAAGAATATAAGCTATCTTAAAACAGGACTTACTCATTCATCATATGCAAATGAATACAAAAAGAGTAATATAAAATGCAATGAGCGTCAGGAATTTTTGGGTGACGCTGTTTTAAGTATTGTAGTTTCAGACTACATATACAAGAACTGCCCTGAATTACCAGAGGGTGATCTTACAAAGCTAAGAGCAGCTCTTGTATGTGAAAAGTCACTTGCAGGATATGCACGTTCAATAAATCTTGGCAGATATCTGCTTTTAAGTAAAGGGGAACGCCGTTCAAATGGAAGTGACAGGCCCTCTATTCTGGCGGACGCTTTTGAGTCTGTTATAGCAGCTATCTATCTTGATGGTGGTATGGAAGAGGCTCGAAAGTTTGTTCTGCGTTTTGTTGGACCTGATATAAAGAGTACAAAACCTACAAGATTTAAAGATTATAAAACTACTCTTCAGGAGATTATCCAGAAAAATCCCGAAGAAAAGTTAGAATATGTTCTGGTGGGAGAAAGCGGCCCTGATCACGATAAACATTTTGTTGTAGAGGTACATCTTAACAGCAATGTAATAGGCAAAGGTGGCGGCAGAAGTAAAAAAGAGGCAGAACAGCAGGCTGCAAGAGAAGCATTGGGGCTGATGGGCTATTGAAACACGCAAATGTAGCAATTTTTGTTCCCCACAACGGTTGTCCGCATTGTTGTTCATTTTGTAATCAGGTTAAAATTACAGGCAAACAATCTCAACCAAATTCTGAAGATGTTATAAAATCCGCTGAAACAGCTATTAACAGTAAAAATTATAATCCTAAGTTTTCTGAAATTGCCTTTTTTGGCGGTAGTTTTACTGCAATAAAGCGTGAGTATATGGTTTCATTGCTGAAGGTAGCATATAAATATGTTAAATCAGGTAAATTCAAGGGTATACGTATTTCCACACGTCCCGATTGTATTGATGATGAAGTATTGCAAATTTTAAAATCATATGGTGTTACTTCTATTGAACTTGGAGCACAAAGTATGTGTGATGATGTGCTGATAGCTAATATGCGTGGTCATAGTGCAGAAGATGTTGAAAAATCTTCTTTACTTATAAAAGAATATAGCTTTGAGCTTGGTTTGCAGATGATGACAGGTTTGTATAAAAGTACAGCAGAAAAAGATATTTACACAGCACAGCGGATTTGCAGACTTAAACCCAAAACAGTGCGTATTTATCCCACAATTATTATGCAGGATACAGTTCTGGCTGACTATTACAACAATGGTGTATACAAAACTTATACATTAGAAGAAACAGTAGATCTTTGTGCAGGACTGTTGACTATGTTTGAGGAAAATGACATAGATGTTATCCGTCTTGGGTTGCATAGCACTCAGGATATAGCTAAAGGGATGGTCTCAGGTCCTTGGCATCCATCACTGGGTGAATTATGTTTTGCAAGAGTTTATCGTAACAACATTGAAGATTACATAATAAAAAATAATTTGCCAAAAGGTGACTATACAGTTATAGTAAACAGCAAGGAAATTTCCAAAGCTCTGGGACAGAAACGCAGTAATTATAATTACTTTAATAAAAAAGGCTATAATATACGCTTTGTTGGCGGAAATATAAATCCGGGCAAATTTCTTTTTAATTTAGAATAATTAAATTTTTATGATATAGATTTAATTATATTACTATCTCTGCTGTATTCAGCAGTTTGGAGTTGACAATAAACGTGCTTTTAAAATCATTGGAGGTACAAGGCTTTAAGACCTTTCCTGATAAAACAAAATTAACTTTTGACAAAGGTATTACATCAATAGTAGGACCAAACGGTAGCGGTAAAAGTAATATAAGTGATGCTATACGCTGGGTACTTGGTGAACAGTCGCCAAAGGCTATACGCTGTTCAAAAATGGAGGATGTAGTTTTTAACGGTACAGATTCCCGTAAAAAACAGGGTTATGCCGAGGTTACTTTGTCGTTTGAGAATAAAGACAGAACTCTTGCATATGATGGTGATGAGGTTGCAATAACAAGACGTTACTACCGTTCTGGTGACAGTGACTATATGATTAATAAAGCGGCTGTCAGGCTAAAGGATATCCACGAGTTATTTATGGATACCGGCTTGGGACGTGACGGTTACTCTATGATTGGTCAAGGTAAGATTGACAGCGTTGTTGCATCAAAAAGTGAGGACAGGCGAGAAATTTTTGAAGAGGCGGCAGGTATTTCACGTTACAGGTACAGAAAACTAGAAGCTGAAAGAAAGCTCAAGGGTACTGAAGAAAACCTTGTTCGTCTGCGTGATATTCTTACGGAACTTGATGACCGTATAGGTCCTCTGGAAATTCAGGCTAAAAAGGCGGAGGCTTTTTTGGAGTATTCCAACGAGAAAAAAGAACTTGAAATTGCACTTTGGCTTAATACAATAAGACAGTCTGCTACGATTCTGCGAGAGCAGGAGGAAAAGCTAGAAATAGCACGAAGTCAGCACCAAGAGGCCGAATGTGCCCTTGATGAAATACAAAAAGAGAGTGAAGAACTTTTTCTGCAGAATGGTAGATATAACTCAATGATAGATGAGATAAGACGAGAAAATTCGTCTTATGATGAACAGATAGCAAGCAAAAAATCTGCAATATCTGTTGCAGAAAATAATATAGCCCATAATAATGAGAATATAGAAAGAGTAAGATTTGAAATAGACTCCCTTAAAACATCAGCCAAGGATACTGAAAACGAAATTAAGGAAAAGCAGGCAAAAATTGAAGAATATACACAGCGAATTTTACAACTGCAAAATAAATATTCTTACTGTGAAAACAGTCTTAATGAAGTTAATGCCAGTGTAAGTAAAAACTCTGATTTATTGCAGGAAATATCAGTAAATCTTACAAAGTTAAGTGCAAGAGCCGCTGATATAAAAGTATCTGCAATGACCAGTATGGCATCAGTGAGTGAGGCAAAGGAGCGTATTACAAACCTTAACGGTTCTAAAAATATAAAAACACAACAGCTTGAACATTTGACAAAGCAATGTAATGACTATGAAAAAATGCTTGCAGATTCGGTTCAGAATACCGAAAGACTTAGTAATGCAGTTTCAGGATGTCAGCTTAAACTGATTAACAGACAAAAAAGCCGTGAACAGTTAAAAGAAACAGCAGATAAACTTAACTTGGATTATCAAGAGCGTGTAAGACGTGTACGTATGCTTGAAGACCTTGAGCGTAATATGGAAGGCTTTTATAACAGTGTTAAGATTGTTATAAAGGAATCTCAGCGTGGCAATTTACAGGGAATATACGGGCCTGTTTCAAGAGTTATCAATGTACCATCAGAATATACCGTTGCTATTGAAACAGCACTGGGAAATTCTATGCAACATATTGTAACTGCTGATGAAGAAAGTGCAAAGGCAGCTATTAACTATTTGAAACAGCGTGATGGTGGACGTGCAACTTTTTTACCTCTTACTACTGTTAAAGGTAATGTATTTAACGAAAAGGGGCTTGATACTTGCAATGGTTTTGTTGGTACAGCCGCAGAATTATGCAGTTGTCAACCACAGTATAACGGTATATTGAATTCTCTTCTTGGTAGAATAGTTATTGCTGATAACCTTAACAATGCAGTAAATATAGCTAAAAAATATAGTTACAGATTCCGTATAGTAACACTTGACGGTCAGGTGGTTAATGCAGGCGGTTCACTTACAGGTGGTTCGCAAGGCAGAAAGTCAGGTTTACTTTCAAGAGCAGGGGAAATTCGTAAAAATAAAGAAATTGCAGAAAATTTAAAGCAGAGCTCGGAACAGTCTGCTCAGGACTATCGTAACGCAGTTAAGGAATATGCTCAGGCTGAAGCTGAAATTACAGGTGCACGTGCTGAACTTGCGAAGGCACAAGAAGAAAAAATAAAAATTGAGGCTGTATACAAAAGCAGTAAAGGGGAACTTGCAAGTCTGAAAGCATCTCTGTCTGATTTAGAAAATGAAATTAATATGCTGAATGAAAGACTTGAAAAGCAGTCATATATTCATTTGAACTCTCAAAAAGAGCTTGATAAACTCAACAAAGAGATTGCTAAAGCAGAACAGCAATCCAATGATATTACGGGAGGACGAGAAGAGCTTTCTGAAAAAAGGGAAGAACTGTCTGCACAACTGCAAAATATTCGTCTTGAAATTGTAACAGCAGAAAAAGATATTGAGAATATAAATGCAGAAATCAATCTTGCAAAAACTAACGAAAGTACAAGAGAACAACGTAAGGCTTTGTTGGAAAAGGAAATTGAGGAATATAATAGTCGTAATAGCACTATTAATACTCAGTTGGAGTTATTAAATCAGTTTGTTGAAGATTTGACAAAGAAATCAAAAACAGCTCATGAAAAGATTGATAAGATAAATAAACAACGAAGTGAAATCGACGAAAAAACAGCAAAACTAAGACAGTCAGAGCGTGATAAACTGAATGAGCGTGAAACAGCTGGTAGAGAGCTTTCAAAACTGGAGGAACGTAAGTTAAACCTACAAAAGCAGTATGATGATATAATCAGTAAACTGTGGGAAGAATATGAACTTACACCACGAGAAGCAGAGGAAAAAGCAAAGCCTGTGGATAATGTTCAAACAGCAAAAAAACGCTTAAATGAACTAAAGAGCAAGATAAAATCACTTGGTAATGTCAATGTTTCAGCTATTGAGGAATACAAAGAGGTTGCTGAACGTCATTTGTTTATGACAAAGCAGGTTGGTGATGTTGAAAAGTCAAAAAATGAGATTATCCGTTTGATTGGGGATTTAACAAAGCAGATGAAAGAACTGTTTGTTGATAGATTCAATCAGATAAATACTCACTTTTCAAAGACTTTTGTTGAATTGTTTGGGGGTGGTAAGGCACATCTGGAACTTACTGACCCAAGTGATGTTTTGACAAGTGGAATTGAAATCATAGTACATCCACCGGGAAAAATAGTAGTACACCTTGAGGCACTTTCAGGTGGTGAAAAAGCTATGGTCGCTATTGCTCTGTACTTTGCGATTATGAAGGTTCGCCCTGCTCCGTTTTGTGTAATGGATGAGATAGAGGCGGCACTTGATGAAGTAAATGTTGACAGATTTGCACAATATCTGCGTGTTATGAATGATAAAACTCAGTTTATCCTCATTACCCACAGACGTGGTACAATGGAAGAGGCAGATGTACTTTACGGTGTTACAATGCAGGACAAGGGTATTTCAAAGTTATTATCACTAAGAGCCTCGGAAGTAGCCGAAAAGCTAAATATGCCATAGTAGTTGATTTCGTTTTTTATAAAAGGTGTTTGATGTGAGTAAATTTTCTGAATATATAGGTTCACAGTTTGGAAATCCCAGAGGATTTATTGGTAGATGTTGTTGTATAATAATGAACATAATAAATAATGCTATGTATAAAAGTGTTATTGATGATATTTGTATAAATGAAAAATCTAATGTATTGGACATAGGTTACGGGAATGGTAATTTAATTCACAAAATTTATAAAAAATATAAATCAACTATATTTGGAATTGATATATCAGAAGATATGAAAAACAGTGCTACAAAAAGAAATCAAAAGGCTGTTGATTGTAGCAAAATGTTTTTATCTGTTGGTGATTGTTGTGAACTGAATTTTGATAATAACTTTTTTGAGGCAGTAACATCTATAAACACAATTTATTTTTGGGATAATACTCTGGCAGGTTTGAGTGAAATACATAGAGTGTTGAAAAGTGGTGGAACCTTTTATAATGTAGTATACTCAAAAGAGTGGCTTAAAAGACTTTCTTATACCAAGAAAGGTTTCAAATTTTTTGAAATAGATGATTATATTTCATTAGGTTATAAAGCAGGCTTTTCAGAAGTTTTGGTTAAAAATATTGCAAATAGAAAAAGTTATATGATTTGCTTTAAGAAATAGATATTTTGATGAGAAAAGGTGAGAAAATGGGACTGTTCAATAAAATCAAAAACGGACTAAAAAAGACCAGAGATGTTGTTGTTAATCAGATTGACAGTATGCTTAAGTCATTTACAAAAATTGATGAGGAGCTTTTTGAAGAACTTGAGGAGCTTCTTGTAATGGGTGATGTTGGTGTTAATACAGCTACCAAACTTACAGATGAGCTTAGAAAAAGAGTTAAAAAAGAGGGTGTAACCGACCCTAACGAAGTTCACAGACTTTTAAGAGAAATTACTTCTGATATGTTAAAAGGTGGCGAAGAACTTAATATAAATACAAAGCCATCAATTATTCTTGTAATTGGTGTAAACGGAGTGGGTAAAACTACTACCATAGGTAAACTTGCAAATTACTTGCGTTCGCAAGGAAAAAGCGTTTTGCTTGCTGCTGCCGATACATTTCGTGCTGCTGCTATCGATCAGTTGGAAATCTGGGCAGAGCGTGCAAAGTGTGAAATTGTAAAACAGAAAGAGGGTTCAGACCCTGCGGCTGTTGTGTATGATGCAATCTCTGCCGCTAAGGCAAGAGGTGCAGATGTAATTATTGCAGACACAGCAGGCAGACTTCATAATAAAAAGCACCTTATGGGTGAGCTTGCAAAAATCAGTAGAATTATTGACAGAGAACTCCCCGATGCTGATAAAGAATTTCTGATTGTATTGGATGCTACCACAGGTCAGAATGCTGTTAACCAAGCAAGAGAATTCAAAAATGCGGCTGGCATTACAGGTATTGTTTTAACAAAACTTGACGGTACTGCAAAAGGCGGTGTAGTTTTGTCTATTAAAGAAGAGCTGGGTGTACCTGTTAAATTTATCGGTGTAGGTGAGCAAATGGATGACTTACAGCCATTCAATGCTGATGATTTTGCAAAGGCATTGTTTACCAAGAACAGTGAGGACTAATTTATGAAAACTTTTGTAATTGCAAGCAATAATCCCAAAAAGGTTAATGAACTTAATAGAATACTCAATCCGATAGGTATTACCGCCAAGACAGCAAAGGAAATGGGAGTAAGCCTTGATGATGTAGAAGAAACAGGTACAACATTTGTTGAGAATGCAAGACTTAAAGCAAGAGCCGCCAATAAACGTACAGGTTTGCCGTGTATTGCAGATGACTCAGGTCTTATGGTAGATGCGTTAAACGGTGCCCCGGGTGTATATTCTGCAAGATATTCAGGCGAAGGTGCAAACGATGAGAAGAATAATCAGAAGTTGTTAAAAGAAATGGAGAATGTTCCTGTAACGCAACGTACTGCAAAGTTTGTGTGTGTAATTTGCTGTGTGCTTGATGATGGAAAAGAGATTGTTGCACACGGTGAATGTGTGGGCAGAATAGGCTATCAGCAAGTTGGCGAGGGTGGTTTCGGTTATGACCCTCTGTTCTTAACACAGGATGGCAGAAGTTATGCACAGCTTACAGCTGAAGAAAAAGATAAAATCAGTCACAGAGGTAATGCTGTAAGAATTCTTAAAGGACAGTTGGAAAAATATTTTACGGAGGAAAAGTAATGTTAACAAGTAAACAGAGGGCATACTTGCGAGGTATGGCTAATTCAATAGATACAATTCTTATTATAGGAAAAAGCGGAGTAACCGATACAGTTGTTGCTCAAGCGGACTCAGCACTTGAAGCAAGAGAGCTTATAAAGGGCAGAGTGCTTGAAAATTCTGACATAACACCCAGAGCGTCTGCTGATGAAATTGCAGAAAAGGTTAACGCTGATGTTGTACAAGTTATAGGTTCAAAATTTGTTTTGTTCAGACAGAAAAAGAAAGAATCCCAGTTTAAATTGCCAAGAGCGAAAACTGAATAATTATGTATAGCAATGTTGATTATAAGAATATAAGTAAGCAAAAGATTGCAATGTATGGTGGTAGCTTTAATCCTGTTCATATAGGTCATATTCAGCTTGCAGAATATTTTGTCAATAAGCTGGAGCTTGATAAACTGTTGCTTATTCCTGATAACAAACCACCACACAAAAGTGATAAAGAAATGATTTCTGCAAACCATCGTTACAATATGTGTATGCTTGCCACGGAGAATGTAAAAAATGTTAAGGTAAGCGATATTGAAATTAAAAGACAGGGTAAAAGCTATACGGTAGATACCTTGAGACAGCTTGGTAATATTTATGAAAATACTCAGTTGTATCTTATAATGGGTGCAGATATGTTTATTACATTGCATACTTGGAAGGAATATCGTGAAATTCTCAGTAGTGCCGTTGTTTGTGCTGTGCCTCGTGATAAGGACAGTGTTAATTCACTTATTGATTACAGCAAAACTTTTGAAACAGACGGATTAAAGTGTATAATCTCTGACAAAATGATGATGAGTGTTTCTTCAACAGAGATAAGAAGCTGTATCAAGCAGAATAAATCTATAACAGGTATGGTAAACAGAAAAGTTGAAGATTATATCTATAAAAATTCTTTGTATATGGGGTGAGTGTTTTGGAATTTTGTGAATATAAAGAAATTATAAAAGATAGAATGAGTAAAAAACGTTACATACACAGCCTTAATGTTGCAAAGGCGGCGGAACATCTTGCCAAAAAGTATGGTGCAGATGTTAAAAAGGCTAAAACAGCCGGAATTTTACACGATATTACAAAAGAAACACCTTATGACCAGCAGTTGCAAATAATAAAAAGCAATGGTATAATGTTAAACAGTATTCAGGAAATTTCTCCAAAAACTTGGCACGCAATTTCCGGTTGTTTGTATGTTGAGAAAAACCTTGGAATTACAGACAAAGATATTTTGAATGCAATTCGCTATCATACAAGTGGCAGAGCAGGTATGAGCTTGCTTGAAAAAGTAATTTTTGTTGCTGATTTTGTTGGCGATGAGCGTGACTATAACGGTGTTGAGATTATGCGTGCAAAGGCTGAAAGAAGTCTTGAAGAGGCTATGCTGTACGGTGTAAGTTTTAGCATACAAGACCTTACAAGTCATCAGTGTGCCGTAGATATAAATACCTTTGCTTTGTATAATGAACTGATAATAAATCAAAATAAAGATAATAAAGACAGGAAGTGATCATATGACATCTTTAGAAACAGCAAAGTTGGCTGCAAAAGCATTAAGCGATAAAAAAGGTCTTGATATAAAGGTAATAAAGATTGATAGTATTTCTGTACTTGCAGATTATATGGTTATTGCAACAGGTGCAAGCAGTACGCAAGTTAAAGCAATGGCTGATAATGTAGAGTATGAACTTGACAAGGCAGATATATCTGTAAGTCATATAGAGGGTTATCGTTCAAATACATGGATATTGATGGATTATATTGACGTTATTGTTCATGTATTTATGGAGGAAGCCAGAGAGTTTTATGATCTTGAACGTTTGTGGAAAGACGGAGAGGTTATAGATGTTTCTGATGTTGTAGATTGATAAAAATTTGCAATGTTAGAGTAAAATAGTTTTCAGGAGGAATAAATTTGAGATACGATCACAAAGCTGTTGAACCAAAATGGCAGAAGATTTGGGAAGATAAAGGCGTTTTTCACGCTGAAGATAATTCTGATAAAGAGAAATTTTATGCACTGATAGAGTTTCCTTATCCATCAGGACAGGGACTGCATGTTGGTCATCCAAGACCATACACAGCTCTTGATATAGTATCAAGAAAAAGACGTTTGCAGGGTTATAATGTTCTCTATCCAATCGGTTGGGATGCATTTGGTTTACCAACAGAAAACTATGCTATTAAAAATCACATTCATCCTCGTATAGTTACAGAGCAGAATGTGGCAAGATTTAAAAAGCAGATTCAGTCATTGGGTATCTCTTTTGACTGGAGTAAAGAGATTAATACAACCGATCCTCAGTATTATAAGTGGACACAGTGGATTTTCCTACAACTTTTCAAAAAAGGTCTTGCTTATAAAAAGGAAATGTCAGTAAACTGGTGTACATCTTGTAAGTGTGTATTGGCTAATGAAGAGGTAGTAAACGGTGTTTGTGAACGTTGTGGCAGTGAAGTTGTACACAAGGTTAAGTCACAGTGGATGCTTAAAATTACAGAATATGCAGACAGACTTATTGATGACCTTGATTTGGTAGATTATCCTGAGCGAGTAAAAACACAGCAGAAAAACTGGATTGGACGTTCATATGGTGCAGAAGTTGAATTTAAAACATCAACAGAAGATACTCTCACAATTTATACAACACGTCCGGATACATTGTTTGGTGCTACATATATGGTTATTTCTCCTGAGCATCCTATGATAGCTAAATGGGAGAGTATTATTGATAATATGGATGCTGTAAAGGCTTATCAGGCTGAAGCAGCTAAAAAGAGTGACTTTGAAAGAACAGAGGTTGCCAAAGATAAAACAGGTGTGCGTTTGCAGGGGGTAACAGCTATTAACCCTGTTAACGGAAGAGAAATTCCTATATTTATTTCTGATTATGTTCTTGTTTCATATGGTACAGGTGCAATTATGGCGGTTCCTGCACACGATACACGTGACTGGGAATTTGCAAAGAAATTTGAGTTGCCGATTATTGAAGTTGTAGAAGGTGGAGATGTTCAGAAAGAAGCATTTACAAACTGTTCAACAGGCATTATGGTTAACTCTGATTTCCTTAATGGAAAGACAGTTGAAGAGGCTAAAAAAGCTATTATAGAATTCCTTACAGAAAAAGGAATTGGTCATTCAAAGGTTAACTTTAAGCTACGTGACTGGGTATTTTCACGTCAGAGATACTGGGGAGAGCCTATTCCAATAGTTCACTGTGATAAGTGTGGATATGTTCCTGTTCCTGAAAGTGAACTTCCTCTTACTTTACCTGATGTTGAGTCATATGAGCCAACAGAGAACGGAGAATCTCCTCTTGCAAATATAACTGATTGGGTAGAAACAACTTGTCCTAATTGTGGTGGTAAGGCACACAGAGAAACTGATACAATGCCTCAGTGGGCAGGTTCATCATGGTATTTCCTAAGATATATAGATCCTCACAATACAGAGGCCCTTGCAAGTAAAGAGGCTATCGATTATTGGATGTCAGTAGACTGGTACAATGGTGGTATGGAACATACAACATTACACCTGCTTTACAGTCGATTTTGGTACAAGTTCTTGTATGATATTGGTGTAGTACCTAATCCGGAGCCATACTCAAAGAGAACGAGTCACGGTATGATTTTAGGATCAAATGGTGAGAAAATGAGTAAATCAAGGGGTAACGTAGTTAATCCTGACGAGGTTGTAGATGAATACGGTGCAGACACAATGCGTCTGTATGAGATGTTTATAGGTGACTTTGAAAAGAGTGCACCGTGGGATCCTAAGGGAATTAAGGGATGCAGAAGATTTCTTGAGAGATATTGGAATTTACAGGAAATTCTGACTGACGAAGATAATGTTCGTTCACAGATTGAGTCTGCTTTCCATAAGACAATCAAAAAGGTTGGCGACGATATAGAGAATATTAAGTTCAACACAGGTATTGCAGCTTTGATGGCACTTATCAATGAGATTAATGCAACAGGTTCAGTTACCAAGAAAGAGCTTGAAATATTCACAATTCTGCTTAATCCTTTTGCACCTCATATTACAGAAGAACTTTGGGAAAACGTTAAGTTAGGTGAAGGTCTGGTTGCAGAGGCACAATGGCCACAGTATGATGAATCTAAGTGTAAAGATGATACAGTTGAGATTGTTGTACAGGTAAATGGCAAGGTAAAGGCAAAATTGACTGTTGCTGTTGATATGGATAAAGAAACTGCACTTTCTACTGCAAAGTTGAATGAAAAAATTGCTCCGCTTATTGATGGAAAGAATATTGTTAAAGAAATTTACGTTCCAGGTAAGCTTGTCAATATAGTTGCAAAATAATTATTATTAAATATTTTTTGAAATTTATTCGTAAGACTTGACACATAAAAGAAGATATTGTATAATATCTTTCGCAAATGTATGCAAATATTATACCCATGCCACTAGGCGGATGGGAGGGAAGATAAATGGCAGAAATCAGAATTAAAGATAACGAATCTCTTGAGAGTGCGCTCAGAAGATTTAAGAAGCAGTGTGCGAGAGCTGGCGTTATTGCTGAAGTACGTAAAAGAGAAGCTTATGAGAAACCTTCTGTAAAGCGTAAGAAGAAGTCTGAAGCAGCTCGTAAGCGTAAGTTTAAGTAATTACTTGTATTAGTTAACAAAGGACGGGCTTTGCTCGTCCTTTTTACGTTATAAAAAATTTAAGGGGTGGGGCTTTGAAAACCCTGTTTTTTAATACCTTACTAGATATAGAGGTTTCTGTTCTTACAGATATGAATATAAAATGCGTTTTACTTGATATTGATAATACAATAAAACCGTATGGTGCCAAAGAGATTGACAATGATTGTAAAAATTGGATTGATACTGTAAAAGAAAGTGGCATAAAGGTGATTTTATGTTCAAATAACTATAAACATAATGTTGAGCCTATTGCAAATCAGGCTAACTGTGATTTTATACCGTTTTGTCTTAAGCCGTCACCATTTGGTTATTTCAGAGCATATCTTAAGTCAGAAACCAGACTTAAAAATATTATTGTTATAGGTGATCAGTTTTTTACTGATATTATGGGTGGCAAAATTATGTTGATGAACACCTTTTTAGTTGAGCCGATTTCAGCTGAAACAGAAGGTAGAACAGTAAAAATCAGACGAATGTTGACATCATATTTTACCAATAGAATAAAAAGCAGAAAAAATCCGTATATTAAAGGAAGAAGTAAAAATGAGTAAAAAAGTTTTATTGTTGCTGGGGCCAAATCTTAATCTGGTAGGAATAAGAGAAAAATCAGTTTATGGTGAAGTTACAGCAGAAGATATCGAAAAAGATATTGTAGATTATGGAGAAAAGAATGACTTTGAGGTAACAGTATTTCAGTCTAATTGGGAGGGTGCTATCATTGATGAAATTCATAAGGCACGAACAGAATATGATGCTGTTATAATTAATCCTGGTGCTTTTACTCATTACAGCTATGCAATCAGAGATGCCATAGCTGGTGTAAATGTACCGTTTGTTGAAGTGCATATGTCAAATATCCATAAAAGAGAAGAGTTCAGACATAATTCTGTTACTGCACCTGTTTGTGTAGGACAGATTACAGGTTTTGGCTCTTATGGCTATAAAATGGCACTTAACTATATTAAGAATATGTAATGAAATTGTTTTTTGAATAATAATTAGTAGAAAGGAGGATAAAATGGAATATAGAATTTCAAGTTTGCAAAGACATTTGGAAAGTTCTGCACACGCTTTTTTAATTACATCAGATGTAAACCGCTTCTATTTTACGGGCTTTTCGTCATCAGCAGGATGTGTTTTTATAACAAAAAATAATGCTTATCTTTTGGTTGATTTCAGATATGGTGAGGCAGCACAAAGAAATGTTAAACACTGTAAAGTTATAGTTTTTAAACGTTTTGCAGAAAGTATAGAAAAAATATGTCTTGAAGAAAAAATAAAGGAAATTGTAGTTGAACAGGAAAATGTTACTTTGGAACAAGCTGAAAATTATAGCAGAGAGTTCAATAGGTTTGGTGTAGCATTATCTAAAAGCCGTTTGCTCGACTCCTTAATTCATAATCTGCGTTTAATAAAGTCTTCTGATGAAATTGCTATGATTAAAAAGGCACAGCAAATAACCGAAGAGGCTTATACAGAAGTTCTTAATTATGTTAAGACTGGTGTTACAGAACGTGAAATAGCACTGGAACTGGAATATCTTATGAGAAAAAAGGGTGCTGACGGAGTTTCTTTTGATTTAATAACTATAACAGGTGCTAATACTTCATTACCTCACGGAGTGCCGGGTGACAATGTTATAAAAGAGGGTGACTTCTTTTTAAGTGATATTGGTGCTACTTACTGTGGATATCACAGTGATATGACTCGTACTGTTGCAGTTGGCTATGCAACAGATGAAATGTACAAAGTGTATAATATTGTTCTTGATGCACAGTTAAAGGCTTTGCAGTCTGTAAAAGCAGGAGTGAAATGTGGTGTTGTTGATAAAACTGCTCGTGATATTATAAAGGAATCCGGCTATGGTGAAAATTTCGGTCATTCCACAGGTCACGGTGTAGGACTTGATATTCACGAACAACCCTCAGTTTATTTTACAAGTGATGTAATTTTAAGTTCGGGTATGGTAATAACCATAGAACCAGGAATATATCTACCCGGTAAATTTGGTGTGAGAATTGAGGATATGATATCAGTAACAAAAAACGGATATAATAATTTTGCTACTATTGATAAACAACTTACTATTATATAATTTTCATTTTTTGTTGCATTTTATTGACATATTATGTATAATGTATTTGTATTGTTTGGTGTTTACACCGCTAAAAATTTTAGGAGGATTTAATTTTATGATTACAGCAGGCGATTTCAGAAACGGCGTTACTTTTGAAATGGACGGACAGGTTGTTTCAATTATAGAATTCCAACACGTAAAACCTGGTAAAGGTGCCGCTTTTGTTAGAACAAAGATTAGAAACGTAATTACAGGTGCAGTGGTAGAAAAAACTTTCAACCCTACTGAAAAGTTCCCAACAGCTTTCATTGAGAGAAAAGATATGGAGTATCTGTACGAGGACGGCGATTTGTATTACTTTATGGATAATGAAACATATGAGCAATTACCTATCGGTAAAGATGTTCTTGGTGATAACTTTAAGTTTGTTACAGAGAATATGACTTGTAAGGTTCTTTCATACAAGGGTAATGTATTTGGTGTAGAGCCTCCTACATTTGTAGTATTGAAAGTAACTCAGACAGAGCCTGGTGTTAAGGGTGATACAGCTACTAATGTAACAAAGCCTGCAACACTTGAGACAGGAGCAGAGATTAAGGTTCCTATTTTCATAAATGAGGGAGATTCTATTCAGATTGATACTCGTACAGGCGAGTATATGTCAAGAGCGTAATTTACACGTCTATTTACAAAGGAGATATGCAAAATGACATTAACAGAGAAAATTGCATACATCAAAGGTTTAACAGAAGGCTTAAAACTTGATGATGAGAAAAGTGAAGTTAAAGTAATTAACGCTATTGTTGATTTGTTGGACGATATGGCAACTACAATTTCAAATATGGAAGATTCAGTTGAACAGGCTGTTTATCAGGTAGACGAACTTGACGAGAGTTTGTCAGAGCTGGAGGATGTAGTATACGGAGATGATTGTTTCGATTTTGGTCACGATGATGACTGCGATTGTGATGATTGTTGTGATTTTGATGAGGATGAAAATGTTTTCTATGAGGTTACTTGCCCTACTTGTGGTGAAGAAATAAATGTAGAAGAAGAAATTCTCCTTTGCGGTGAAACACAGTGCCCAAACTGTGGCGAAATTCTTGAGTTTGATTTTAGCGATCTTTTTGATGAAGATGATGAATGTGGTTGCGGTTGTGATGATTGTTGTAACGATGAGGATTGCGACTGTACATCAGATGATGCTGAATAAATTATAATAAAGAATATAAATTAATCCCCCGATGAAATGTCGGGGGATTTTTTATGTTTAATAAATTTTTGTACTAACTTCCTTTCTTACGTCTGTGGGTAGCTACAACTACCGATAATACTATAATTATACCAATGATTATTGATGCCCACAATCCAAGAGCAATAAAAAGATTACCTTCTTCTTCATCTGTTATTGCAAATCTTTCCAAAAATGGTGGATCAGTGTATATTTCAGTTAAAATTTCAGGTTTATACTCCTCAGTAGGTGTTTCGGTAGGGGGTGTATATGAATAATCATAGTCTTCATTTTCGTCAGCCTCAATCATAACAGTTGCTTCTTCTTCATATGTTGGTTCTTCATAAGGAACTGTTTCTTGTTCATAAATAGTATCAAAATCCTCATATTCAGTAGATTCTTCATCATATGATGGGGGGATATGAGGTGCAGTTGCATTTGTAACAGGTTCAGTTGCTATATTTCCATCAGTACTATTGGTACTGTCATCATCATTGTCAAAATGATTACTGTTATTATTTTCAAAATCATTTAATGCACTGTTTACACTATTTACAAAGTCATTGATGTAATCTTCATAGTTACTTTGGTTATTATCATCAGGTGCAGCGTATACTGTTGGAATAGCTGCTGTAACCATAAAGCAAATCAACATTATAGGAAGAAATTTAGTTATAACTTTTTTCATAAAAACTCCTGTGGTATATACTCATTTTCTTTTTTCATTCCATTATATTATAATCCTAAATTTCTCTTTGTCTATAAAAATATACGAAATTTTACAATTTATCAAAGTTTAGTTGAATTTCAAAAATATAAAGTAACATTCATTATAAAAGATGTTGCTTTAATACTAAACTCTATTTAAAAACTAGATAAGTTTTTAAATAGAGTACTCCTGTTGCACAGGCTATACTGTGCTAAGCACAGTGCATCTTATACAATCTTCAACGTTACTAACGAAGCTATTAAACACTGGCTTTTTCCAGTGTTTAAATGAAG